>JBCCQQ010000087.1:0-20117 GCA_039024555.1 Cyanobacteria bacterium P01_D01_bin.156
ACCACCCCTTCGAGGTGCTGATGTTCGGACTCGCTTAACCGGACGATATATTTCTTCTGCATGGGACGTTTGCTTGCTCCATACAGACTATCGCAACACTCTCGAAGATCCCAATTCTTAACTCTGACGCTCCACTAGTCTGTACTCTCAGGGAGTAGTGTAGACCTGTTTTTGGTTTGGAAATATAGAATATGCAGTGCTTCTGTATTTGAAGTATTTCTGTTTTATCTTTTGAATTTCCACAATAATGTGTTCTTTAATATCGGTCTGACAATAGATATCAAAGATAGCTTTGTGGTCGGCTCAGCTGTTGCCAATGGTTTTAGGATTTGAAGGTTATTTCCTAAGTATGAGGGTGCTCCGGCAACAGCGTGTTTAGGAAATAGATGAGAAGCAGGTTGCAGGGCTTGGAATCAAATAGACGCTTCAACTCAAAACTTGTATGAAATTGCTTATCAGAGAATAAGAACTCTAGTGCAGCTCGAACGCTCGTTTATGGCTCAGGCAACTAACCTTCTAATAAGGACCCGACTAATAATTTTTGTAGTAGCCATACGAAGCTTACTGCCAAGGCTGCACTCCACACAGTAGCTGCGACGATAAGTTTGCCATTGAGTACACAGAAACTACCACCTACCAGCAATGCGATCGCAACGCCTCCAGATACCCTTACCAGAGTTTGTACAGCCTCAGTGAGTTTGCGTAAACGGGTGGCAACATCATCTGTAGCAATGGGCGAGATGGCCGACTCTAGCAAACTTTGAAAGCTTTCATACCGTTGTGGATCGATATGGTAATAGGTACCTAAATCCGTATCACGAAGAGCGGGATTGGAGCGAAGACCAAACTGTTTAGCCGTTGCGATCGCAGCCCGTACCTGTCGCTTACTAGCCAAGCCACTAAACGTTTCAAACAGTGACTCTCGATAAACTCCTGCTTTAGCCATTTCTAAAATTCGCTGGCTAAGTTCCACTTCTTGAAGCTGGGCAAGATCAGATACAGGAGTCACGGGTGGCTTCCAAATATGAGTTCAGTAAATATGTACTATCTAGAATATCGCCGATCTATATTTAGACGTCAATCAATTGAAAGACACCGAAATACAAAAACGCAGGGGCATGCCCCTGCGTTTTGTTTATAGCTCACCTTTTATTGATGAAAAGGTAAGTGGCCAGATGGATGCGTTACATCATGCCGGGCATACCCATGCCGCCCATGCCACCCATGCCGCCCATGCCACCCATGCCGCCCATGCCACCCATGTCGCCACCGGGAGCTGCAGCTTCAGGTTCGGGCTTCTCAACCACTAGTGCTTCAGTGGTCAACACCATGCCAGCCACAGAAGCTGCATCCTGCAGGGCAGAACGAACTACCTTGGCAGGATCAACAATACCGCTAGCCATTAGGTCTTCGTAAGCACCCGTTAGGGCGTTGTAACCTTCGTTAAAGGGCAGAGCACGCACTTTCTCGACGACGACAGTGCCTTCGTCACCTGCATTATCGGCAATCTGACGTAGAGGAGCTTCTACCGCTCGCATCACGATGTCCACACCGGTCTGCTCTTCAGCACTTAGACCCGCTTTCACCTCTTCAAGCTTCTGAGCCAAGTGTAAAAGGGTAATGCCACCGCCAGGAACGATGCCTTCATCCACAGCAGCTTTAGTCGCGCTCAGGGCGTCTTCAATGCGAAGCTTACGATCCTTTAGCTCAGTTTCAGTGGCGGCACCGACCTTAATCACGGCTACACCGCCCGCTAGCTTAGCCAGACGCTCGGAGAGCTTCTCTTTGTCATATTCGGAATCAGTTTCAGCCAACTGACGACGGATTTGACCAATGCGCTCGTCAATATCTGCCTTATTTCCACTTTCAGACACGATGGTAGTGGTGTCTTTAGTAATGGTGATTCTATCGGCAGTACCTAGCATTTCAACGGTGGCCATTTCCAGGCTCAGACCCACTTCTTCAGAAATGACCTGACCACCGGTCAGTACCGCAATGTCCTGAAGCATTGCCTTACGACGCTCACCAAAACCAGGCGCTTTAACAGCCGCAACATTGAGTACACCGCGTGCTTTGTTAACTACGAGGGTGGCCAATGCTTCACCGTCTACATCTTCGGCAACGATTACTAACGGTTTACCAGAACGAGCGATATTTTCTAGAACGCCCACCAGGTCCTGCATAGAACTAATCTTTTTATCAGTGATTAGAACTAGCGCACCTTCCAGGTCAGCAATCATGCGTTCCTGATCGGTAACGAAGTAGGGGGAAATGTAGCCTCGGTCAATCTGCATCCCTTCTACAACGTCCAGTTCCGTATGCAGGGACTTAGATTCTTCAACGGTAATCACACCGTCTTTAGTCACCTTATCCATGGCTTCGGCAATCATGTTGCCAACGGTTTCGTCACTGCCAGCGGATACGGTAGCCACCTGGGCAATTTCTTTTCCTTCCACAGGCTTGGCTGCAGCGGCAATTTCGCTCACCAGCTTATTGACAGCCTTTTCAATACCACGACGAAGGCTGACAGGGTTAGCACCTGCAGCAACGTTTTTCAGGCCTTCACGAATAATTGCCTGAGCCAGAACAGTGGCGGTGGTGGTACCATCACCTGCTAAGTCCTTAGTCTTGGAAGCAACTTCTTGGATTAACCGTGCTCCAGTATTCTCATAGGGATCAGACAGTTCAATTTCTTTGGCAATGGTAATGCCATCATTAACGATCTGAGGGGCGCCGAATTTCTTTTCTAGAACAACGTTCCGTCCCTTAGGGCCTAGGGTGATTTTGACCGCATCGGCTAGGGCATTAACGCCCTGCTCTAAAGCCTGGCGGGACTTTTCATCAAATACTACTAGTTTCGCCATAGTCAGCTCTTTTAGCTCTGCAATGAAAGACCTTAGCACTCTCTGTGCCAGAGTGCTAATTAAGCGTATATCACGTCATGGGGTTACTTAATTCGGGATAACCGATCCTCTATCCTGAGGTATCCACGTAAGCTGAAAAATCTTGGCTAGGGCTAAATTCAGACGTCAGACTTTAGACGCTAGAAAGTGAAGGATACTGATCGCTATATACATAGGATGGGGAAATTATCCCGCTTTGTCTTGAGTGCTAAATCTTACCATTTCTAAAAAATAGCAATCCTGCTCCTCAGCAGTTATAGGTTTCAAATCCTTTATTTTTCAGGATCTTAAAGATCTTACGGATTGTCTTATCCTGTTTAAATTAGCAACAGTATAAAAATCATTTCAAATTGTTTAGTGCTGTATATAAGATCTGTGCTAGCGGCAGACACACAGGAAGAACGGCCCTATTCAGAAAATATTCGTATTCAACAGGTTCAGTCGTTCAACCACAAGCAGCGTAATTCTCTCTAGTTTTATGTGATTATTCTGATTGACTTACCTCGGAGATTGGGCAAAATAACCGTAAATTAAGATTATTTTCAAGTACTTTACCGATTGCTCTTTAAATAATTTTCTAAGCCTCTTGCCCAATCTCTACGAATATCCGGAAATCTGACGACTAGATGCGTATCTTGCATCAAGCACAACAAAATTGTTGTGTTTGTAACCCACAAAAACCAATTTATCTTCTAGGATTTACCTGGAATTAAATCGATTTTTTGGTTTTTAGCTTTTTCTTTCTTTTATTTTCTCGACTTTATTGGAGCTTTAGCAAACTTTCGTCAGAGTTATTATTCGCTTTACCTACAGCTAACCCTAATTGCTTAGTGTAGAGAAGATTTGTTTGAATCTCCCTCTACAAGTTTTCTACAAACGTATTTTCGATACAGTTAACGGCTCACTATTGCTGCTTTTAATACAATCTTCTCTTTATGGGGCACCCTATCAAGGGTCTTCTTTCAGAGGAAACCGCATCAAGGGTCAGCAACGTACATATTTCAATATTTCTTTTTCCTGAAAAAGCACTTCTTCCTATTGAATCATGTCTTCTGCCACTGCATTTCTGAAGAATCATGTCTTCCACGGGGTCAAAGCACAGTTTAAGCCCTTTAAGAGCATCAAACATTGGCTTAATACCCTTGAGATCGCAAGCCCGGTCTTTGCGCGCCGCATTGCTCGTCTGGTGCCATCTCAATGCCCGTTTGAGCGGGATATAGTCTTATTTGGTCGCACCCTTGCCCATATCCCCCCCATGTGTAAGTTAAATCCTTTTTACGATGAGTTAGTGGCCCTGCGTTTCCGCGCACTCTGCTACTTGGCGGATGAATGTGGTGAAGATATTTCCGCATTCATCTAAACGCCATCACGTACTCGCGAATAAGCCAGTTTGAACAGTGCTACATCGCTGTATTGTTCAAACTGGCTTTTTTTCATTAATAGCCGATGAATTGAATGTGTATTACCTCTTCGCTAATCCTACGTTTTCTAGGAGTTTGAGGGGACCCGTTGTCTTCAGCTGAGCCATTTGTTCTTGGTTCTTTACTAATAGCGAACCGGCGAATCCGAGAGAATTAACGGAGATGCCTTGATAGTCATCCTGACACCGAGGGACAACCATCATCCAGTTTTGTGTACCCAACAAATTGTAGGCATGCCACTGTTCTCCATTCCACTGTTCTTTGGAGGCACCAATTTTTAAGCTGATTAGTAACTTTTGATACTTTTTGAGCCAGTCTTCAGCATTTTCTTCGAGGGTGAGTGGAGCGATGCGATGGGCATAGGGTAGTTGCCGAGATTGGCCGAGGCCATCTGTAAAGGTGGCAGTACTCACCAGGGTTTCAATCGGAATATCCATGGACTGTTGAGGAACTACCTGCAGATGTTTGTGGGGTTGGCTAGCTCCTGCTTGGGGGCCACCGTTATAGAAAAAGAATCCAGGAACTTCCGTTAGACAATGGTGGAGGGCTTGAAAGTCATCTATAGTTAGCCAATTAAGTTGAGATTCAAACTCACGGGTAACAATTAAGAAATGGTGTTCGACAACATTAAACTTATTTAATAAGCAAACATGGGTGTCGGATATATCGGTGACGTACAAGTCAGGGTCATAGGGTAAAAAAGGATTCGTTTTTTGTTTAGCCTGAACCTTACGGGCTTTATTTTTTCGATTTAGATTAGTCAATATCCGTACGATAAAGGCTATCTGTCCATCTACCACCACTTCGGACTTGGTATCAATGGGAGTCAATGCACCAGTTGTAAGTCCATGGTCGGTCTGGCTTTGAAGCTTAGACCACAGGGTATGGGGGTGCCAAGGTATGCGATCGCACATAGTTTTCCGAATAACCGCTGCATCAGATCTCTATCGACCTAGAAAAAAATCAATAAGTGCCACTGCATTTTTAGCATGATGTCAGTGGAAATCAGAGGCGTTAGAACGATGTGACTTACAATTGAGATCCATTCGATGAGCAGCACAGCATGGGTAAAACTCCCTTCGACGTCCTTAAATTTCGCACCCATGTACTAATTACATTTTGTCTGAGCTATTTTTTTGTCGTCACTTTCTATGTTGTTGCGCTTTACTTTGGTCTTTTACCTTGGCCCTTGGAGGATCGGTTGTGGCAGCCCATAAATTCTATGCTGATCTTTGGGATGATGTGTGCCACGCTACTGGTTGCTGGTCAGCGAGCGGGTCTTAATCTCAAAAAGCTTTTTGGGAATCCACCCCGTTTCCCTTGGGGATATGGTCTACTGCTGCTTAGCAGTATGTTTATATTTTCATTGAGTAGTTCATTACTGCTGTTCTACGGCGTTTCCCTATTTGCTCCTGGATTTGTTGAAGCCCGACTCTCGGAGTCACTGTTTAATGTAAATACGTCAGCCCCACAACTGTACCGATACTTGATGTTGTTTGTGGCGATCATTTTTGCGCCAATTACTGAGGAATTTATCTTCCGAGGCGTGCTTCTCCAGCGCTGGGCTGTTCGTTGGAACCTACCGGTTGGTATTCTCTTGTCCTCGGTTTTATTTGGTGTGTTACATCACAACAATCCTCTGGGCCTGACAATGTTTGGTGTGATTATGGCACTACTGTACATACGCACCCGTAGCCTCTGGGTGCCCATGTTAGCCCATGCTTTAAATAATATTATTTCAGTCACACCGGAGCTACTGATATCCACACCTGAAACGTTTGATATGGGAGAATTTCAAAGTAGCTGGTGGGTAGGATTGGTGGGGCTATGCTTGGCAGTCCCTATACTGGGACACTTTATCTTGAAAAGCTGGCCTAAAAAAGACACTCCACCCCCATACTTTAGGGTCTAGCCCCTTAGACATTGCGACTGTTAGTTGTTGTGCTAAGGCTTCTAACATTGGTTAGGCATCGTCGGTGCTATTCTTAAATCTCTTCTGAGCGGATTTAAACGCTGCCTGCATTGTCGATTGGATTTTTTTAGGATCAGGTTTTTTCCCTCCCATCAGGTCACCAAAATACAGACAAGCCCCTTCACCTAAGGCCCATGTGTAGGCAGCGGCCCAAGAGGCTGCTATGACACTACCCAATCCTGGCACTAGTTTAATTAACTCTCGCCCAACCGCCTGGGCCAAAAAACCTCCGGCAATGGTGCTGGCAACACCGCCTCCCTGGGAAAAGCTAAGCCGCTGACCATAGAGTTGGCCCAACGCGACAATCATGGATACCTGTAAAGCTGTGATGGCCGGCATCGTGGCCAAGGGTAAGGGAACGGCTGCTAATGTTGCTGCAATTACGGCAAAGGCAGAAATGTATCGCCGGGCCACGTCTTTATAAATTGTTCCTAATTGTGAGGTAGCTTCATCGGTTTGGTCTAAGAGCTGATAAATCGCTTTGGACTCAGCTTCTGGTAGACGGTCCGATAAAGCATCCAACAAGGCATCTAATCCATAGAAAATGGGGGCATATCCATCTTCTTCTAAGGTGAAGTCAATCATGACAGCGCTGTCATAAAGACCTTCAAAGCTACATTTGATTTCACCAAAAGCGCGCTGAACTTCCGTGTTGGCAGGTGGATAGGGAGAGTGTTCGGCGTCGGTGGAATAAAGCTCATGGAGACAGGTCGTGACTAGAACAACTGGAAGCGAGGGATAGTCACCCCTGAGCTGTTGCAAAATCTGGTGTAGGCTATCCACCGCAAAATCGTTGATTTTTACGGTAACTATGAGGATGCGTGCGCCTCGCGCCTGTTCAGCTAAATCGTCTTGTAGTTCTTGAATAATGGTTTCAACATCTTGGTCTACATCCCCTAAGCCAACGGTGTCGGTAAACAACAACAGGGGTAAGTCCACTGAAGGATAAGCATATCGCTGGGTGTGTTGAGTATGGGGGCGAAATCCTTGACCAATAATGTTTGCCGATACTCCGGTTAATCCCCGCACAATTGAGCTTTTTCCAGACTGGGGTTTACCAACAAGCCAAGCTTCTGTGGTGGGTAGTTCAGCTCGAACTTGTTCAAGGATATTGGCAATCTGCTGCTCATCGACTACGAACCATTTCAAAAGACGTTGGGTCACCTGATCTACTGATAGGCCAGACTTAACCATTTGCCGGAGGGAAAGCCGCTGGGTTGGTTCTGGAGAATTATCGGGAACGGATGCTGTCATAGCATCTCCTCACATGCAGCACTCTTATTTTAACGAGTCATCGATGGCTAACTGTAGGGAAACCCCACCTCCGTTAGGTACTGATGTCATCACTTTTTTACCCCATAACAGTCGCTAGGGTGTTCAGTGCTGCTGAGTAATAGCTTTTGGGAATTGAGTACCCATGTTTCGCGTAATAAAAAAGGGGTTGATAGATAATCGTGTGGAGTACGATTTGTACGGACTTCTTTACGGATAAGCAAACCTTGACAACTAAAGATTAAGTTGTGTTCAAGTTTTGATAGATATCTACAGCAATCTTTGCTAAAGTAGAGAAATAAATACCGTAGGAATTTCTACCTATGCCATATACCACTGAAGAAGGTGGACGCCTTAACAACTTTGCTTCCGAGCCAAAAATGTATGAGGCTACTCCCCCTACAGCTGACGAGAAGCGTAACTATACTATCTTTGGGATTCTGGCTGCTGCCCTTGTGGTTGGGTTGATTGCAATAACAACAGTTGTTTCCTAGGGTTTTTCAGGAGCTTACCCATCAGTTACTTTGAGAGCTTAATTGAAATAAAGTAGCTCAGTTCAGTCTGTTGTCTGCAGAGGGATCGTCTTTAGGCGGTCCCTTTGCTATATATGGGGCTTCATTAATGACGCTACAGTAGCCTGATGCATGACTCCAGTCTTATTTGATGCGACCAATCAGCAAATCTATGCTGCTTAAAACGGCTTGATTGACTGGTAAAAATTAGCGTTACCATCGGTAGCCAAGGCGATATGGTTAGCTATGGCATCAGTTTGGATTACGGGAGCCACACGCAGCGGTAAAACTGCTCATTTAATTAGTTGGCTATCTCAACAGACAGCCACTGTAGGTTGTCCCTGGTTAGCCTTCGCCGCCAATGGAGATAACCGTCTGGTACTAGCACAGCGGACGGCGGCGATTGTTCAAGATCAGGTTCCCTATATCACCACCACCCCAGCAGGCTTTATTCAGAGTGAGGTAGTCCTCTTTTGGCCATTGCTGGTGGACTCCATGGGGCTTAAAGCCCAGTTCCCCCTCAAGCTCAGACCCGAAAATGAACAGACGCTGGCTCTTCAGTTATGGGAGACACGTTTAAATACTGGTTTGAGGGTAGAAGGTTGGCCAGATGCGCAAATGGTGCGTCGCACCTTAGATTTATTACAGCTAGCGGCATCAGCGGGTATCCCGATTGAAGATGTGGGTCAGCGACTGCATCAGGGGATGATGCCCAACGTGGTACCGATGGACACCCAGTCGGCCATGGTGGATGCCTTGATGGAATGGCGGCACTGGTGTTTGGAACGGGGACTGTTGTCCTACGGGGTGATGACAGAGCTGTACTGGCGGTATTTATTGCCACTGCCTCAGTATCAGACTCAATTGCTCAAACGATTTGCTGGCACAGCAGCGGATGATGTGGATGAGTACAGCGCGATCGCAATTTCCCTCTTCCAAGTATTCAAAACAGCTGGCTGTCCTCAACTATTTACCTACAACCCCATGGGCCAAGTACGGCTAGGCGTGGGGGCCGATCCGATGGCCACGCAAACATTGGCCACGGGCTGTGACATCCAAGAACTGGCTCCATCTCCTAGTTTGGGAGCCGATTTAGCCGACGATATGGTTCAGTGGGTGCAAGATCCCCTAGCGGTGCCGCAGCTACCTAAAGCAGTGCAGCTGATTGCTGCGACCACCCGTGGCAAAATGCTACGTCAGACGGCAGACTTTATTGCGGATGTTATTCATCGCGAACAGATCACCCCAGAGGATATTGCGGTGATTGGGCCGGGACTGGATGCCATTGCCCGCTACAGCCTGATTGAAATTTTAAGTAAGCGCGGCATCGTGGTGGCATCGCTAAAGGATCAGCGGCCTCTCATTAGTTCACCATTTGTGCGATCGCTGCTGACACTACTCACGTTGATTTATCCTGGGCTGGGGCGGTTAGTCAATCGTGATGCCATCGCGGAAATGCTGGTGGTTTTAAGCCAAACCCCAGAAACCGATGCCAGTCTACCCTGGTTTGATCTAACTCGAATTGATCCGGTACGCGCAGAACTCATTGCCGATCACTGTTTTGTCCCTGATATTGAGCATCCCAAACTGATTGCTGTCGAAAACTTTCCCCGGTGGGACCGATTGGGATACCAGGCAACCACAGCCTACCAGCGTATTTTGGATTGGCTGAACCAACAAAAACAACAACAGCAGCAGCGCTACCCCGCTAGTCCAGTGATTATGCTGGATCGCGCGGTGCAAGACTTTTTGTGGCGCGGTAATTATTTACCCATTGATCAGCTGTCCGCGCTTCGGGAGCTGATGGAAACAGCTCAATATTTCTGGGAAGTAGAACAACGCTTGTCCCTTTATGGAGGTATGCCAGGGGCAGAAAGTATGAGCGATGTAGGGCGATTTATCCAGCTGCTACAGCGGGGGACCGTATCCGCTAATCCTTACCCAGCCCGTTCATTAGATGGTGGGCCTAAGGGCGTAACCCTAGCCACGGTATTTCAGTATCGTGCTCAGCGGCTAACCCATCGTTGGCAATTTTGGTTAGATGCAGGTTCTCCCCGCTGGCTGACGGGGAGAGATGAACTGTTTGGAGCTGAAGTGTTTCTGAGCAATTGGCCGGAACGTCCGGTCACAGCTGCTGATACGGAAACCATGCACGAGGCAAGGCTAGAACGAATTTTACGAGACTTGCTGGGGCGAACAACTGAAAAACTGTTTCTTTGCCACAGTGAATTAGCCCTCAACGGTCAAGAACAAATAGGTCCCCTTTTAGGTTTAGTGAGTGCTGTCGAGGCAGGATGATGAGATGGTTCCTTTTAGAGAAGGTGATTGAAAATCATCCTATTAGCAAGGTTTAAGGCTATGCCAACAATCTTGAGCAATGGCCCAGTCTTCTTGCGTGTGAATGACTAACACTCGAATGGTGGAGTCAGGTAGAGCAATATCTTGATCCACCGGATGGGTTTTATTTTTATCCACATCAAGCTTCAGTCCTAAAAAGTCCATGGCCTCACAGACATCGGCCCGAATAGACGCATCATTTTCCCCAATGCCAGCGGTAAACACAATCGCATCGGTGCCGCCTAAACTCATGAGCATCGAGCCCATACATGCTTTTAGCCGATGCAGATAGCTGTCACGGGCCAGCTGCGCTCGGGGATTGCCTGTTGTAATGGCCTGTTTGATGTGGCGTAAATCGTGGGAGAGACCAGAAATTCCCTTCAGACCAGACTCCTTATTGAGGAGTTTATCCAGCTCATCGGCACTGTACCCTTGCCGCATCAGGTGAATCAAAATGCCCGGATCAATCGAGCCTGATCGGGTCCCCATCATCAACCCTTCAAGGGGAGTAAATCCCATCGTGGTATCGATGCTCTGCCCGTCGCGCACGGCACAGAGAGAACCGCCATTACCCAGATGACAGATAACTAATCGCAAATCTTCTTGGCCTAAAATTTGAGCCGCCCGCTGGCTACAGTACTGATGGCTAATGCCGTGAAACCCATAGCGACGAATGTCTTGGTCGACCCAATCGTATGGACCGGGATAAATTGCTGCCACATCTGCCATGGAGCTGTGGAAGGCCGTATCAAACACGGCGACCTGGGGCGTGTCTTCTAATAGGGCTTCCATGAGCTCAATCCCTTCTAAATTTGCGGGATTATGGTTTGGCGCTAGGGAGCGCAGTCGATCAATTTCTGCTTTAACTGCAGGAGTCACAAGGGTACTGGTCCGATACGTGCGGCCACCGTGTACCACGCGGTGGCCGACGACATCGATCTCCTTTGGGCTATTGAGCACCTGGATTGTTCCCTGCCAGAGGGTGCTGAGCACCTGAAAGAGAATATCCCCCCGAGAGGTGATGCTAAAGGTTTTTTCTAAGGTTGTTCCTGACTCTGTTTTGAGTTCTACAGCAGCCTTTCCAGGATACCAGTCGATCTGGGCTTCCCAGCTTGCTGTGGGTGCCTGCTCTGGTAAATTATCACCTACAACATAGAGACACAGCTTATGACTGCTGGAACCCGCATTGAGAACAAGAATCTTCATGGCTTAGTAGCTGTTAAGAAATAACTTCACGGTTTGAGCCTGAGAGGCTTGTTAAGCCATGATTCAAATCAACAAGGCCATGATTTAATGCTTAACAAGCCCTTAGGTGCCAACGCGATTGCGCAGTGTCTGGGGCAAATGGTAGCGATCTCCCAACCGCTGTAGCATTGGTCCATACTGGCCAAACTGAATGACGCTGAGGGATGCGACAGGCATATCGATGCGATCGCGATATCGACCCACCTCAATGCCTAACAGGCTACACAACAGAATTCGAATCGTGGTTTTGTGGGACACCACCAGCACGTTACCCGACTTATATTTATCCTCAATTTCAGCAATCACCGCATCGACACGACTGGCGGCTTTGAGCGCCGTTTCTCCACCTGTTGGGGGATTCCAAGCGGGTTCTGTGATCCAGCGAATGTAGTCATCGTGGTAATGGTCTTTTACATAAGCCCGGCTCTGATCTTCCCAGGCTCCAAACGTGACTTCTCGCAGCCCTTCCCGTATCTGTAGTGGGACTTTTGCTGCTTCACACAGAGGCGTAGCCGTTGCCACTGTCCGCTTCATTGGGCTAGCAAACACCGCTGCCCACTTGAGACTGCTGTAGGCATCGGCAAATGCCTGTGCCATAGCGGCACCAGCAGCGGTCAGTTCCGCATCGAGAGATCCACAAAATCCACCCGTTTGGCTGTGGGTTGTTTCACCGTGACGAAGAAAATAAAGACTTAATCCCATGTAGTACCTACCTGTAATCCAGCTTCAGCCTGTACATATGTTTTCAGTGCCACTGGCACTGGTTTAACCTGCCAAATGTTCTCGGCATAGTCGCGTATGGAACGATCTGATGAGAATTTACCCACTCGAGCCGTATTCAAAATGGATAGGCGGGTCCAGCCATCCGCGTTGGCATAGGCTTGACTCACCCGTTCCTGACAATCCACGTAGGATTGGTAATCCGCCAGCAGCAGGAAGGGATCTTGATGTAGCAGGTTATCCACAATAGGTTGGAACAGAGTTTGGTCGCCTCGGGAGAAGACACCGGATGCGAGCTGACGAATAATTTTTTGCAGACTGGGGCTGCGATCGCAATAGTCCCAAGGAGCATATCCCTCCGCTCTCAGGGCCATCACCTGATCTACCGTCAATCCAAATAGGAAGAAGCTTTCGGCCCCTACAGCCTCACGAATTTCTACATTGGCACCGTCTAACGTCCCAATCGTCAGAGCACCATTCATTGAGAACTTCATATTGCCTGTACCAGAGGCTTCCTTCCCAGCTGTCGAAATCTGTTCCGACAGATCCGCTGCAGGATATACTGGCTGACTATTGGTAACATTATAGTCGGGCAAAAAGACCACCTTTAAGCGGCCTGCCACATCCGGATCGTTGTTGACCACCTCGCCTACAGACGTAATCAGTTTGATGATTAACTTGGCCATAAAGTAGCCGGGGGCGGCTTTACCACCAAAAATAAAGGTACGGGGAACAATTTCCTGGGACGGATTCTCTTTGAGACGGTTGTACAGTGTAATAATGTGCAACACATTTAAGTGCTGACGCTTGTACTCATGGATCCGTTTGACCTGGATATCAAACATAGAATTCGGATCCACCTCAATACCGGTGACTTTAAAGATGCGCTGGGCCAAACGTTGTTTATTAGACCGCTTCACCTGTCGCCAAGCCTGACGAAAACCAGAATCATCTGATAAATTTTCCAGCTGTCGGAGCTTATCTAAGTGCTTGACCCAGCCATCGCCAATTTTGCTAGTAATCAGCTCCGTTAGCTGCGGGTTACTCAACACCATCCAGCGGCGTGGCGTCACCCCATTGGTCACATTGGTAATCTTATTGGGCCAGAACTCATGAAAATCTCGCAGCACCGTGGTCTTTAGCAAATCGCTGTGGAGTGCGGCCACACCGTTGATAGCATAGCTCCCCACCGATGCTAGATTGGCCATACGCACGTAGCGCTCGCCTGACTCATCAATCAGAGAGAGGGCTGCCAGTTTGCCTCCATCGTTCGGAAAATGCTGCTGCACTTCGTCTATAAATCGTCGATTAATTTCGTAGATAATGTCTAAATGGCGGGGCAACAATCGACCAAATAACTCCACAGACCACTTTTCTAAAGCTTCTGGTAATAGGGTGTGGTTAGTGTAAGCAAACGTCTTTTGGGTGATCTGCCAAGCCTGTTTCCAAGACATCAAATGCTCATCCAGCAGCAGACGCATGAGCTCTGATACGCCCACAGCCGGATGAGTGTCATTTAGCTGTGCCGTAAACTTCTCATGGAATGTCTCAAGACTCCCGCCCTCGGATAAATGAATTCGCACCATATCCTGTAGGGAACAGGACACAAAGAAATACTGTTGCTGTAATCGCAGTTCCTTTCCTTGAATCTGTTCATCGTTAGGGTAGAGCACCTTAGTGAGGTTTTCCGCAGCGGTTTTTTCAGTCACTGCACCATAGTAGTCACCCTGGTTAAACCGTTGAAAATCAAAGGATTCACTCGCCTCTGCTTTCCAGAGTCGTAGGGTATTGGCGGTATTCACCCGGTAGCCCAGAATTGGAGTATCGTAGGGTACGCCCTGGAGGGTATAGCCAGGAAACCAGCGCACTCGCTGCTCGCCCTGCTCGGTGGTATAAAGTTCAGTATGGCCCCCAAACTTTACCTGTACGGCTGCATTGGCCTGTCGTACCTCCCAGGGATTGCCATGCTGTAACCACTTATCGGTAATCTCCACCTGCCACCCATCTCGAATTTCCTGGTCAAAGATGCCAAATTCATAGCGAATTCCGTAGCCGATGGCAGGAATCTCCAAACTCGCCAGAGACTCCATATAGCAGGCCGCTAGTCGTCCCAAGCCACCATTACCCAGACCGGGTTCTTCCTCCTGGGCAATTAGCTCATCTAGATCTAATCCAGAATCTGCCACAGCTTTCTGAACAGGCTCGTAAATGTCTAAATTGACTAAGTTATTGCCCAGGTGGGGACCTAACAAAAACTCTGCCGACAGATAGCACACCACCCGCACATTGGGCTTGCTATAGGCTTCGCTAGTGGCCAACCATCGCTGCAAAAGACGATCTCGCACGGTGTAGGCCAGGGCCATGTAGTAATCATTTTTAGTGGCAGTACCCAGAAACTTACCCTGAACATAAAACAAGTTGTCGGCCATGGCGCGCCGCAGCGTTTCAATGCTCAAACCTGTACGGTCGTCTTCTACCTCTACCGTTGGACAAGTAAAAACATCTTGAGCGGTCATAGCAGTTCATCCTTGATTTGAAGCAAGCTTTGGAGAGAATCTAAATGTGTGAGTTTAAAATTAAACCAGCGTTCTCTCCTATTCTCAAGGGAGAGAACGCTTTGTTCAATCTAGCAATCTGTTGTGTAGGGCCACTTCCATTGGGTAATCTCATCTTGATCTCGACCATGCTCATGGGCATAGGCCAGACATTCGATGAGCTTGTTCTTCATGCGCTCTTTCACATGAGCGGCTGCAGACCCCAGTTTGGGCACCCGGTCAATCACATCAATAACCAGGTTAAAGCGGTCTACTTGGTTATTAATGGCTAACTCTAGAGGGGTGTTAATGTTGCCCTGTTCCTTATACCCACGAACATGAATACGTTCTTGGTTAGAACGGCGGTACACCAGCTTGTGGATTAACCAAGGGTAGCCGTGGAAGTTAAACATCACCGGCTTGTCAGGGGTAAATAGGGAGTTAAAGTCCCAATCGGAAAGACCGTGGGGGTGTTCTCCTTCAGACACTAACTTAAACAGGTCTACAACATTTACAAACCGTACTTTAAGATCCGGCAGTTCCTCACGCAAAATGGCAGTTGCTGCCAGCGCTTCCATGGTGGGAATATCACCGCAGCAGGCCATGACCACATCAGGTTCGTCGGGAGCAGTATCGCAGTCATCGTTGCTAGCCCAGTCCCAAATGCCAATACCCTTTGTGCAATGGGCAACCGCAGCATCCATAGGCAGGTACTGCAGGTGCTTTTGCTTGTCCGCAATAATCACATTGATGTAGTCCGTACTACGGAAGCAGTGATCTGCTACGGAGAGCAGACAGTTGGCATCCGGTGGGAAATACACCCGCACCACATCCGGGCTCTTGTTAGTGACAAGATCCACATAACCTGGATCTTGGTGACTAAAGCCGTTGTGGTCCTGTCGCCATACCAAGGAGGACAACAAAATATTAAGAGAGGATACCGACCGCCGCCAGGGGACATGGTTGCGACAGATATCTAACCATTTGGCATGCTGGTTAAACATGGAATCCACCACGTGGGCAAAGGCCTCATAGGTGTGGAATAAACCATGGCGACCGGTTAGCAAATAGGCTTCTAACCAGCCTTGTAGAGTATGCTCACTGAGCATTTCCATCACCCGACCATCGCGGGATAGCTCCGTTCCACCCTCGTCTTCTGGATAGATATCTGCCATCCAAACTTTTTTGGTGACCTGGTAAACATCCTGCAACCGGTTAGAAGCCGTTTCATCGGGTCCCATTAACCGGAAGTTATCAGGGTTGTCCCGCATGATATCCCGCATCAAAAAGCCCAACACCTTGGTGTTTTCAAACTCTTCGACACCATGGTGCTCCATTTGAATAGCGTAATCCCGGAAGTTGGGCATTTTTAACGCCTTTCTTAGCATGCCGCCATTGGCATGGGGATTAGCCCCCATGCGGTGGTTACCCATGGGGGCCAAAGCTCTCAGCTCGGGCATGAGTGACCCATTTTCATCAAATAGCTCTTCAGGACGGTAGCTACGCATCCAGGCTTCTAGCTGACGCAGGTGATCTGGGTTGTCATGCATGCCGCCCATGGGTACCTGGTGAGAGCGCCAAAAATCTTCTACCTTTTTGCCATCCACCTCGGCTGGCCCGGTCCAACCCTTAGGCGTACGTAGCACAATCATAGGCCAGCGAGGACGTTCGACCTTACCCGATGTTCTGGCTGCTCTTTGAATCTCCTTAATTTTAAGGACACATTCTTCCATGACCGAGGCCATTTTCTGATGCATCTCGGCAGGATCTTTCCCTTCTACAAAGTAGGGAGTATAGCCATAGCCTCGGAACAAACACTCCAGCTCCTCATGGGAAATCCGGGCCAGGATAGTGGGGTTAGCAATCTTATAGCCATTCAAATTGAGAACTGGCAATACCGCTCCATCTCGAGCCGGATTAATAAACTTATTGGAATGCCAGGCCGTTGCCAGGGGGCCTGTTTCTGCCTCACCATCCCCCACAACGCAGGTGACAATCAATTCGGGGTTATCAAGGACCGCACCGTACGCATGGGAGACGCTGTAGCCTAGCTCACCTCCTTCATGGATAGAACCGGGGGTTTCTGGCGTTACGTGGCTGCCAATAAAGCCAGGGAAGGAAAACTGCTTAAAAAAGCGCTGCATCCCTTCAAAATCTTCACTTTTGTCGGGATAAATCTCTGAATAGGTCCCTTCCAAATATACCGGGCCTAAAACACCGGGAGCACCATGCCCAGGGCCTGCCACAAAAATCATGTCCAGGGCATATTTCTTAATGAGGCGATTGCAGTGAATATAAGTAAAACTGAGGGCAGGTGACGCACCCCAGTGCCCTAGTAAGCGATGCTTTACATGTGCGCTCTTGAGGGGCTCTCGAAGCAGAGGATTATCGCGTAGATAAATCATGCCTACAGCGAGATAATTACACGCTCGCCAATAGGCATCAATTTTAGAAAGCTCGTCTTCTGTTAGTACAGAAGACACCATCGGTTTAATTGGGGCCTGAACCATAGTTGAGGATGTCCATTAGGTAACTACTACAGAAATCCTTGACTCTTGCCTTGGACAAAAAATGCATCATGCACAAACCAGAGCAATAAAGCCAAGAGCCTTTGTCCTTCAATGAGCTGCACATCAAGTTTTTTGTCCAAAATACTATTCTTAAAAGTCAAGAAACCCTAGAGTGCCAATACTTCAAATGCGCTCGTAGGATTGTCAGAATTGAAATTAAAAACAAGGTTTTCAATTTTTTATGGGAGTTGACATTGATGATAAATATCACCCTCACAAAAAAGGATTTAACGTATTACTTATATTGAAAGCTTAATCTATTTGATTTTGTTTGAGAGTCCTCTTCAATTTTTTCTTAAGACTTGAGTGATTTGATATGGGTCCTTTGAATATGAAAATATTTTTGTACTCAAAAATACATTTGTTTTTCAAAATATGTTGGTTAGCGTTTATTTTGAGTACACTTTGGTCTAGATAGAATATTCTTAGACTTCTCTTAAAGGTTGCTCAAGTTCACAATGGTCTAAAGGTATATATTAGATTTTATCGGTGCTTGGAGTTTCCTACAGACAGGCATTTAAGAAGTTTTTGGCAAAGCTGAAGCCATATGCAGTCGAACTAGATGTCTAGCAGCCCCAAGCATAGATGTTAATAAGAATGTCCAGCCTTATCTTGGGTAAGTATTGATTACTTTAGTTTTTGCTTTTGTCATAGCTTTACGTAATAGAAAGCACCTAAATAGACATTTGCTTTCTAGCTATAATCAAAAGTATTGGTAAAGGATTTAGATAACTTCTGTTGTCTTATCGCTACAGTTTGACCTAGCTGCAGTAGCATTGATTTTTTTCTATGGTTGATGCCGAGATGATTGTCTATAGTTACAAGTTTTACAGAAGTTTCAATGATACTAATTGAGAAAACAAAATAACCTGATTTTTGTGATGAGTTAGCCACATAAGAGTCAGTAGCACCAAGAATCGATGCCGTTCCTTTTGCGACTCAGTCCAATAACCTTTCTGTCGATAACACCATGGAAATCGCTTTTTTTAGTGCTAAACGCTACGATAAACAGTCTTTTTCATCTATTAACGCAGACTATGGGCATGGGATAACGTTCTTTGAACCTCGTCTAACGCCCGAGACAGCTTCCTTGGCGGCGGAATTCCCAGCTGTTTGTGTATTTATCAATGATGAGCTGCATGCAGAAACGCTGCGAGCGATCGCAACCACCGGCACGCGCTTAATTGCCCTACGCTGTGCAGGGTTTAACAATGTTGACCTGGATGTGGCTCAGGAGTTGGGCATAACGGTGGTGCGGGTGCCAGCCTATTCTCCCTATGCGGTCGCAGAACATGCTGTGGGGCTGATTATGGCCCTTAATCGTAAGCTATATCGTGCCTATAATCGAGTTCGAGATGACAATTTTTCTCTCGATGGTCTGCTGGGTTTTGATCTCTATGGTAAGACGGTCGGCATTGTGGGGACCGGGAAGATTGGTGAGTGCTTTGCTCAAATTATGAATGGCTTTGGCTGTAAGCTGTTGGCCTACGATGTACGCCCCAACCCTTTGTGTGAGTCTATTGGTGTGGAGTATGTGGAGCTATCTACGCTGCTGGCTAGTTCCGATATAGTCTCTTTGCACTGTCCGCTGCTGCCTGCCACCTATCACCTGATTGATGAGACCTCGCTACAGCATGTGAAGCCGGGAGCCATGCTGATTAATACGAGCCGGGGCGGGTTGATTGATACTGACGCTGCGATCGCAGCTATTAAGTCAGGGCGTCTTGGCTATTTGGGAATTGACGTTTACGAACAAGAAGGCAATCTATTTTTTGAAGATCTCTCGGATACGGTGATTCAAGACGATACGTTTCAGCTGTTGCAATCGTTTTCCAACGTAGTGATTACGGCCCACCAAGCGTTCTTTACCCAGGAGGCCTTGCATAATATCGCCGAAACAACATTATCCAACATTAGTGATGTGGAAGCCGGACGAGACTGCGCTAACGAGGTCAAAACTGGAAGCAAGCAGCCTGCGAAAGTGATGGCTTAATTGGCAGCAAGTCAAACGGCTATGGTGTAACTTATGGATGGTTTATGGCTATGTCATGGACCTAACTTTGCTGTTGCTGATTGGTTTGATTTTATGGTGGCTAGTGCAGGATTACTCAGAGCGATCGCAGTGGCTATGATTTTGGCCGTGACTTGTTTTCAGGCACCAAGTTTAGCCGTTGAGCAGTTAGGTGCTGCCATCGTCAATCAGCCAGCTACACTGATTGGTCCTCGCTCAGATGCGCCTATCCCGTTGTCTTTGAGACCTGCGCCAAATCAGCCCAATGTGGGTTACGGGATAAATGGTGATTCGGTCACTGTGATGGAGCAGTTGGCTAGCTTTTTACCTGAAGCGGATGCTAGCACTGCATGGAATCACATTCGCTTAAATTCTGAGCCTTATACAGAAGGCTGGGTCCAGGGAAAGTTTCTGTCTATGGAAGATCAAGATTTACTTGAGTAACAAATAAAAGACTCTTTTTGACAACAGTTTTAATAAGTAGGTTGACCCAATTAGCTATCAGATATTAAGGCCCCCTCTTGCCAATTCTGGGGTTTGGGGGGCGCCCCCCCCCCAAAAAAGGGGGGTTGGGGGGGTGCCGCCCAAAAAAAAAAAGTGGTGTGTTTGAAGTAATGAAT
>JBCCQQ010000088.1:0-20083 GCA_039024555.1 Cyanobacteria bacterium P01_D01_bin.156
CCGATGGAGATCGGATTGTCTCCGGCAGCCATGACACCACCCTTCGGCTGTGGGACCCGGAGGGCAACCCCATCGGCGACCTCCTCCAGGGCCATCGCAGCGCGGTTTATGCCGTGGCCTTTAGCCCCAAGGGAGATCGCATTGTCTCCGGCAGCGCTGACTCCACCCTGCGGCTGTGGGACCCGGAGGGCAACCCCATCGGTGAGCCCCTGGAGGGCCATCGCGACTCGGTTAGAGCCGTGGCCTTTAGCCCCGATGGAAATCGCATTGTCTCCGGCAGCGCTGACACCACCCTGCGGCTATGGGACCCGGAGGGCAACCTCATCGGCGAGCCTCTGGAGGGCCATCGTAGCTCGGTTAGAGCCGTGGCCTTTAGTCCCGATGGAAATCGCATTGTCTCCGGCAGCTCTGACAACACCCTGCGGCTGTGGGACCCGGAGGGCAACCCCATCGGCGACCCCCTCCAGGGCCATCGCAGCTCGGTTAATGCCGTGGCCTTTAGCCCCGATGGAGATCGGATTGTCTCCGGCAGCCATGACACCACCCTTCGGCTGTGGGACCCGGAGGGCAACCCCATCGGCGAGCCCCTGGAGGGCCATCGCAGCGCGGTTTATGCCGTGGCCTTTAGTCCCGATGGAGATCGCATTGTCTCCGGCAGCTCTGACACCACCCTGCGGCTGTGGGACCCGGAGGGCAACCCCATCGGCGAGCCCCTGGAAGGCCATCGCAACTCGGTTTATGCCGTGGTCTTTAGCCCCCAGGGAGATCGGATTGTCTCCGGCAGCCGTGACACCACCCTGCGGCCGTGGGACCTGGAGGGCAACCCCATCGGCGAGCCCCTGGAGGGCCATCGCAGCTCGGTTAATGCCGTGGCCTTTAGCCCCGATGGAGATCGTATTGTCTCCGGCAGCGATGACTCCACCCTTCGGCTGTGGGATCGCATACGCTGGCAGGATTGGCTCCATGACTGCTGCAACAAGCTACTGCACCACAGCGACCTGGTGCAGCCTAGGACTGATGTTGCCAAGCGGGCCTGTCAGGTGTGTATGGACCATGCCTGGAACCACCGCGAGCGGGCAACGTTTTTGGTGGCCCAGGGTAAGTCGTTGGCCTATTATCAGCAGGATGTAGATGGTGCAGTGGCGAAGTTTGAGGAGGCGTTGGCGATTGATGATGAGGCGTTAGATGTCGAGCCGAGGGGGCTGGCGGAGAAGATCAAGGGGTGGGGGACCTCTCCCTAAGTCCCTCTCCTCGCAGGAGAGGGACTTTGAGTGGGGGTTGCTAAATAGCAAAAAATGCTGACCCTCCTTCTCCTGGGAGGAGAAGGGGCACATCGAACAATCCTTATAACTAAGAATCGGGGGATGAGGTCCCCAACCTCTCTAAAATCATCACCAACACACCCTCCAAATCCTCTTCCACCTGCCAGTTCCTTACCCGCAATACGCGTAACCCCACCGACCGCATCCAGGCATCCCGCGCCGCATCCTTTTCCCGCTGATAATCATGAATCTGCCCGTCTACCTCAACGACCAATCGAGCCTCATGGCAATAAAAATCAGCAATGAAACGACCAATGTTATGCTGCCGCCGAAATTTATAACCAACTAACCGACGGGCACGTAGACACTCCCATAAAATCTGCTCAGCAGGTGTTTGCCGCTGTCGCAGCTTGCGGGCGCGCTGCAGCAAAATATTTGGAATATGCCGGTTATGGCCTGCGATGTGGGAGATTTTCTTTTTATTCATGGGGTTAAGATGCCCCAAACACCGATTCTCAGACTTTTCTAAACAAAAATAGGACTGTGGAAAGATATACCTATTCTTAAGCAAGTCCATCTTTTCTGAAGTAATTGGACTGGCTTTTCTAAAATAGAGAATGTGCTAACTAAGCTGCTGATTACTACACCTGTGAAATCTGCAGGTGACTGCCACATATAAGGAGACCTTGTCGTGCCACAAGCGCGCCGCCAGCAACATTGTTTCACCTTATCTTTCGTAGGGCTACTGGCCGCAGGGATGTGGTTGGGGCAGTGGCATTTGCGCAGTCGTCTATCATCACCGACGGTGGCCCTGGTGCTGGGGGGCGATGCTCAGCGGGAAGAGTTTGCCGCTGAGTTTGCGATGGAAAATCCTGGGCTGGAAGTTTGGATTTCATCGGGGGCAAATCCGGAGTATTCCACGTGGGTATTTGAGAATGCTCGGGTACCCCTAGAGCGACTGCATTTGGACTACCGAGCTGTGGATACGGTGACAAATTTTACGACCTTGGTGGACGATTTTGACCACATGGGTGTGGAGAGTGTTTACTTGATTACGTCGGACTATCATATGCGGCGAGCAAGCACCATTGCCGCGATTGTTTTGGGTAGCCGTGGCATTCATTACAAACCTTTGTCGGTAGCGTCTGAACGTCCATCGGAACCGCTGTTGCGCAGTGTGCGAGATGGGGGACGTTCGATTTTATGGGTGTTTACGGGAAAAACAGGGTCTGAGTTGGTGCAGCTATCTTCTCGGTTGCCTGTGTGGCCTTAGCAAGGATAAGGGGCTGGGCTCCTGGTTGATTTTGATGTTTTTCGAGGCTGGCTATGACATCTACGTTAAAGGATTCTCGTTATACCGAAGAACAGATCAAGGCTTGGTTACGGGGGCTGTTGGCCATTGCTTGGGCTGATGGTGAGTTTGATGAACAGGAAAAAGAGCTGATCCACGCCATGATGGATGAGGATTTTGCGCCTGGATTAGATTTTGAGACCTTCGAGCCGATTAGCCCTACGGAACTGGCGACTGTTCTAAAACCGAATCCGGTGGCGGCGGAAAACTTTTTGCGAATGGCGGTGATGGTTGCGATCTCAGACGGTATCTACTCCGCTGCCGAAGACAAAATCCTCATGGCATTCTGTCAGGCCCTAAATCTAGATACCGCTGTCCTACAGTCCTTAGAATCCACACTATATAATCTGCATCAGGTTAAAGAAGAGGTTCAACCCGGTAGCAGCGGTACTGATGCTGTCTCGAATGCTGCGGCCAGTCCACTGACACCTCCTGCACCTAAGGAAGGCCCTGATCCAATCAAGCCCATGCGGGACTGGCTCGATCAGCTAGAGGTACAAGATGCCCGTCTGGCAAGATTTGTATGCAAAATGATTCCATCCCAATGTCCCTTTGAGCGGGATGTCACACTCTTTGGTAAAAAAGTAGTCCATATTCCCCCCATGTGTAAGCTTAATCCGCTTTACGAACAGTTGGTGGGTCTGCGGTTTCGGGCCTTGTCCCATTTAGCTGATGATTTAGGCGAAGACGTTACTCCTTATTTATAAGTTGGTAAGCGTTATCCAGGGCTCACTATCCGGTGAGTGAAGTGGGTAACCGTCCAGAAGTAGTCATGTGGGCATTGCCCATCATTGGGTGAGTGGGTCATCGAGAACATTTAACAACTGAAGTTTTAGTGGTTGGGGGTGGCACTGGTGGGACCGCTGCCGCTATTCAGGCAGCCCAGCTAGGTGCCCAAGTGTTGTTGGTTAGCGAATGGCCTTGGCTCGGAGGCATGTTGACATCCGCAGGGGTAACTGCACCCGATGGCAATGAACTAGCGGCATTCCAAACCGGTTTGTGGGGAGCTTTTTTACGAGAGTTAGAGCGGCGACAGCCAGGGGGCTTGCACAATGGCTGGGTCAGTTTCTTTACCTACGAACCTGCTGTGGGGGCAGCGATTTTTGCTGATTGGGTGGCGGCATTGCCCAATTTGAATTGGCGCTGGGGGCATCAACCAAGAGCGGTTTGCAAAACTGGAAACCAAATCACAGGTGTGGAATTTGAACAGTTTTCTGTAGATGCTCACATTACTCTCGATGCGACAGAACTGGGTGATTTGTTGGCGCTTGGAGATGTCCCTCATCGCTGGGGTTGGGAAAGCCAAGATCAGTGGCAGGAGCCTAGTGCACCTAAATCATTAACAGATCCCCAGGACCTGCTAGCGCCTGCCATCAAGACCTATCCGGTGCAGTCTCCCACATGGGTTGTGGTCATGCAGGACTACGGCGCTGGAGAAACGGCACTAAAAATTCCTGCGGCAGGAGACAGTTCTGCTTTTACAGGTGCTTGGCAGGGGTATGGGCCAGAAAAATTTCTAAATTATGGACGATTGCCCGGTAATCGCTTCATGATTAATTGGCCCCAACGGGGCAATGACTATGGTGTGGGGTTGCATCGTTTAATTGAATCTGATGCGGTCCGCTATGACTATTGGCAAGAGGCTAAATCCTATAGTCAACAGTTTGCTCATTTTATTCAGGCTGAGCTGGGTGATCGCTACGGGTTGGCTCAAGGGATATTTCCGACCTTAGACGGGACCCCCGGCGGCGGGGCGTTTGCTCTGTATCCCTACTATCGCGAAAGTCGTCGGCTAGTGGGGCTAACGACGGTCAGTGAGCGGGATATTTTGCCAGTAGCTGGAGGACAGGTGGCCCCACTGCCGGTTAATGATGATGGCGTGGTAGATGCGATCGCAATCGGCAACTATCCCAATGATCACCACTACCCTGGTTTTGACATGCCCCTGGCCCCTAAAGCCATTCACTGGGGAGGACGTTGGACCGGTACTCCATTTACCATCCCTTACCGTGCGCTAGTATCGGCCACGGTGGACGGTCTTTTGGTGTGTGATAAAAATATTTCAGTGACCCACATTGCCAATGGTGCAACTCGTCTACAGCCTGTAGTTTTAAATATTGGCCAGGCAGCGGGGGCAGCGGCAGCGTTATGCATACAAAAAAACTGTCAGCCTCGAGAACTATCCGTGTTCTCCCTACAGAAAACTCTGCTCAAAGCTCAATCACCGGCAACGGTTGTCCCCTGTTTTGATTTACTGCCATCAACGCCCCAGTGGCTGGAGCAACAACAAACCTATCTGCAACAACCAGAAACCTATCCCTCCAGTGGGTTCGTTGTTGCCTTAGGTCAAGCTCCTATGCCCCAAGAAACCTCTGATAGGTTAGCCCGTAGCACCCTTCGCCTAACGGGGCATTATGAAAAAGGACAGAATGATGCTCATTGGTTGGTGACAGACACTCATACGTGGGGAATAGTTGCTGTTTCCCCTACTTCTGTATATCAGTTGGAACAAATGAAGTGCAATAGTTCTGTATCAGTAACTGGGATCCCTAATTCAGGAGGCAATTGGATTGTGCTGCGGACGATTATGGCTAGTGATAGTCTGAAGTCAATTTAAAGTAAACATATTTCGAAATGTAACGATATTCACTTTCATCTCACATCAGGAAACCGAGCTAGATATTTCCCAGAAAAATACGGTGACTTTTTTGAGTGCTTTAATCTATTTAAGATAGAAGATCCGTATTGTTGACCACAGATTTTCACATAGTTTTTCCTGAGTCATTTGTCAAATCTCTGTAGTCAGAAAGTAGCAATACTACTTATTCTCTGACCCATGAGACTTTCCTTATCAGCCCTTTCAATTGCTATTGTCGTTCCCTTTTTAGGGCTAGCTACGTTTTCTGACTTTGCAACAGCAGATCGGGGTAGCGGTCGTCTAACAAACGAGATGGCAGACCGCGGTAGTGGACGTTTAGATTCTAATCAACCTCAGCAAGCAAGCTATGACACAGTTGCTTACCGTGGTAGTGGACGCATTAATCAAGACGAAGCTTATCGTGGTAGCGGTCGTTTATCTGCTTAATTATTCAAATCTTTTTCCAATACATAGGTAATGAAGATTAAGGTTAAATTTGATCACTCAATTTCTGGATAAAAAGTATAGATATTAGTCAGAAAAAGCTTTACGCTAACCGTGGCGAGTAGTATACAAATTGATTACCAGTATTGATGTTTATATGTCTGATTCACGGCTGTTGCTAATTTAGTGTATGAAGCAGTCTGTAAAATGTGCCATGTTGCAGTATCTTGCAGATAACGCCATATCTGTTCTTGGCAGTACTATGGTTCAGCAAGCTGGCCTCCTTTTTATTTGTCTAACAAATCAAAAATAATTGGTGCTTCTTTGAGAAAGCCTGTTGCCACTGGTCTCACTATCTACGCTGTTAGCGTGTATCTATTTCTAATCGTCCATGACCAATGTTCAATTACCGATGAATGCTGATTCAGATCTGATTAAGCGTTTAGAGCCTAGCGCCATTGATCAGATAATGATGTACTTGGCGTTCAGTGCTATGCGCACTGGCGGACATCGCCACGGTGCTTTTCTAGATGCGGCTGCTACGGCTGCTAAATGTGCAGTTTATACAACCTATATGGAGCAGGGACAAAACCTGCGCATGACGGGGCATTTGCACCACATTGAGCCTAAGCGTGTTAAGGCGATTGTTGAAGAGGTGCGTCAGGCCCTTAGCGAAGGCAAATTGCTGAAAATGCTGGGGGCACAAGAGCCTCGGTATCTAATTCAGTTTCCATACGTTTGGCTGGAAAAATATCCATGGCAACCGGGGCACTCCAGATTAGTGGGTACTAATCTGACCTCTGATGAAAAGTCCCAGATTGAGCAGAAGCTACCGCCTAATTTGCCAGAAGCTCAGTTAATAACTTCATTTCAGTTTGCTGAGCTGATTGAATTTCTCCATGCTCGATCTCAGGAATCTGTTCCAAGTGGCCGACAGTTGCCTCTGAGTGAGGCTTTAGCCGAACATATTCGACGTCGCTTAATTTATTCTGGTACGGTCGCTCGCATTGACTCGCCTTGGGGGATGCCTTTTTACGCGTTGGCTAGAGCATCTTATATTCCGACTGATGATGCAGAAAGGACCTACACCATGATTGAGGATACGGCCCGTTATTTCCGTATCATGCATGAGTGGGTTGCTCGTAAAGAAGGAACCATGAGGGTTCTAGAATCATTAGATATTCCTGCTGAGAACCGCCAACAGGCTCTAGATGAATTGGATTTGCTGCTGCGAAAGTGGGCAGATAAGTATCATCAAACTGGTGGAGAACCTATGGTTCTACAAATGGCAGTTGGAGATAACTTGATTGAACCCACTTAAGTGTCAATCTCACGTAGTCTTGGGTTTTCAACAGCAACACTTTTACCCTTAGGAATCTCAGGGTAAAAGTGTTGCTTTGATGGCATCTGTATTGGCATGTTACTTCCAAGCAATCTATATGAAGTTACTGAGGACTTCATATAGATTGCTTGGAGATGTTTAATCTCTTTCCTAGAGAGTATTCCAGGCTTGGGTCAAAATCTCTCTGAGTAAATGCCGACTTTTAGGGTCTAGAAGGGCATCGTCGACCATTAATTCAGTAATCACATCTTCTAAAGTTTGCCCCTGAGCTCGTGCAGTTTCAATGACGTGCACAATCGCTGTGGCAATATTAGCTTCGCTAACGGCCTTGTCTGCAGGGGAGGTTTCTAAAACGGTCTTTATAGTTGACGGGCTCATTTTATGTATGTGGGTAAGATGCAAAAACTCTCCAGCGAGCTTGCTTTATCCCGCTGAAAATTTTACTTATTCAATTGGGTTGGTAAAGGTAAGTGAAATAGCCACTCGGAGATGCTTGAACCGAGAAAAGATAAGTAATGCTACTCAGCCTTTACACATATTGACCAGAAGTTAACAAAGTCTAACCTAAGTCGGTAAGTAAAAAGATTTTATTTTTGGCAATTATGCATAAAGTTTGATTCAAGTCTGAGAGGTCGGAGGCTGTTTTTTGAGTCGAGGAAAATTCGGTAGATCCACAGCAGCTAACGACCCAATTCGCTTTTGAGGCTTTAGGGGATTAACCAGGGGAGATGGACTACTGAGAGCAGTGACAGCAGGCAAATAAGTGCTATCAGCTGTGCTGGTTATTTTGGCCGCCTGAACTCTGGCAAGAATTTGAGCTGCTTTAGGAGACAAGACAGAAGAAGATGTTGACATGTCTTCCTCTGCTGAGTTGTCAATGACTGGATTTGAAGAATCTTGGTCTGTGTCACTCCAAGGAGAGGGCTCAGTAATCTCTGGAGAGGTTTCTGAAGAGCTCGTCTGTGTGTTGATAGAACCAGGGGCCTCTGCTGGACCCATGACTCGGGCTAAGTCGTGCCATAGCTGATCCTCTGCTTCTGTTGCCATGGTAGAGGTATTGGTTGGCTGAGAACCGGCCTTAACCCCTCGAATCATGGATTCAAGCTGAGGGTCAAGAGTGTTACGACCCAAGGCCGCTTCCCAAGGCTGAATCTCATCCGTTTTTGGCATAGTGAGCCCCTGAAGCGATGGTTCAGTATCTGTGCTAGGTGCGCCTGAGGACACATTAAGACATTTTTCTAGGGCAACTTTAAACTGTAGGGTGTAGCGTTGCTGTCTCTGTAGGCGGGCTCTTAAATCTCGACAGCTGGCGTTAGCTTGTAACAGTGCCTGTGATTGTTCCGTAGCTTGCTGAACTAAAACGGTGTGCTCTGCTTCTAGTTGATTGGCGTGTTCTTTTACCGCTGCGAGCTCTGTCTGCAGACTTTCATTTAAGACATGCTGATGCTGTAACGACTGATTGCTTTGCTCCAGTTCAGTCACTAACTGAACAATTTCACGATCACCTGAGTTGCCTGAACGGTCAATTTCAGCTTGAAGTGCAGATTGAGAGCGTTCTAAAGATTCTTCTAGTTCTGACACTTTAGCCAGCAGCACGTCATTGCATTCGTTTAAGTCCCTTACCAGGTTTAGGAGCTCAGTTTCGCGCTGCCTGCTTTGTTCCGCTGATGTATCGGAGGAAAGAGTGCTGTCATCTAGGTGTTGGCTAGAAGAATCCATAGCAGTAGTCCGCAAAGAAGAAGAAGGCTCTGGGATTTGATCGGTGGCGATGGTGCCGGGGAAATGGATAGTTTGCCAGCTACTGTCGGTGAATTGCTCAACAGGTAGCTGAGCCCCTTGAGACGAACTGTCAGAGGCGTTGTTTGCTTGGTCAGGAAGACTATTGTGAGAATTGGTTCGGTTGAACATTCTGGAGCACCGCAGTAATTGAGGCGGAGAAGATTGCATATTACGCCAATCTCCTCCAAGTATTAGCACAGAAAGATTAATTGGTAACAAACAATCTACAGAAAGTTGGGCTTGTGGCCCTCTCGCCATACATTAGGCGCTGCTTGAGCGGCTGCATGGAATAGACCATCGTTATTGCCCACTTAAATATAGGTAATGCCCACCCTGTCGATAATCAAATACCAATGCGTCCCTTTTTCACCATGGCAACTGTATTAAAAGTTAAAGATTGATTTTTTAATGGCTTGTGACTCCAAGGGCTGTTTCTAAGAGAACGCTATGGAGTAAGGCTTGATCAATCTGCGATCGCACTTGAACATCATCCAGACTATCACCATTGGCATAGTGTTCTAGCCACTGTTGGGTCATGCTGTAGGTGTCCTCAGGCATGAGCGGGAGAGGATCTGCAGGCGATAGTCCCCAGCCAGTTAAGGATAGAGCCTGCATAATCTGTGTAACCTTGGGATCGTAGCTAATCGCGAAGCACCGACACCCTTCAGCGGCGGCCATAACCACCCCGTGAAACCGCATAGCAATGGCCATTTCAACGCCGCGAAAAACACCTTTTAATTGGCTCGGGTTAGCGATTTGGATGATTGCGTGGGGACCTGATAGGTGCTGCGCAATATGTGTGGCAATTGCTAGATCTTTTGTAGGTTGGAACGGCAGCAGGATGACGCAGGTGTCGGTCGCCTTCTGAAAATCAGCAATCGCCTTGGTTAAATTGTTCAACCGCTGGGGAGTGAGTAAATAATGCTCCCGCAGAGCAACTGCCACGCGGGGGGCATGTAAATCAGTCATGGCAGTTACATGACTGGACTGGAGTGCCCACACTGGATCGGGAGCCAGTTGGCACTTAATACCCCAGTCGCTCACAAGTTTTGCCGAAGCTCCATCGCGTACGCTGATAGCGTCGCATGCGTTGAGCACCCAGCGGGTGATCCATTGGCTGCTGCGTCGATTTAGCGGACCAATGCCCTGTCCCCAGGCGATGGTACGTAACCCCATCCACTGGGCTAATTTCATCAGTCCCCCATAGTAAAACGGATTAACAGCACTGGTAGCATCCTGCATGAGACTGCCACCGCCCCAAATAAATGCTTGGGAGCGACGTAGGGCAGATACCACAGCTGGTAAAGATTTACGGGGAACAGACTCTACACCGTAGCGCTGCGCGGTTTCCTGAGGACTACCTGAAAGTACAATCGGCGTGATCGATGTTGGCAACACCTGCAGTAGCGTTGCCAGCAGGGCTTCATCACCGCCATTGCCCATGCCATAGTAGCCACACAACACTGCTCGCATGTTTTCTCTGTTTGTCCCTGAACATCTTGCTAAGATTATCGCGGACTATTTACCAAATATCCGCCATAGGATGGGCAAACAGAGCTAGCACAGCACCCATCCTGCTATTTCCTATTCCCCTTTGTTCCTACTATGCATGCACTTTCAATACCTACCTGGATGGTTCACATTTCCAGCGTAATTGAATGGATTGCGGCCATTTATTTTGTCTGGCAGTTTGCCGAAGTCAGCGGCTGGCCTGCCTGGCGATGGTTATCGTTTGGCATGTTGCCTGCATTGGTAAGTGCCATGTGTGCTTGTACCTGGCACTTTTTTGATAATTCGTCGCCGTTGGCGTGGTTGGTGGTGCTGCAAGCCGCTATGACTGTGGTGGGTAATGTTACTGTTTGTGGTGCAGCATGGCATATCTGGAGGCAGTCCCGTGTCTAAGGAAACCTTGTTTGCGGTCTCTTTGTTTCCCTACTTGGGGTTTCTCTACTTCTTAACTAAGTCGGGTCAGACGCCTAGGCTAGCCCTGATTGGGTTTTATGTACTGTTAGTCTTTGTGGCAGTGACCATTCCAGCGGGTATTTATGCTAAGCAAGCCTATGGGTTAGAGCTGGCTAATGTGGATTGGCTCCACGGCAGCGCTGAATTTTTTCTTACCCTGTCAAATATTTTCGTGGTGCTGGGTTTTAGAAACGCGGTGCAAAAGCTAAAGGACAGTTAAGCCTCATTCAACCATTTGTATTGAATAAGGAGTCTAATGGCTAACGGTCTATTGGATACTTAAGTGTGCTGGCGTTGATATGGCTAAACCTTGACCACTGAAAATCCTTTTTTGAGTTTGACCTACGAGCCTGCTTTAGAGGCTTTAGGCGATGACTATTACGATGTTGTCCAAGCAGCTACGTTTCCGCAGCACCTTCTGCGATTCCGTAATGATGATTTGCTGGCAAAGCTAGGACTACAGCCAAAAACCGTCAGCGATTTTGACTTTATTGAAGCGTTTGGACAGTTTCAGCAGCGTTCACCGCTGTTAGCACTGCGTTACCATGGCTATCAGTTTGGCGACTATAATCCTGCGCTGGGAGATGGTCGCGGATTTCTCTATGGTCAGGTGCGAGGGGCCGATGGAGCGCTCTACGACTTTGGTACTAAGGGCTCAGGGACGACGCCCTACTCCCGGAATGGGGATGGTCGTTTAACCCTTAAGGGCGGAGTGCGAGAGGTTCTTGCCTCTGAAGCACTGCACGCGCTGGGAGTGAATACCTCCCGGACGTTGAGTTTGGTTGAAACTGGTGAGCGCTTATGGAGAGGGGATGAGCCGTCGCCTACTCGATCCTCGGTGATGGTGCGCTTTAGTCAGTCCCACATTCGGTTTGGCACGTTTGAGCGACTCCAGTATCTGGGACGAGCCGATCTGATGACGCCCCTGCTAGATCATGTAATTGAAGTCTACTATGCTCACTTGCTAGCCGTGCAGGATGTGCAGGAACGCTATACCCAGTTTTATGCCGAGTTGGTAGAGCGGGTGGCCAATACGGCAGCTCAATGGATGTCTGTGGGCTTTTGCCACGCGGTGCTGAATACGGACAACATGTCCATCACAGGAGAGAGCTTTGACTATGGTCCCTATGCCTTTATGGATGAGTTTAATCCACGGTTTACGGCCGCCTACTTCGACTATATGGGGCGCTACAGCTATGGCAATCAGCCGCGCATGTGTGAGTGGAATCTGTGGATGTTACAAAAGCCCTTGAAGCTCATTATGGCGGATGAGGATTTGGAGTCTGGGTTAACGATTTATCGCGATCGCTACTACGCTGCCTATAAAAAAAGAATGCTGGCTAAATTAGGATTTGAGCAGCTACTGCCAGAGTTGGGGGATGAGTTACTCAGGCTGACCCTAGAACTATTAGAGAAAACCCACAGGGGCTATCATGACTTTTTCATGGGAATGACAGAGCAGTTTTCAGTGGATTGGGCAGATGGACCTGAACACATTTTGCAAGCAACTGTAGAAAACTCTGATGAAGATGCTGGCTTTTGGTTGGACGCCTGGCGTTTGCACTTCCATACATGCTTGACGACCTTGTCTGTCGAGGAAATATCTCAAGTAGGGATGTGTTTGCGACGGAATAACCCCACCATTGTTTTACTGCGTCCAGAGATTGAAGCAATCTGGGAGCCAATTGTGGCTGAGGATAACTGGCAGCCGTTTTACGATCTGCTGGCTAAAGTTCAGCAGCCCTTCAATAAAAAACAGGGGTGAGGAGGAGCCCCCAACCCTGTTCAAAAATTTTATTGTGCAGTGGTGTGCATGATACCTGCAGAATGTACTTGCAGGTTACGCTTCCCATGGCTATTGAAATTTACGAGTTTAGCGTTCACCTATGGCTCTAAAGCTATGTGCGCAGAGCTCTATCCGGTCAGCGTTGGTGTGCTATATGGCTAGCAGGCGTCGGAGTCCACTAATGCCGATGGCAATGTAGCCAATGGCTAACAAAATGCTGCTAAGGGAAATGCGGATACTAGCTTTGGTTGCTTCAGAGCGTACACGCTTAGTAGCTTCTTCACGCCGAGTACCAATCTCAGTTTCTAATCGATTGCGTAGCTCAGAAGCTTGACCGGTTAGGAATTCATCTAAAGCGTTTGGATCGCCTTCAAACTGGCGAATTTGTTCTGCTTGTTCTGCGGTCACCTGCCCTGCAGCAACAAGTTGCTCAAATTGTTCGGGATTATCAAGCAACAGGGCGATGCGATCGCGCTGCTGGGTAACTTCTGCATTTAATCGCTCCTCTAGCTGAGTCGCGGCTTCACTGGCCTCATCAGATACTTGAGTTAGCGCTTCCTGACTTTGTAACCGCACATTGTTCATGTGAACGGGAGTCAGGAGCGCAAAAATGAGACCTAGAATACAGGCCAAAATACAGGTCCAAAATCGAGCATCGAGAGCTAAATTCCCACGATTGCGCTTGCCTGTAACATAGCTATCAATCCAGAAGCCAGTAAACAGAAGGGCAATGCCGACGAGAGGCACAATGCCACGATCCACCAGCTGTGTGGTGGTGCTGATTTGCCAGCCACGGTTCAGTAAGTCCGGTGGTAACAGTAGCACCAAAAAATCTACAAGAGCGGCCAAAATCGTGATGCCACCCACTAGTTTTAGAGCCAGTGCCGCAATAGGAGATGGCGCACTGCCTGCTGGGTTTCCAGAAGAAGTCATAAAAGGTGCATTACCTGCTGGGTTTGCAGAAGAAGTCATAGGATTATAACGAAACGCCTCAGATACTCGATAGTGTCCGACATAGTTCCCGTTACAGGCTGATTTCTAATAAGATGTGAAAGTTTTGATTTTGCTGCTGCTGCTGGAAAGGATGAAACGATCTGTAGAACTTGCTCCTTGCCTGACGTTGACAGATAAAATCATACCGAGGATCAGCCACGCCTTGATGCTTTAGCCCTAGTCGGGTTTCAAGTCGCACTTTGCAGGTTTTCAGCATACTGGCGCAAAATGTCCGGACCCCGTGATGTGCCCAGCCGTGTGGCTCCCGCTTCTATCAAAGCAATGGCTTGCTGCGGTGTGCGAATGCCGCCCGATGCTTTGATACCTGCCTGACCACGGCTGACATCCTTGAGTAGGCGAACATCGTCTATGGTGGCTCCACCGTTCCAGCCGGTACTGGTTTTGAGAAACTGTACGCCAGCATCCATACAGATATCGGCTGCTGTCCGTTTTTCAGATTCTGTGAGCAGTGACATTTCTAAAATTGCTTTGATGCACTGCCCTGTTGACTCCGCAATTTGGGCTAGTTCCCTATGAACTCGCTCCAATTGACCCGATTTGAGCCAGCCCAGATTAATCACAACATCCAACTCTGTCGCCCCATGTTCTGTCGCTTCTTGAGCGGCAAAGAGTTTACTGGCTGGGGTATCTGCCCCTGTGGGAAAGCCAATGACCGTACAGACAGCTGTGCGACTTTCATGTAGATTTTCGACGGCTCGCTGAACGTGCACTGGATAAACACAAACACTTGCAAATCCGTAGCGTTGAGCTTCTGTACACCAATGGTCTACCTGTTCAATGCTGGCCGTAGGAACCAGTAGGGAGTGATCAATGTATGGGGCAAGGTCAATATTGTTGGAGTTCATAGGGTTAGGTAGTTAGACAGACGCTAATGCATAACCATGGCAAGAGCAATAGAGCCAGTCGGTAATAGCCTTTATACGTTTGAAGAATAGATAAACCAAATTTGATAACCGAAACATGGGCTGCGTAATTTCAGTAGAGTTTAATGAGTACATTTAAAGCCACACGGGCATGTTGAACTCAGAAAACCTATTTAACATAACGATGTGAGATTACGTCAGTACTCCCTACTGTTTCAATCCAATTAGTTTTTATTCAAGATATTTTTATGGCTGAATTATCTATTTCTGCCATTATTTGCACCCACAATCGCGATGAATATTTAGGGGCGGCTATCGATAGTTTGCTGACCCAAAGTTTAGAGAATATTGAGATTTTGGTGGTGGATAACGCATCTACGGACACTACCTCAGAAGTGGTCCAACAGCGACTGTCGGATCCTCGGCTTCGCTATGTGTATGAGCCGGTTTTAGGATTATCTTCTGCTCGTAATACGGGAGCTAAAACGGCTACAGGAGATGTTTTGGCCTATTTGGATGATGATGCAGAGGCCAGTCCCCAATGGCTAGCGGAATTGCTTGAGGTTTATCAAAAGAATCCTAAAGTTGCGATCGCAGGCGGTAAAGTTACTCTGCTGTGGCCCCCTGGTGTGGAACAGCCTCCAGCTTGGCTATCCCAAGATTTATCCAGCGGTCTAGGAGCCTATGACTTAGGTAAGCAGGTGCGCTTTATTAAAAACCCTAGTCTGACCCCTCGAGGACTCAACTACTCTTTGCGCAAAACGTTTTTAGATTCGGTGGGTGGCTTTGACATTAACCTAGGCCGAGTGGGTAAAAACTTGCTCTCCAATGAAGAGTTGCACATGACCCAAGTCGCCTTGAAGCGTGGTTGGCAGGTGTTATATGTCCCCAACGCGAAGGTGGCACACAATGTTTCTCTAGCTAGACTCAAGCCCAGCTGGTTCCTGAGTCGAAGTTGGTGGCAAGGAGTGAGCGAGTGCTACCGTGAACAAGTATCAGGATGTGCGGGTATTATCCAACTGCAGTGGGGAAGCGAACGTTTAGTCCGTGGTTTTTATAAAGCTATCAAATACGTCAATAATCCAGCTCAGCGATTTGAAAATTTGACGTATGCCTATGGTCAGCTGGGCTATATAAGTAGTGTGCTGAAACATCTGATTAAGCCTAATAAATCAGCAAAATCTAAACCTGCAAAATCTTCGGCAGCCTGACTTGACTGTCACATTTGTACAGAGAGTCCCAAGACATTTTTTACTTAATCGTTAAGTTTCCATTTACCCATGACTGCTGCCACTAAAATTCCTGTTTCTGTGCTGATCCCTGCCAAAAACGAGGAAGCCAATTTACCTGCCTGTTTGGAGAGTGTTGCCCCAGCAGATGAGATTTTTGTTGTCGATTCCTACAGCGTCGATCGATCCGTAGAAATCTCAGAATCTCACGGGGCAAAAGTGGTTCAGTTTGACTTTAATGGTCGCTGGCCCAAGAAGAAAAACTGGGCCCTTGATAATCTGCCATTACGCAATGAATGGGTACTCATTGTGGACTGTGATGAGCGGATTACCCCAGAACTGTGGGCCGAGATGGCAGCAGTCATTGCTAACGATGAACTAGATGGTTGCTATATCAATCGTCGAGTCTATTTCCTAGGTAAATGGATTCGCCATGGCGGGAAATACCCCGATTGGAACATGCGCTTTTTTCGCCATGCTAAGGGCCGTTATGAAAATCTCAACACGGAAGAAATTCAAAATACGGGTGATAACGAAGTTCATGAGCATGTGGTGATTGAGACCAGTAAAGTGGGCCATCTCAAAAACGATATGCTGCATATTGATTTTCGTGACTTATTTCACTGGCTGGCCCGTCACAACCGCTATTCCAACTGGGAAGCTCGGGTGTACTATAACTTGCTGACGGGGATGGGAGATGACGGCACGATTGGGGCCAATCTCTTTGGTGACTCTGTGCAGCGGAAGCGATTTCTCAAGAAAATTTGGGTACGCCTTCCCTTCAAGCCATTTTTGCGATTTGTGCTGTTTTACTTTATTCGCCTAGGGTTTTTAGATGGCTATCCTGGCTATATTTACGGACGTCTGCTGAGTCAGTATGAATATCAGATTGGGGTTAAGCTATACGAACTAAAGTTTGGTGGTCGTCTAAACATAGAAGACAAACCACAAAAGTCGGATAACAAAGAGGTTCCTGAAAAGCCCCAGGCCGCCCTGGTGGGAGATGCTTAATCTCTTTGAGGACCCAGTAGCTACATCTAACGGATGACTCAACCTGCTATCAAACCGGAAACCTGTGTGAATTCAGCCTCTGAAAAGGCGTTTAGCGACTTTGGTCCGCCTTCTCTGGTGGATTTAACCCAGTATTATCAGCCTGGCTTTGAAATTGGGCGGCCTAAATGGTACGTGCTGTTGTGGTGGTTGGTACAGTCTGTGGTGTTTCCCCTGACCCTGCATACTACCCATGGACTGCGCTGTGCTGTTTTACGGTTGTTTGGTGCCAAGATTGGCAAAAATGTCGTGATTCGACCGTCGGCTCGTTTTACATATCCGTGGAAAGTTGAGATTGGTGATCATAGCTGGGTGGGTGAAGATGTTGTTTTCTATAGCCTGGCGCCTATTCGTTTAGGGCAGCACTGTGTGGTTTCTCAAAAAAGCTATCTATGTACCGGTAGCCACGACTTCAGCGATCCAAGTTTTGCTCTGGTAACGGCTCCAGTTGTGATTGAAAATGGGGCCTGGATTGCTACGGATTGTTTTATTGGTCCTGGTGTACGGATTGGGGCTAATGCTCTAATTGGTGCTCGCAGTAGTGTCTTTAAGGATATGCCTGCCCAACAAATTTGTATGGGGTCTCCTTGTCGTCCTCAAAGGCCTAGAGAAATGAGAAAGATTGGCTGACGTTGGCGCACTGGAAGTCTACGCGGCACAATGACCAGTAGATAGGATTTGGAGCTGCCATGGGAAAAATGGGCATTCGGGGAGATGGTAAGAGGCTAGCGATCGCAACCTGGCTAGCGATTCTTGGTACCTTGGGGGTAAATACCCTGTCCAATTTTTTTCCTGTGGATGGTAACACGGTAGCGGACTTGGCCAATGGTCCCCTCGCGGGTGTGTTGATTACACCTGCGAATTACGCCTTTGCCATCTGGGGAGTCATTTATGTTGGGCTGATTGTCTACGCCTGGTATCAATCTCGTCGTAAATATCGGGGACAGCTGCTGATTCGTCGGATCAATACGTGTTTGATTGTGGCCTGCGTTGCCCAGATGGTGTGGATCTATCTGTTTACACTGCAGCTTTACTGGTGGTCAGTGGTGGCCATGGTACTGATTTTGTTGCCGCTAATTGCTGCCTACAGCGAGTTCGAAGATGGCCAAGCCGATCAACGCCGTCGACGCATGGTCCACGGACCCATCAGCATTTATCTGGCCTGGATTTCGGTGGCTACAGTGGTGAATATTGCCTCAGCGCTTTATATCAACGGGGTAGCCAATTTGGGGCTGTCTGGTGCGATTTGGACCGCCATTATGGTGGTAGTCGCCAATGCGATCGCAATCTTAGCCATTATTAAACGGCGAGATGTGCCGTTTGCCCTGGTTTATATCTGGGCAGATGTGGCGATTGCCCAGCGCCATCAGGACATACCCGTTATCTGGATTCCAGCCTTGGTCATGGTTTTACCCTTGGTAGGGTTACTGTTGACCCAGCGCTACCCGAGAAAGAGCTGGTAGGCTGGGTTGTCGTTTTCTTCCCAATAGCGATAGCCCAAAGTTTCTAAAAACGCCTGCCACTCGTTCATTTCTTCTGGCGGTACCTGTATGCCGATGACAATACGGCCATAGTCTGCGCCGTTGTTGCGATAGTGGAACAGGCTGATATTCCAGTTGGGGCTCATGGAGCTGACAAACTTCATTAAAGCTCCTGGACGTTCGGGAAATTCAAATCGGTATAGCCGTTCGTTTTTAGCTAGAGCAGAGTGGCCCCCCACCATGTGGCGCAGGTGCATTTTTGTTAGTTCGTCGTTGGTAAGGTCTAGCGTTTTGAAGTTGTTTTCTTCAAAACGCTCTTTCATGGCAATGGCATCGTTGCGATCGCAAATTTCTAACCCAACAAAAATGTGAGCCTCTGCCTGAGCGGCAATACGGTAGTTAAACTCCGTTAGATTGCGTTTGCCGATGGTGTCACAAAACCGTTTTAGACTCCCCGGCTCTTCCGGTATGGTGACCGCAAAAATCGCTTCCCGCTGTTCCCCTAGCTCTGCTCGTTCTGCCACAAACCGCAGGCGGTCAAAGTTCATATTGGCACCACAGGCTACCGCTACCAGAGTCTCATCCTGAATGCCCTGTTGTTTCACATAGGCTTTTGCCCCAGCAATGGCCAATGCCCCTGCTGGTTCCACAATGGAACGAGTATCCTCAAACACATCCTTAATAGCCGCACAGGTATCGTCAGTGCCTACTAAAATAATGTCATCAACATACTGCTGACATAGCCAGAAAGTTTCCTCCCCCACCTGGCTTACAGCTACGCCATCGGCAAATAGTCCCACCTGACTTAGCTTGACCCGATGCCCCACTTTCAGGGACTGGTACATGGCATCTGCATCTAGCGGTTCGACGCCAATGATTTTAATTTCAGGACGTAACCGCTTTACATAGGCAGCAATCCCAGAAATTAGACCGCCGCCACCAATGGCCACAAATATGGCATGGATAGGCTGCTGATACTGGCGCAAAATTTCCATGCCGATGGTGCCCTGTCCGGCTATTACATCCGGGTCATCAAAGGGATGGACAAAGGTCATGCCCTTTTCCGCCTCTAGCTCACGAGCATGGACATAGGCTTCATCAAAGGTTTCACCGTACAGCACCACCTCACCACCACGGGCCTTAACCGCATTGATCTTCACCTCCGGTGTAGTTTCTGGCATGACGATAATGGCGCGGGTGCATAGTCGTCGTGCGCCCAAGGCCACACCCTGGGCATGGTTGCCTGCCGAGGCTGCGATTACCCCCCGTGCTAGCTTATCGGGCGGCAGTTGGGCCATTTTGTTATAGGCCCCTCGCAGCTTAAAGGAAAACACCGACTGCATATCTTCCCGCTTGAGGAGCAGCTGATTGCCAAGACGCTTAGACAGATTCGGCGCAATTTCCAGGGCCGTTTCCTGGGCAACATCGTACACACGGGCATTGAGAATGCGTTTCAAGTAATCAGCGTGCATTGGAGTGGCGGTAGAACATGGTTTACAGTCCACCTTTAATCAAACCATATAGGACGGTGCTGATCCGTTGTCTGGTATTGCTAGTCGAATAGTTTGTTGGGGCAAAGGGATATTAAAGCATTGTGTAACACCCCTTGTTTCACGGTGGCATGTTTTATGATTCCCTAGTCGTAGACCAATGCCAACCGCTCTGCATTTATCTCAGAGGAGGTGACTAATGCCATGTTAACGGAACTCCAAACTCGAAAGCTGCTGAAATTGTTCTGTATGTAGGGTTTGCTGAAAAACTGAATAGAAATCTCAGGGGTTATCCCATCGCCCAGACAGGGTCAGTAGTCCCTTTCCTAGAGGCAAGGATTTTCAGCCAGTCCTTGCATAGCGTTTCTGTAAAGGGACACATATTCGTCTGA
>JBCCQQ010000089.1:0-19951 GCA_039024555.1 Cyanobacteria bacterium P01_D01_bin.156
CTCCGGGGTAGCGCAGTCTTCCAGCAGTTCGTCTAGTAAGTCATCAACGCGGTTCGGTTCTTTTTTCTTGCGGGCCATGGGGCGATCTCCTGATGTACATAGATGATAGATCGCTTACACAAAATTCTGTACAGTCCCTCGCATTTGAGGTCAGCCATGGCAAAGTTGTTGCCTTTCGCGAGTACTTTGGCGACTTAGGTGCCTAAACTCGTGGTCATATAAATTCTTTGTGCGATCGCATTTTCTAAAGGTATCCCAGGCAACATTGCTATGAAAACCGATTTGCTCCACGACCGTAACCACCGTGGCCGGACTCAGCTTGGCTGGCTTAATAGCTACCACACCTTTTCGTTTGGCTCATTTCAAGACCCCAATCGCATGGGCTTTCGAGCACTACGCGTGATCAATGAAGATCGTGTAGTGCCGGGGGCAGGCTTCCCTACCCACAGCCATCAGGATATGGAAATCTTCACCTATGTTTTGGCAGGGGCACTAGAGCACCAAGACAGTCTGGGAAATGGCGCGGTGATTCATCCTGGCGAAGCTCAGATCATGAGTGCTGGAACAGGCATTACCCATAGTGAATTTAATGCATCATCAGAAGACCCGGTACACTTCTTACAAATTTGGATTTTACCTAACCAGCAACAACTGCCCCCACGATACGAGCAACGTGAGTTTCCCCTAGCCGAAAGGCAGGGACAGCTGAGACTGATTGCTGCTAAGGATGGCCGGGAGGGAGCGGTTAGAGTATTTCAGGATGTGGATCTGTATACCGCTGTTTTAGAACCGGAGCATGAGATTCGCTATGACCTGGCAGTCAATCGTTTTGCTTGGCTGCAGGTGGCCCGAGGAATTGTCCTACTCAATGGAGAAGAGCTGCGCGAAGGCGATGGTCTCCAGATGGGTGGTGAGCGCTCGCTGAATATTTCAACCTCTGTAGGGGGAGAGATTCTTCTGTTTGATTTAGCCTGAGCGATCGCAGATTAAGCTAGAGATAGGGGAGCTATGCTACTCCGTTCTTGTTTATTTGCCCCATACTGACCCAACCCATGACGGCCTCTAACGCGTATCCCTCCATTCAAATTGTCAAGCACCGTAACGATGACAATCAACCTGTGACCGCCGTTATCTCCCAGCGGGTGTCCCGTCAGCACCAGGCCGACTATGAACGCTGGGTGCAGGGTATTTCCGAGGCAGCTCGACAGTTTCCCGGCCATAGCGGTCTCACGGTCATTCGTCCCGAAGCAGGCATCTGCCTTAATTTTGTGATTATTCTCAAATTTGACTGCTACAGCAACCTCAAACGTTGGCTGGATTCAGATGAACGACAACGGTGGTTAGACAGGGCGAAACCCTTTATTGCTAAGCAAAATAACATTCAGATTCTCACCGGTTTTGAGACCTGGTTTACCCTGCCCGTTAAGGCCGTACAAGGCACACCTGCGCGTTATAAAATGGCGCTCTTAACAACCTTTGCTGTGTTTGTTTCTGTGAACCTGTTTAATCCTCTACTTATGCCGCTGCTGACACAATTTTTGCCGCAGTTGCTGGCCTCTTTGGTGGTGACTTACCTGGTGGTTTTGTTTCTAACCTACGGAGTCATGCCTCGGTTAACCAAGCTATTTCGTCGCTGGCTCTATCCACAATAAAAAACCATTGGCAGATCTTGTTTACGCTGCGATCGCAAACACTAAAAGTGTAGACCCCTTGGGCTATACATCTCCTTGAACTATTTAGGTATTCAAATGCTTTACAGAAAAGGCTGCCAGACTTGATACCTGATTGTGACAGTTGGGAGTGCGGAATGTCGGTTTGGCGGCAAAGGAGTCGGGCATGCACCTGCTAGCTGACGGATATCAACCATCTACTCCATCAGACTCAAAACTCTCTTTCAAAGGACAATCTTTTATGGGACATTCAATAGGCTCCAATCGAATCTCATTGGAAAAATGGGTAATGCCAAAGCGCTCTTTTAGATAGGGCATCACTTTTTGCTCCATGTAGCGTTCTAGCTGACGCTTACGATATCCGGCACAGTGAATGGGCTCTACTTCCAAAACCTTTTGACCATTGTGGATAACGGTGGCCGAGATCGCATGTACGGGTGCATCAATGCACCCGATTGAGACCGAACGGCATTCGCTCAAAGCCATCGATCAACACTTTAATATTCAATCCCCATTTGCGCTGGAATACCCGCACTGATGGGATGCTTGATGCGGGTCATTTCTGTTACTAGATCCGCGATATCCATTAATTCTTCGGGAGCATAGCGTCCAGTACTGGCCACATGGCAATGGTTGGGACGCGACTGAATACCGGTCAGCACCGCAGCTAGGTCTAGACGAGCCTTTTTAAGGGCAATGTGCAATTCATCTAGAACAACGAGAGAAATGTCAGGATCTGTAATCAGCTTTGTAGCGGTTTGCCAGGCTTGTTCTGCCATCTGTTGATCTTGAGCAGGGTCCTGAGTTTCCCAAGTAAACCCTCCACCAAGGGTATCAACACTGACTGGAAACCCTCGTTCCTTGAGTTTTTCTAACATGATGCGATCGCCATCGGGAAAGGCACTGTCATTTTTAATAAACTGCACAACAGCCACTCTCATATCGTGAGCCAGATGACGATAGACCAGATTCATAGCGCTGCTGGTTTTACCTTTACCTAGGCCGGTAAACAAAAGGTATAGGCCCTTCTCATTCCCTTCGCGATTGGCGCGAGCCTGATCTTTAGCCGCCTTGATTTTTTGAAGTCGAGTCTGTTCTTCTGGGGTGGGGTTGGTCATAGTGTCTCCTCAATATGAGCTTCTGCGTCTAACACGATTGCCCTCAGCTGTTCTAGCAGTTCGGGCGAAACCTGCTGCCATAATCCCCGCTGATGGGCTTCTAATAACCGTTCTGACATATCCCGTAACGCCCAAGGATTATGGGTCTGGATAAAGCGTTGAACGTTGTCGTCTAGAATATACGCTTCGGCAACGCCAGCATACATAAAATCAGCCACTGCGTGGGTGGTTGCATCATAGGCAAAGAGATAATCCACCGTTGCCGCCAGCTCAAAGGCTCCTTTATAGCCATGGCGCATCACACCAGCAATCCATTTAGGATTGACAACACGGGAACGATACACTCGGCTGATCTCCTCTGGTAAAGAACGAATACGGGGGGCCTGGGGACGGGAGTGATCGCCGAAATAGGCTGTGGGATTTTTACCCTGGGTAGCGCGTACAGCAGCAACTAATCCTCCTTGAAACTGGTAGTAGTCATCAGAGTCTAGTAGATCGTGTTCTCGATTATCTTGATTGTGCAACACAATTTGCAGCTGTCCTAGGCGTTGTTGAAACACATCGGGAACTGAGGCAGAGCGCAGGTTTCCCGATTGCTGTTCTGAGGGCGGGCCGGGCCGCCCGTAGGCATAGCAGCTCCAGTTGATATAGGCCTGGGCCAAGTCGCGATCGCTTGTCCAGTTTTGTGCCTCAATCAGTCCCTGTAGACCCGCCCCATAGGCACCTGGTTTAGAACCAAACACCCGATATTGGGCACGAATATCGGCCTCCTCGGGAGTAAACCCAAGGGACTGCCAATGATGGAGTTCTTGCTTCACTTGGGCCGCCAGGGGATTCATGTCGGCGGGTTCATCTAAGACCGCAACCGCTGCCACCGCTGAGTTGAATAAATCAATCAGATTGGGAAAAGCATCCCGAAAGAAGCCTGAAATGCGCAATGTAACATCAACGCGGGGGCGCTGCAGCACCGACAGGGGTAGGATTTCAAAATCTATCACCCGGCGGCCCACCCCATCCCACACGGGGCGCACCCCCAAGAGGGCCAGAGCCTCAGCCATATCATCCCCACCCGTGCGCATGGTGGCGGTACCCCACATCGAGAGTCCTAGGGTTTTAGGATAGTCCCCCTGTTCCTGGGTGTAGCGCTCTACCAGATTTTCCGCCGCTCGACGGCCTACATCCCAGGCACTTTCCGTCGGCAGACCGCGAATATCAACACTGTAGAAATTCCGCCCGGTGGGCAGCACATCGGCCCGGCCCCGAGTGGGCGCACCGGAGGAACCGCTGGGCACATAGCCTCCGTCTAAACCGTGGAGCAGATGGGTAATTTCCTCAGAAGTTTGCGCTAGTCTGGGCCATAACCACTGGCCGATCCAGAGAAGTTCTATGGTGGTTTTTGGACCAGCGATAGAGCTGCGATCGCTCACAGCGTTCTCGTCATTTAGCCCTTTAGCTAACAACCGTTCCACCCAGCACGTTGCCTGGTTTTCCAGCACGGCAACCGCATCCCCAACGGTATAAATAGTGTGTTGAGATAGTTTGTCAGCTTGCAACAACGTATCAGGGATTTTCACATCTTGGATGATGGTCCCTAAATCTGTCGTGAGCGGATCAAAGTGTAAATCCCACCCCCAATCTTCTGCGATCGCACGGGTCAGTCCCTGACGCCCCGGCCCCGGTTGACGTGCGATGGCTACGATTAAATCCCGCAGCTGTCTGCCATCGGGACACTGCCCTAGAATATGTAACCCGTCCCGAATTTGAGCTTCTTTGAGATCGCACAGGTAACCATCTGTTTGAGTAATAAATTCGCTAAAGGCGTTTGCATCTAAGGATGGATCCTGTTGTCGTAATCCATGCCCATTTTGCCCCAGTTGCAACTGGGGCAAAATGGGAGCCAGTCCTGGCAACAGACTGAGATCCTGTTGTAGATTTTCTTGGGTGACCAGGGAGCAGATGCGATCTCGAATCACAGGAAGTCTTTTTGGATCTAACGATTCCGCATCGTAATATTCATCAATCAACGCTTCCAAGCGATGGAGTGAACCATAGAGCTCAGCCCGCGTTAGGGGAGGCGTCAGGTGATCCAAAATGACCGCCTGGGCTCGACGTTTGGCCTGGGTACCTTCCCCCGGATCGTTAACAATAAATGGATATAAGTGAGGCATGGGTCCCAGGGCTACCTCTGGATAACAATTTTCAGAAAGCGCCAGACTCTTACCTGGCAGCCATTCCAAATTGCCATGTTTACCCACGTGGACAACAGCCTGGGTACCCCACTGAAAACGCAGCCAGGCATAAAACGCCAGATACCGATGGGTAGGTTCTAAATCCGGCGCATGGTAGTTCAACGATGGATCATCGTCATAGCCGCGAGAAGGTTGAATTCCTATAAAAATGTTGCCCAGCTGAATCCCGGCAATGGGAATATCGGCATTGGGGTCCACATCTCCCCAGCGCTCAATGACACCCTGCTGTACGGATGCAGGCAATGTTTGGAAATATGCTTGGTAATCCTTAGCGGAAAGGGTTTGACGGACAGGGCGCATGTCTTGTCCCTCTGGATCATTAGTGACGCCCTGGGTGAGCCAGTTGATTAAATCTGCACTGGTGGCCGACAAGATTTCTTCTGGGGGAAGAGAGTCGAGTGTGTAGCCTGCTGAGTGGAGCGATCGCAAAATTTCCAGACAGCTAGCCGGAGTATCTAAACCCACTCCATTGGCCAAACGACCATCTTTATTAGGATAGTTCGCCAAAATTAACGCCACTTTGCGTTGTTCAGGTGTCGTGCGTCGCAGCGTCACCCAATTAGCTGCCAAGTCAGCAACAAACTCAATCCGGTCAGGCTTTGGCTTATAGGCCATCACCGTTGTTTCTAGCTGAGGGTGGTCAGTTTGCACCGCCTTGAACGATACCGCCCGGCTAATAATACGACCATCCACCTCCGGCAATGCCACATTCATCGCAATATCTCGGGGAGACAATCCTCGCCATTGTTGTTGCCACTGGTCTTCACTGCCACCGCTGAGCATGACCTGAATCACGGGCACATTCAGCCGTTGCCAAAAGTCTACCTGAGGAGATTCAGCACTTAACTTAGCGAGAGAGAACCCGGTGGTATTGAGAATCAGATCAATGCGCTGATTTTTGGTCAGTTCGGTTAGCAACTCAGACTGAATTTCTGGATTACGCAGCGAGGGTAAAAATAGCGGCAGTGGGGAGAGACCATGAGTCTTTAGTGCTTCGCAAAGGGCATCAATGACGCGGGTGTTGCCAGATAGATAGTGAGCGCGATAGAAGAAAATTGCCACCGTAGGCTGGGTTTCAGACGCAACAGGATTCTCTCCCCTTTTACCCTTCTCCTTTTCTCCCTTTCCCCCTTTCCACTCATACTTTCCCCACTGCGGCACAGCCTGCGGTTCAGGCACCTCATAGGAATAGCCCAAACAGGTTTGTGCTAGATATTGCAGTCCGTAGGCCAGGTTTTCTGCTCCACCTTCCACAAAGTAGTGCCAGAGTTGATCGGCTACCGTCAGGGGCACGGTGCCTAAACTACAGAGGACCGGATCGGGGCGATCATCGCCGGGTAATACCACCAGGCTAATGTTGTAAAGTTCTGCTATTTCCCGCAGACGTTCTAGGCCATAGCTCCAGTAGCTGCGTCCGCCCAGCAGCCTTACCATGATGACCTTCGCTTTGCTTAATACTGAGTCTACATAAGTGTCGATGCTGAGTTCTTGCTGTAGTTGAAGCAGGCTGGCGACTCGGAACTGTGGGAAGTCTTGGGGTAGTTGCGGCAGACTGGCGGCCAGGGTTTGGATTTCGGTATCGGCGGCGGTGATGATGATGATGGGGGCTGGGGTTTGATCTAGGATGATGACGCCGTCGGTGTCGGGGTTCCATCCTCCTGGTGTGGCGGCAATGCGATGCATTCGGTCATGGATAGAGTTAAGTAATAAATACTACCACTTCTTACACTTCCGATTTTTTGTTGTGCTACTACGGTTGATTTTTCTGAAAAATGCACCGATTCAGGACTAATAGGAAAGGGATTTTTTAAAATAGATAGTGCCGAAATGAGTGTGCTATAACTTGGCAAGTTGTAACTAAACAAATCAAAAATGGAATTATCCGCATTATCTGAACAAGCGGTAAAGATAGCACTGTGGTCACTTGAAAAGGCTTCTGGGGGAGCTTTGTCAAAAGTTGGTTCGGAAATCTTGAATCTCCTTGTAAAACAATTCCAGGGAAAGCTTGATATCGGAGAAAGTCAACCAAAAGTTCTGGAAGCTGAAGTTGTTAGTGAAGCAGAGTGGAATCAAGAATTTCGCAAGGAACTTGAGAAGCTAGTAAATCAGTACCAGCAAATACAAAATAACAGCTCTGTTTCACAAAATACTGAATCAGGTGTAAACATAAATGCTGAGAATAACTCGGGCACGGTAATAGGTCAGCAGATAGACAACCGGCTTTTTCGTTAACCAGTTCTTTCTGGGTTTAAGTAACTCGGACTTAAAGTCTAGCAGTGGCTTTTTCAGTCGATTACTTAACTACATCAAAGTAATTGCTTTTCTGGTATGTGCACTCATCTGCTGGTTTTTGTTTGGCTGGCTAGCTGATTACTCTTTTCCCTTTGGACAAGCTATAGATTTAGTATTCGCCTGCTTTAAAGGGACTGTTGCATCAAGAATTAATAACTTGCAGCAAAAGTTGCAAAAGACAGACATACATTCTCAGTCTGATCGTAAGAAGCAGGTTCAAACTCTCACCAAATTAGAGTCTCAAGCCTGGCTGTATGAGGGTGTCTTAGAGCGTCTTGGCGCAGATCCATCTGTAAATCATGAAAAAGTAGCAAGAACGCTTGAGGCATTAGAGTATAAGAGAACTACGATCCTCCAAGATTTAGAACCACGGCGATCTGTCAAATACCGCATTTTTTCAAGTTTGCAAGACTCCACTCGTGCTGTTTTAGCTAGCCAAGCGGAGAAAGACTATGAACAGCTTCAAAAAATTACAACTAACTTAGTCCTTTTTGCAAGAAATCAGCAACCTTCACAAATTATTCTTTCAGAAATTGTTGACAAGTTAGCTAAAGAAATAACAAAAAAATCTGGTCAGATTAGCCCTTATCGTCTCCGTCTTGCTTACAGACTCGATGAGTTGATGAATATTTTAGAATCAAAGCTAATTCTCAATCCTAAAGACTTAAGAACTTCAAGTAGCTACCACTCAAAAAATCGTGAATTACGCTCGCGCTTAAATACACTGTCTAGAAAATTTGATAGCTTACTTGTAGCTAAGCAAAGAGAGAAGAAAGAATTAGATATACGTCTGCAACAAATTTCTAGTCTTTCAAGAAAGATTTCTGAACTTCATAGAGAGATATCCAATCGCGATACGGACATAGATACTTTACAGACTAATATTCAAGATCTTACGAAAACAGTTCAAGATAAACAGAATCAGATAACTAATTTTGAGGGTTTGGTATCGAATCTAAAGGATGCTGCTGAAAAAAATACCGAATTTGATCAGAATCAAAAAAGTTATATCGATGAAATACAGGCTAAATTATTGCGACTGAGTCAACAGAATTCAGTGTTAGAGAGAAAAATTAAAGATTTCTCTATGTCCGTTCAGAAGAAAGATAATGAGGTTGAAGAGTTAAGAAATGAGAAGTCTCAATTAAGCATTCAAAAAAACGAATTGGACAGACAATACCAAATTTTATATCAAAATTATCAGAAACAAAAAGCTGAAATTGATACGTTAAGGCAAGAAAATCATCAGATTAATCTCTCAAAGGATTCTCAAGCTAGCAAGTCGGAAACAATTAAGAAAGAAATCTCAGTAGAGGAATATCAAAGAATTTCGAATAAAAGTGATTATACTTATGTAAAAGCACATTATCGAAAAGGAAGACCCGTCAAGGCACATTACCGAAGATTACCAAAAAAATATTAATGAGATGGACAAACAGAAGCGGTAGTAAGACTAAATCCAGGTACGGTGCGTTCGTGACGCATGGTTTACGGCATTTTCAACACTGTTTATTCATCAATCCATAAGAGATTTTCGGGACTCTCCTCTTGACACCAGTAAGGTGGATAAATAGCCTCTTCAACGAACTGTGCACACTGAAACGTTTCCACAGCAGTGGACTTTCGAATAATCCACGGTGGACTAGATTGCAAGGTGGTGCGTTAGGGAACGCACCCGACACTATTACCTAGCCAAACGACGACGTACCATCGGATGTTCAATCAAAACCGGACCTTCCGGCAAAAACCGGGGAGGATAATTAGACTTTTTACCAAAAGCCTTCAAATTACCAATCGCTAAAGGCTTTTTCAACTTTTCCAAATCCTTCAACAGCCAAAAAACTGCCCAGTTAGGCTTATCATTGGTGGTCGATTCAGGTCGATGAATCGCTTTACCCGGATAGCGACCGCGACGGGAATGCACCTGCTTAATATAGGTCGCCTTCCAAGTCGCCTGGGGATTTAGTGGAGGATTATCCGCATGGGACGCATAGATATACACATCAGCCAGACGCTCCTTACGCAGGGCATCAGCTTGGCCAAATACTTCAAACGCATTGCTCCCCAAAGCCACGATGGGATGGGTATCCAGGGCTTCATCATCTAACTGCTGGGTAATCGTATCCAACCCCGAGAATAGATGATGCTCCGGTACGGGGGCCAAAATAGCAAAGTTTTTAGTATTCGTTATATCCACAGACAGTTTCCCTTAAGGCCAGTTTTCTAACCTAACAAGTTATGAGGCGTCAGGGATGGCTAATTAGAAAATTGCTGTCATCTTCCATGGAGTCGGTAAGAACCTGCAGCTCATGCTGGAAAAGCCGACGGGTTCAATCTAACGTCAGGCCAACCCACTGACGAATCAGATCCAGATCGCAATACTCTTCTAGGGTATCGGCCATTTGGTCATAGAGTTGAAACTGTTGTTGTTGCCAGGAGATCGCCCCCGGCTGATAGTCTTGCACATTCGCAAGCTGGGCTAATGTTTGGCGCAGGGTGGTGGATTCAAACAAGCCGTGGAGATAGGTACCCCACACGTGGCTTTGACTGTGCTCCCAGGTGTGAATGCAGTGGATGCCTGCGGGCCGCTGGGTGCCGTTCAGCTCAATGGTTAGTAATGGCTCCGTGGATGTGTGCGAAGTGAGATTAGCAGCAACGGCATGGGTCTGCCCCATGTGGATTTCATAGGCTTGCCAGGTTTCAGATTTGCCCTGATGGGATGAAATCGCCTTCACCTGCCGCACCTCCTTAGAATTAATAAACTCCGTTGCCATGGGCAACAGCCCCAATCCCGGCACCTCACCCGCCAGTCCCGCATAGCCATTCGGGTCCGAGAGAGACTGCCCCAACATCTGATAGCCGCCGCAGATACCCACAATGGGAACACTTCGTTGAGCCGCCTGTTGAATCGCATCTGCTAAGCCTGTCTGCCGCAGCCACTCCAGATCTTGCAGAGTATTTTTACTACCGGGCAAAATTATCGCTCGTGCATCTGCTAACTCCTCCGGTGTCGTCACCCAGCAGGTACGAATACCCGTATCCAGCTGCCAGGGTTGACTATCCTGGGAATTCGACACCCGAGGAAACCGAATCCAGGCAAATTTAGCCCCACTGCCCGATTCTTCTGCTTCGGCACACAAACTGTCTTCGCTTTCTGGCTGCAGATGGCTACGGTAGGGTAAGGTGCCCAGGTAGGGAAAATCTGGCAGATGCTTGGCAAAATGCTCACCAGCCGTATCAAACAACCTCAGATCGCCCCGAAATTTATTGACAATAAACCCCAGACCCAGGGACTTTGCCGGGTCTGGTATCAACGTATGGGTGCCAATAATTTGAGAAAAAATCCCCCCCCGCTCAATATCGCCCACCAGCAGCCAGCGCCCCTGCAAATACTGAATCGGTCGCAGGTTAACAATATCCCGATGCATCAAGTTCAGCTCCACCGGGCTACCAGCACCTTCTAGCAGCAAAACATCACAGCGATCGCGCCAAGATTCCAGCGTCTGTTCCACCACCTGCCAGATATCCTCAATGTGCTGGTAATAGTCCCCCGCCCGAATATGCTGCTTTGGCTCACCCAACAACACCAGCTGAGACGTGCCATTTCCCGACGGCTTCAGCAATACCGGATTATGCTCCGCTACCGGACGCACTCCACAGGCTGCTGCCTGGGCCGCCTGGGCTCGACCTATTTCCCCACCTTCCAGCGTGACGTAGGAATTATTGGACATATTCTGCGCTTTAAAAGGCACCACATTTACCCCCTGCCGCCGCAACCAGGCCCCCAGGGCCGTAACGATCCAGCTTTTACCAGCATTAGACGAAGTACCAAGGACAGACAGTGCTTTCATGGGGGGATGGGGTACAGGGCTTTGCCCTTCTCGTAGAGTTGGGGTGAAAGACTACTATGACTGAATTTGTGAGCTATGCGGCCATTGTGCTGATCGGTGCAGCAGGGCTGGACTTTCTGGTGGGTGACCCGTGGCACTGGCCCCACCCGGTGCAGGGGATGGGCTGGTTGATTCAGCGGTATAGCAACCTGGCTTTTAAGACGACACAATCAGCAACGGTGATGAAGGGTCTCGGGGTGTTACTGACGGTGCTATTGGTTGGGGGCAGCGCTGTTGTGGGTTGGGGTTTGGTTGCGATCGCCCATCAGTTCAATTACTGGGCTGGCCTTAGTTTAGAAATCATCTTAGTGGCCTCCTGTTTTGCTGGTCGCAGCCTGCGAGATGCGGCAGAAGATGTGCTGGCACCATTGAATCAGAACGATTTAGTAGAGGCACGCCAGCGCATGGGCCGCTATGTCGGTCGTGATACCCAGGAGCTGGATCAACCTGAAATTCTCAGGGCGGTGTTTGAAACCGTAGCTGAGAATAGCGTCGATGGCATTATGGGGCCGTTATTCTATGCTCTGGTGGGGGCGGCCACACCATTAGGGAGTGCGTCGATGGCCTTGGCGTATAAAGCCGCCAGCACCCTAGACTCCATGGTGGGCTATAAAGAAGCCCCCTATACCCACATCGGCTGGTGCAGCGCCAAGTTCGAAGATGCCTTGACCTGGCTACCCTGTCGTTTAACGGTGCTCACCCTGGCGCTACTGTCTAGAAAACCTCGCACAGTCATTGCCCTTTGTCGGAGAGATGCCGACGCAGACCCTAGCCCTAACTCCGGATGGAGTGAATGTGCCTATGCCGCTAGCTTGGGAGTGCAGGTAGGTGGAAAAAATGTCTACAAAGGTGTGGCTAAGGTGAAACCCTTGATGGGCGATCCGGTGCGGGAGATTACGCCGAATGTGATTCAAGAGTGTTTACGGTTAAATCGGATTTGTTTTTTACTCTGGCTAGGATTAGGAGTTTTTCTGCTTTGGATTTTAGAGTAAAGAATTTCATTGAGACGTACAATTACATTCCCTCTTGGGAGCAGGGGCGTTTCGTGTGTATCAGAGAAAATCTGTCAGGTTTATTATTTCGTTTATACTTAATCGAGATATGATTGAAGGGAAGCAAAACCGGTTGCTTGGGGTCCCTCCGAGTTCCCCAAACCCCCATGGCTAGGGCCGGGAGGCCGCCCTAGGACCCAGCCTACTGGGTTGTCCTTAATTGCATTAAAGTAGGGGTTACGGCGGGGGCGATTAATCAGGTTGTCGCATTGTTGTTCGGCCCACTTTATTCCAATTTTTAACTCATACAAGAGAATATGTTTTGTACTTCGCCAACACATTCTACGATGGGTTCTTGAACGCAATACTTTAGCAATTTGTTGTTGAATATCTGAAACTGAATGGTTGCTTCTCCTTCTCTATCTGGTTCATGTCGTCCTACCCATGGTGGTAATCGTAATTGGGCCGCTCAGCTTGCCAATTGCAAACCAGAAGAGATTCTAGACTTTTCTGCCAGCATTAACCCGTTAGGTCCGCCTCAATCAGTGCTAATAGCACTGACACAACATCTTCAGAACCTAACGGCCTATCCTGATCCTAACTATACTCAGCTGCGGTCAGCCCTGAGCGACTTTCACAATCTGCCGATGGACTGGATTCTTCCTGGTAATGGAGCTGCAGAATTATTAACCTGGGTGGGTCGAGAACTAGCTCAGCTGGAAGCTACTTATCTGGTAACACCTGCTTTTGCTGATTACCAACGGAGTTTGAACGCTTTTAAGGCCAAGGTTATTCCTGTGCCAATGGATTTGGAAACAGTGCCGCCCAAGGCAACGATTACAGCATCCGCAAACTGTGGACTGCTGCTGAATAACCCCCACAACCCAACGGGTACGCTCACCCGACGAGATGATTTAATCCCCTATCTTGAACAATTTTCTCTGGTGGTAGTGGATGAAGCGTTTATGGATTTTTTGCCACCGGAACAGCAACAGAGTTTATTGGAGATGATTCTGGATTTTCCAAACTTGATTGTGTTGCGATCTCTAACCAAGTTCTACAGTCTCCCTGGTCTGCGGCTGGGCTACGCCATTGGCCATCCCGACTATCTAAAACGATGGCAGCAATGGCGAGACCCGTGGCCGGTGAATACCTTGGCGGAAATGGCTGCGATCGCAGCCCTCAAAGATAACCCATTTCAGCAACAAACCTGGGATTGGCTCCCCCCTAGCCGTGATGCTCTGATTGCATGTCTGCAAAAACTGCCAGGACTTAACCCTTTACCGGGTGCTGCCAATTTTCTGTTGGTCAAAACAGAGGTTCCCAGCCCTCAACTCCAACGAGAACTACTCAAATCTCATCAAATTCTGATTCGCGACTGCCTGAGTTTTCCAGGATTAGGAGAGAATTATTTTCGTATTGCTGTTCGTCTTGCTGAAGAGAATAATCGATTATTAGCCGCCCTTGCTCAGGCAACGTTAAGAATCTAATGTTCGGTGCGTTAATAACGGCACCCTACGTCCTGCCTCCTCATCTTTTCTTCCCCCTTTCCCCCTTCTCCATGCACCCCATCACCGCCGAAAGCTTTGCCATCATCGATCGAGAAATTGGTCCCCACAACTGGCCTCCCGAGGAATATGCCATCATCCGTCGAGCCATCCATTCCACTGCTGACTTTGAACTGCTGAATTTATTTGAATTTAGTGACGGTGCTGTGGCAGCAGGGATAGAAGCTCTTAGACAACAAGCGCCTGTGGTTGTCGATGTGCGTATGGTACAAATGGGCATTACAGGTGTACTGAAAAGAATGGGCCATACTTCAATTGTCTGTGCCTTAGATTATGTTCCAGAAGATTTTGTGCCCAGCGCAGACAGCACCACCCGCACCGCTGCAGGCATGTTAGCCCTAACGCAACACTATTCCACTGGCATTTTTGTTGTTGGTAATGCACCTACAGCGTTACTTGCTCTGGTAGAACAGATTCGATTAGGACGGGTAAAACCGGCCTTGGTAATCGGTGTTCCTGTGGGGTTTGTTGCAGTTGAAGAAGCTAAACAGGCATTGGCTAAGGTGGATGTTCCCCAAATTCGAGTGCAGGGACGAAAAGGAGGTTCACCCGTGGCTGCAGCTATTGTCAATGCCCTGGCCTATTTGGTTCAAGCCTGAGCGCACCCGTACTACCCTTTGACACAGTGCTTCAAAATTCCGAGAATTTTACCCACATCATTCAAAAAATATTCCGTCAGATCAACCTCTACAACTGCATCCCGCAACCGCAAAAATTGCCAAATACTCCCCGTCGTAATCACTCCATAAACCGCTGGAATTTCATTGTCACGCTGTTGATTAAACCGCTGGGCTGCTACCATTTCTGCAATACACTGCCCGAACCCTGACTTAATGTTGTCATTTTTGGCTTCTACAACCGTAATCACTGGGGCCTGAATAAACAACTGCTCCGGCGACTGACTAATCAAAAAATCACAGAATCCTGTTAGTCCGTTGGCTGCATCTACATTAAATTCTCGACCTGAAAAAAGACTAATCCGGTCGGTAAGCTGACGTTTTAATTCAAACAAAATTGGCGCAATAATGAACTCCGAACGCGACTTTTCAGTACCAATCGCTAATGCTACAGGACTGTAATCTGTCAATGCCTGTTTGAGAAAGTCACCATAGGCAATGGGGGGCACATCCGCAAACAAATTCATTCGATCCTGGATACTCACCTTCAGGACGCTACCAACGCTATCAATGTTGAATTGATCGTAGGGCATGCTTAAGACAAGGGGGGTGAATAATTGGGGCAACACTGACCATAATGACAGGTTAAGTTGGAGGCGGTATTGTGGCTATTTTAGCGGATGTATTCTGGGCAATAATATTTCCTTTGCGATCGCACAGCACCACTCCCACCTCTACCCGCACATTGGCATACTTCTGAATATAGGCTTGGGCGCGATCGCTAATTTGTCTTGCCAACAACCCAAATACCGGATCTGCCAACTTTGCTTCTATCAGCAGTTCATGGGCTGCCGCTGCAGTAGGAGCTGCTAGCACGGCACGAATTACCGCCAGACAATCAATTGCTTCCGGCATCTCCTCCACTTGAGCAATCGCCGCTGCCAGTATCGGCAGTTTGCCATCCGCCACATGACTCGACGTGTTGAAAATCCCCCCTGCCAGCTTAACCAGCTTGCCGTGATAGCCCAGCAACACAACAGATTCTGCCCCCCGTACCCCTGCTTCCACCAGCATCGGCCCCAACCAGTTACCCGTCTGCACAATATGTTGCGAACCAATCCCTAATCGTTGCGCCGTACGCTGACCATTGTGACCAATGCAAAACACCAGATGCGGCGTTATCTGCACAGCCTTTTGTAAATTCGCTCGATAGTCTTCTAGCTGGTCAGTAGATGAGTGGGGTTGGGAAATGCCACTGGTGCCCAGGAGAGCTAGCCCCTCCAAAATGCCAAAGGCCTCATTGGATGTACGCTGGGCTAACCGACGCCCTTCTGGCAGGATAATGCGAACTGTGGCCTGATGCTGTGCTGGAATTAGGGGACGAATATTGATATCGAACAGCTTGCGGGCATAGGCATAGAAGGCGGGTTCTCCGGTGACGGTATGACCGATGCCTTCACCGGCTTCTAAAGTTAGATTGTTGTTGGTCTCCGCATTGATTTGTTCTAGATTTACCCAGGCCCAAATGGGGGTATTGCGGGTTAAGTCGAGATTATCGCCGGGGTCGCTGAGGCAGATGCCCAGGGCAGTAGTGGTGGTGAGACTGGCGACTTGTTGGATGATAATGTCAGCATTACCAGGAGATAGGTCAATAGTGATTTGTGTTGCTTGTGGGTTATCTGTTTGGAGAGTAACCGATCTATTGTCTTTGTCTTCACTCTTTTGGGCAAGCAAATGGATCAGGGCAGCTTTAGCGGCAGCAACAGCAAAGACTGGTAGTGTGTAGCCAGCTCGGGCCATAGGGTCTCCTTGTGTTGTGTTTGATGGCTTAGTTTTGGGGTATCTAGGTTAAAAAGACAAGGATTTGGGCCACTGGAGGCAGAGGCGCTTCATGTGCACCCGAGAAAATCTGTAAGGCTTATGACTTTGTGTATGCTGAATCGAGATTATGCTCGCAAAGAGCTAAAACCGGTTGCTTGGGGCCCCTCCGAGTTCCCCACACCCCCATGGCTAGGGCCGGTAGGCCGCCCTAGGACCCAGCCTACTGAGTTGTCTTCAATTGCATTACAGTAGGGGTTACGGCGGGGACGATTAGTCAGGTTATCGAATTGTTGTTTGGCCTACCTCCAAGCAGAAGCGGCAACGATTGTATCCGTTTTGGTTTGGTTTGTGTGTTTAACGATTTTTCATTGTTGGATAAAGGGTTTGCTGACAAAATTCAAGGACTCTCTCTAAGTTATGGGTTTGTTGGGAATAGGCTATTGCAGGACGGGCAATGACTAATAGTCTCACTCCTAATGCTTTTGCGGCGGCTAATTTTATGGGTACGCCGCCAGGTACGCCGCTGGCTTTGGTGATGACTGTATCCACACTGAGTTTTTGCCAGAGGGTTTGTTCTGCTAGGGCATTGGTGGGGGAGCGATCGCAAATTAGCTGCGCGGGTGCAAATCCAGCCTGGATGGCTTGGTCTCTGGCCGTTGGCAAGATTCTGGCCCAGAGATGCGCCCGCTGTTGCCAGGGTTGAAATCTATGCAGGGCTTTGATGCCCAGGGTGAGTAAGACACGACGATTTTCTAGATAGGTAGGCTGTAATAGGGTGTTTAAATCCGGTACGGATTCGGCGGGGGGCTCTAGGGACGTCGTCTGTCGTTCAAACCGTAGGTAGGGCAAGCCAGTGGCTATGGCCTGTTTGGAAATTTCGGTGGCAAAGGGATGGGAGGCATCGACAATGGCGCGAATGCGGTGTTGTTGAATTAGGGATTGCATATCCGCAAGTGATAAGGCCCCTGACTGTATGGGACCGGGTAACCCTTCATAGAGTCGGGCGGCGGTGGGGGAAACCACCGTGACTAGCCACGGCAGCCCTTGCTGAGTTAAGTGCTGGGCAAGGGCTCGACTTTCGCTGGTTCCCCCAATGAGCCAGATGGTCACGCGTTTGCTTTTGCTAAATGGGGCCGGAAGAGATGGCTGTGGCCTGGATTGTATAGCTGCGATCGCGCCTCGGCTTGGGCTGCCAATGCCGGACTAATCAGGTACATGACGGTACGATCGTGGCCTGCTTCTTTGGTCATAGCCGCCATGGTGTCCAAACTCCCCAGACGAATCTCTTCATCGGGCCAGCCCAGTCGATAACAAAGGGCAATGGGGGTATCTGATGGATAGTGGGTGAGCAGTTTATCCTGGGCATCGTTGGCATGGCGTGCGCTGAGATACAGACAGAGGGAGGCACGGTGAGCGGCCAGGGAGGCTAAGTCCTCATCCCCTGGTACATTGGTGCGGCCCTGGACTCGTGTGAGGATAATACTCTGCACCAGTTGGGGCACGGTTAGCTCTGCCTTTAGACGGGCTGCGGCCAGTTGAAACGCACTTACCCCCGGCACAATTTCAAACGGGAGCTGATGCTTGAGTAAAAAGGCGGTGAGTTCATGGAGGGCACCGTACAGACAGGGATCGCCATCTTGTAACCGCACCACTCGCTTTCCCTGATTTACCCGTTCTTGTAGTAGCGGCAACCAAGTTTCTAGGGTATGGGACCGGGTATCAATGGTTTCTGCTGACTGGCACCATTGCAGCATTTGCTCGGGTACCAGCGACCCGGTGTAAAAAACGGTATCTGCCGCTGCTAAAAGTGTCTGACCGCGAACGGTAATCAGGTCTGGGGCACCGGGACCGGCTCCGATAATATGGACTGGAAATTGTGAGGTGATGGATTGGCTCATGGGCTAAATAAGTCTTTCACTCTCCTTAGGAATTCCTCAGGCACTGGCGTATGGGTTGGCTAATAAACAATCAGCCTGGCTATGGTTTGTTATGCAGTGGTGAGAGTTTTATTTTCCTTAAGTTATGACTGGAACCGACGCCTACTTATCAATTGTCAAACCATCTCAATATTTTGAATGATGGTAACTTCGAAACAATTGTTAAGGTTTTAAGAAAAATTGGTGACATGACCCTTTAGAGGGGCAAGGGCCTGTTAAGTAGGTAAATAAAATTATGTTTAGTATCAACATTTCGTAAGCATCTCCAATAACATAGCCGATACCACAACCCATACAGCCCATAGCCAAACCATGCACCAATTAACCATCCACTACCCAGAAACCTTCCCCGACGTTGTTGGCAGTAGCCAAGAACAATTCGAGCAAGAAGCCAAATGGGCCATGGCCGTCAAACTATTTGAGATGAAACGCCTCTCCTCCGGCATGGCCGCCACCCTGATCAATGTTGATCGCGTCACCTTTCTCCTCAAACTTGCTGACTATGGTGTCCCCATGATCGACCTCACCGAAGACGAACTGCTCTCAGACCTCGCCAATGCCTAGACCCCAGAGCATCGTCATCAACACCTCGCCACTGCTGGCCCTGATTGCAGCTTGGGGCAATCTAACCAGATTAAGCTCCCTATACGCAGAGGTTTTAGTCTCCTATGAAGTCACCCAGGAAATCCTTGAAGGTGGGGTGACTAATTTTGGCATTACTGAATTTCAAGCTGCCGACGGGCTCACCAAACTCGATCAGCCACTGACCATTGCCCCGTTTTTGCGCAACTCCCTCGACCTGGGCGAAGCATCCGTCATTCAGCTCGCCCTAGATCGCTCTATTTCAACTGTCTGTATAGATGAAGCCGTTGGCAGACGAGTTGCTAGGTTAAACGGTTTGACCGTAACCGGTTCCGTTGGAATTTTGCTCAAAGCCAATCAGCAAAATCCGGTACTGTCAGTCAAAGCAGCCATCACTAATATGCTCAATCGTAATATTCGACTCAGCCAATATGTTATTGATTTTGCCTTGAAACAATCTGGTGAATCTATGTAAATTTCCCTGATGAGTGTTGATGTAACCTCTTTGGTTCGATGTGGGTAATGCTTGCACCATGGACAGCTGCCGGTAAAGTCCTTGGCTTGGGTTGCATAGGGATGACTACATAAAAACCATGAAACCCTTACGTAACAATTCTTACTCAATAGCTCATATAGATCATAAAAGACACCTTAAAACTTTCTGTATAACTCCGGCTGCGGAGTATTTATTTAGGTAAATTCATAATTAGTTTTTAAGTCAATTTTCTGGCGGAGTAACCTGGAAAACCAACTGCCAATAAACATTTACATCCCTAAGGTTTTGCTCATTTGGGAACCACCTTGCTTTGAACAACTCCGGTGTAGCGCTGTAAGCTAAGTTTACTCTCTGAGCAGCTATCTGAGACATTGCTACAGGCTCGCACAATAGCCTATCCATGGCCTTGAGTCAAAGATTTCTCTACTATTAAGTAAGTTGCTGTATTTAATATTCATAATAGAACAATCAAAAGGTAATACATGATTAAAGAAATCTTAGGCACTGGAGAAATTTGATGAAATGGATTGTTGAAAACAAGGAATGGATTTTTAGTGGGATAGGAGTATTTTTTCTTTCACTAAGGAATAGGGATTTAATAACTTCCAGTTTTATATTTGTTGTGGTTGAGCAACATAATTCCATTGAGGTAGATAGTCATCGAAGCGAATGGGCATCTGAGCCTTAAACTCATCGGTAGCTTTACGTCCGGTCTCATA
>JBCCQQ010000090.1:0-19379 GCA_039024555.1 Cyanobacteria bacterium P01_D01_bin.156
CGTTTTATCAAAAAGTAGAACAGGGCTACTTTTGAGTAAATTATTGACTGATAAAATTAGGCAGGACAAAACGCCTAAAAGGCCTGCATTCACGGCATAGAAACACAATAAAAAGGCAACATTAACTTATTGCTCGATAGAAACTTAACTATCATCGGAAAATAAAAGTGTGTACTCAATAGCATCTTTAAACTGCTGTGGAGTACACACTTTTAAGTAATTTGATTTCGTTCATGTAGAGTTGCCTGACTCTAGAAATATAGCAAAGTAAATCGGTGTTCTATAAAAATGTAGTCTCCTGTATAGCAGTCTGGAAAGGGAGGAAAGCGACCTGAAAAAGCGTTAATGCTAGCAATTGTAGAGGCATCCAGTGGAGCATAGCCACTCGATTTAATCATAGAGATTTCGTTAGCTGTACCATCTCTGGCAACATAATATTCGAGAAGAGTAACCCACTCACCTCGTCGCGGTGGTCTAGGTGGTTGCCAATCATTTTCTGTAAAACTTCGGCTACTAGATGCGTAATCATCAACATTGCTACTGCAGACAAGATTTAGTGCAATATCACGTTGATCGAGAAGTCCTTCAGTACTAGATAATGTTTCAGATTGGGCTGTGTCATCTGTCAATACATCAGAATCATCGATTCCAGTTATTAAAGAAGGAGAATCCTCTAACGGAGGTTGTTCATCTGTCTCTCCAACCGATGTAATGAGCCCAGTAGGTGGGTTAACTTTGAGAGTTAATCCTGACCTTATTTTTTCATCACCAATTTGAGCAACTATATCTAGAGCATGGGTTGTAATGGGTGTGTTCTCTGAGAGTTCGAACCTCAGTAAAAACATCCCTGGAATTTCACCAGGGATAACTTCTAGACCTAATCCTAAAGGTAAATTCGGAATTGACAGCGCAGGTATGTTATCTCCAGATGGTGTACCAGAGACATACGCGATAACTTCAGCAGTTTTCTCTTGATTGGTACTCAGAAACGTTGTTGACAGCGAGATTCCTAGTGGAATTTCTAATGGACTGTCTCTTAAAATCTTGACAGTGTTAGCTTCAATAGCACTTGCATAAGCTACTTCAAAAGTTTCAAGTGCTTGCGGTAAATTACCCTCATGAACTAATTCTTTCCCGGTTAGAAAATTAGATAATGCTAATTCACTCCCCCTGTAGGGAGCGGCAGTTGTAAGCTCATGAGCAACAGAAATTTCGGAGATACCTAAAATAATCTGATAAAAAGATTTTTGGATTGCGTCAATTCTCTCCTGTGTCAATCCTGCAGGATTTTCAGATTCTGGCTGAATACCAGGAACTAAGGCGAAGGCCTCATTAAGAGGGTTAAATAGTGCACCTACACGTGTCCCTGATTGATCTTGTTCTCCAGATGAGCCTTGAGGGCAGGCAGCTTGAGAAGCTTCTGCATTTAGATATCCTCGGTTATGCTCATATGCTAGTAAAGGACCCGTTGGATTTTTTTCTGAATCCAGAAAATGCTTTGTTTTATAAAAATAGAAATCTGGATGTCCAAGCCAACCATCAGATTCACCTGCTACAAAATTCAAATATCCTAAATCATCGTGACCGTCGAGCGAGACTGCAGATCCAACTAGAGCGTCAAATGGAGGAGGAATAACAGCTCCAGCGATTGATGAAATTACCCCTTCGGTGGCCTCTGTATCTAACTCAATTAAATGCCCTGTAATTACAATGGGAGACTCAGGGCTACATTCATCATGCGTATAGATTTCCAAACCCTGATTAAAAGCTGAGTCAATGTTGCCTTGATTACTACTGACCTCAGATCCAGGAAAAAGCCATCCAGTTTGTAGGGGATTGTGATTATAGACTCCTCGTTCAGGTATCCTGGAAGTATGAATCATTGCTCCGCTGGCTTGGCGATCAACAATTTGACGCATTCCTGTTTCATGTCCAACATGGTTCCACTGCAAAAATAGTAATAATTCTGCTGTGCCCCCCGTTTCAACTGGAAAAGAGGGAACCATAGGCTGAATCAGCCCTCTGACAGGAGGGAAATCAACAAATTTGATTGTCAATTGATGTCGTTGTAAGGGGGCTGAACCTTCACCTGGATGAGCTTCAACATTAATGACAAAAAGGCCTAAAAAGGCTATCGGCAATAGCAGTTTGAATTTTGTAAGGAGGAGTGTAGCTCTATTCATGCTTCAACCTGTTTCAGGGGGATATTATCAAAGTTCCTGGGTAAGACAGGTACATCAGATTTTTTTCCCAAATCACCTGCTTCGCAGATAAAAATAGGTGTTCGCAAATAGCAACATGAACTTATACGATCCAAGTATGGAGAGACTTATACCTAAAAATTGTCTTTGCCATCACTAGCTTTTATGAGATGTAAATATTCGTGTATCCAGATCTCTTCCTAGGCAAATTTAAAGATGTGTTTCTTATGCCGTGCAGCTTTTTCAGCCAAGGCTAATTCGCAAGCTGCACAGTTGGTTTTTAGGGATTTTCGAGGTTAGGTTACTTTCGGCGTTTGGGGCGACTAAACTTTGCTTGTAAATCTGACAAACTTGCTGGCTTTGGTGCAGCTTTCTCAACCGCTTGTTTCTTACTTGGCCTCGGCGCAGAGCGTCCACCACCCTCATCACTAACCGCCTTTATACTCAAACCAATCCGCTTTAGCCCTTTATTCACCTCCATTACTTTCACCTTCACCACCTGGCCCACCTGCACAATCTCTTTCGGGTCCTTCACAAACCGATTCGCCAACTGCGAAATATGCACCAGCCCATCCTGATGCACACCAACATCTACAAATGCTCCAAAGTTGGCCACATTGGTGATCACCCCTTCCAATACCATGCCTTCGGTCAGGTCCGAAATCTCATTCACCCCTTCCTGGAAGTTGGCATAGGTAAACTCTGCCCGTGGGTCTCGCCCCGGCTTCTCTAGCTCCTCCACAATATCGCGCAGGGTGGGCAGTCCCACCGCATCGGTCACATACCGCTGCAGGTCCAACGCTGCCAGGTTCAAGTCTTCTAAACCCGCCTTAACCTCTACGCCCTTGTCTTTCAAAATTGTTGTGGCAATGTCATAACTCTCGGGATGCACGGCTGTATTATCCAGCGGATTTTTGCCGTCTCGAATCTTTAAAAATCCGGCGCACTGCTCGTAGGCTTTGGGGCCTAGCTTTGCTACTTTTAGCAGCTGCCGTCGATTGTTAAAGGCTCCATTCTCATTACGATAGGCAACAATGTTGTTGGCAATGGCTGAACTAATGCCAGATACATAGGTCAACAACTCACGGGATGCAATGTTTAAGTCCACCCCCACGTAGTTCACACAGCTTTCTACGGTGGCATCCAGCTTTTGTTTTAACTGCTTCTGATCCACGTCATGCTGATACTGGCCCACCCCAATGGACTTGGGCTCAATCTTCACCAGTTCTGCCAACGGATCCTGTAGTCTTCTTGCAATACTAATAGCTCCACGCACGGTTACATCCAGGTCTGGGAACTCGTCAATGGCGACTTCACTCGCAGAATAAATCGAAGCCCCGGACTCGTTGACCATCACTTTGGTGGGTTTAGGATCCAGCTCTTTAATTACAGATGCTACAAAGGCATCGGTTTCACGGCTGGCGGTACCGTTGCCAATGGCAATCAGATGAATGTTGTGGCGGTTGATTAAGTCTGAGAGAATCTTGGCGGCACTCTCTTGTTTGCCGGTATGGGGAAAAATAGCCTTGTATTCAAGGAATTTTCCGGTCTCGTCAATGGCGGCTACTTTACAGCCCGTGCGGAATCCGGGGTCCACCCCTAGGGTGGGTTTCATCCCTGCCGGTGCGGCCAGCAACAGATTTTTGATATTGACGGCAAAGGTATCAATGGATTCTCCATCGGCCCAGGCTTTTTTCTCGGCAATCACCTCATTGGTAAGGGAGTTCTTCATCAGCCGAGAGAAGGCATCTTTGATCAGTGCCTGGTAAAACTGTTTGACTGTGGGTTGCTGGGTGCGAATCTGGCTGCGCTCTAGGTGGTCAAGAATTCTATCTTCGTCACCGGTCAAACTAACTTTGAGGATGCCTTCTTTTTCACCCCGCAATAGAGCTAGCAGATTGTGTGGGGCGAGCTTTGCGATCGCACACTCATATTTCCGATACATCTCATATTTAGTACTGCCCTCGGGATGGTCCGGCTTAATTTTGGAGGTGAATATCCCCGTTTTCTCTAGGGTTTGCCGCACATAGGCCCGCAGATCTGACTGCTCTGCCACCCCTTCCGCCAAAATATCCGAGGCTCCCTGTAAGGCAGTGGCAGCATCCGGCACATCATCGGAAATGTACTTGGCGGCCAGATCGTCTAGGGACTTGACCGATTCTCCAGTTTTATTAAGCTGGGCAATCTGCTGAGCTAGGGGCTCCAGCCCTTTCTCACGGGCAATGGTGGCACGGGTGCGGCGTTTGGGTCGGTAGGGTAAGTACAGGTCCTCCAGCTCGGTTTTGCTGGTGCATTTTTGGATGCGATCGCGCAGCTCATCCGTCAGTTTACCCTGGCCGTCAATGGACTCCAGCACCGTCTGCTTACGGTTGGTCAGCTCCGTCAGGTAAGCAAACTGCTCCTCAATTTGCCGGAGCTGGCGTTCGTCTAGCTCCCCCGTCTTTTCCTTACGGTATCGAGCAATAAACGGCACCGTTGCCCCAGTTTCCAATAGCTCCAGCGCAGCCTCCACCTGGGCAGAACGCACGGACAAATCCTTGGCAATAACGGGGGCAAACTGCATAGGTCATCAAAAAAAAGGCAGACATGAGCTATTGCTGATTTAGAGGATAAAACACTCTGTAAAGCCAGCTAGAGTTACAGGTTTGACAGATGAAATCATCCCCAGGAGCAGCAACACCGACATGATTATAGCGATATGCTTTTACATAGCTTCTGTCCGGCTGCAAATCTTCCTTAACGCATGGAACCATACCTGCTAATCTAATCCGCAAATGATGAATGGATTCGTCATTTGCCATGTTTGCCCCAAACGAGGTTATCAACCATGCAACGACCTATCGGTGTCACCATCTTGGCCCTAATTGATGGCACAGTGGCCCTACTATTTGGTTTTGTAGGCGGTACAGCCCTGTTTGCGGGTTCCCAGTTCATTGAACAACTGCGGCTGGATCCAGAATTAGCTGACCTGATAGATCAGCTGCCACCGGACTTTCCAAGCACTTTTTTTAAGGTGCTAGCCGCTATTTTTCTGGTAATAGCCCTGGCCAATGCAGCCATGGCGTTTGGTCTTTGGACCCTGCGGGCCTGGGCTTGGTATGTGAACTTGGGTTTACAGGGATTGGGGATCTTTGGCAATCTTGGCGGTTTAATACTGATTAACCCGGTAAGTATTTTGTCAATTGCCTTTAGTGGTTTTTATATCTACTACTTTTTACGACAACCGGTTCAAGCCGCCTTTGGTGTGCGAAATGCGTTTTAGAGCACAGGCTGCCCCAGATGGTCCTCTAAATAGAAAATAAAGGTGTGGAAATCTCTGTCTGTTGAAAAAAAGCGGCGGGGAAATAGTTTATACAATTCACTGGACGTGTACAGTAGAACACAGTCTCTGCCCAACTTATATTGATAACAATCAGCAAGCGCGACGGTCCGATGCCCCAGTTCAGAGGTTGTTGTTATGGTGTCGGGGCCAATGACAGTTTCGTAGGTGTGCCGCAGTGATTCACGTCTGGCATATCTGTGGCGGATGCTGCTGATGGGAAAAACAAGGTATATCAGAATATAGAGGACACTAAAGCAGATTAGGGGCATGATGGCTCTGATCTGCTTGATGAGAGGTGCACCAACCAGAATTAATGGAAACACCCTTATAAAAGACAATCCCGCAACGACCATTAACCATTGCCTCTGCCATGGTCGCAGCCGCATGTGTAGGCGTAATGCCTTGAGATAATCCTCTACCGTGTATTGGTAACGCAGCGTAATCAATGCAGTCACGTTGAAGAGGGGCAAGCTATTGTCTCTAACATTAGGGATAAACGCTTATGAGTAATTTGCCCATTGGAGATAACGGAATAGATCATCAGTCGAGATTGCTACTTTCGCAGCCGCTCAAGTTTCCTGTCCAAGCATCGCATTGAGCCCAATTTGTAGTCTTTGGTCGTAAATAGCTGTCGTAGAGATCGCAACTCCAGTTACCAGTGGGCCTGCTAGGTTTACGGTCTTTGTATCCGTGGTGGGTGGTGCTTCAGGAAACTATTCGATTAGCTAGTGGTCAGCGGGAGGAAATGCAGGCAATGGCTTAGTTGGGTTGGAGTTATAGCCCAGTTTGAGATCAAAAAAAGTCTTCACCCTATAGGGTGAAGACTTTTTTTGGGCGTATTAAAAAGAATCTCTCAGAGAAAGTCACTCAACGATAGAAAGAGTCTTTTTGAGTACAAGAAGCAATCCTAGATGTCATATACGCGAGCTTCTGACGCGCCAGGGTTCTCGGCACAGTATCGAACAAAGGCTATTGTTGGATTAGCCTTTTTATGACCTGCTTTGGCCACCTGTAGTTCTTCAACGGTTTCCCAGGCAAGGGCTACCTCAGTGTTTTCGGGACCATACATTTCAGTGAGTCGACGGGCATGTTCAAGGGCAGCTTGGAACTGCGTATCAAGGGCTGACTCCGATGATGGCGTCTGTAACGGTGTAGATGTTGTGGGCGCAATAGTGGTGTAAGTCATGGGAAGGACTACTGTTAGGGTAAATGATTTGTAGCTCGCACATTGTGCCTGCAATTCTAGCGATTATGAATGTTTATAAAGTATAAGTTTCATCTACGATCGGTTGATTTTCTTTACCTATCTACTTGAAATTAATCTCGATATAAAAAAGCCTCCACCCTATCGGCAGAGGCTTGGAGGGTGTGAGGAGAGTCTGAGAGGGAAAGGGTGCCCTAAAGTAATGAAGCCTTTCACAGATTACGGAGTCTGTATCGGGCACCCAAAATTTTCAGCTGGAGCACCGCAACAGTGCGGCCCCGGGCACCCAGAATTTTCAGCTGGAGCACCGAACCAGTGCGGCCCCGGGCACCCGAGCGCCGCAACAGCTCACTATTTGTTAGCGGACTACTGACTTCGTACGAGCATCGAGGCCACTCAAGCGCTCAGCCTGAATGTTTTCAACGGCTTTGGCTTGGTTGTTTAGGTGCTCAACTCGTAGCTTGTGAACAGTGTTTTTATCACGAGTATCGAGACCGTTTAGACGCTCAGCCTGGATATTTTCAACAGCTTTGGTGCGAATATCCAATGCATCTAGTCGAGCGGCTTGGATATCTTCGATAGCTTTAGCCTGGTTGTTTAGGTGCTCAACTCGTAGCTTGTGAACAGTGTTTTTATCACGAGCATCGAGACCGTTTAGACGCTCAGCCTGAATGCTGTCTATAGCTTTGGTGCGAATATCCAGAGCATCTAGCCGAGTCGCTTGGATATCTTCAATGGCTTTGGATTGGTTGTTTAAATGCTCAACGCGTAGCTTATGGACGGAATTCTTATTGCGGTTATCCAGCTCTTCGAGGCGAGTGGACTGAATATTGAAACTAGCGGGCTCGATAGCGGAAGCAACGGGTGCGATCGCAGTAGAGGCCACGAGAACAGTTAAGGCAGAAAGGATAGTGCGTTTCATAATTAAAGCTCCTTGGGGCATCAGCGAAGTATGTGTTTGCTTCATTGATTACAAGAATGCCGGGGCTAGCTGAACGCTATCTGACCGGTAACTGAACATTGATTAAGACGTTTCTGAATTTGACTGAGGAATGGTGGTGACACCCATCACAAAGATAAAAATACAACTTGGAAGGTTACAAATAGAGAGATATTAAAGCCGTTCTTTTTAAGATTGTGATGAACATGTTGGCTGGGTGTAAAACCGGTTGATTGGGGCTCCTCCGAGTTCCCCAAACCCCTATGGGCAGGGCGGAAACCGCCGCCCTACGACCCGTCATGGGATTTGTCAACAGAAGGTCGCAGCCGTCCGCGAAAGGATTGTGTGGCCTTCCCGTAGCTTGAATGATTGAGACTGATGTGAACAATGAAATAACGTCTTTGCAATACTGAGTATTGGGGTCGTTCAATGTGCTCTAACGATGTATCAACAACCAGTCATTCGTAGTCACCATCGTAACAGTGCCACAGTTTCCCTATTCGCTATCATCGAGGTTACGCCCCACTCACAGATCGTAGTCGTTAATCAAATAACCGCTTTACAGGGTCGTAGTCGGGGTCATAACGCGATAGATAGATTACTCGTCGTTAGAGAGAAGAGAATTGACCACGGATAGATGCGGACCTCCTTCCTGTTAATCAATTGTGATGTTACGCTCAGCTGCTCAGCTGGACTCACCAGGATAGCCCAGTTGGTAGTGTTCTCCTTTACGGAAGGCTGCGCGAATCTTGCCAATCAGTTTACGAGCCACTGCAATGATGGCGCGTTTCTTCCCAATGCGAGGGTGTAGCCTGTCAAAAAAGGCCGTCAAGGTTGGGTCTTGTCGGACGGCCCGCCAAGCAATCTCTAATAAGATTCCTCGTAAATGACGATTCCCTTGTTTAGTAATGTGGCCTCGGCGGACATGATCACCAGATGAATGTTCACTGGGCGTTAGACCCGTATAACTAAATAGGCTTCGTTCATTCTTGAACTGGCTCATATCGCCCAGTTCATTCGACAATACCCGAGCACTAATTGGGCCAACCCCAGGCACCGATTGATACGTCGCCTCATTCGTATCTTCTGTCGCTTGCCGTTTGAGTTGGTCGACTAGATGGTTAATCTGATGGTCCAGCGCTTGCCAGATCTGCCAGAGGGCTTCGATAGCTATCGTAAACACCTCGTTCGGAGAACGTTCGAGGAGTTCCTGAAAAACACGAGCACTCATCTCTCGGCTATCCTCGGGGGCAATCAGGCCAAATTGATGGGCTTTGGCTCTTATTTGCTGTTTTACTCGACTTCTTGCGTGGACCAGTTGCTCACGGGTACGACTGAGTAAGCGGGCCTGCTCTTGCACTTCACTGGGTATATAGATCCCTTTGAGACGTCCTGCTTCCAACTGTTCAGACAGTTTTGACGCATCTCGTTTGTCAGTTTTCACCCGGCTATGAGCGGCTACCTCCACAGCGGCAGGATGCACCACAACACTGTCGATACCGACTCCCTTCAGGGCTCGGTGTAAGCCAAAGCCACTAAACCCGGCTTCATAGACGGTGTGAATCGTGCCGCCTTTGAAAAACTTCAATAGCTGATTGGCAAAGGCACTTGGATACGATGCTGTGGTCCATTTCTTGACAATGGTTTGGCTGACTCGAACGACAACGACATACGTTCTTTTATGGACATCAATGCCAACGTAGATATCTTCACCGTCGTATGATTTTGATGGTGTGGTGGTTTTCATGAGGGCTACCTCTGAGCTTAGGTCTAGTAACTGCAAGCTACGGGTCAAGACGCTGTTTTGGAAAGCATCACACTATCCACCATAGGGACACGGACTAGAGGGCTTTGGTCAATAGCCCATTGGGTTGGGGGTAGTCGGTAAAGCAGTTTAGAATTTTACGCTCGACCGCGCAAAATTCTAAAAAGGGTGATTCCATCGATATTTTTCTAATTGATGGTTAAAGAACGTTTTTTTACAGAGGTTTTATCTCCGTTCCAAGAAAGCCTGACATGTCCATTAGACACCTTAATTTTTTACGGTGTGGAGCATAATGGGTCGCAGCGTAACCTACCTAACCAACTCCCCCATCAATGGTTGTAGCATTTAGCCAATACCCTCTTGTGCAACGGGAAACCCCAGTATCCTAAATGGGACGGCCTATATGTTTCCGAGAAGGGACGTTGAGGTCCCCAGAACAGGGAGGTAAACCCCAGTATGCCTAATTGGGAGAGCCTTGATACTTCCGAATAGGAGGGAAAGTCCTGAGCGTCCCTTTTCTCTATGAGCCGATGCTTAACTTCCAAGTCGTGTAAAAAAATCCCCTGACGGCAAGCGTTCAGGGGACATGGACTGTGCTGTATCGAAGGTTGAACTTTGGAAAGGTTTGCGCCGTTGCTGATTTATGGGATGGACCGATCTGACGACGCTCAACTGTGCCAGATTCTTGCAGAAAAACTCATCCCGAGGATCAGCAACGCAAGATTTGCTACCGAGTCATCCATTTGCAAACTAGCTGGCCATCCTCGACCACCCATTGAGCGACTAATTGATGTTTCTGAGGTACAGACTGTTTTGGAAATGAGGTCGCAGCGTTAAAAACAGAACGTTCAGTCGTTCTAGCAGTGGTAGCAGTAGAAAGCATAGGTCTGATTCCTTAAGTGCGTTAGTCGTGAGCCACACTTAAGTCATGGAGGCGATAAGTGCCGCTCTGTATGGAAAGGAAACAGAGCGAACCAGCGGCATTCCCAATTAGATTTTGTGATCTTGGTTCGTGTTCGTAGTGTTTTGGCTCACTCAAGTCATCTATAACCAGCACCCGGTCTATATAAGAAGCCCCCACGCAACTAGGCACATGGGGGCTTCGATTTAGATATAAGGGGCTTAAATAAATTTAGGACCATTGCCTAAATTTATTTAGACGATATAGGGTTCGATATAGAACGTTATGCAATAAGCTGCGCTTGTCTATGAATCTAATGTAGATCGAGTATGGGCAGTAATGACCCACTTGCGAAGCAACCTTACTATCTGCTTATATCAGCATCAAATTTTCTTGGTTTGTGTCCGCGATCACTGTTGAATGGTCTGCTTAAGTATGGAATGAAGGATTTACAATGTGCTGTTTGCTGTCGCCCTATCGTTTGCAGCGCTAATGGAGCGAGCCCAAATTTAAAACATGACAACACCCAGAACATTCAACTGAGGGACTCTTCTAAAGAGAACAAGACTTCTTAGAGTTGTTGCAAGCAGATAAAATCTACTGTCAAAATACTCTCTAGTGCGAGTAAGAAGAAATATCAGTGAATTGTTTGGGTGTTGTCGTTGAACCTATCTCGATGTCTATCGTCAGACCTCCTTTCTTGTAGGTTATGAGCCTTTCAGCTCATATATAAAGCATAGTCCTGTAGTGTTTGCATAGCTCTGCTTTGATACAAACGTTAACCAGTGTTTTCTCACTGTTGTTACTGTAGAGCAGTGAGAAAAGTCTATCGATAGACCTGCAGCAGCATGGGTATACAGTAATTGCTAGGCAAGAAGAACTAACAACGTTAAGTCAGCATACTTCAAACGTTAATCCAGCTGATTTGACCAGCCGTTCAATCAAAACACTGCCAAACATCGATGCCGGGGTCCAAAATCCCCCTGCTTTACCCGATGGAGGAAAGTCTTCCGCCAAACATAGCCCCGCCTGACCCAAGATCTTAGCGGTAGAACCATAGCCTGGATCGCGATCGCCCGTTACCTTAACTTGAATGGTTTGCCCCTCGACGGTTGTCCCCAAAAATCGTAAATCGTAGAACCCTTGCTCCTGGTCTGTCTGACTGGGTCCCTCCCCGGGTTTAGGAATCAGCGTATTTTCCAGTAGCCAGCGCGTCGGCGAAAATGCCATGGCTGCCGCCATACCCCCTAGCCCAACACTCAGCCCCTGGGCAGCTAGCCAACCTGCAGCATTAGGTCCAGTTAGTACCGCCTCTTCATACTGAAACTGTTTGCCATAGGCATACTCCAGTAAGGCATTTGACCGCAGCACAATGCGGGTATTGATGGCCGCCATCACAAAGGGCGACACCCATCCTTGAAAGTCGTCGTCGTACTGCACTGGCACCAGTGTTGGAGGATGCTCCAAAGATTGATCTGGGCCAAGGGAATAGGGATTGTCTAGCTCCTGACGTAGGGCCGGATCGCCACTGGCTTCTTTTACTATATTGATGCCGCTGGCAGCGGTGCCCCCCGAAACACCCCCTTGGGCTGCTTTTACCCGCATGCGGATGCGATCGCACACTTGCCCAAACTGTTGTTTTGCCTGCTGTTGCAGATAGTACACCCCCAGATCAGACGGAATCGAATCAAATCCACAGCAGTGAACAATCCGTGCCCCAGATTGCTCGGCAGCGGTGCTGTACCGTTGAAGCATCTGGCGGATCCACTGGGGTTCGCCCGTCAGGTCGCAATAATCGGTGCCGGTCTCTGCACAAACTTTAACCAACGGTTCCCCATACAGGGCGTAGGGGCCAACGGTAGAAATAACCACCTGGGTTTGGCCACACATGTGCTGTAGGCTGGCCTCGTCGGTACTATCTGCAATGATCTGGGGGATGTCCCCTAGCTCAGACGCCAGGGCCTCTAGCTTTGCCTGGGAACGACTTGCGATCGCCCAGGAGCCATTTAGCCCAACCTGCTTGAGCAAATACCGACACAAAATACGGCCAACAAATCCCGTTGCGCCAAAAACGACTAAATTGTAGCGGGGAGTTTGATGAACCATGAAAATTCCTTTGGTTGATGGCTAAAGCCCGTGGCTTTGACGCGGCTGGATCTATCGCGGTCACTTGCTAAGTAACCCCCATTTATTCTAAGACTCTAGAAGCCAGTCCAAACGCCAGGACTCCACAGGGATAATCTGCCTTCATGACACCTGAACCCAGTATTCGCATTCTCAGCTGGCTGCTCAAGCGACAAAAACCTACGTACCAGCTTAGTCTGCCAGAAATCAAGGAGCGGAATGCAGCTCAATTTAATGGCCCCTTAGCTTGGATATTTTTAGGGCCAAAGTTATCTCTACCTAGAGTTGTTAACAGCCGTGTGACCGGACGCCACGGTCCTATCCCAGTTCGGCTTTATTATCCTCGTTTAGACGATGACCTACCTGTAATTGTCTTTTTTCACGGCGGTGGCTGGGTAACCGGTAGCCTAGAAACCCACGATCGTCTATGTCGACGCATTGCCAAAGGCACAGGCGCATTGATAATGGCCGTTGACTATCGACTAGCCCCCTGGCACAAGTATCCAATTCCCTTAGAAGATTGTTACGACGCCGTTCTTTGGGCCTCATCCCAGGCTAAAAGTCTCGGAGCAGATGCTAACCAACTTGTTGTCATGGGAGATAGTGCTGGGGGAAATATGGCAGCCGCTGTTTGTCTGATGGCCCGCGATCTTTCAGGCCCCAAGATCCATCGACAGATTCTACTTTACCCGGCTGTGGATGGCACCCTCTCCTGTGGTTCTCATCAACGCTATGGGGAAGCGCCGCTACTCACCCAAACGGCTGTTCATTTTTTTCGAGCCCAGTATATGAAAACCCTGGCGGATACTGAAGAAGCTTATTTCTCGCCCTTACTGGCCAAGTCTCTAGAACAACTGCCACCAGCCTTTATTTTGACAGCCGAGTACGATCCCCTGCATGATGAAGCAGAGGCATTTGCAGAGCAGCTATCAGCGGCAGGAGGAACTGTTATCTATAAAAACTATCCAGGTATGGTTCATGCATTTTTGCATTTTCCCCGATTTTGCTCCGGTGCCGCCGCTGCGTTTGCGGCGATTGTTGAAGATATAAAAACAGCTACATCTCACCATGTCTAAACTTGAAGCCGCAACAGTTTTAATTACGGGGGCAGGGGGTGGTTTTGGCCAAGAACTTACCCACCAGCTCCTGGCTAAGGGCAGTCGGCTGATTCTGACGGATCATCCTTCGGTAAACCTGTCAGAGATGGTTAAAACTCTGGATAAAAATCACCAGGACAAGGTAGTGGCTTGTTTTTCCTTTGACTTAGCAGGGGCATCTGGCTGTAAGGAACTCTATGCGGCGGTTCAACAGCTTAAGATTGTTCCTGATATCTTGATTAACAATGCTGGCATTGCTCTGGTGGGCAGCATGACTGATATCCCTAGCGATCGCTGGGAAACGATGATGCAGATTAATCTACTGACACCCATGCGTCTTAGTAGTCTGTTTGCCGCCGATATGATTGCTCGACAACAGGGGCATATTGTCGATATTTCTTCCTTAGCAGGCTGGATAGCGGCTCCAGGACTGACCGCCTATGCTGCTAGTAAATACGGTCTTCGAGGCTTTAGTGAAGGACTACGCTACGAACTTTCACCCCATAACGTTAAAGTCACCACTGTGTATCCGTTTTTTAGCCGTACGCCCCTGCTTAAGGCATCTCGCTTTGGTCGTTTTGCCACACTAGAAAGAGACTTACCTCAAGCCTTAACCACCGATCCAAAAAAGATTATGGCTAAAACAATTCGCGCCATCGAACGCAACCAGGCTGAAGTATTTCCTGACAATTTTGCGTGGGCTGGGCAGTGGATAAAACGCTATGTTCCGTTTGCTTTGAGCTGGTTAAGGCTAATCAATCCATAGAGGTACTGGAATACTCTGCCTACTTCCATAGCAGCTGATAGAGGAATAGACTTGTATAAGCACGTCTGGTGCGCAACATAAAGCGAGACAATTTCTCTAGGAATTTTGAAGTCGGAAGTAAAGGGTTTTCCGAACTCCGACTTCAAAATTCCGACTTCATCCCTAGTCGAGATTGCCCAGCTTAAAGTTGGTACTCATAACCACCCATCAGCTCCTCCCCTTTTTCCATGAACGATACCCGACACAAACAGTTAATCATTGGAGCCGGGTTTGTCGGATTAGGCATGGCTCAGGCTCTAAAAGCCGCCGGGATTCCCTACGACCAGGTTGATGCCAGTGACGATATCGGTGGTAACTGGCACCATGGCGTGTATTCCACAGCCCACATTATTTCATCAAAGCAAGTCACTCAGTTCACCCAGTTCCCCATGCCGGGGCATTATCCTCCCTTTCCCAGTGCTCAGAATATGGTGGACTACATACACCAGTTTGCCGAGCATTTTCAGCTGCAAGATCATATCCGGCTGCGGTCTAAGGTCACCTTAGTTAGACCAGTTGAACACAATCAGTGGGAAGTTACCTTTGAAAAGGGTGAAAAGTCTATTTATAAAGGAGTGCTGCTTTGCAACGGTCACCATTGGTGCAAGCGGTTCCCTGAGCTAAAGGGAACGTTTAGTGGTGCCATTTGGCACTCAAAGGATTACCGTCATCCGGACCAACTGCGGGGAAAACGGGTGTTGGTGATTGGTGGTGGCAATTCGGCCTGCGATATTGCCGCTGAAGCGGCCCGTGTGGGCGCTAAGTCAATCCTGAGTTTGCGGGAGTCGGTATGGTTTATTCCAAAAAGTTTTGCCGGTATGCCTGTTGCTAACTTGGCCCAACCTTGGACTCCAGAATGGCTGCAGCGATTGATGATGTATGGCATTATTCGCCTAACCTTTGGCCCCCACGAAAGCTATGGGCTACCTAAACCCAACCATCGTATTTTTGAAAAACATCCCACCCTCAACAACGAAGTTCCGTACTACATTCAGCATGGGCGCATTCAGCCTAAACCCGCTGTTGACCATGTAGATGAGGATCGCGTTTACTTTACTGACGGTACGGTCGAAGCGGTCGATCTGATTGTTTGTGCCACGGGGTACTATGTGGCCTATCCGTTTTTACCGCCTGAACTGCAGCGGGTAGAAGGAGCCACGGTTCAATGCTATGCCGGGTCCTTTTTACCGGACTATAAGGGACTGTATTTTATCGGCTGGGGCCAGGCGCGGGGTGGGGTTGGCTCTTTAATGGCGGCCTATGGCCCTATTTTTGCCAAGCTTCTACAGCTCCAGGATCAAATTGAGATTCCTTTGGGTCTTGTGTTTAAGGACTTGGGGCTTGGCTTACCGAAAACCCATCTGGCCGATCCTCAGTCGATTTTTAGACAGCTTAGGCTGTTACGCTGGTTTTTCCCCTGGCTAAAACGCAGGGCACATCAGACTGACAAGCAATATCAGCAGTTTGAAAACAAGCCGATTGCGGCTGCTCAAAAAGCTGAAGCGTTAACGGTTAATTAGGAGATATATTCCTTCTAATTTGAGGATCGGCAACGCCCAAATAATCAATTAAGCCAAAACTAGGCAGTCGTCTAGCCAGCTGGCTAACTCACGGCGAGACTTTGTTAATCGCACTGTCACACACCACACTTGAATGGCATCATTGGCGGATTCGATATGAACCTTCAAGGGTTGGTGACTTTTACACTCACAGCGAATACCCAGCTCCTGCAATCGAAAGTAGGCTTCCCAGCGATCGCAACAATCAATTTCAACCATAGAGTGACTCGATTTTTTTACAGGGATAGTCATGAATTAGGCACACAGATAAGAATCACAAAGCAGAACCCAATAACCAACTCATTTTGATGACCCGTATGCTTAATAGCATCCATCTTCAAAAGTTATTGCCATTGGACTGATAAAAGCAGCGCAGTGAAGCAGTTTGGGAAAAGAACCGACACCGGAAAAATCTAAAAAAGCGCTATACAAATGACACTCTCTTCTAGATAGGGAATAAAAAAGCGTGAAATTCAGTCATGAATTGTTATTGCTTCCTAATAAGTCGTAACAAAATAACTAGAAGTTACTTGCATCAATAAAAAATGTGCTCGAAAAACTGCTTTGACATAAGTCATTGAATTACCTTGTCATTAAGCATCTGTCGCAGATAAAACTAGGGTCACTATTGCGAATACATCCTACGCATAAACGCTAAAACCTTTATAAATCAATGCTTTTAGCTGTTTGCAATAAGCATTTCTGAGCTACCATAGCTATCAAGAACATTTCGGCCTGAGAGTTTGCCTCAGGTGGATTTTGACACCACACTTACTTTTGAGGAGTCATATATGGTTAGCTCATCTACCTTGGTTACCCCCTTTGGTGAAGTCACCGAAAATGCGATCGCATTAGAAACATCCATTACGGCTCCCGTATGCGAGGGTCTGAATATCTTGTTGGCCAGTTTTCAGGCCATGTATATTCAGTACCAAAAGCACCACTTCGTTGTAGAAGGTGCCGAATTTTATCAGCTACACAACTATTTCGAAGACAGCTATGACCAAGTAAAAGGTCACGTACACGACGTTGGTGAGCGTTTGGACGGACTGGGTGGAGTGCCTGTAGCTAGCTTTAGCAAACTTGCTGAACTGTGCTGCTTTACTCCAGAGCCCGATGGCATCTATCGCTGTCGCCAGATGGTAGAAAACGACCTAGCAGGAGAAAAGGCGATAATTGCCGTTTTACGTCGTCAAGCAGCCCAAGCAGAAAGCTTAGGAGACCGTGCCACACGTTACCTGTATGAAACGATTCTGCTGAAGACAGAAGAACGCGCTTATCACCTCGATCATTTCTTGGCGAATGACACCCTAGTTGCTTTTAACAACAACTAGCCGGATGTAGTTGAGAGACAAGTCAAACAAGACAGACCTCCCATTGGGAGGTTTTTTTATGCCTAACATTTGAAAAGTATTCTCAATTTAGATTGAACATCAAATGAAAATAGATGTCAAGAAGCTAAATGAATCTTCTAGAAACGGATATCTTGAAGTCTGAGTTGGCTTAGCTATACCTTCTATAAATAAAGGTTTTGAAAGACATATATCATTTTGATTTAGTTTCAGGATCTTGAATAGTCTTTACTAATAGGATTAAGTTCTAAGTTTGATTTCCCTAATTTTAGAGGAACTAATCTCAATAAGCCCAAAAACTAAGCTAGACTAGCGTCAAAAGCACCATTACCAGCTCAGGTGGTATGAAAATGGATAAGCGCCCCTTTTGCCTAGAAGGTCGATTTGAAGGATTTACCGCAGGTGGAAAGTCTCCCTTTAAATATCTGAGTTTGCAGAGTACTGATGGCAACCAGCTTATTAAGCTTCCCAAGTCGGTGCGTATGATGCTGTTTCGCTATCTACAGCCCGGAGATTGGATCCGCGTCGTTGGTCGGGAATCCATAGATAAGGAAACCGGCGAACCTAATTTTAAGGCCCAAGAAGTGGTGAGGGTCAAGCCCTTACAGGTGGTTACCACTCCTGCAGCTCCTCCCCAGAAAATGCCAAAGACTAAACCCGGTAAATCTAAAATTTTGATCTGTCAAAAGTCTAAGTGTCGTAAGCGAGGGGCTGAAAAGATCTGCGCCAAAGTAGAAGATGCGCTGGCCAGTCAAGGGTTAACGGATACGGTTCAAGTGAAGCTGACGAGCTGCATGGATCGATGTAAGGCGGGACCTAACTTGGTCGTGATGCCCCATAAAAAGCGATATACCAAGGTTACCCCTGCCCAGATTCCAGACTTGATAGCGCAGCATTTTCAGCCTAAAAGCGATGTAGGCTAGCTGATTAGGGTGATTGGCAGCAGCAGGGATGATTTCCCTAAGAGCTTATAATTCGGAATTCGGAGTTAGGAATTCCGAAAAGGATAGCATTCCGACTTTATTAAAATCTCTGGGTTCCTAGGCTTTCACGCTTTGACTAGCAGGGAATGGGGAACCTATGTGAAAATTGCGATCGCATTTGGCTTGGTGAACGTTGGGGCCGTGGTGAGAGAAAGGCAACCAAGAAGACCACTCGTGAAGCGTCAGTGATATGCCAGAAATCGTATAGTATCCTTTATTCGTTTACGTCTCAGGCACTAGATTAGGGGGGCTGTAAGTAAAATAGCCTCTATCACTAGCAATAGTGAAGAGACTATTTTAAAGAGCTATATAGGTAGCATGAGAGGGGAAACAGAGCTTAAGTCTGTCTGGAATAAATGAATTGTCTTAACACGCGTTGGAATAGGTATTCATAGCATTCGGTACGGGGTTTTCCCCGCGACCGGCCCCTGGCCTCCACCAGCCGCCGCCGTTACCAATTGGAAAGAGTTGACCGCCCTTAACAATTTCCTGTTGCTTTTTACTGAGATTAGTCCAAAGTTTTTGGGATTTATCTTGGGAATACATAGCGAAATTTTCTGTTGACTTGCATTTATTCAAGCCCGTACTGAGGTTAAAAACACCTAGGGAATCACGGAAGCTAACGTGAAGTTGAGGTGAAGTAAGTAGTTTCGGTCGTGTGGAGGTAGGATTGCCCGTTATTTTACTGCCGAACATAAGAAAAACCTGTACCGATAAATCAGTACAGGCCACTAACGCGTTACGGACCTCTGGTGTGATAATCGCCTAGGCGATCATCAATTCTCTTTGGTGAGCCTTTAGGGCTCGACTGCTGACAAATTTTTCTCTTCCCGACCAGCGAAGTAACCCTTCTGCTTCTAGCTGTTTGATAAAGCGAGTGACGGTAACACGTGAGGTGCCAATGGTTTCGGAAATCTCTTGGTGGGTCAGCCGAATGGAAATTATCTGGCCACAGCTGGTAGCCTGACCAAAATTATCCGCAAGCCCTGACGGGGTTACACAACTGCTGCAAGCCTTATAAATTCAGTGGTTAAGAATGGGTAGATAAAAAAAGATAGGCTAGTTTTACGAACACGACCTATCACGCCCTATGATACCGTCAATCTACCAAAGCTATCTAGAGAAG
>JBCCQQ010000091.1:0-19295 GCA_039024555.1 Cyanobacteria bacterium P01_D01_bin.156
ATACGCTCATAGAGCTCCATAATAAAACTAGCTGAATCTTTCACTTCAGCTAGTTTCGGGCATTCCAGGCTCTCTGAGCGATGGAATGTTCTTTTTTATTCAGCGCTTTTGCTAAGCAACAAAAACTTCCTACTGTTCAGTTAAGTTTAACTGTGGACAATCGTTGTCAACATAGTGTTTACGACCTGAATGCCATGGCGTGTAACTGGGAAACTATCTATTACCATGGCTGCCGATAATAGCATCATGTAAAAGATAGAGTACTTAAACACACCACGGGTAAGGTCGCGATCGCATCCAAAAATGCACCAGTAAAACCGAGCTAGAGGGCCTGCACCGAGATCGAGCAAGAAACAGACGGTGGAGAAGGCTAAACCAAAGCCAGCGAGTTTGTCAGATTTGCAAGCGAAGTTTAGTCGTCCAAAACGACAAAAGTAACCTAAGCCTGAATATTCGATGCTAGCCTGGCTATAGGCTTTATATTCCTTCTTTACCCGATTAAAGACACTTAGGGGATTCAGAGTATGGTGGTTACCCTCTACAAATGGACACTGGATCGATACCATGCAGCCATTGCATCAGGACTTTTCGATGATCAGTCCGTTGAACTATTAAGTGGAGACATCGTAGTCATGGCCCCCGAACGAGAGCCTCATGCTTGCTATAGCAGTGACGGAGCCGAGTATCTACGCCAGTTATTGGGAAACCGAGCCTCCATCAGAGAAACTAAACCTGTAACCTTGCCCAATAACTCTGAACCCATTCCTGATGTAGCCATTGTTAAACCTCCACTACGTCGCTATTTAGAGCATCATCCTTATCCAGATGATATTTGTTGGTTAATTGAATACTCTGACAGTACCCTGGCTAAAGATTTAAATGAGAAAAAGCAGATTTATGCAAATGCCGGGATTCGAGAATATTGGATTTCAGATTTGAAAAATAACCAGCTGAGGATATTTCGAGATCTCGTAGATGGGGATTATCAAACCCAGAAAATTTTGAAGGAAGGCTCGATTTCTCCTTTAGCATTTGCCGATGTCACCATTAACGTCAGCAGGCTATTTAGTTAAAATTTCCATGGGTAGTCTAAATGATCAATACCAACAACTGATTTAAAGCATTAGCGCTTGTGTGACAAGTGGTCAACAGTCGGCGGTACAGCAGGTAAATCGGGCTTTGGTGGAGATCTACTAGACTATTCTCCATAGGAATCATCGGTGCCTTTTAGCTCATGCAAGATGACCGATTCAGCGAAGAAAACTTTGTCACCCTAATCATCGAAGCTTACAAACGCTTGCCATTATTACGAGGTCAAGAAACCAAACAGCTACCCACAGAGGAAGATACCGATGAAAACTCATGATACGGATGCTGGAAAACTTACAATAGTCCAAAATCTCAACCCTAGAACTCAGGTTCGTCTAGGCATGTCCAGCGATGAGGTATCTACATTCTGTCAACGCTGGGGAGTTAGCGCTATGGCTATTTTCGGTTCTATCCTTCGAGATGACTTCACGGAAGAAAGCGATATTGATATCCTACTGACTTTTAACCCCGACGTGCGTCAGGGGTTACTCACCCTAGCTAAAATCAAACATGAGCTAGAAGAAAAACTCCATCGTCCAGTTGATATCTCCATTAAAGAATCCATCGAGTCTAGTGAAAACTGGATTCGACGCCAAGAAATCCTAACAACAGCCCAAACGATCTATGAACAGAGATAATGCCTCTCTCATAGACATTGTGAATGCCGCTCAGCGAGTTCTGGTATTCACAGCAGGACTTTCAAAAGAAGAGCTGGCTGAAAACGAAGAAAAACAATCCGCTGCTCTCTATCAAATTATTATTGTCGGTGAAGCCACAAAACGCCTGTCACCTGAATTTCGTAAACGCTACTCGATGATCCCATGGGCCGATATCGCTGGTATGCGAGATATCCTGGCCCATCAGTACGACAAAATAAATCTCAATACCCTATGGAGCGTAATTCAGGATGATATTCCTGAGCTCTTAACCTTACTCAATCCTATGGTGTCTGAAATTTCTAAAGGGTCTTAGCTATGTTATTAAGAGCCACGAAAACTGACTACTAACCGTGGACAATAGTTGTCAATAAAGTGTTCACAGCCTGAATGCCATGGCGTGTAACGGGAAAACTATCGACTACCATGGCTGCCGATAGTAGCATCATGTAAAAGATAGAGTACTTAAACACACCACGGGCTAGGTCGCGATCGCAAGGACACTGTTTCAAATCATAAGCCTTACGTAAAAACAATCCGCCCAGCAGTAATGCCAACACCCCATAGAGCCAGCTGCAGGCCTCTGGAGGGCATACCATCAACAACGTCACCGGTACCAACAACACCGTATATAGCCAAATCTGGTTCGCAGTCTCCTCATTACCCACAATTACCGGCAGCATCGGCACATTTACCTTGGCATAATCATCCTTGATCAACATTGCCAAAGCCCAAAAGTGGGGCGGAGTCCACACAAACACAATTGCAAAGAAGATCCAAGCGGCCCAGCCAACATGGCCAGTGACCGCAGCCCAGCCAACCATAGGGGGAATTGCCCCTGCAGCTCCGCCAATCACAATATTTTGGGGAGAAGAGCGCTTTAACCAGTGGGTATATATACCGATATAAACAACAATACCGGCCATGGCCAAACCAGCCGCTAGCAGATTGGCAAAGTAGGTCAGCAAACTAAAGGAACTAAGCGCCAGTACAGTAGCAAAAATTAAGGCGTCCCGCACCTGAATCCGTCCCGATGGTAGGGGACGATCGCGGGTACGTTCCATATCGTAATCAATGTCGCGATCGTACACACAGTTGATCACCTGGGCCGATGCCGCCGCCAGCCAGCCGCCAGCCATGGTAATCAACACCAACAACAAATCTGGATGCCCCTGGGCCGCAACCCACATACTGGCCGCCGTTTCGATCAACAGTAACGGAATAATGCGAGGCTTGGTTAGCTGATAATAACTGCGACAAACCTGGCCAAAATTCTCGTGATGAATCTGAGAGGTGAGGTTAGAAGGTTGCATAAAAAGAAGAAAAAAGACTGAAGAGAAGGAGTAAAACTAGAACTAGCTAACGGTTTCTTTAGGAAGCGACCGGTCGCGGATGGAGAGAACCGTAAAACATACCAACGTACCTAGCAATGTGGCACCGATGGCCTGATGACAAACCGTAAGCGGCTCTACCTGAAGATGAAGACGAAAGGTAGCGAAACCAAGAATTAGCTGCAGAATAAGTAAACCAAGGGCGAACTGAGCCTGTACTCTTAGCTGCAGGTCCAAGGCTGGGGTACGTAAAGCAACCACCGCTAGAATAAGCACCGCTAGGCTGGCCGGTATAATCCCTAACAAATGAGCATTGACAACATTACAAAGCTCCATCAACCCAAAACATTGGTGAGCGGCCCAACGAGAACCCACAAGACCACCCAGGAGACTTTGGATATACACTAGCCCGGCTGCAACACCCGCTAGCCAGCCTAGACTACCGGCGGTGCCTTTCGCTTGGTGGGGTAGCAGCGCCGTACCCATGGCGAGTAAGCTGCAAAAGACTAGCAGCGCCGTACCCAGGTGAGCGGTAACGATGTCAAATCGCAACAGTTGGGTAACCGTTAACCCACCGAGAACGCCCTGAAAAACAACTAAAAAAAGAACCAGCCCAGCGGCCCAAGGGACCCAACGATCGAGCGCCTGCCGCCACCGTACGGACAAGGCCACCAGCCCAATGGCCATTAGGCCAATTAGAGAGGCATCCAAACGATGAAACCACTCTAAAAACACTTGGAGGTTCATTTGCTGACTAGGAACCAACTGGCCATAACATAGGGGCCAATCAGGACAGGCTAACCCCGCATTCATTACCCGAGTTGCACTACCCACCGCCATCAAAAACAGGGTGGCCACCGCCATTTTCCACACCCACCGCCGCAGATAAACAACGGGGGTAAAGCCAGTGCCCTCATCTGAGCGGAGAGTCGGTAGTAAAGAATGAGCCATAAAGCTAAAAACTCTTGTAAAAAGCTGAAGCAGCAGTTGATATCACTTGCCCTTAGCGTAGAAAATTTTTTTGCTTCTGTTGAAATAGATTTAGCTTTTCTTTCTGTTTAGAGAATTTTGTAAAAATCCGTATCTTTAATCCATAGAAAACCTATGGAAATCGATAGAGATTCCTTAATTACGGGAACAAAAACTATTGATGCAATCAAACAAAATAGAAGGAAAATATTAAGTCTCTTAAATGTGGGTTGTGATGCCTGCCATTTCTTTGGGGATGGCGTTACCGTTGAGGGGAATCAATGGTTCTCAGTGATAGATAGGCAATTGCTGCAACAGATTAAGAAACGGCGTCGATATCTTCAAGGGGATTTTTACGTGGATACTTCGGTATAAAGCAAGACGTTAAAAAAACCTGTCATTCCCTAAAGTAATGGCGAAAAATCTGTAGCGATGGTCTATCTTAAGTCGCTGTGATCTTTAGAAAGGATTATTTGTATTGTCACTTAGAATAATGCGCGTCGAACGTTCTGTTTAGACAACAGTTGTTAAGTTCTTTTTATTATTGCCGACCACCCCGCAGGAGAGTGCTCGAATCGTGAACGGTATTCCTACATCTATTATTACTATGCTGATCGGCATTGCCGTCACGTTGATCAGCCTCTGGTACGGTCAGAACCATGGGCTAATGCCCGTTGCCGCCTCCACCGAAGCCGCTGAGATTGATCAGTTGTTCAATGTCATGATGACCATTGGTACGGGGTTGTTTTTGTTGGTTGAGGGCACCTTAGTTATTGCCTTGTTTCGATTTCGCCGTAAAGAAGGTGACGAAACTGACGGTCCCCACATTGAGGGGAATATTCCCCTAGAGATTGTTTGGACGGCGATCCCAGCGATTATTGTTCTGGGGCTATCGATCTATAGCTTTGAAATCTATACCGAAATGGGGGGTCTTAATCTGACGGAGTCCCATGGTCCAGAGGTTTTTCAGCTAGCCTATGCTGCTGAGGGTGAAGATACTTCCAGCTATCCCATGTTGGCGGCATCTGGCTTGGGAGAACCCCCTGATCTCGTCGGTCAAGCCGTAGATGTCACGGTTGATATATTGGCCATGCAGTATGCCTTTGTGATGACCTATCCCGACACTGGCATCGTGGATGGCATTTTGCATGTGCCTGTCAATCAGTTGGTGAAGCTAAACCTGAATGCTCAGGATGTGATTCATGCATTTTGGCTGCCAGAGTTTCGCATCAAACAGGACATGATTCCTGGCAAGGATACTTCTCTGGTGTTTAAGGCTACCCGTGAAGGGGAATATCCCATTGTTTGCGCTGAGCTTTGCGGCCCTTTCCATGGAGGAATGCGGGCTCAGATGGTGGTGCATTCTCTAGAAGAGTATGAGGAATGGGAGCAGAGCCGTTTGGCTGCAGCTCCAGTTGATCCGGATACGGTGGTGGCCGCTGCAGGCCATGCGGTGGATGAAACCGACGCTGAATATCTAGCTCATCTACAGGATCACGCTCACATGGCTCCTGACCAGTTGGAGCACTTACATCATATGGATATGGCTCTGATGCCATAGGGCCTTGGTGGGTGTAGCCCATCTTCAATTCCCAACAGTGCTGATTCTGGCGGCTCGAATCAACCAGCAACGGCAACATTGTTTTCTCTCTCTCGTGATTTCCCAGTTTTCCGTAATTTTCTATGGCACAAGCAGAGGCTATTAAGTCCCCTAATCCTGCCCCCTCTCCCGAACAAACCTTGGGGAATGAGCGCAGGTGGACTCACTTTTTTACCTTTAGTACCGACCATAAGGTGATTGGGATCCAGTATCTGGTGACGTCCTTTGTGTTCTACCTAATTGGTGGGGCGCTGGCGACGGTGATCCGCACAGAGCTGGCCACTCCCAATCCCGATTTTATTACTCCTGAAACCTACAACGGTGTGCTAACGCTCCACGGCACCATCATGTTGTTTTTGTGGATCGTACCGGCTGGGGCGGGGTTGGCTAACTATTTGATCCCGTTGATGATTGGGGCCAAGGATATGGCCTTTCCCCGGATTAATGCGATCGCATTTTGGATGATCCCCCCGTCTGGCATCATGCTGGTGGCCAGTTTCTTTTTTGAGCCGGCCCAGGCAGGGTGGACCTCCTACCCCCCACTGAGTCTGACCACAGGCATGTTGGGTCAGGGTATTTGGATCATGAGCATTCTGATTGGTGGAACCGCCTCGATTTTGGGTGCCCTCAACTTCCTGGTGACCATCCTCAAAATGCGGGTCCCCACCATGCCCTTTCTCAAAATGCCGCTGTTCTGCTGGGCCATGATTGCCACCTCGCTACTGATTCTCATCAGTACGCCAGTGTTGGCCGGGGCATTGATTTTGCTGATGTTTGACCTAGTGGCTGGTACCGCCTTCTTTAATCCCACAGGGGGAGGCGATCCGGTGGTGTATCAGCACATGTTTTGGTTCTACTCTCATCCGGCGGTGTACATTTTTGTGCTGCCACTGTTTGGGGCCATTTCCGATGTGTTGCCAGTACATGCCCGTAAGCCAATCTTTGGTTATCGCGCCATCGCCTACTCCAGTTTGGTAATTAGCTTTTTGGGGTTGATTGTATGGGCTCACCATATGTTTACCAGTGGCACACCTCCCTGGTTGCGCATGTTCTTTATGATCACCACCATGACCATTGCCGTTCCCACCGGGATCAAGGTGTTTGGCTGGACGGCAACCCTGTGGCGCGGCAAAATTGCTTACACCAGTGCCATGTTGTTTGCCATTGGGTTTATTGCCATTTTTGTTATTGGTGGTATTAGTGGCGTTATGTTGGCGGCAGTGCCCTTTGACATTCACGTTCACGATACCTACTTTGTGGTGGCCCACTTCCACTATGTTCTCTTTGGGGCATCCATTTTTGGTATTTACATGTCCCTGTACCACTGGTTCCCTAAGATGACTGGGCGCATGCTCAATGAGTTTTGGGGCAAGGTGCACTTTGTTCTCACCTTTGTCGGCATGAACCTAACATTTATGCCCATGCACCAGTTGGGTCTCCAGGGAATGAACCGCCGTATTGCTCTCTATGATCCCCAATTTACGGATCTAAATGTGTTGGCGACCATCGGTGCCTATCTCATGGCGGTGTCTACGGTGCCGTTTATAATCAACGCTGTCTGGAGCTGGCACTGGGGTGAAAAGGCTCCCACAAACCCCTGGCGGGCACTTACGCTGGAGTGGCAAACCCTGTCCCCCCCAGCCCATGAGAACTTTGAAGGTATACCTGAGTTGAAAACAGGCCCCTACGACTATGGTCTCGGCTACATTCCGGTAAAGGACGATCCCGAGATCTACGAAGAAGCGATCGCAGCGGCTGCCGCCCATGCCCATTAGTTGAGAACCGTCCCCTCCTAGGAGGGGCTCTGGGGTGGGTGATCGAACGCTATCAGTAAAGACCGTAACCCACCCTGCCTACGGCACCCCTCCCAGGAGGGGATGGTATTAGAAAGAATTTAAACCAACAGACTCTTCTCTCCTCCTATGCAAAGTTCAGCGATTAACCAAGCCGATACGGTAACTGTTGCCGCCCAAAGCGACCATGGCCACGAGGAACACCCTGACCTACGCATGTTTGGCGTGCTGGTTTTCCTGTGCGCTGAGAGTATGATCTTTCTGGGCCTATTTATTGCCTATTTGAGCTTTCGCCTGATGGCACCTGCCTGGCCACCGGAAGGAACAGAGGGGCTGGAACTGTTGCTGCCCGGTATCAACACCATCATCCTGATTTCTAGCAGCTTTGTTATTCACAATGCGGATACGGCGATTAAGCAGGATAACGTGGGGGCCATGCGCAAGTGGTTTGCCATTACTGCAGCCATGGGGGCCATCTTCCTGGGTGGGCAGATTTATGAATATACCCATCTGGAATTTGGCTTAACCACCAATATCTTTGCCAGTACGTTTTATGTCCTGACTGGGTTTCACGGTCTCCACGTTCTGTTTGGTCTGTTGATGATGCTAGCGGTTCTATTTCGCTCTCGTAATGCGGCCCACTACTCCCATGAAAACCATTTTGGGATTGAGGCTACAGAGCTCTACTGGCACTTCGTCGATGTGATCTGGATTATTTTGTTTGCCTTGCTCTATCTCTGGCGTTAAACACCCGCTAGAGCCAAATTAGGCCCTTTAGTAAAAAAGAGCGCTCTCAGTGAGAGCGCTCTTTTTTTAGACAACATACTTTCAATAAACGCCCTTACTCTCCCGTAAATAGGCCCATTAGCTAGCAGCTGCCACAGATTCCTTAAACCCTTTACCAGCCGAGAATGCAGGCACTGTTGTCGCTGGGATTGTCATGGTTTCTCCAGTTTTTGGATTCCGACCTTCCCGCGCTTTACGGTCCCTAGCCTCAAAGCTACCAAACCCTACAAATGTAACTTTTTCACCGTCTGCAACGGTTTCCATGATGGTTTCAATCGCTGTGGAAATGACCGTGTCGGCCTCTTTCTTACTCATGCCAGTTTTGGCCGCCACGGTGGTAATTAATTCGCCTTTGTTCATACATAAGCTCCAAATGCCGAGACATTTGTAGCATGAGTTTCTAGGAAGAACAAGCACTGTTCGCAAACTTGTACAAAATTTGCCTAGGTTTGGACAATCTGCATCACTTGCTACCGAAAACCTTGGTATTAAACCGTTATAGTTACATCATTCTTTACAAGTGCCACAGCATATTAAACAAGCGACTCTCCGAGTCCCTCGACACCGTCGGGGGATTTTTTGTGTATTGATGCCCCTTCAGGCTTGGTTCCCCTTAAAAAACGTATCAATAATGCGCTCATACACCTGGTGTAGCTCATAAATATGGGCAACGGGAATATGTTCGCCAATCTGGTGCATGGTGTTGTCCAAGGGGCCGTATTCCACTGTCACACAGTGGGGCACTAGAAAACGAGCATCGGTAATGCCCCCCTCTGTACTCAAACGGGGACGGCGCTGGGCGATCTCTTCCACAGCATCCTGTACCAAGGCCACAAACGGATCGTCAGGATTCGTACGAAAAGCCTCACCACTCACCCGAAAGCGCACCTCGTATTCAGTGCCATACTCCTGGGCAATGGGGGCAATGGTTTCCCGAATCAGCTGCTGTAGCCCTTCTCCGGTCTGTTCATCATTAAATCGAATATTAAACCGCAGCTTTACCTCAGCCGGAATCACGTTTTCCGCACAGTTTGCCGTCTCAAACTGGGTCATTTCCAAATTTGATGGCTCAAACCATTCGTTGCCGTCATCCAGGGCCAAATTCTGTAGCGCCGTGACCATGGCCACCGCCGCCGGAACCGGGTTAAGCACATTGCGCTGATAGGCCACATGGCCCTGCTTCCCTTTAACCGTAATAAACGTGTTGATGCTGCCGCGCCGACCGATATGCACACAGTCTCCCATTTCCAATGGATTGGTGGGTTCTCCCACAACGCAGGCATCAATCGTTTCGCCGCGCTGCTCTAGCCACTGCATCACCGGCTTAGTGCCATTAATGGCCTCGTGCTCCTCATCCCCGGTAATTACAAAACTCAAGGAGCCCTGGAAAGTCTCCCTGTTTTTCTCCAGCCATGAAGACACCGCCGCAATAAAACAGCCGATGCCCGCTTTCATGTCCACAGTGCCTCGGCCCCATAAAATACCGTCTCGAATTTCTGCCGCATAGGGATCAATATCTCCCCACCGTTCCCGATTGCCCTCTGGCACTACGTCCGTATGGCCCGCAAACGCCAGATTTGGGCTCTCTGTTCCCAGCCGGGCATAGAGATTATCCACCTCGTAGCTACCCGGCTGATTGTAAAACTGCATCCGATGACAGGTAAAGCCAAGCTGCTCCAGATGGCGCTGGACAACATCTAGCCCCCCTTCGCGATCCGGCGTAACGCTCGGACGGCGAATCAGGTCTTGGGTAACGTTAACTGGATCAAAGACAGGCGAATTGGGAGCAGCTGTAAGGGTCATGTTGTTGCTTAGAACGATGAGTTAGAGAAAAAGATGGGTGAGAGAACTTTAACGTGAGGGGTCGGGTTCTGTGTACAGAGTTCGTGATACATGCAAACATTTGTGGGGCACAGACTGCGGAAATGAGCAGGTCTTTATAATCTTGTGCCGTGGAGTGTTCCAAGCTTGGAAGAAGACTCAACGCTACCCATTGGCGGCTCCCGTCTGCTCTCTGACAAACTCCCGATAGGCTGCGATCAGCTGCATCGTGACCGGTCCAAACGGTTCGAAGGACTGATCGTCAATCTGACTGATGGACTCGATCTCACAGGTTGTCCCGGTCAAAAACACCTCTTGAGTATTGGCCAGCTCGTCCGGCTGAATGTGGCGCTCCACTACATCCAACCCTTGTTGTTCGGCCAGCTTAATGATGGTTTGTCGGGTGATACCGTTTAGAAAACAATCCGGTGTGGGGGTATGCACCGCCCCATCCATAATCAAAAAGATGTTCGAAGCGGTTGACTCGGCAATTAGTCCTCGGTAATCCAGCATCAGTGCATCGTCAAACCCTTGCTGTATCGCCTCTCCTTTACTCATAAAGCAAATGGGATAGAGACAGGCGGCTTTACTAACCGTTGGCGCAGTTCTCGGATCGGGCTTCCGCCACGATACCTGGCTAGTTAGCCTCAAAGGTTTTTTTGTGTCGATATTAAACAACGTGGTAGGAAACGCCCAGGCCGCAATACCCAGACGTGTGGAAGGTTCTGGGGTGTAGATCCGCAGACGCTCGCTGCCGCGCCAGGCAAAGTGGCGGATATAGCCCACATCAATGGATTCTTTGGCAAGCAGATCCTCAGTAGCGGCAACAATCTCATCTATGGAGTAGGAAATCTCAAAACCAAGAATTTTGGCCGACCGGTGTAGCCGTTCGAGGTGTTCAGTCAGCAAAAACGGTTTGCCATTGTAGATCCGAACGCCCTCAAAGACGCTGCTGGCATAGTGGAGGCCGTGGGTCAGGGGATGGATAGCTGCCTCTTTCCAAACAATGGTTTGGCCATCGAGCCAGAAATATCCGTCCTTTTGATCAAAGGGCAACAGAGACATGGCAGGTTTCTAATGGGGGAGAGAGAAAAAGATAAATGTGCGAGAATCTTCTCAAAGGCTTGGCGATAACTGGTTCCCCTTGTGAAGGGGAACCGTCAGGGAGGGGGCTAGATAACTAGCGCAAGTAACCGAAAACCCCTCCGCCTGCGGCACCTCCCCTTCAAAAGGGGAGGAATTTTACCCCATCTGCTAATCCCGCAACAGTTCGTTGATGGATGTCTTGGACCGAGTCTTATCATCCACGGTCTTAACAATCACATTGCAGTACAGACTGGGGCTAGGTGTACCGTCAGCTAAGGGCTTACCCGGTAGTGCCCCCGGTACCACAACAGAATAGGGAGGAATTTCACCATAGGTTACCTCTCCGGTAGCTCGGTTCACAATCTTAGTGGACTGGCTTAGGTAGACACCAATGGCCAGCACCGCCCCTTCTCTGACAATAACGCCCTCAGAGACTTCGCTTTGGCCACCGACGAACACATTGTCCTCAATGATGACGGGGTTTGCCTGTAGGGGTTCGAGTACACCACCAATGACCACACCGGCTGAGATGTGGCAGTTTTTGCCAATCTGGGCACAGGAGCCTACGGTAACGTAGCTATCGATCATGGTGCCGCTGTCCACATAGGCACCGATGTTCGTAAAACTGGGCATCAACACCACATTGCTCGCAACGTAGGAACCCCGACGCACAACGCAGTTGGGTACAGCACGAAACCCGGCTGCTGCGAACGTTTCCTGGGTCCAGCCGGAAAACTTGGAGGGCACTTTGTCAAACCAGGAAGCATCGCCCATTTCACCGTACTTTAACCCGCTGGCAATAACGGTGGAGTCATTGAGGCGAAAGGACATCAGGACAGCCTTTTTAAGCCATTGATTGACGACCCAGTCCTTACCTGATTTTTCACAGACGCGGTACTGACCGCTGTCTAACCCGTTGACGACGTATTCAATGGCGTCGCGGGTTTCGCCTGATGTGCTGGAATTAATCTCACTGCGGTTTTCCCAGGCGGTGTCGATAATTCGGATCAGGTTTTGTGTGTCCATAAATTCTGTGCCCTTTAATGTGGCGGTTTGCAATGAGTGGGAAAAAGCGTTGCTGAATCAGCAACGACGTCTGGGCCAGTAATGGCCAATCTTAAGATGCTATCGCTAATGGGGACCTGGGAAAATGGGGGAATAGAATGGATCTGCAAGCGCATTCCCTGAGTCAGTTCAAAAGCATCAGAAAAACCATTGACCTACCGTGAAGCTCTTAAGTGTGTGTTTCTGCGGATGACATTTTGTGCCAGTCCTTATCTGTGGCGAATGTCACCTATGTAAAATTCTAGGACGGTGCACCTTTAGTTGACTCTGATATACCGTTGCTGAAAGCGGGACAACCCCGATCAGCAACGTCTTTATTTTCTAACTATGTAAAAGCGTCAAGGCTTGGCCTGATTATGTCCAATTCCCTTCCCACCACTAGTCGAGGTCAGCGTGCCCTAGCTGCCATTATCGTGACAGATGCAGTTGGCTTTAGCGCCCGTATGTCGGTTGACGAGGAAAAAACGCTGCAGCTGATTGAACAAGATTTGCAGCTGATGGCGGAGCAGTGTCAGGCATTGGATGGTCGGGTGCTCAAATCCACTGGGGATGGGCTACTGCTGTATTTTGTGAGTGCTGTTCAGGCCGTGAGCTGCGCGATCGCAATCCAAGAAGCGTTTACAGCCAGGTCAAAGGATGGCAAAGCTGACCATCTTATCCACCGCATCGGCATCCACATGGGGGACGTATTTTTTAATAATTCCGACGTGATGGGTAATAGCGTCAATATTGCCGCTCGTCTACAAACCCAGGCAAAACCCGGTGGCATCTGCCTATCCCAGCTAATTTACGACTTAGTGAAAGGGCGTCTGTCGCTGGATGCCGAATTTGCCGGTCCTCTGCAGCTGAAAAATATCAAGGAACCCATTCCGGCCTACCACCTGAATGCGGGAGGGATCGCCCCACCGAACCCCGCCCCGGCTAAATCTGCGGCTCCCCCAGATGTAATAAAAACACCCGTTTTGAAAGAAGGCACCAAGGTGGCCGGTCGCTACACCATCAAACGTATCTTGGGCCAGGGGGGGTTTGGCTATTCCTATTTAGTCGAAGACCACCAGCGGTTTGATGAACTGTGTGTGCTCAAAGAATTGCGCCCGGTCCAGAAACAAAGCCATTTTTTACAAAAGGCTATCGAGCTATTTAAGCGAGAGGCAAAGACATTACACAGCATTAACCATCCTCAGATTCCTAAATTTATGGCCTGCTTTACCCAGGCCAAGCGATTGTTTATTGTTCAAGAATATGTTGACGGTGTTACCTACCTAAAGCTGTTGCAGCATCGTAAACAGCAGGGCAAACTCTTCTCCGAGTCGGAAGTTGTTGTATGGCTGGTCCATATGCTGCGGGTGTTGGACTATCTCCACAGACGCAACATTATGCACCGCGACATTTCCCCCGAGAATGTGATGTACTCTCGCGATCGCAACTTGCCCGTTTTAATTGACTTTGGCCTAGTCAATGACACCATGGCCGATGCCCTCGGTGAGAGTCTGACCGCCGATGAGGGACTGCAAAAAGCCCATACTGCCGTGGGTAAATTTGGCTATTCCCCACCGGAACAGATGCTGGGTAAATGCAATCGGTCCAGCGATCTCTATGCCCTGGGGGTAACAGCGCTGGTGTTGTTAACGGGTAAACATCCGCGCCACCTCATGGATGCCCATACGTTAGCCTTTGACTGGCAACAGCATAGTCGTATTGACTCGCGACTGGGCAAGATTTTGACCAAAATGACCCAGCAGTCACCGCAGGATCGATTTCAGTCGGTAAAAGAGGTGGTTACCCAGCTGAGCCCTCTCCTCTCTAAGGAGACTCGCGCTAAACTCAGCCAGGTGGCCCTACAGCCGCTCCGCTCCCAAGCACCGATTCAGCAAAGTCTTTCTAAACCCGATCCCTCCTTTATTTCCCAATGTCGAGATGAGCTTCTCCGTTGCATTGGCCCCATTGCCGACATGGTCATTGAAGAAACCCTAGAGGATTATCCCTCCGCCACCCCGCAGGAACTGGCGGAAATGCTAGCGAGCCAAATTTCCGATGAGGATCAGGCAACGGCGTTTCTCAGCCATATTTGCATTCCCAACGAAGACCTGGTTAACAGTGAAACCATGCCCGAAATGGGTGAGGTGATAGAGCCGCCGCAGACCTTGAACCCAGACTTTATTAAACAGTGTCACCAGGCCCTGGCCCACTGTATTGGCCCCATCGCCAGCATGCTAATTGAAGAAACGTTGGTGGATTATCCTAATCTGGGTGCTGCGGCCTTGGTTAATCAGCTAGCCAAGGAAATTCCAGACGGTCAAAAAGCTCAGGAATTTAGACAGCGGCTGCGGGGTGCAGTGAGTGCGCACTCATTGGAGCGATAAACACGCTTACGCTCCCGAACTACCTTTACGTCTACCGCGCTGACGTTCGAGGCGTTTCATCGCCATTTGTAAACTAAGACGCATGCGGTTAAAAGAGTCGGTGAGGTTGCCCACTTCGTCCTCAGAACGTTTGATAAATTCGGCTTGGGTATCGCCCGTACTAACCGCTTCGGCAGTGGCCGCCATACGGTTGATGGGGCGTACTACATAGCGCTTTAGCCAGAAGTTAACTAGGATGATTGCGATCGCAAACACTGCCGTAAAGACCATCAATGTAATCAACAATGACTTTCGTGCCTTATTGATCACCGTTTGCGCCGGTACCGAAATGATCTGAGTGCCAACAATTTCATTTAGCTCCCAGCCAAAGCCATGTTCAGCACCATATTTTTGGATCATGCTCTCAGGGGCACGGTCGGGGGTACTATGGCAGGTCAAACAAGCTTCTTGCTTAATCTGGATAGGCCGCGCAATGTAGTAAAGTTGGCCACCGGGGGAGGGTCTAAAGCCTTCTAAATCAGGAGGGCTATCCGCCCGTTGAAACGAATTAATCAACGACACTTCAAAATCATCCGCCTTATCCTTCGGATTGGTGGGATCAATCACCGCTTCCTTGTAAAAAAAGTCTTGATACTCCTCATTGGCCTGCAACGTGGCAAACACCTGATGGGCCGAATAGCTAGGCACCGTCTCCGGCAAAAACTCAGCCCCCCCTTCCGGCAGTTCGGGCCGCACTTCATTCACCGTGTACTGACGCACAGAGTTCATGGTCTCTATGAGCATCAGCGCTTTGCTGGTCAGTTCTACTTGTGAGGTATGGTTGAGCAGGCGTGATAGGGCTATCCCACTCATCAAGATGCCGCCTAGAAAAACCGCTAGCAGCATTAGGGTAAACTTTTGGCCGAGTTTTAGTTTTGATAGCTCTATCATTGCACCGGGAAAACGATTGCAGGTCAGGGGAATCCTCCCTACGGTATCGATTCCCAGCGGTTTAGCACTGTGAGGCCACTCACTCGGCAACATTTCAACACAAATGTGAGCTGTACTTTTCTCCGAATATTTTGAGAATGTACTCTAAACAACCTATTTGCGACTCAGTCTTCTCCAATAAGAATGTTGAGAGTTGCGACTACGTAATCAACAAATTCCTCTGGTAAACGTGTTCCTGTAGATTTCCACCAGCGTTGGCTTAGATCCAGGGTCCGTACCTGTTCAGCAATGACAGAGCCCTGAATCTTATAACCACTGGGAATAGGAATCATGGTTTTGATATCAGGTCTGATAGTGCTGGTGATGGGGGAAACAATCACAATTCCTTTTCTTTCCTGATTAAACTGAGTACGACTAAGCACCAAACATGGACGAGCATTCCCCGTTTGCTCACGACCAGTTGTTGGATTGAGATTAATGTGCAGAATATCACCCCGTTGGATATCCATAATTTCTGTTTCTAAGAGATGATTTTTCCTGAAGAAATTGGGTGATGTTGTAGGGGCAATCCCTTGTGGATGCCCTTGAATAGCATCGGCAATTGGCCGAAATAGCACTAAATCAATTCTTGCCCTATGGGTCCACCATCTACAAAATCAGCAACATCATCAGGGTATGTAAAATCATCAGGAATGCTGGACAGCAGAATATCCAAGCTAGGCGGGCTACTCTTTTTCTTAAGTACCAAAGTGTTGTCCACTTCCAGGATTTCTAGGGTGGAGTTTTCATCCAGGCCAAGGCTGGTGACAAGCTGATGAGGAATACGCAATCCTAGGCTGTTCCCCCATCGTTTAAGTTGAATATCCATAATCAGAACTGGCTCAGGATTATACTCTGTATAATAACTGGAAAAATAGAGGATTGCGGCTAGTTGTGGCGTTACAATGACGGGGCTGTCCCCGTTGCCTAGTATGGCTGCTGTCCCTAAACCGTCGGTTAAAAAATACCAGGGTCAATCCTCTCTGTTTTCCAAACAGCTGCTGGCGTTTTATCGGCGGGTGAGCCAGTCTACCCTGACGGTAGTGGATGTAGAAACGACCGGCTCTGTGGCTTACAAGTCTAATGTCATCGAGGTTTCGGTGCTGAAGGCGAACCTCACCGATGGGATTTTGCAGCAGGAAACGTCGTTGATTAATCCGACGGGGAAGGTGCCGCCGTTTATCACAAAAATTACGGGCATTACAACGGCGATGGTGAGTAAGGCTCCGTTTCCTGAGGAGGTATGGGCGGACTATGAGCCGTTGCTAAAGCAGGATGTGCTAACGGCGCACAATCTAGAGTTTGACTATGGCTTTTTGCAGTCAGAGTATAAGCGGCTGGATGTGCATTATTATCGGCCTCCCAGCCATCGATTTTGTACGGTATTGTTGTCGCGGTTAATGCTGGCGGATTTGCCGTCCCGTAGTTTACCGGATTTGGTGAGGCATTTTGGGTTTGATGTGGGGGCTTCTCACCGGGCGGGGGCGGATACGAAGGCTTGTTGGTTATTGGCGGAGATTTTGTTAAATCGGATTCAGCAGGAGCCGGAGGAGAAGATTTTAGGGTTGTTTCGGCAGCAGTGGATTCGGTTGCAGGATGCGGCGGCGATGTTTGGCCAGCGGAAGAAGGATGTATTGGATGTGTTGATTAAGGCTGGGTTGGAGCATCGGTTGTCGAAGCGGCAGCAGCAGCCGTTGTTTAGGCGGGGGGATGTGGAGGATGTTTTTTATGAGATGCGGGGGGAGCAGTTGTCGGTGTTGGGGGAATCGTAAGTGCCCCCTGAGCGGAGCAGAAGGAGGTGCTGGTTAGGTGTGTTGGCTTTGGAGAGTGAGAATCTTCAGATTTTTGTATAAGTGTCTTACCCGTCGATGGGAAATCTTTCTGAAAATAAGATAGCAAAATGTGAGGTGGCTAGAGAGTCTTCAGATAAACTTAAAAGGTTGCGATCCTTCTCTTTGTTTGATATTGCTATCATCGTACCATGCTTACTACATCATCTACGCGAGCAACAATCCAGCTAGAGAGTTTTGAGAGATTGTAATTTGATGGATAGTCTATTGGATAAGGAAGGTTCGGACAGGTTTTTTGATAGGTGGAAGAATCCTCATTGATATAGCGTTGCCAATCTTTAACAGTCATATTGCTTGTAAGTCGTTGGCAGGCTTGGGCAATTACATTTTCTGTAAAAACATAACGAACTTCAGCAGTGCCATCTCCACTAGCAGTGGCAATATAGCGTCCATTAGGACTAAAACTTACCGCTACAACTGATGCATCGTGATTGAGTCGTGCAATCTCCTGACCACTCTGGCTATCCCACACGCGCGCCGTAGTGTCCCTACTAGCAGTAGCAACATAGCGTCTATCAGGGCTAAAACTCACCGCTATGACATCTGAATCATGATTGAGCCGTGCAATCTCCTGACCACTCTGGCTATCCCACACGCGCGCCGTAGCATCGCTACTGGCGGTGGCGACATAGCGTCCATCAGGGCTAAAACTCACCGCTGTGACACTTTCATTGTGATTGAGAACGGCAATCTCCTGGCCACTCTGGCTATCCCACACCCGCGCCGTAGCGTCCCAACTGGCGGTAGCAACCGTGCGTCCATCGGGGCTAAAACTCACCGCTGTGACGACATTTTCATTGTGATTAAGAACAGCAATCTCCTGGCCACTCTGGCTACCCCACACCCGCGCCGTATCATCGTCCCCAGTGGCGGTGACAACCGTGCGTCCATCGGGGCTAAAACTCACTGCCCAGACCTCTGCATCGTGATTAAGAACAGCAATCTCTTGGCCACTCTGGCTATCCCATACTCGCGCCGTATTGTCTGCACTGGCGGTAGCGACCATACGTCCATCGGGGCTAAAACTCACCCCCATGACATATGAATCATGATTAAGAACGGCAATCTCCTGGCCACTCTGGCTATCCCATACCCGCGCCGTATCGTCCCAACTGGCGGTAGCGACCATACGTCCATCGGGGCTAAAACTCACCACTCTGACCTCTTCTGCATCGTGATTGAGAACAGCAATCTCCTGGCCACTCTGGCTATCCCACACCCGCGCCGTATCGTCCCAACTGGCGGTGGCAACCGTGCGTCCATCGGGGCTAAAACTCACCCCCATGACATATGAATCATGATTAAGAACGGCAATCTCCTGGCCACTCTGGCTATCCCACACCCGCGCCGTATCGTCCCAACTGGCGGTGGTCACCGTGCGTCCGTCGGGGCTAAAACTCACCGCATTGACATATGAATCATGATTAAGTCGTAATATTTCTTGTCCGCTCTGGCTATCCCATAACCGTGCTGTATTATCTCCACTGGCGGTAGCGACTGTGCGTCCATCGGGACTAAAACTCACCGCATTGACAGCAGCTATCACATACCCAGAAGCAAAACTTACTGATGAGAAATTTGCATCGTGATTGAGAACGGCAATCTCCTGGCCACTCTGGCTATCCCACAACCGCGCCGTATTGTCCCAACTGGCGGTAGCGACCGTGCGTCCGTCAGGGCTAAAACTCACTGCCCAGACCTCTGAATCGTGATTGAGAACAGCAATCTCCTGGCCACTCTGGCTATCCCATACTCGCGCCGTATTGTCTGCACTGGCGGTGGCCACATAGCGGCCATCGGGGCTAAAACTCACCGCATTGACATTTTCATTGTGATTGAGAACGGCAATCTCCTGTCCACTCTGGCTATCCCACAACCGCGCCGTAGCGTCCAAACTGGCGGTGGCAACCGTGTGGC
>JBCCQQ010000092.1:0-19008 GCA_039024555.1 Cyanobacteria bacterium P01_D01_bin.156
ACGCTACGAGCTGAAACAGCGGCTTGGGCGAGTGACATCAACAGCACTCAGAGAGGTGTCGATTGGCAGATGAAAATTGACGATGCACGCTACAAATTAGCGTCTGTCTATCCCAAGATTAAGTCTTGACGATGCACTAGCAGCTGCGTATGTATTAGCAGTGTTAAACTTCACTTCTAATGTGAGCAAACAGATAAAAGAGCAATAACAGATTGCTAAAAAAGTTAGCCGGTTTGACTATTTATTTTGATATGTCTCCATTCACTAGCCTAAGAGAACAGGAGATTTAGGTGCTTTAGTTAGGAGCGCGCTTTCAGAAAAAAATCTCTTGCGCAAACATCACCCAGATGGGTACTTGACAAAGAAAACTTAACAGGTGCAACCAAATCAATACCCGGCTGATTTACAGAGTATGTTTCTTTCTTAAGCACTTACAGGACAATCCATAAATTGGACTAAATCAAGTGCTTTTCATATTACACCGTATTACGTTAAGGAAACGCAATCTACTGAACTGTAGCTCGGCAATGAGAGGTGAAATCTATGGACATATACCAAGCATTTAGTACGTTTCTACAGTCGCTTGATAATCAAAGATGTAAATATTAATTGAGTACCCCCATCATCTAGGCAGTGTACCCAATATCACTAATGTCAACTTATCCAAGGGGATTGGAATATTGTTGTTCAACTGAAATGTCTCACTATATTTCTGTCTATGAAATAGAGTTACAGAGCACTGAGTACAGTATTTCTGAGTCACATTTTCTAGTGATATTTGGCTGAAATATTTGCGTCAATGCATTAGCTCTTATCTCTTGGGAAAGAGCTGGAAATACCTGTCTTGAAAAGCTCTCTGCCTTTACCGTACCGAAAGGAAGGAAGTGAGAAGAAAGTGGTCTATTAACTTTTCTTTCTGGATACAGAAAAGTCTGGATTTCACTAGTTGTCGCAAGTATGAAGAGTACGAATGTAGCAACAAGGTTTAAATCATGAAAATCAAGAAATGTTGAGTAATTAAGCCAAACTGCCCTAAATAACGAGATGTGTAGTTCAACAATTTTTCATTGCTAGCCAGGTGTCTGACTTTAATGAAAGGTTTGTTGGGCCTTTTGTGTAATTCCTTGTAGTTTACTAGATATAACAGACGTGGCTTACAACTTTGAGATCATCGCTTCAACAGGTAAAGGGTTTGATACGTTAGAGAATGCTCCATCTATTAACAACAATGGTCAAGTTGCATTTGTAGGTACACAGGCTGGCGATGAAAGCATTTTTGTAGGAGATGCCTCTGAAACACTCGTTGACCTTGAGCCAAATCGGAACGGTACGCCAATCGATTATGGTCCAGGAGTTCAAATTAATGATCTAGGGCAGGTAGTTAGTAACTACAAATTTTCCTCTTCCTCTTCCTTATATAGTAGGGTTGGTATCTGGAATAGTCAGAATCCAGGAATTTCATCGAATATTGCCTTAGGTTCTACGAATACGAATGAAATTCCTATCAGTTTCCCCGGTGGGTTTGGAGAAATTCCAGGTATTACCCTCCCTAGTCCTATTCCAAAGGACTATGATTTTGTTGCTCAATATCCTACTATCGACAACTCTGGAAAAGTTATCTTTTCTGGAATTATGGGTGCTAATCGATTCTTATCTAGTCCCAGAACAAATGGTGCAGGAAAGTTTGATGAACGTGCTTTCCCAGGAAAGATTACTCCACAGGTAATGGCTGCAGATAACGGTTTTGCAGTCTTACGATTTGGCGACAATTTTGGAGATCCAGAAGCAGGTGTTAGACCCTCACCAATTGTTTTAATTAATGAGCGATTGGGTCATTCAAAATTTATTGCTAGTGGAATTACGGGAAAGTTTACACAACTTGGTGCTGCCCCTGGCATTAGTGATGATGGAAAAATCATCGCTTTTTATGGCAATTTAAGTACTGAAGGGGCAGACGACCTTAATACACGAAATGCTGCAACACTTGGCGTTCAGGCTATAGAAGAAGCTGCCAAATTGAATCCTGGTGAAGGGATTTTTGCTGCGGTTAATAACGGCAGTGACTGGATCTATCAGAGAATCGCGGGTATTTCAGGTAATGGTTTTCTTGATCCAGGAGAAATCTTTGAGGATTCGAATAATAATGGCCAGCTTGATGTAGGTGAGGATAGAGGCCGGTTTTCCGGTTTTGAACCCGATCAGAGAGTTGGCGTAAGTTCAATATTTTCAGATCCTTTGGAAACTTCAACCGTAGTATATTCTGGCTATAGTACTCTCGATGCAGATGCTAGAAAGGGGATCTATACCAGTGATTTAAGTACTTATAATGTGATCTCGCCATCGGAATCGGTTGTTCCTGTTTATCAACCCAAGCTAGTTGTCCAAGTTGATGACACTATTAATGGGTTGGATGGCAAGATAACAGACTTGAACCTTCATGATCCAATTAATTCAAGTGGTAATTTAGCATTTTGGGTTGAAACAGAAGCCAATCAGGGAATAGTCAGCGCAATTGATCCATCCATAAGTATTGATCGTTGGTGGGCCACTGTAGGGGACGAGCCCATAACGGTTGATTTTACCTTCTCTGTACCAGAGGCAGGCAACTATCATATTGATATAGATTTTGGAGACCTCATTGATGTAGAAGGAATATCTGATATTGATGATGATTGGTTTTTGACTGATTCAGCTAAAGCGGAAATTTTCTATCATGGTGTTTCAAATGGTGAGTTCGCTAATATTCAGGATTCATCAGGCTTTGTAAGTTCATTTAATATCGACCTTAATGATGTTCCTGCTGGCAAACATACCTTGAGCATCAGTGGATTTAAGGTGCCGACAGTACCTGTCGTTGAAGAAGTGAATTTTACAGTCTCCTCCCAGGACGAATCTTTTGAAGAAAATCTCAGAACCTTCTTTGTTGCAGACCATCCTGACATTAGTGCCACAAGTGAATATATTCTAGACGTTAATGGAGAAAGTCAATTCTTTGATGTAGAAGAGTTGATTGATCATTTTGCACCTGCTCTAATCTTTAATGAAGGTGAACGATTCGCAGTTCCATTTGACGTAAGTGAAACCTGGCAAGGTTCTCGTCTTGCTACAGGTAACGCAGATGATTCCTTAGAACTGTCTGGAAGTTATGCGAATGAATCCAATTTTTACAATAGTGGTAATACTCCTGCTGCCATCTATGCATCTGTTTTAGATAACGAAGATCGAAATGAAGTCGCGATCAATTATTATTTCCACTATCCTCGCAGTAACTGGGCAGAACATGGAGGCTTTAATACTCATGAAGGTGATTGGGAAGGGATAACAATTTTTTTAGAGAAAACAGGCAACTTACTAAAACCAGATCGAGTTTCTTTTGCTCAACATGTTGAATTAGACGAATATAGCGTTGAAACAACAAGCAGAAGTATAAAAGGTCAAGCAGAAATCGCGGTTGATACTTTTAAGGCAGCTTTAGTAGGTGGATTACCTGCAGCTACGATAACCTTTCTTAAGGGACAACTTGAAGATCTTTTTGCATCTACTGTAGAAGACGCCATACGTGAAGAATTCATTGACAATGATGGTTCTGATACTGTTGATTGGGAAGAACTCGCAGTTGCTTTTGATCAGCAAGTTTTAGTTTTTCCAGGCTTAGGTGGACATGCTAGTTACCCAAGAATAGATGAAACATTTTGGCCTAGTTTGTTAAATCCTAGTAATTCATTTCTGCCTAGAGAAAGACATTTTGGAAATGGCTCTTCTTTTATTCCTAGTAATGGCCAGGTTCAGTATTTGCCTCGCGTAGGAACAGGCGACAGTGATGTACTAGACTGGCTAAGATATCCCGGTTTATGGGGCAATCCAGATCTTGGTGACTTTCTCGATGATTTAGTTGGAGATGAAACGCCACGTGGGCCTGTTTTCCTAGATTTAAACAAACTCAATACTCAAGAAGAGGCTGGGTTAGGACAGCGTTGGCTTGATCCTTGGGCCTGGGCAAATGAGGATGAGGCTCCTGAGTCCATAAGAGCCCAAGATGATTTTATTGAAATTGATGAGGATGGCATCAAACTTCTTGATCCTAGAACAAATGATGAACCTATTGATCCACAAGACAATCCACAAGAAACTTTAACGATTGATAGCCTCATTAGAGATGGCCTGATTGGACAGGCAAAAATTATTGATGGGCAAATTATTCGTTATGAGCCAAATGGTGAATTTGAAGATCTAGCTGAAGGTGAAACCGCTACTGATACCTTTAGCTATAGGGTTAGTGACTCTGAAAATAACAGTGATACGGCTGTAGTAACAGTTACTATCACAGGAGTTAATGACGCACCTATAACAACTGATGACCCAGGTAGTACAGATGAGGATAACACCACCTTCTTTTTGCCAGAGACATTATTGCGTAATGATATAGACATCGACTCTGAGCATGAAACACTAGAAATCGTCAGCGTTAGCCCTACAGCCGATACTAAAGGGATAGTTTCTATCCTAAGCAATCGCATAGGCTACGATCCTGACGGTCAGTTTGATAAGCTATCAGAAGGACAGGCAGGTTTTGACAGCTTTACCTACACTATCCGTGATGATAAAGGAGCTATCAGCAAACCTGGCTTTGTTAGGATTGGAATTCAGGGTGTAAATGATGCTCCATCAGTGCAAAATCCTGATATCTCAGTTAATGAAAATGGCGTAGTAACAATAGGCATCGATACCCTAGCTCAAGATATTGATGAGGGTGATACATTAACCATTACTAACGCTGGCCCTGCCCAAAAAGGCAACTTTAATTTTTCCGACACAAGTGTTACCTACGATCCTGACAACCAATTTGAGGAATTAGCAAAAGGTCAAACTTCAACAACAACTGTAGCCTACACTGTTGAAGACAATTATGATGCCGTCAGCAGTGGCACTATTACCTTTACCATTGAGGGTGAAAATGATGCTCCAGTTGCTTTGAGTGATGGATTTGTCACAACTGAGAAAAATTCATTGTTCCTCAATGTACTTGGTAATGACACCGACGTTGATACCGATGACCAGCTCAGCATTACAGCTATTAATGCCGCCGGAGTGATCGGAGTAGTTGCTGTTTCAGGTAATGGCATCTTATACAGTCCCAATGGCCAATTTAATGCTTTCTCATCAGGAGAATCCATTGTTGAGAGCTTTAGCTACACTGTGGTTGACCTGGAAGGAGCCACCAGTACCGCTGCTGTGACAGTAACTGTGCAGGGCGTTAATGATGGTATTGTCGGTACTGATGATACTATTGAAACTTCTGAAGATAAGGCTATCGACATTGCAGTACTGAAGAATGATGTCAATCTTGATGGTGATGGGTTGATACTGTCTGATATCCCAATAGCACCAGATAATGGAATTGCTATTATCAACGACAACAATACCCCTAACAATCTTACCGATGATTTCATCACCTACATTCCCAATGCTAACTTTAATGGCACCGACACCTTTACTTATGAGATTACCGATGGCATAGCTACGGCTACGGCTAACGTCACCGTTACCGTTGAGCCCGTTAATGATGCTCCAACTCTAGTAACGCCGCTAGCGGATCAAACTGCGACGGAAGACTCTGCATTGAGCTTCAGCTTTCCGCTGACTACATTCAATGATGTAGATACAAGCGATAGTCTCACCTACACAGCAACTCTATCTGACGGTAATTCTCTCCCAAGCTGGTTAGACTTTGAGCCAAATAGTCTCACCTTTGGTGGTCAACCTCCAACAGCCGATACACTAGAAATAACCATCACAGCTACAGATAGGGCTGAAACATCTGCAAACGACACTTTCGTTCTTACTATCGAAGCTCCTGTCACCGAACCAGAGCCACCTACTGGACCTAATACCCCCATCGGGGGAGACTCCAACGATGTCATCACCGGTAGTGACGCTGACGAAACCCTAGCAGGTGGGCTAGGTGATGACATCATCCTGGGTGGGCTAGGTGATGATATCCTGCGGGGCGATGCTAATAGCTCATCTCCACAGGGTAATAGTCCTGGTGGCAATGACTTTATCGATGGTGGTGAGGGCAATGACCGTATTGGCGGCAAAGCCGGTAACGACATCTTACTCGGTGGCACCGGTAACGATAAAATCTGGGGCGATGACGGTGACGATGTCCTATTTGGCGGACTTGGCAACGATCAGCTCACAGGTGATGATTTTTCTGGTGGGCAGGGTAGCGACCTATTTGTTCTGACTGCAGGTCACGGGACCGATACTATTCAGGACTTTGAACTAGGGATCGACTTTATTGGTCTAACAGGTGAGCTTACTTTTGATGACTTATCATTAGGTAAATCTGGCCAAAATACAACTATTAGCTTTGGTAACGAAGTGCTTGCCACGCTAAAAAATGTTGAAGCAAGCAGCCTCACTAAAGCTAGCTTTGTTGCAGAAGTTGCGATTTAGGATAAGTTCTCTGCGGATTTCAGGTTGGGTCAGCATTTTTCACATTCTGATCCAGCCATTCAACCATTTCCCACAGCACGTGGCCTACGGCTTCCCGCGACCGATAGCCGTGCCCTTCTGCTGGCAGTGATACATAGCGAACGGTTCCTCCCAGTCCCTTCATTGCTTCGTACAGTCGTTCGGACTGGATGGGAAAGGTGCCTGAATTATTGTCTTCTGCACCGTGGATCAACAATAGTGGTTCATTAATTTTTTCCGCTGAGATAAACGGCGACATTTTTAGATACGTCTCCGGTGTTTCCCAAAATGTGCGCTGTTCTCCTTGGAAGCCAAATGGTGTCAGGGTACGATTGTAAGCTCCGCTGCGGGCGATGCCTGCTTGGAACAGATCGCTATGGGCCAATAGATTTGCTGCTGTAAATGCACCGTAGGAATGTCCCCCAATTGCCAAGCGTGTGCCATCGCTTACGCCTCGCTCCACCAGGTAGTTCACAGCTGCTTCGGCGCTAGCCACCAGCTGTTCGATATACGTGTCATTGGGTTCGGTATCCCCCTCTCCAATGATGGGCATGGTGGGACCGCTTAGCACAGCATATCCTTGGGTCAACAAAAACAGAACCGAATCTCTTCCTGGGCGGGTAAACGTAAATTCAGAGCGCGTATTCTGGCTAGCGACATCCCGGTCCTTAAACTCTCGGGGATAGACCCACAGTAGAGTGGGTAAAGCACCATCTTGGGTTGGATCGTATCCTGGTGGCAAATACAGGGTGGCTGTTAAGGTTACACCATCTGGCCGAGAATAGCGTACGATCTCTTTTTGTACATCGGCATACCAAGGTAGGGGATCGGAAAAATCAGTTAGTTCTTCTTCTGTTCCGCTAGTTAAATTTAATTGGTGGTAGTTCCCTGGCATAGTCGGGGACTGACGACGTACAATGACGTCCTGGGCGTTACCATCGAGCAGTCGGGTAATCCGACTAAACGTTTCTCCTTGTGCCTGCCACAGACGCTCTGTGGCTAAACTCGTTAAATCCAGACGGTCTAAAAATGGAAAGACTCCATCGGGAGAAGCACCATCGCCTGTTAAGTAAATACTGTTGTTGTTGAGCATCACCACCGAACGACCATAGGGGCCAGGTTGTGTGACTGGGCTTCCCGGATTTGCGTAGGCATCTTGGAAATCTCTCTGATTGAGAAGAGCGGGCTCTGTTGTTGCATCCTGGGGAGAGAATTTCCACGTTTTTACTTGGCGGCTGTCGTACCAGGCTTCTGTTACGATCGCAAGCTCTTCATTGCCCCAAATAATCCCTCGAAACCGTAGGGTGGATCGCCAAATTTCTGTTGGGGGTCCATCAAACGGGGCAGCTAGCGTATATACCCCATCCCGGTAGTCTGCAGGCTTGCTGGCGTCTCCACCATCCAAGGCTTCTGCCCAGAAGAGAGTGGCAGGCTGATCGGTCCGCCAGCCGATACTTCGTTTCCCCTGACGGACCGAATCAAAGGCGATGGGAATATCATCAGCTAGGGGTAAATCCACCAGTTCGTGCACCACCTCACCCTGGCGATTGAGCACCTCGTAGCGTACCGGAAACCTGGATAACGGCACCTGATAAGAAAATGGACGATGAATAGTAGACCGTAAAAGCCAACGGCCATCAGGGGATACCGTCACATTACGGATCAGATCTGGTTTACCCAGTCGAGTAATCTCTCCTTCCAAACTGATATGGGCTATTTGGGAAGAGAAATAATATTCAAATAACGCTTCATCGTGGGGGCTGGCTAGCAGGTTGGTGTAGGTGCGGGTAGCCGCGACTCGGCCCTGGCTACTTTCAATGACTGGACCAACTGGAACAGCAGGTTCTTCTGGTGGAGCGCCGATACTTTGGAGGCGTACTCTGCAAATCAGGCCATCTGTTCCTGGCAGCCAACGACAGGGACTGTTGTACACCCCGTTGAGGATAGGACCCGTCAACGGTTTTGCCTTTGCTTGGGCGACATCCAAGACCCACAGTTCGATGCCATCGGCTTGGGTGAGCGTAAAGGCCAAGTGACGACTGTCATAGGACCAGCGTAGATTGCGAATACGTGCGTCTGGAGGCAAATAAATTGGGGTGCTATCCGATGCGCCCAGGGCACGAACAGTGATGCCGGTATAAAACCCTTCTTGGGCCGGTCCCCAGGTATTGGGATTGAGTTTGGTACCGGCGATCGCAACCCAAGGCTGAGCCAATTCCGAAATGGGTGGTAGAGACCGCCGCTCTAGCTCCAGCAGCCATTGGTTATCGGGGGATATGGACACCGCCGGTAGGGGGTTCACATCGAGCATCGACACGATCGGCTCTGGCGGATTTTGCCATAGAGACTGTGTCTGGTCAGGCTGAGCAGAGGCAGGCATAGTCGTCATCAGGGGGAAAACTACAAGCGAAAGCAAACGACGCAGCATGGCAGATTTGGAGCTAGAACCTAGATTTTAGATGCTGCCCGCTTTCTAAAGCTAGCTTGTCAGTACAACTCAAAACGCAACATAAAGTTTAAGAATGGCGGGGAATATAGGACTTGGATAGGAAAAGTACCATTGAGTTAGTGATAACGTTATTCCCTAAATCAGCAACGGCGATATTGTTAATCGATGCAAGCGCCTTCTTGCTCTTAGTCCCAAACAGACCAACAGCCAATCAGGAGCCTAAAATGGTTACAGGCTCAGGATGTGCCTGAACCTCAAAGACTTTGATAGACTCCCCTAACAATGCGATATCCCAAAAGCCGGTAGGGTATATCAACACCCTGGCAGGTATCAAAACTCTTTTATAGTTCTTCAGAGCTAGGAGTTCTGGGGTAAGGTAGCTGGTGACGCATGCAGGCTTTTTTAATCCGTAGAATTAGGTCTGTTTTATAGGCAAATTCTTCCCGTGCGTCCATGGGATAGGCCTTGAGCTTGAGGTGGGTGGCCCAGGTTTCTTCAGAAACAACCACCACCACCGGTAGCTTTAGCTGGGTATAACGACTGCTGTAGGCTGCCTGATAAAGCATATCCACCGCCAATTCAGTGTTGGCCTCATGGGCAAAGTAAAATTCTGTTACCACCTGCGCTTCTAGCTGTCCGCTGTTGGCATTGGAAATAGGGCTAGTCCAGGTAGTGCTGTGGGGAATGGTTACCGCATTATCATCCGGCGTTTGTAGCAACAGCCCCCGTAGACCATAGTCAATCACTTCGCCATAGTGTTCACCGATTTGTATGCGGTCTCCCATGCGAAAAGGACCTTCAAATAGGTTAACAACGCCGGCAATAATAGAACTCGCGTAGTCTTTAAAGGCAAACCCTAATGCAACAGCGATAGTCCCCGTCAAGGTAAGCAATCTGGTCGAGTCTTCTAGGTTGAGAAAAAGGGTCAGCAAATAGCCAATGGTGGAAATCAGCACCAATCCTTTAAGAAACGGCACTGATTGTTTGATAATCAGGCGAAAGCGACGTGGTACCTGTTCTGAAAGGGCATTTGCTGTAAAGCGAATGAGAAATAGGAGACCATAGGCGGAGAGAATGGTCAAACATGCCTGCAGAACTAGTGAAAGGGTAAGGGGCTTAAATAAAGCATCGATGGCGTTGGCGGCAGCATCTGTTGTTTGACCCCTGGCAACAGTAGGCAAAATCAATGTGGTGACAGCTGTTGCGATCGCAATTTTCGCCCCCTTAACCATGGCTACGCCTCCCCAATCAAAAAGTTGTTGTTGCCCAGCTCTTTATATAACTTGGGGTAGTAGGCAGGATGCACGCTAAAGCGCCGTCCCCGCTGGCGAACAATGCCTTCTCTTCGTAGCACCTGTAGCCGCGATCGGATATTCCGTTCGGCTTCCCCTAGGCTCACCGCTAGATGCGATCGCGTCATTTCCCGATGAATTAACAACGAATGAAGTAGATAACGATCCATGGCCTCCAATGAGATTAGGCCAGGCAGGGTGGGTTTTCCTGGCAACAACTCAATTAGCTGGGTGTCGTCTACAATTGCACCACCTTCTGTTAACGTCTCTGCGCGAATTTGCAACGACTTTAACCACACCTGTATGGCCGTACTGGCAATGCCGTCTGTCACATTTGCCAAGCTGTTCCAATAGCTATCCTCTGCCATAGCAATGTGGGTCATGGGAGCATCGGCCTGAGTGTCCAGTTCAGTATCGAGCAGGGGTGCTAGCCATCTTTGCAGGTCGGCACCCGAGAGTTTTGGTAAAGACACCACTTGTTCCAAGTAAGCACTTACCTGACATACCTTATCTAAAAATGTCCAGGCCCAGTGATTACAGCCAAAGACCCAAAACCGGGACGTATCTTGAGTGCTGAGGGTTTGTAAATATTCAATCCCCTCCCATCCTTGGATACAGCGCAGAAAACACTGCTCTAGGCTAGAAACCACCATAATGGTGGGTACTTGGCTATCCAAATCTGTTTGAGTAACCGGTGCAGCAATATCTTTACTGGGAGCAGTATCTTCAGACTCCAACTGCTGCTGAAGATGCTGAGGTACCGTTAACGGATCGGCAGGGCGCTGATATCCTCCCAGAAAAAATTGCACCTCACAGTCGGGAAAATCTTCCTGCAGACTTGCTTTAAGAATAGGAGCAATTTCTTCCACCGGTCGCCCCAATACGACCAGGCTATTATTTTCAAAATCTGGGTTTGTCTGCCAGTCCTGTAATGTTTGACTCAGGGCAGACTGGATCGCCTTCTGATAGGGGTCGGGGGTGGGAAGTTTAACAATCTTTTCTCGCAAACTACCAAGTACCCCCGGTGGGGCATCCACCAAAGGGTCTGTGGGTTCTGACCGACTAGGGGATGAAAACCACACAGGAAATTTTGGAAAAATAGAGGAAAAGCCTTTCCTCGTCATGGTAGTTGCACCAGAAACTACCGGTAATACTAGCGGTTCTTGGGCATGGAGCCAATCATTTCATTGGGATTTGTGCCGTTGCTGATTTATAAGATGGAGCGATCTGACAACGCTCGACTGTATTGAACTCTTTCAGAAAAAATCATCCTGAGGATCAGCAACGCCAGATTTGTAAATACTCAGATCGCTGTCAGTATGCGCTAAATACGGAAGTAAATTGTTGCGGCAACAGCTCTCGTAAGAATTTTATGAGATTTCTGATTTTTCAGGCTGCTGTTATTGTTCATCCCATCAGCAACAGCCTGAAAAAGAGATCGGAGCTAAGCGCGTCGTTCAACCACCAAGGTAAAACGTGCCGCCAGCATACCTAAGGATGCGATCGCAACCAGGGGTGCAAAAAATGCAATACCCACAGCACCCCCCACTAAGCCTGCACTCAGCGGAACTTCGAACATTACTCGCCCTTCCGCATTTTTAATCAAAATTCGTCGAACATTACTCTCATTGATAAGCTCTTGTACCTTACTCATCAAATTATCGCTATTTACCGAGAATTCTTCCGTACTAGTGCTGGTTGTGGAGTCAGAATCAGACGTTGTCGAGTCGGGAGAGTTTGGGTCAGAGTAGCTCATGCGGGTTACCTAAGGTGTATAGACAAAAAAGAACCTGCCCCTTTGATAACGGCTAGAACAAGGAACAGGTTCTAATTCTAAGGATTCTTTTCAGTTTGCTGTAGTGACAGGAACCCTAATCCAAATATTTCTCAAGAGTGGTTGACAAGGTGCTGGAAGGTACAGCGCCTACGATAGTATCGGCCACCTTACCGTCCTTAAAGACTAGCAGGGTGGGAATGCTGCGCACACCATATTCACTGGCGCTACCGGGGTTCTCATCCACATTGAGTTTTAGAACCTTAACTCGGCCTTCGTACTTAGTGGCGACCTCATCAACCACGGGTGCCACCATCCGACAGGGACCACACCAGGGCGCCCAAAAATCCACTAACACTGGGACATCGCTACCTAAAACATCCGTCTGAAACGCATCGTCTGAAACGGTTCGAACTAATGTACTTTCACTCATTGATAAAATCTCCTTAAAAACTGACGGACCCGTAATGTAACGTCTGTCAGGTTGGTCATATCCCTCAAAGCGTGGAATATATCGACTAACCTGATGTGTAATGAACGTATTCATTACCTGCTACACAGTAGCAGCCACCCTACCAAGGACCGGCTCTACTAGATGTCTGCAATTATAGTTCCATAAAATCGAACTATTGGGTACGGTTATCTCATCGAGGGAGCCTCACCTGTAGCATTCAGTAGAGTCTATGGAGCATGTCATAATGGCCCCATGCGCTCTATTCCTCATCCAGATATTAGTCAAATAACTCTGACAGAGGTGCTCTACGCCCTAGGAGATCCGGTAAGACTAAAAATTGTCAAGACCATTGCCTCTAAGGGTGAACAAGCCTGTCGTAGCTGTGGTGGAGATGAGATTGCTAAGTCCACTCTGTCCCACCACTTTAAGATCCTACGAGAATCTGGGATCATCTATACCCAAAAGGTTGGGACCCAGCATTTGAATTCGCTACGTACTGATGAGTTGGAAGGAAAATTTCCAGGGGTCTTATCATCAGTATTAGCGGCTGCAGATGAAGAGATCTGTGGTGATAGTTGATGACTCCACACCCTAATTACTCCACCACAATGGCTCGAAAATCATTAACGTTAGTTAGGGTGGGACCAGTCACAACCAAAGCACCAATGGACTCGAAAAAACTATAGCTGTCGTGAGTCTTGAGGTACTTTTTGGGACTGTGACCCTGTTGCCATAATTCTGGTGTCATGATTGCGCCTGCGTTGTTTTCGCTGCCATCAATGCCGTCGGTATCACAGGCAATGGCACTGATGCCGGGTTCACCGTCTAAATAGCTAGCTAGCGCTAACAAAAATTCGCTGTTGCGACCGCCTTTACCAAAGAACTTTTGCTGGACTGTCACGGTGGTTTCACCACCAGAAAGCAGGACACAGGGAGGAACAACGGGCTGATGGTGGCGTTTGACCTGGCGGGCAATAGCGCCATGGACCAGGGCCACATCACGGGCTTCTCCTTCAATGGCATCGCTGAGGATTAGGGGCGTATAGCCATGGGCGATCGCAACCTGGGCAGCCGCTTCTAAAGACTGTTGTGGCGTGGCAATCAGATGATTCACTGTGGTGGTCAATAAATTATCTCCAGGGGGAATCACTGGGTTAGGGTTGCGTTCCAGGTAATCACGGACTTGAGACGGCACAGTAATATGGAACCGCTCAATAATTTCCAAAGCATCGTCTGCGGTGGCCGTATCTCCCACCGTCGGCCCAGAAGCAATGGCCTGCAGACTGTCCCCTGCCACATCAGAAATAATCAGCGAGACTATTTGGGCAGGATAGGCTGCCGCCGCTAGCCTACCTCCAGAGGAGCGGGATAAGGCTTTGCGCACCGTATTCATGGACGTGATATCTGCCCCAGAGGCTAGCAGCTGGCGATTAATGTCCGCCAGCATGGTTAGGCTAATCCCCTCGGGGGGCAGGGTGAACAGCGCTGAGCCTCCGCCCGAAATAAGGCAGATGACGAGATCCTCCGCAGAGAGGGGGGCCACCTTTTCTAAAATGCGCTGGGCTCCTTGCATACCGTTGGCATCAGGAACCGGGTGCCCCGCTTCAATTACCTCAATGGCCTGGGTGGGAACGCTGTGGCCGTAGCGAGTAATCACTAGCCCATCCATCGGCTCTGTATAGCCCGCTTTGGCCCAGCTATCTTCCACAGCCTGCGCCATCGCTGCTGCAGATTTACCAATACCGACCACCACCACACGCCCCGTAGGTTTAGTTTTGAAATAGGGCTCCAAGGCACGGGCCACCTGCTTTTGAGGCATGGCAGCCGCAACGGCCGCATCAAATAATTGATTAAGTAAATCCGTGGATGGTAAGGACGGCATAGGGGTGGAAACAGCTAATGATGGGGGTAGATAAGCCGTCATCATAGACGACCAGTTAGTGACCAAACGGTCATAGGTGACATCGATAGACAAGCCGTACCAAAATGTTCCGAAGTTACAACCCGATCCTCCATGGTTAATAATGGCTAAAGGTATGTACTCAGAGGGACAACCAGAGAGGTGTTTGACGTTTTAATCATTGGGGCAGGACCGGCAGCGCTAATTATGGCGGCGGCCTTAGCAAAGCATGGTCTATCGCTACAGGGTTTGGCCCCCACAGCTCCAGATACCCCTTGGAAAAATACCTACGGCGTATGGTGCAATGAGTTAGAAGCGCTAGGCTTGACTGATTTACTGGGCCATCGTTGGCAAAACACGGTTAGCTACTTTGGCCATGCCGCCAATACCAGTCCCACTCGCCACCATCGTGACTACGGTTTGTTTGATAAACAAAAGCTACAGCAGCATCTGCTAGCACAGCTTCAGGATATGACATGGCACCCTGGAAAGGCGGTCTCCGTAAACCACACGTACCAGGACAGCCGTGTCACGACGGACAACGGCGACCAGCTAACCGCCAAACTAGTAATTGATACGACCGGCCATCAAGCGGCCCTAATAAAACGTTCGGAGTCAGCGCATCTGCCGGTTTCCTACCAGGTGGCCTATGGCATCGTGGGCAAGTTTTCTAAACCGCCTGTGGCACCAGGGCAGTTCTCTTTAATGGACTATCGCGCAGAGCATCTTTCCCCAGGACAGCTAGCCGAGCCCCCCACATTTCTCTACGCCATGGATTTGGGGAAGGATGTGTACTTTGTGGAAGAAACCTCCCTGGCCCTTGCTCCTGCCATGGCCTACGACACCTTAAAGCAGCGACTGCAGCAGCGACTGAGCGCAGATGGGGTGGAGGTGCAGGAGGTGCACGAGACTGAATATTGTTTGTTTCCGATGAATCAACCTCTGCCCGACCTAAATCAGCGGGTGTTGGGGTTTGGTGGTGCGGCCAGTATGGTACATCCGGCTACGGGCTATATGGTGGGGGCAATGCTGCGGCGGGCTCCGGCGGTGGGGGATGCGATCGCCCAGTCTATAGCTAAGGGGGAAGTGGGAAGTGCGATCGCCCAGGCGGGCTGGCATACCCTATGGAGCACCGAACGCTTGCGCAAACACCACATCTATCGATTTGGCCTTGAAACCATCATGCGGTTTAACCACGCAGACCTCTGTCAGTTCTTTGACAGCTTTTTCAAGTTGCCCCAGGCCAAATGGTCTGGATTCTTAGCCGATACCCTATCTCCATTTGAACTAGTCATGGCCATGGTGACCATGTTTGGCCAGACGACCAACCCCGTACGCGGTGGGCTGATGGGGGGGGTGGGTACCGACGGTCAGCTCCTGCTGAAATCCCTTATCGGCTCCGTTTAAGGCATTTTCTTAAAAAGGCCGTGTAGAACCACGGTCGCAATATAAACAAACCGTGAACCAAACCTAACCGCTATGAACCAATGTCATAGGTTCAGTATTCTCTAACACAAAACTGCTGTAATTCCGCGCATCCGGTTCCATGGAATGCGAGAATACCCCTTGACGAAGCCACAAGGGAGATATGACATGGCTGCATTTCCAATCGACTTGGGTGCCTACAAGCGCATTAGTCTTGATCCGTCCACATCAACGCTGACCGATGAGCAGCGTGACGCCATCAAAGCAAATATTCAACTTTGCCGCGACGCCATTGTCTTCTTTACTGCCACTGGTGCCGCCCGAGGAGTCGGCGGTCACACTGGCGGTCCCTACGATACTGTTCCTGAGGTCATGCTGCTGGATGCCATCTTCCGGGGTGCGCCTGACAGCTATGTGCCCACCTTCTTTGACGAAGCCGGACACCGTGTAGGTACCCAGTACCTGATGTCCACCCTCAACGGTGACCTGCCTGCTGAGCAGCTGATGAACTACCGTGCAGCAGGGTCTCACCTTCCCGGTCACCCTGAGCTTGGCCTTACTCCTGGTGTAAAATTCAGCTCCGGTCGTCTGGGTCACATGTGGCCCTACGTTAACGGTGTAGCCTTGGCAAACCCTGGCAAAGCTGTTTTCTGTCTAGGTTCCGATGGTTCCCAGCAAGAAGGTAACGACGCAGAAGCCGCTCGTCTGGCTGTGGCCCAGCACATCAACGTTAAGCTGCTGATCGACGATAATGATGTCACCATTGCCGGTAATCCTTCCAAGTATCTTCCTGGCTACAGCGTTAAGAAAACTCTCGAAGGCCATGGTCTAAAGGTTCTAGAGTGCAACGGTGAAGACATCGATGCCCTATACGCCAACATCTGTGAAGCCATCAACACTCCTGGCCCTATCGCCGTTATCCTCAAGCGCCCCATGTGCCCCGGCATTGAGGGGCTAGAGGGGTCTAACCACGGTCACGATGTAATTTCTGTTCCTGCGGCTATCAAGTATCTAGAAGCCCGCGGTCACCAGGCAGCGGCTGACATTCTCAAGAATACAGCAGCGCCCAAGAACCCCAACAAATACACTGGCTCCACCGACAAAATGGATGCCAACCGTAAGGTCTTTGGGGCTGCCGTTGTAGAAATGCTAGCGGCCATGGGCGAAGAAGAGCGCAAGAACAGCGTTCTGGTTGTGGACAGTGACCTAGAAGGTTCCTGCGGTCTTAACACTATTCGTGAAGCTCACCCTGAAATCTTTATCAGCGGTGGTATTCAAGAGCGTGGTAACCTCTCTGCTGCCGCTGGCTTTGGTATGGAGAAAGGCAAGCAGGGTATCTTTGCCACCTTTAGTGCCTTCTTGGAAATGTGTATTTCCGAGATTACCATGGCCCGTCTAAACTACTCCAACCTGTTGTGTCATTTCTCCCATGCGGGTATTGATGACATGGCTGACAACACTTGTCACTTCGGCATGAACAACTTGTTTGCCGACAATGGCTTAGACGACAGCCATCCTACTAACATCTACTTCCCTGCAGATGCGAACCAAATGCGTGCCTGTGTGAAGTCTGTCTTTAACGCTCCGGGTCTACGCTTTATCTTCTCCACCCGTTCTAAGGTGCCCATGATTTTGGACACTGACGGCAACGAGATGTTTGCTGGCGATTATGCCTTTACCTCTGGTAAGGATGACGTCGTTCGGGAAGGTACTGCGGGCTATGTGGTTTCCTTTGGTGCTGGTCTTTATCGCGCGTTGGATGCGGTTGAGAAGCTAAAGGCAGAAGGCATCGATGTGGGTCTGATTAACAAGGGTACTCTGAACGTTGTTGATGAAGAGTCCATTGCTAAGTTTGGTGGGTCTCCCATGGTATTGGTAGTTGAAGCGTTCAACCGTCGTACGGGTTTGGGTAGCCGCATGGGCTCCTGGTTGCTAGAGCGTGGTTTGACGCCTAAGTATGGTTACCTCGGCACTCACATCGAAGGTGGCGGCGGTCTTTGGGAACAGTTCCCTCACCAGGGGATTGATTCTGATGGCATTGTTGCTAAAGTAAAAGAGATGTTGGGCTAGACGCGTTCTTTTGAATAATCTCTTTTAATTAAAGAGGCAGAGTCTTGCGGGGTTCTGTCTCTTTTTGTTTTGATTACGCATCTAATGGACTTTTTACACCACGACCGCCACGATTAAGCACATGAGTGTAAATCATTGTCGTTTTTACATCTTTATGGCCCAACAGTTCTTGGATAGTGCGAATATCATAGCCATTTTGTAACAAGTGGGTGGCAAAGCTATGGCGAAACGTATGACAACCGACCTTCTGATGGATACCCGCTTGACGCACTGCCTGTTTAACAGCTTTTTGCAAACCTGTTTCATGGAGATGATAACGCTGCCACTGACCGGTTCGAGGATTTTTAGAACATCTTTCTGACGGAAACACATATTGCCATGACCATTCTCGACAGGCATTAGGATACTTTTTAACTAGGGCAAATGGTAAATCAACAGCCCCTTGACCTCTCTCTAGATCTTGATTATGTAAACGTCTGACACCTTGCAAATGTTCTTGTAGAGGTATAACTAAAACGTCAGGCAGCATGGTGACTCGACTTTTCATTCCTTTAGTGTCGCGAACAACTATTTGATTTTGAGCGAATTGGATATCTTTGACCCTGAGTCGCAGACATTCGATCTGCCTGAAGCCGCAGCCGTATAAGAGCTGTATTACCAGACGATAAACACCTGAAAGTTGCTGAATAACGGCTCGCACTTCCTCCTTTGATAAAACCGTAGGAATATGCTGGGGACGCTTAGCCCTAACTGCATCTATATTTAGGTCTAAGTCCAGTTGCAAAACCGTACGGTACAGAAACAGTAGGGCACACAGTGCTTGATTCTGTGTAGAGGCGGCAACCTTTTTGGTAACAGCTAAATGGGTTAAAAATGCCTCAATTTCTGGACCTCCCATATTTCTAGGATGCTGCCAGTTATGAAATCGAATGTATCGCTTAATCCAATTGATGTAACTTTTTTCGGTCCTATAGCCATCCGTCTTGATTCTTGAGGGTAGATCGGTATGATCTGAGAATCTATATCTATCAGCGCATCGCCTGTCGCTTATCGTTATGAGTTCGGAGACTTCATCAGCCCCTAAAACTGCCGCTATCGAAGAGTTGAAAGCATTTATCAAGACGCAACGAGATGGCCGTCAGGTGAAGAAAGCCCTGGCGGTAAAAC
>JBCCQQ010000093.1:0-17574 GCA_039024555.1 Cyanobacteria bacterium P01_D01_bin.156
GATTGCACAAAAATAAAATTCCAAGCAGGATTTTATTAAGCAACGTCCTCCCCTTAACAAGGGGAGGTGCCGTAGGCGGAGGGGTCTTCGGCCATTTGCGCTAGTTTTCCAGACCCCTCCCTGACGGTTCCCCTTGGCAAGCCTTATTAAGATGTCTTATTTTCACGCACTTCCCTAAGTCCATCCGTTAATAGTTTGACAAAGCTGTTGCCGCACTCGAGTTCGGGTACCTAGCGCAGACTGTATTCTCAAGGCAACTTTTTCCTACATACACTCCAAGCTTCTACCAATCGGTAGAGGCTTTTTCTATTGCATACTTGCTCATCGTGATTTACAGGTACCTGTTGCCTATTGTTGCAAAAATAATTTCAGAAATTTTGCGTCTAATAAATCCTTGTTGCCACTCTTCTAGAGATTATTGCATAAATCGTAAAACCCTCTATTCATAAGGATTCTGGCATTGCTTCCTGTAGAAATAAGCGTCTATACTCACATCACATAAGACGCCAACAAGGAGCACACCTCCATGAAGCCACAACCCAAACGACGCCCTAGACGTCAACGATCCAAATTTTTTATTGCCAAACAACATCGATACCGACTTTTGGCTGGAACTGCATGTATTGTTTTCGGCGCTAGCCTTGGCCTTGGCCTACGGTTCCAATCTGCTTCTGCTAAAAAAGACCTTTGTCAGAACATTGTCTCTAGTCAAACTGTTCTCTCACGACAACAACTGACTCAGCTACTCACTGTGCCCGAACGGGAAAATCGTCAGGCTATTGAAACCATTGTCGAAGCTCCCTACTGCACCTTAAACGCTATTGAAGTGCGGGCTGGAGTGACCGCCGAACGGGCTGCCTATCCTCTAGCCTTTGACCCGAATACGTGGCTAGTGGTGCTGTACGAAAATGAGGAGTATGTGGGCTATGGCTTTAAGCTTCAACACTAAAAACATGTTCACGTTAACTGGTGTTGCACTACTAACTCTATTGGTTGCCTGCCAGTCAGCACCCGCACCGCGCAGCATCGCCGTTCAACAAACCTGGGAACTACAGGTGGGTAAACGAGTAGGCGACTATCTCATTAGCAGTGGCCTGGGCGATATCACCCTAGAGCTGGGGGGTGACTCGGTGCAGATGCCGTTTGATGGCAAAGTGCAACCGATGGATGAGTACTGTGTGGCGCTCACTAGCCCAGAGGTACCGGCTTATCTGTTTCGTCTCTGTGGTATCAAGCGCCCTAGTCTAGGGCAACACAGTCAGGGGCACACCATTGGCCGTACACAGCGCCTGGTGTTCGCTGCGTTTAGAAAAGAACCCAATGGCACCTGGGCATTGATCGAACCCGCTAATGACTTGATTTCACAGTTTTTTATGGAGTAATTCATCATGTGCGATCGCGGGCTCTTACCGCTAGCTCTTATCCTTTTGGGGGCCGCTCCGGCCCCAGCTCAGGACATTGCGCTTACCTTTAATACACCCGTTGAAAAACCTGACCAATCTATGAGTAGAGGCATCAATGACCATTCTTCTTTAAAGAAAGCATCGAAGCCACCTACCTCAACTGGTAACGTTAGCCTTAGCTTTGCGCCCAAGCCTGTACAGACTGCCAAAGCCCCCATTACCCAAATAGTTCTCCACACCTTAGAAGTCTTATTTCATGGGGGAAGTGATTCCCTAGTGGCTCGCGCTGTGGGTAGTGCCGAGGGGACTCGCACAGCGGATGGGGGGTATACATCTGCATATTATGGCCATGTAGACCCCGGCAACCGTAAGTGGAACCTGGGCAGTTTTTCCTATCAGCACGGGGCCAAGTCCCCTGCTGCAGCGGATGAAAAACAGCTCAAACGACTGTACAAACAGGCTTTAAATCTACGGCAACAGGCCAGCCAGCAGCAGCTTACCCTATCCCTAGCAGAGGAACTGAATGGCATTGATCTAGCCAATCAGGCACCGCTGGCGGCTTTGGATCGAGGCTATATTGACTGGCTAGCCATTGCCCGACAGCAGTCTATGGATGAAGTGGACCGCATTACCTGGGCTAGAACCCGTGCTTTTTTGGACCCCGATAGCGGCCGGTGGAACGCACCGGGTTTAGGCAACACGCTGGAATCTATCCGCTGGGATCAGGCGAGACGGCAACAAGCTGTGCAACAGGCAATTGAGCTGGAGTGAGCCACAACAAAGATCACAAAATATCTATTGGAACTGATGAAACGGCACCTGTATGACTGCTCAGAAGCGGATAAGGACAACTTAGAAAAGACATTGTAGTATCTATAGCCTTTGATCATTCCTCAGAGGCTTTTAATGCCCAAAATTTACCGTTGTGCTCCTCAGCGTGATGTCACTTCCTTCAGAGGAGATGCTGTGAAAAGTCTTACCGTCCGTTTTATTGTCTAAATCAACAAGATAAAAAGCCTTGTGATTGCTATCAACCTGTTTTCTTGAATAATCCCGAAAATCCTCTAACCAAGCTTTAGTTATCGATTAACGGACAAAGCTCAATGAGACATCCTTAAATTGACTTTACAAAAATATACAAAGAGGGTGCAGATATCAATATCTGCACCCTCCTAGAATGAACTGACGTCAATAGCTGGTAACTACGGAAAAAGTTACCGCTGCAGCGTCAAGCAGTGATTACCAACTCTTTTTGCGGCCACCACTGCGATTTTCACGGGGCTTAGCCTTATTGACCTTTAGCGCCCGTCCCATCCACTCTGCACCATCCAGTGCTTCAATGGCTGCTTCTTCTTCAGAGTCAGCACTCATTTCCACAAACGCAAAACCGCGCATGCGGCCAGTTTCACGATCGGTTGGTAAATGCACACTCTTGACCGTTCCATATTCCTTAAATACATCTTCTAAATCATCACTTGTAGCGTCGTAAGACAGATTGCCTACGTAAATTGACATGGTTTTTCTCCAAAACTTAGGAAATACATAGAGGGAAGCTTCGAGAAGGGCAATGTCAATGGACAAAAGCAAAAACTCGTTAATACTAGAAACAAAAGTTACCAACCGATTCTTTTTCTCTGAAGCAACTATAGCTCATGAATAGGCTTCTTAGACTGGTGTTAAGGACTGTATTAATTTTGCTTAGAGTTTAGTACTCCTAAACAAAGGAGCTCACCAATGGATATCTCATCAGAGTCGTTTGACGGATAAAGGCCAGCACCCAATCAGGTCACTGATATTTCTTCTTGCTTACGTTAGAGAGTCTTATCTTTAGAGAATATCTTCTTTGAACACAGCTCTTGGAAATCTCGTGTTTTGTAGAAGAAGCCCTGGGTTAGATCGTTCTGGGTGCTGTTGTATTTTAAGGGGTATGAGTCTACCTGTTCAGCGCTACAAGGCACTGGACAACGGCATAAGTTCTATCAAAAGTTATTGATATATACCTAATTGCTCTAGTCAACAGTGATCAGGGACACAAACTAAGAAAACTTGATGCTTGTGTAAGTAGATAATAGGCGTATCTTGCTAGGCGTAGGTAGGTGGCATCGTTGGCATATAGTGAATTCACAGACAACTCAACTTATTGCATAACGTTCTATTTCAACCCTATATCTGAGCAGACAGGGCACTGTATTGCTCAACCCTTTATATCTAAACGAAGCCTTCATGGACTCTAGTGTTCGTGGAGGTTTCTTATTGGTGCATTCTGCATTCCTTCTGCTCAGACTACTGAAACGGTTAAAACTGAGCTTTGTTATCGAGGATGCAGGTTTAAAGTGAGCGCGGGCTATGCCTGCCCAGCCCGTGACCTATTAATTCTGGTGATCGCTATCACGTGGTTTCCTCAGGTAATTTCAGAAACCCCTTAAGCAACGTTCAGTTGCCAGTCAGATAGCGTTCAGCTGCCCCCGGCATTCTTGTAATCAATGAAGCAAGTCCAATACTTCACTGATTCACCAAGGAGCTTTAATTATGAAACGCACTATTCTTTCTGCCTTAACTGTTCTTGTTGCGACAGCTGCGATCGCACCCGTTGCCTCTGCTATCGAGCCCGCTCGCTTCAATATTCAGTCCACTCGCCTCGAAGAACTGGACAGCCGCACTAAGAACTCCGTCCACAAGCTACGGGTTGGGCATCTAAATAACCAGTCCAAAGCTATTGAAGATATCCAAGCAGCTCGACTAGATGCTCTAGATATTCGCACCAAAGCTGTTGAAAATATCCAGGCTGAGCGTCTAAATGGTTTGGATGCTCGTGATAAAAACAGTGTTCACAAGCTACGTCGTGAGCACCTAAACAACCAGACCAAAGCCGTCGAAGATATCCAAGCAGTTCGACTAGACGCTCTAGATATTCGCACTAAGGCGGTAGACAACATCCAGGCTGAACGTCTAAGTGGTTTGGATGCTCGTACGAAGTCCGTAGTCCGCTAACAGATACTGAACTGTTGCGGTGCTCGGTGTAGACTCCGTAATCTTTAAGAGTCTGCATTGCTTTAGAGCAATCACCCTTTTCACTCTTAGATCCTCACACACTCCAAGCCTCTACCCATACGGTAGAGGTTTTTCTGTTAACGGTATGTAGTGGTTATGTCTTAGGATTGCGATCGCAAAAAAAGACCTAACCGAGGCTAGGTCTTTCACTTACTTTCTAAACGGTAGGGCCGTTTACCCTTTAGGGCCATTTACCCTTTAGGGCCGTTTACCCTTTAGGGCCGTTTACCCTTTAGGGCCGTTTACCCTTTAGGGCCGTTTACCCTTGGAGTGCCAGTTCTCTGCTAGCGTCTGCTGAAGCCGCTACTTCAAAGTCACCATTTAATCGAGCTTTTAACTCCTGATCTAACGCAAACTGTTCCACTGGGGAGCCCGCCAGCAGTACGCTGATTTCACCCACTTTTATCTTGCCCCAGTTAATCAAGATGACGCCTCGGCCCTTATATGGATTAAACGCAATATCAGTTAGGTCAATATCTCGAAGCGACCGTAGGTGCGTTTTATAGGTAGCGCTACTCCAACAAGGAATCTCTAACCTCTGGGCAACCAGCGTTGGATAAGATGAACCATTAAAACGTGGATTGCACTCAATTGCTAGATATTCCACACCGTTCGATGTAGGAACAACTGCCACATCAACCGCAAAGATTCCTTGCATCCCGTGCTCTGCTAACCAGTTAGCCAGAGGTTTAATCTCCTCCCAAGGGGTATGTTCAGAGGGATAACGATTACCCCGGTGAACGCAGCCTTCTAAAACCTGTTCTGACACTAGCAGCGGTTGTACACCCTCAGCGGTTACCCGATACTGCAGGTTCAAAAAAGCAGAGGCTTGTACTTCTGCCTGAATTTGTAGGGATGCATTTGGGTCCAACTGGGCAAAGGCATTGTCTAAAGCCGATTGATCGACACAGCGGGCAATTCCTGCTCCATGGTCAGATACAGCGGGTTTAACATAGCAAGGAAAGGGAATATCCGATGCCGCTTTAGCCGCCGCCAGATTAGCAAACCGCCGTGTCTTGGGGACAGGAACTCCTAAGTCTTCAGCTAGTTGGATAAAGTTGTTCTTGGAGTTGATAAATTCAACAACCTCACACCACCGAGAATTTAGTTGAGTAAAAAACTGACGATGCTGTTGGTGAGAATTGACCGCATCTCCAAAGAAGTAAAATGAGGGCTCATACTCACTATGGTGATTAATTTCGTTTAGAGAACATGACCAGATAACATTATGACAGTGAGAAAGACCAATCTGAGCATAGTGGTCCACAATGTAGGTCCATTCTGATACCAATTCAGGATTTATCTGGATCTTATCCTTAGGCCTTGTCAAAGCTAGCGCTCGACCGGAAAAGAGATGGTTGCCTGCTTCATGGTCATGGGTGCTGAGGGTAATATCGTGGTTGAAAATTCTCATGGTCCTAAAGTGTGGTGTAGAAGTGTTCGAATTTTAAAAGCGACGGAACAGGCATTAATTAGCTTGATCGGTCAGATTGGATCCAATCAATCTGACAAATGTGTTGCGATTGATTGGATTTTCAACAAGCTGCTAGCAAAAGAGCTCCTAAGAGAGCGTGTAGAAGATTGGTATCGTTGCTGAACTCTAGAATTTAATAGAATTCGTGTACGGTGTGATAACTGCTGGCACTAGGCACACTGCATAGCTTTGCGTTCAGTATTTTCTGCACTATGCTGTCTGGATTTAGCAGTACTGATTTTATGACTAGATAGCTGTTGCGAAGCTGAAAAATCAGATACTAATTGTCGATTCTTCTCTGACAAAAGCTGAGACAACACTAACTGAACAGAGGGTTCACAGGACTGTAGAAGCTGTCTAAATGTTTGTAGTGCAACAGTTTTTAAATCGTTTTGGATCTTTAGAGTCAACACCTGGTTAAGCCCAATTGCCAAGGAGTAGGGAGCCATCTTAGTCAGGCTGTACTTTGCTAAAACCGGTATTGACTGTTCAACAAAGATGTCTTGCTTACACAAAATTTTGACTAGCGGCAGAACAATGGCGCTACCAAACTTAGGAAACAACTGGGACAGCTGCTTACGAGTATCTTGAGATTGGCTGGTGATAAACAGATAAACTGCCAAACCTAGAAAATCGTCAAAGTCATAGGAATCAAGGTGTTCACCCACACCTTCCTGATTTGCAAGGGTGTACACCACCAGCCAATCAGTATGCTGAAGTGTGTGTTGACTGTGGAGTGTAACAAAACCTGGACTAATCGAAGTAGACATAAGCAGAAAGCTAGCTACATGCTAGTTTGGGGTTTACCAGAAGTTAAGCAGTTAAGGGAAAGTGTGTGATACCAACAGCGTTTGCAACGCCAAAATGAACTATCAACTCAAAACCTGAAGCGTTTGCCTGAGCAATCAGAAACGTAAAACTAGTTAAATGCGATGCCTCGCCATAAACCTGAGGCAATTAAGTATCAATCGATACGCTTTTCTAATTATGTTGTACAACCTATCAAAGCGTATTGCAAGCTACAGAATGAAAAAAATTGCCCTAGCCATCAGGGTCTCATGACATTCAAGATGGGGATCGCCCGATATATGGGGTATTTCACAAAAAAGCCCCGCTCTAATTCGAGGTCACGTGAGTAATATTTATCGAACTGAGAGATCGTCAGCGCCTTTAGGAGCGGGTATGTATGGTGCAGGTTTATTGCGAATACCTACAGATATTAAGCCGGTTTGAACCAGTCGGTGTATTAACCATCGGTTTCTCATGCTGAATACGTTAATTTTCCGACTTGGCAGGTTACGAGCTGAGAAAAGTTACAGCCGTTATATGAGATAAACTCACTCCAAGGAGTCACAATGGTGATTTTTACAGTTACTCGATAACAACTGCGTTGGCGTGACAATCTTTCAGCCATCGCTGAACCGCTTGCCCAATACTCCCCTGACTGCTATCGCGCGGCGGTAATAGCACACTCTCTTGGTCACCAATGGCGGAAAACATAAATGCCATTTGCCACCCTGCATCACTGGGTACCAGAAACAGCCAGTGAAAATGTTGAATTGAGGTGGCATCTAGACCAGAATATTGTCGTTCTAGGGTGGTAAAGAATAGCTGATAGGTCTGCTGACTAATATCCGCCTGAGTCGTGTACACACGATCCCTGATTTCTAAAGGCATCTGATCAGGTTGGCTGGCTGTAATGACATAGGCGGGCCGATAGGCGGTGGCAATGTCTCCTACACTGCTTTGGAGAATACGGTTGGTATAGCTAGGAATGTCTCGTACCAACAGATTGGAAAGGGTGTCAAAGTCCTGTGGACAGGCTGTTTGCTCTCGAATAAAGCCGGTCTCAGATATTTCGATCGCTTCGACTGTTTCAGGCTCTTTTGTTTCAGGTGCTTGGTCAGTCGTGGGGAGAGTCGGAGGGGTAGGAGGGTTAGGAGACTCTGCAGGTGGAGAAGCCGGAGGGAGATCTAGAAGCTGGGCTAGGCTAGGGGAATTCCCGAAAAGAATGCTCCCAATGAGCATGCCGCTTAGTAATGCAGGGAAACTTATCAGAGAGCCGGGTTGTCTGCCATTGTGAGGCGATCGCAAGGAACGGCTCCTACCAACTTGTTTACTGACTAGGTTTAGTGAATAGCGCACAGCTCCAACATTATCCAATTTCATCACAGATTCGTTGAAATGCTGCCGCCGGGTCTGCCGCTTGGGTAATGGGTCGACCAATGACCAGATAGCTGGCTCCCGCTGCGATCGCATCTGCCGGTGTCATCGCCCGCTGCTGATCCCCCTTAGCCGCCCAGGTGGGACGCACCCCTGGACACACCAGTAAAAAGTCATCGCCACAAATACGCTGCAGGGTGTCTGCTTCCTGAGGGGAGCAGACAATCCCACTAAGGCCGCTATCCTGGGCCAGCAATGCCATTTGGGTGGCATAGTCCGTCAGCTCTAAGGAGACCTTGAGCTCAAACGCAAGATCCCGTGTATTGATGCTGGTGAGTAGGGTGACGGCAATCAGGTTAGGGGGCGGGCAGTTGGCTTGGGCAGCCCCCTCTAGGGCAGCCGCCTGGGCTGCTTTAAGGGCGGTGCCCCCGGCTGGGGCGTGGACGGTGACGAGATCCACACCATAGCGACCGGCGGCGCGGCAGGCTCCGGCCATGGTATTGGGAATGTCGTGAAATTTTAGGTCCAAAAAGATGCGCTTTTGTCGCTGTTTTAGCTGCTCTAGTATGGCGGGGCCGCAGCTAACAAATAGCTCCAGACCCACTTTCCAAAAGGTAACCTCAGGAATAGCATCGAGCAGTGCGATCGCATCCTCAAACGTGGGCACATCCAACGGCACAATAATCTTTTCAGCTGCGGTTTGTCCCATTACGCCACCAGCCTTACAAACTTTTTCTTACCCACCTGGAGCACCTTGCCCGTGAGTTCATCAGGGCTAGCAAACTCAATATTGGGGTCGGTAATTTTTTCCCCATCCAGCTTGACCGCCCCACCTTTAATCTGGCGACGGGCATCGCTGCTGCTGCTACATAGCGGTGTGGCCCCCAGCAGATAGAACGCCTTTGCCGGAAAGTTAACGGCAGCTAGGTCAAATTCTGGCACCGCCTCAGCTTGGCCTGTCCCCCTCTGCACCAGATTAATGGCATCCTTTTGGGCCTGCTGGGCGGCAGCGTCTCCGTGGTATTGGCCAGTCACATCCAGGGCCAGCTGCTTCTGCGCTTCCCGAGGATTGTCGGGTAGGCTGCTCAAATCCTGCTTTGTAAGCAGTTCAAAGTAGTTCTTAATCAGATCGTCCGGCACCTTCTCCAGTTTGGAATACATGGATAGGGGATCTTCTTGAAGGCCCACATAGTTGCCCAGGGATTTGGACATTTTTTGGGTGCCATCGGTGCCCAGCAGCAGCGGTAACAACATGCCAAACTGGGGCGTTAGCCCAAAGTGGCGCTGCAGGTCACGCCCCACCGCCACATTAAATTTCTGGTCCGTGCCCCCCAGTTCCACATCCGACTGGAGCGCCACTGAGTCGTAGCCCTGGAGCAGCGGGTAGAGAAACTCATGTAAATAGACCGGGTTACCTTGGTCGTAGCGTTTGGCAAACCCTTCTTTGGCGAGCATTTGGCCCACGGTCATGGTGCCCAGCAGCTCAATGATTTTGCCCAGGTCCAAATCCGATAGCCATTCCGAGTTGTAGCGAATCTCTAAACGACCGGGGGTGTCAAAATCCAAAATGGGTCGTACCTGCTCAATGTAGGTTTCGGCATTGGCCTTAACCTCCGCTTCCGTCAGCTGTTTGCGCACCTCTGACTTACCCGTTGGGTCACCAATGCGGGCGGTAAAGTCCCCAATTAGTAGGATTGCCGTGTGGCCCGCATCCTGAAATGCCCGCAGCTTTCTGACCGGAATACTGTGGCCCAAGTGAATTTCCGACCCGGTTGGGTCGATGCCTAGCTTAATGCGCAGGGGGCGATCGCTTTTCTGGAGTCGGGCCAACAAGTTTTCATTGGGGTCCTCAGATTCAGGCTGGTGGGGAAATACATCACTAACGCCGCGATAGATCCCATCAAATTCGCTGGGAATAGAGGGCATGACAAAATTGGAAGCCTCGGTCATGGTGAGTTGCTATGGGTAGACATGGGCATTGCTGATCCTCGAAATAATTGTCAATGGGTTGGGCTATCCCTTAAATCAGCAATGGCGAATGGGCATTGCTGATCCTCGACATGATTTAAGTGGATTGGTTTATTCCCCTAAATCAGCAATGACTAAAAATGCGCCGTGAACCATCAATAAATCTCCGCACAATTGACTAAGTTTCTAAAATGGCCTAGACATTTGGACGGAATCCACTATAGTGGCGGATAACAAATTTCAAATTTCCCATTAAAACGAATGGGAAACCGTCAGCGAGTGCTTATCATAGGACACTCAGGAAAGGCTCGAGCAACCTATTCACCTAAGCTGCTTAAGATCATAGGAATGCCAGTCACCCTGCCCATTTGCCGCTGCTGATTCGGAAATGAACCGATGTGCATGTACATATCGGACCCTATTGGTAACTTCATCCCGAGCACCAGCAGCGCCCAAATCATTCTACTGGTCAGATGAATCTGCCGAAACCATAAACGTCTGCTGTTTTACTCTGTTCTAGTCAAAGCTATTTTTTCCTTTTAGGAAATCAATTGTTTTAACTTGAATGTTATTTGGCTACTTTTAATGGCTGTGAGCCTTATAATTTATGGCCCGCCGTGTATTTACGTAAGGATGTAGCGTATCTGTGGCATTTAATACTATTCGTCAATCTAGAGTTCCTTTAGCCCTGCAGGGTGAGCCCAAGCTACTCCAGCATATTCAAGATGTATTGCAGATCAGTGGAGCCACGCTGCTGACGGCGACCATGCTATGTAGTGCGGTGGCGGCAGGTGGCCTGGTGGGACTGGCCATTAGCTTCAGAAATTTGCCAGATGTGCGAGCTCTGCGTAACTACATTCCTACAGAAACCAGCTACATCTACGATATGGAGGGCAACCTCCTAGACAGTTTGCACGATGAGGCCAATCGAGAGGTTGTTGACCTCAATCAGATTTCTCCCCACTTAAAGCGGGCCGTTCTAGCGGTGGAAGATAGCGACTTTTATACCCACACTGGCATTAATCCGGTGGGTATTGGTCGAGCGTTTTTGGCTAACTTTCAAGCGGGTAATACGGTTCAGGGTGGTTCCACCATCACCATGCAGCTGATTAAGAACCTGTTTTTAACCCCCCAACAGGCCATCAGCCGGAAGGTGGCGGAGGTTGTTTTATCCCTGCGTCTGGAGCAGATTTTCGAGAAAGATGAAGTTCTCGAAATGTATCTTAATCAGGTTTACTGGGGCCACAATACCTACGGTGCAGAGACTGCGGCCCAAAGCTACTTTAATAAGTCATCTAAGGATTTAACCCTGGCGGAAGCGGCCATGATGGCTGGACTGATTAAGGCTCCAGAAGGTTTGAGTCCCTTTGTGGACTATAAAGCGGCCAAACGGGAACAGTCCCTGGTGCTAAATCGGATGGCTAAGCTGCGGTGGATTTCGCAGGCGGAAGCAGAGGCGGCTAAAAAACAACCCCTACGACTAGGGGAAGTTACTTCGTTTATCTCTAGCAAGGCCCCCTATGTCACCGAAGCGGTGGTACAAGAACTCCAGGAACAGTTTGGCCAAGAAGCGGTGGTCAAAGGGGGAATGCGGGTACAAACCACCATCGATATTAAGCTCCAGAGTCTGGCCAAGCAAACGGTCAAGTGGGCCCATGCCAATCGCTTTGCCAATGGGGCCATTGCTGACCAAATTGCCCTAGTGGCGGTTGATCCACGCACCCACTATGTAAAGGCCATTGTCGGTGGCGTAGACCATAAAAGCAGCCAGTTTAATCGAGCGGTGCAGTCCCGTCGTCAGCCGGGGTCTTCCTTTAAGCCCTTTGTGTACTACGCTGCATTTGCCTCGGGGCGCTACACCCCTGAAAGCATTATTGGGGATTCCCCCGTCAGCTACCCCGATGGGTCTGGCTACTATTCTCCTAAAAACTATGGCGGTTCCTTTATGGGCAGTATGCCGATTCGGCGGGCTTTGGAGCTGTCTCGCAATATCCCTGCGGTGAAGCTGGGCCAAGCAGTTGGCATTTCTCGGGTGATTGATGTGGCCCGCACGCTGGGTATTGAAAGCCCTATGGACCCAGTGATTTCGTTGCCCCTAGGTTCAGTGGATCTAACTCCCATGGAAATGGCCGGGGCCTATGCCACCTTTGCCAATAATGGCTGGCACTCTGATCCAACGCTGATTGCCCAGGTAACGGACAGCGATGGTAACGTGCTACTGGACAATACGCCCAAACCCCAGCTGGTTCTGGATCCTTGGGCGACGGCGGCCCTTAACGATGTATTGCGGGGAGTGCTTGAGCGAGGCACAGCCACCAATGCCCGCATTGGCCGACCGGCGGCGGGTAAAACCGGGACTACCGACTCCCAGCGGGATGTTTGGTTTGTGGGCTATGTGCCCCAGCTGTCGGTGGCGGTGTGGGTAGGCAACGACGACTACAGTCCCATGGGTCGCGGGGCGACGGGGGGTAGCTATGCGGCACCCATCTGGCGTGACTATATGGTGCAAGCGTTACGGGATCAGCCGGTACAAAATTTCCGGCGTCCGTCTGAGTTTATTCGCCCTTAGACCGTTTCAAATTATGTAAGCAGAGGGTGGCCTATGTTTGATGACAATAGCTCTGCTGATGATTCACTCCATGGGTTGCTGAACCAGTATGCTCAGACGATGGCCGCTCTGGGCCGTTCAAGCAGTGCCCCAGAGACTGTTTTAGATGCGTTGTTGGTGCGCGATCGCATCCAGAACCTATTAAAAGACGGCACCCTAAACGGCGAGGATTTAGTCCGTCTAGATCAGCTCGATGCCCAGCTTAAAACCCACGAAGATACCATTAGCCAAACCCCGGACCTAGGCCGCTGGCGAGGCACCTATCAGCCAGAGACTGATGCCTGGTGGTGGCACCCAACCGCCAAAAATGCCAAACAGCGAAACCGTTATGACTGGCTGTGGAATGGTTTATCGGTGGCATTCCTTACCGTATCAGCCAGCTTAATTTTAAATACGGCCTCCCGGTTTTGGAGTGGCGGCATTGCCTCAGCAGGTACGCTGGCAGTAGCCGCCCAAAGTGTAATGACGCTGATTGTGGGTAAGGGAGCACTAACGGACTCGGGGCGAAAAGCCTGGGAGCAGATTTTAAAGCGGCGAGGGGTGCCTGAGTACCACTGGCAGGAATGGAGCTGTGGGGCAGCAGGTGTTGTTTTGCTAGGCGTAGCAGCTATCCACGGGTCGATGCCTCGGTTTGCCACCTGGTATAACGGCTGGGGCGTTAAGGATTACGAGGCGGATCGTTTAGCTAGTGCGCTGCAAAACTATCAGGTGGCGATTAACCTTAGCCCTGACTATGCCGAAGCGTACTACCACCTGGGGGTGCTATACGAGGATTTGCAACAGCAGGCAGATGCCATTGAAGCGTATCAGTTTGTGGTGGAGCGGGGACCTGATGTGGTTGACCTACAAACCTGGTTAGAGGCCAATAACAACCTAGGCCGACTGTACATTTTGCAAGAAGATTATCGGGCGGCGGTCACCCTGTTGCTGCAGGGCTCTGAAGAGGTTTCTGAACAGGTCGTAGAAGAGGGTACTGCAACAGACCTAGCCAAGGTGGAGTACAGTTTGCTTAAAAATTTAGGCTGGGCTCGGTTGGAACAAAAACGCTATGCCGAAGCAGAAGCCTCTTTAGATGAGGCAATTCTGGTATTGGAAGACAGTCTCTCTGGTGATGAATCTGTCATTAATCCGGGGTCTGCCTATTGTTTAATGGCGCAGGTATTAGATGCCCAGGAGCTAGTCGGTGAAGCCGATGGCTTTTGGGAAACGTGTCTGATCGAAGCCGATGCAGGGAATCCAGATGAGGATACTTGGCTGGGGGTATACGAGCAGAGATTGCAGGCGGAAGAGGCTGGCGAATGAGCGTTGGAATATGGAAAGGGGAAGTGTCCGGTCTCTCCCTTACGAAGGGGGAGTTAGAGGGGGTTAGACGACCGGAAATGCCAGTTTTCAGAACTTGTGTATCCTTCAGGGAGGGGGTTCAACAGGAGGCGCAAGTATCGAGGACCCCTCCGCCTGTGGCACCTCCCCTTGGTAAGGGGAGTACATTAGCGGTTGGTGATGGGGCGAAGGGTATTCAGGTCCCCCTAGCCCCACAATACTGGGGGAGACAAGACTCAAAGCCCCCAGTATTGGGGGGTTGGGGGCCGCCAATACGCTTGTCATATTACAAAACTCTCGGTCTTCTGCTTGTACTACAGACCTTTTTCCCTTTAGCCGCTTTGGCGTCTGCTCGCATTGTTACTATTCAGCGTGGCACTGTTCAGGTGCAGCGTCGCGGTAGTTCTGGCTACGAGACGGGGCGTGTGGGCACTCGGCTAAATCCGGGGGATGCGATTTTGCCGAGTCGGCGGGCGCGGGTGTTGGTGCAGTGTCCTGGTAGTGCCAGGGGACGGCGGGTAAGGGCGGGGCGGTTGTCGGGGCTGCGGGTGATTTGTCCAAATTTGTTGCGTTCTACCGATCCGCGTGGGGATAGTAGTTTGCCGCAGCTGCTGGAGGGGCGGTTTCCATTTAAGCCGCAGGTGTTGGGGACGGTTCCTAGGTTTTACTGGCCTGGATTGGCAGGTACACCGGAGTATCAGGTGCAGCTGCTACAGCAGACCTATGTGCAGCCAGAGTCGGCGGATGAGTTTAGTTTTGCTGCGCCTGAGCTAGTGGAGACGGTGGTATGGGAGGCCACTGTGAATAACAATAGTCTGTTGTATTCCGGGCCGGAGTTTGAACCGGAGGGGCGGTATCGACTGCGGGTGATGGTGGGTGATGAGCTGCACTATGGGGTTGTTTTTGAGGGTTTGGCACTGGACCAGCGAGATGAGGTGAGTGCCGCTATTGCTGCTGTGGTGGGTGGGGAACAACTTGTTGAGCAGGCGTTGCCAGTGGCGTATTTGCAGCTGGAGCAGGAACTGTTTTGGGAGATGGTGAGTACGCTGCGACCAGCGGTGGAAGCGGGTGGTGCTTCGGCGGAAATGCATCGGTTGTTGGCGGAGAGCTATTTGCAGCTGGGGCTGTATGGGCTGGCGGAAACGCACTTTGGTACGGCGGTGGCGCTGGCGGATGAGGGGGATGATTTGCGGACTCGGGCTGAGGGTTGGGTTGGGTTGGCAAAAGTAGCGGCGGCACAGCAGGATGAGGCGTTGGTGCGGCAGCGGTTGGAGATGGCGCAGGTTTTGTATGGGGTGTTGGAAGAGGATGAGGGTTGGGGGCGGACGATTGAGGAGTGGTTGGTGGGATTGGCAGAGTAGGGCAAGTGTTGATCGGTTTGTAGCGTTAGTGGTGACCCACCCCGCCTGACCGGCACCCCTCCCGAGAGAGGATGGATTGAGGAATTATTCTCACTAGACAGATGCTTACTTGCAAAACTCAGACAACCAGCTGAGCACTTTCCCCTCCGGGGAGGGGCTCCGGGGTGGGTTTCTGGACTATTGGCTGCCAACACATATAGCCATAGCTTGGAAAAATCCGAAATTTTGATTGTGATGCTGTAAGAAGTTTGTAGGCCAATGTATAAAAATACTTGGTAGGTCATCGCCCCTTCGCTTTCCTATGCTCCAATCTCGTCAGCTTCTAAATACGGTTTTTATGGTGACCTCCCTGGGGTTACTATTTCCCCAGATTGCCCAAGCGGCGTTGGTGGAGCGAGCTGAACCAACCTGGTCAGAATCTAAGCTGGAGAAGCTGAAAAAGCTAGAATTACTGCTGGCCAAGTCAACGCAAGTCGCTCAAACTGACCCAAGAAAAGCAGAAGCCGATCAATTAAGGCTTGAAGGCATTGAACAAGCCAAACGTAGTGATTGGCAAGCAGCGCTGGCTACCTGGCAGCAAACATTAGCCATTTATCAAAATATTGGCGACCGGGTTGGTGAAGCCAAAACCCTCAACAACATTGGCATTGTGAATCGATTGTTGGGGAACTATCCGGAGGCATTGGACTATTACGCCCGAAGTCTGGTGGTCACCCAAGAAATCGGAGATCGGGCCACTGAAGCCAAAACCCTCAACAACATTGGCATTGTGAATCGCTCGTTGGGGAACTATGCGGAGGCATTGGACTATTACGCCCAAAGTCTGGTGATTACACAAGAAATCGGCGACCGGGACGTTGAAGCCCAAACCCTCAACAACATTGGCGTTGTGAATCACTTATTGGGGAACTATCCTGAGGCGTTGGACTATTACGCCCAAAGTCTGGCGATCAAACAAGAAATCGGTGACCGGGCATCTGAAGCCCCAACCCTCAACAACATTGGCGAAGTGAATCGCTCGTTGGGGAACTATCTAGAGGCGCTGGACTATTACGCCCAAAGTCTAGTGATTACACAAGAAATCGGCGACCGGGCATCTGAAGCCCAAACCCTCAACAACATTGGCCTTCTGAATCGCTTGTTGGGGAACTATCTAGAGGCGCTGGACTATTACGCCCAAAGTCTAGTGATTACACAAGAAATCGGCGACCGGGCATCTGAAGCCCAAACCCTCAACAATATTGGCAATGTGAATCGCTTGTTGGGGAACTATCCTGAGGCGTTGGACTATTACGCCCAAAGTCTAGTGAGCACACAAGAAATCGGTGACCGGGCCGGTGAAGCCAACACCCTGGCAAATATCGGTTTCTTGTTTGAAACTCAAGAGATACCTGTATTGGCAATCACCTTTTTAAAGCAGGCTATTAATATCTATGAGGATATCCGCAGTGGCATTCAGTCTCTTGAACAGGCTTCACAAGAGAACTTTAAAGCTAAGAATGAAAACAACTATCGAGCTTTAGCAGATTTACTTCTACAACAAAACCGAGTGCTAGAGGCCCAGCGGGTAATCGACTTGCTTAAAGTACAAGAGCTAGATGACACATTACGTGGTGTGCGCGGTAACTCATCTACCGCATCTGGCGTGCCTCTACTGGAAGAAGAAAAAACTCTTCTAGCCCGAAGTCAGCAGATTTTTCAACAAGGCATTAGCATCTCTCAAGAATTGGGTGAGCTGAGGCAAATTCCTCTGGCAGACCGCACCACCGCCAATAACGAGCGCATTTTTTCCCTAGAAAACCAACAGTCAGAGCTACTCACAGCGTTTTTAGACTTTGTTGCCAGCCCTGAAGTAGCAAATCTCATCGCTAACCTCAGCGACATTGCCAAACAGGGAGATCTCGTCACCAAACTAGCCAGCGACGAATTTATTAACCTGCGCAACAACCTGGCCGATATCGAAAATGCGGCGCTGATTTATCCCCTCATCCTTGAAAATCGACTAGAGCTCGTGCTGGTTACCAGCAGCGGTCCACCTACCCACTACCCCATCACCGTCGATGAAGACACTCTGCGAGATACTGTTTTTGAGTTTCAGCAGGCCCTAAGAGATAAAACCAGTACCCCCGAACCCCTAGCCCAAAAGCTCTACGACTGGATTATCCCAACAGATTTAGAAGCCGCCCTTGAGCAGCAGGGCATCGATACCATTCTCTATGCCCCAGA
>JBCCQQ010000094.1:0-17570 GCA_039024555.1 Cyanobacteria bacterium P01_D01_bin.156
CGAAACTTTGCCAAATACACGGGGCGGCTATCTAAAGCAGCGGCTTCAGGAGAGCGAATTCTAAATGTACTAGAACAAGAACCAGATGTTTGCGATCGCACCAATGCCGTTCCAGCACCGATCTTTAAAGGGGCTGTCCAGTTAAAAGACCTGAGCTTTGCCTATACCCCCGATCAAACCATTCTTAAAGAGATTAACCTCTCGGTACAGCCGGGGCAGCAGATTGCCCTTGTCGGTCCCTCCGGCAGCGGTAAATCTACTCTGATGAGTTTGTTGCTACGGCTGTATGACCCCACTGAGGGCCAGCTTAAAATAGACGGGCGTGATATTCGTGACTACACCCTAGAGAGCCTGCGCCCCCAAATCAGCGTTGTTCTGCAAGATAGTCTGTTGTTTGCCGCGACCATTCGAGAAAATATTGCCTATGGCATTGCCGGTGCTAGCGACCAAGAGATTGAAGCCGCCGCCCGTCTGGCCAATGCCCATGAGTTTATTATGGACTTGCCCGACGGCTACAGTACGGTGGTCGGCGAGCGGGGCAGCACTCTGTCTGGTGGTCAGCGACAGCGAGTTGCGATCGCTCGTGCTGCCATGCGTCGTACCCCCCTATTGATCCTTGATGAACCCACCAGCGGTCTCGATAACGCCAGCGAACAGGCAGTTGCCGAAGCCCTGCGTCGTCTGGCCCAGAACCGCACCACATTTCTGATTACCCACGATTTGCATTTAGCCATTCCTGCCGATCAGGTGCTCTACATGGAACAGGGACAGGTGGTAGAACAGGGCACCCACAGCGAGCTAATGAGAAACAATGGCCCCTATGCCACGCTCTTTAGAATGCAGTCTGTTGTTCAACAGGATGTGACCTTGTCAAATTGTTAATTGTCTGATCTAGAGGCAAAAATTTTATCGTGTGCCAATCTCTCCCCTCCAGGGAGGGGTGCCGTAGGCGGGGTGGGTCTCGATCGCGTTAACGGTCAACCCACCCCGGAGCCCCTCCCTGGAGGGGATGAGTTATCGGCTCTTGCATTAAGTACTGCCTTTTCTTTGACGCTTTACTATCCTTGCCAATGGACAATGCGTGAGGAAATGATTCTGAGTAAGAAGTCAGACACTACGCCAAAAAATCCAATCATGAGAATGCCAACAAACAGACCTTCTACATTAAAAAATGTGCTGGCATCCTGAATGATATAACCAATGCCCAGATCGCCTGCCAACAATTCCGCGGCCACTAAAATTCCAAAGTCTACGGATAGGGCCACTCGCATACCGGTAAAAATGCTTGGCAGGGCCGCTGGCAAAATCACATATAAAAAGATGGCTAGATCGTTAGCCCCTAATGTTCGCGCGGCCAGAATCTTATCCTTCGGGCAAGATTGTACACCAGCCATGGTGTTTAGCATCACGATTAAGGCCCCAGCATAAAGAATGATTAATACTTTGGAGACTTCACCAATGCCAAACCAGAGGATAAACAGGGTGATAAATGCTAGTGGAGGAATCGGGCGCAACAGCTCGGTAACAATGTAAAAGGCTGCCCGGACATACTTGTAGTAGCCCATAAGCAACCCGAGGAGAAGCCCCACCATGGTACCGATGGTAAAGGCGGTAAAGACCCGTCGAAGACTTCCCAGAACATGGCTTATCAGGGGAGTTCCGGCATAGCCTTTTTGAGTCATGGCCAAGAACTCGGTAACAATGCCTGATAAACTGGGGAGAAACAGTTCGTCAACCCAACCCATGCGGGTGGTGAGTTCCCAAAGGATGAGAATTAGGGCAGGAATTGCGATCGCAACGCAAAACAATATCCCTTTTTCTCGCAATGCCTGGGTTTGGAGATCTTGTCCCTTAAACTTAGGCATACTGTCGGATTTCGACATTTTTAACTGCATCAGGCTACTATCCCCTACTCACCAATCATGATCGTCCGGTGGGCCGTGCTACTCAATGGCCTTCATTTTTAGATATAGGTCTGTTCGATACTGGTTAAAAGCATCTGATACTCGATTCATCGCCGTATACCGAGGCTCTGGCAAATGAATCCTAATATCGTGGGCAATGCCTCCCAGGTTGCGATCCAAAATGATAATGCGATCGCTTAAAAACACCGCTTCCTCAATACTGTGGGTAACAAACAGAATCGCCCCTGCCACCTGTTCATGGAGCTTTAACAATTCCTCCTGTAATCCCTCACGGGTTTGAACATCAACGGCAGCAAAGGGTTCATCCATTAGCAAAATCTCTGGCTGCACCACCATAGACCGTGCCACAGCGACTCGCTGCCGCATTCCCCCTGAGAGCTGATACGGATATTTTCGTTCGTTGCCCCGTAACCCCACTAAACCAATAATGGTCTCCACCCGCTTCCGTTTCTCATATTTAGAAATGGATTGAAATCGAAACCCAAAACCAATGTTCTGTTCGACGGTCATCCAATCAAACAGAGCATTGCTTTGAAAGACCACGCCGCGTCGAGCAGAAGGTCCTTTAATCTCTTCCCCTCCATGGGTAACGGTACCTAAGAGGGGCTTATAGAATCCGGCAATCAGATTTAGAATAGTGGACTTGCCGCATCCAGAAGGTCCCAACAACGTCAAAAATTCCCCCTGTCGGATTTTTAGATCTAAATCCTGAAGAACTAGACGTTTACGGCTGTAGCCGAAGGAAACATCATCTAGGGAGATAATCTCAGCCAGAGAATTCTCTGGCTGAGTATGACGTTCCAATGAATCAACGGATTGAACAGGAGATTGGGACATGGAGCAACAACTAGCGACTACTTCGACTCAAGATATTCCGCTACATAGGAAGAATTAATTAGCGGTGCTAAGTCTTCTGGGACGCTATCCAAACGGCCTTGGTCAACTAGGAATGTGCCGTATTGCTCATAGGCTTTGTACAGAGCAGTGTTCTGGGGTTGTCCCGGTGCACCGAGCCAGTCATCCGAGAGCTGATCCTCCATTGCCACCACAGTTGAGCCTTGACGACCTACCATAGCGCCAAACTCTTCTGGAGTAAGGTTTAGACGCTCAGCCTCCCACTTTTGGCCAGATTTAGGATCGGCCAAATAGTCTTTCTGAGCCATATCCCAAGCTTCCATAAACTTGGTCATCACCTCAGGATTTTCTTCAGCAAACTCTTTGCGCACGGCCCATAGGGCTACGGCATAGGCACCAATGGATTTGGCTGTTGCAATATCTTTTCCGCCTAGCTCATTGAGCTTACCTGCGGCAGGTTCCCAGGTCCAAGCCGCGTCAATTTTGCCTGCGGAGAATGCCGCTGCCATTTCTGATGGCTTGAGGTTAACTAAGTTGACATCACTTTGCGCAATCCCCGCCTGATCGATGGCTGCCAGTAAAGAATGGTGCCCAGAGGTACCGATGGTCACTCCGATAGTCTTACCCTGCAAACTAGCCACATCTGGGGCCGCATCCCCGGCAATTAAACGCTCCGCTGTTAAAGGTGCATGGTCCAACAGAACCACCTCAATATCGATGCCTGTGGCAAACGCTGTTAATGAGGGGAAGGGGAAGAACCAAGTGATATCCACCTCATCCGCTGCCAGGGCGGGCACCATTGCGCCACCGGATGAATAGGGGGCTAGCTCGACATCTAAACCAACTTTCTCAAAATATCCTTCCTTTGCGGCCACCATGGTGATGTTGTTGATGTCACCAGTTTGGAAGCCCACCCGCACTTTAGGTAAATCTTTTGCTGGTGCGGCAGCAACTTCGGTAACGGCCTCTGTTGTTTCTTCAACGGCGTCAGAAACCGTTTCTGCAGGCGCACACCCGATGGCTAAGGCTAGGGAACAAGCGGTTAAACCACTTAATGTAAAAAACTTACGTCGGCTGAAAAAATGCGTAACTGATCGCTGCATGATTGCCTCCAATCCCTACAAATGCCGATATGTGTTAGTGGCGATACCTCGCACGTTAGGAAGTACTTTGACAGCTGCAGAGATTTGGATTGTATCTTCTAGCACAAACCTGCTTTTACGGTGGCATCTATCGATAACTAAAATCTATGGACCCATAAAAAATATCTTCTCAAGCCATCGGAGTCCTTAAGATTCTTAGGCTACTGTTAAACTATTGTCCCTCGTCCGATGCGTACGCGATGAATTGACGATGAGACCCCATAAATCAGAAGCCGAATCATTGTCGATTACTGGGCAGAGCAAAGAGTAGATGCTTAGGTTGATTTTTACGCTATAGCTAGGCTAGGCCAAGAAGCTTTGAAACAGAACTATGCCGAAGATAAACTAGTCCCTGGAAGAAAACATAATGGCGAAGCAGCTAGATATTTCCCTAACGATTTCTTCTCTTAATCAGCAGTATGCCCAAGGAACACTGACTCCCGTACAGGTGGTTAAAGCAATTCTCACAGCCCTAGAAGAACGTGGAGATGATGGCATTTGGATCTATACAACATCTGAAGCCGCATTAATTGAGCGGGCTACGATGCTGACAACTATGTCAGCTAGTCAGCGATCGCAACTGCCGCTATGGGGTATTCCCTTTAGCATTAAAGACTGTATCGATGTGGCAGGGCAGCCCACATCTGCTGGATGTCCCGGCTTTAGCCATACTGCTGAACATACGAATCCAGCAGTGCAAAAGCTGTTAGATGCAGGGGCCATCCTCATTGGTAAAACCAATCTAGACCAGTTTGCAACAGGGCTGGTGGGGGTGCGCACCGGTTATCGAATACCCCACAATGCGTTTTCAGCGGACTATATTTCAGGCGGGTCTAGTTCCGGTGCGGCCCTTTCCGTTGCTAATGGTCTGGTTTCCTTTGCCATTGGTACCGATACCGGGGGGTCGGGGCGAGTCCCCGCAGGGTATAACAACATTGTGGGGCTAAAACCCACGAAAGGATTGTTGAGCACCCGCCACATGGTTGCGGCCTGTCGTACCCTAGACTGTCTTTCCGTTTTTGCCCTGACGGCAACGGATACTGAGCATGTTTTTAAGGTAGCCCAAGAATTTGATGATGAGAATCCCTACTCTCGTTCAGGGCAGAATTCTCCTGTAAAGACCTACGAACCCAAACACCCGTTTCGCTTTGGTGTTCCCCGGGCCGATCAGCGGGCATTCTTTGGGAATGCCGATGTTAAAGCCCAGTATGAAGACGCTGTCAAAACCCTTACTCAGTCGGGGGGAACCTGTATTGACATTGACTATGAGCCCTTTTTAGAAACCAATAATTTGTTATTTAACGGCCCTTGGGTCGCCGAGCGTTATGTCTCGGTGGGTGATTTTGTCGAAACAGATCCGGAGTCAGTCTTTCCAGTTGTCCGTGAGATTATTCTGAAGTCTAAACAGCTAACAGCTGTTGCCACATTTAAGGGACTGTATGCACTAGAACAACTAAAACGCACGATTCAACCCCTTTGGGATGATATTGATTGTTTAGTGGTGCCAACAACCGGAACCACCTATCGCCTCGATGAGATTGCGTCAGCTCCGATAAAGCGCAACAGCGATATGGGATATTACACTAATTTTGTTAATTTGTTAGATTTGTGTGCGATCGCAGTCCCTAACGGTTTTCAATCTAACGGTATTCCCACAGGCATCACATTCATCGCCCCTCCCTATGGGGAACATTATTTAGTCGGATTGGGAGATGCCTTTCACCGCACTAAGACTGAGAAACTGGGAGCCACAGCATTTGATGTGTGAGACATTTAGTTCAATTGATGTAACATCTTAAACTTCTCTCTTTTCTTTTGCCTTCAACCTCTGTAAAGGTTAATCTCTATCTTTTTTACTTTATGTGGGTAATCTATATCCATTAGTCACGTGTGCGCGTTAGTAATGGATAAAGGAAATCTATGGATCTAATCAAAATTCTTATCGAATCAGAGGGTTGATAAAAAGCATCTGTAAATAGAGATACAGATACATCCGTGATGTCATCGATTAAATAGAGCAAATCGATACGGGTCATTCTGTTATGAATTCTACTTACGCTCGATTCAAAAGATTTTCTCTTCCAGGTGTTTTAGCCCTCTCTGCTGCTATTGTTGCATCATGTTCAGGCCCTTCTGGTACTGAATCGGCAGATTCTACGTCTTCTGGTGGCAGTGGTGAAGTGATCCGTATTTCTATCGGAACACAAGACCAGGTAATCAATACGGCTGTTGGCGGTGCCACCGTACGCGAACTGGGCTTACTGGAAAAACATTTGCCGACAACGGGTAAATATGAGGGTGTTGAATATGATATTCAATGGTCTAGCTACACATCGGGACCGCCAATCACCAACAAAATGTTAGCCAATCAGATCGATATTGGCTTAATGGGTGATTTCCCAGCAGTTATTAATTTGATCAAGTTCCAAGAGGAAGTAGAAGGCGTTACGTCTACATTTATTGGCACCCTAGCCTACAGCCCCAATGGAGCCGGTAATGCGGTAGTGGTTCCCAAGGATAGCGATGCCACCTCTTTAGCCGATCTAAAGGGAGGTTCTGTATCGGTACCCTTCGGTTCTGCGGCCCACGGCATGGTCTTAAAGGCATTAAGTGATGCTGGAATTGATCCAGAAAAAGATGTCAAGCTGATTAGTCAGGCTCCTGAGGTTGGCGGCACCAGTTTGCGTACTGGCCAAATCGATGCCCACGCTGACTTTGTTCCCTTTGGTGAACTTTTTCCCTTCCGAGGCTTTGCTAAAAAGATCTTTGACGGTGCCCAAACAGGCGTGCCCACATTACACGGTATTGTTGTTCGTTCTGATTTTGCAGAAGAGCATCCAGAGATTGTTCAAGCCTATCTCCAGGCAATGCTGGAAGCAAATCAGACATTCCAGGAAAGTCCTGAAGAAATTTCAGCCCAAATCGAGGAGTGGTCGGGCATCGAGAAAGAAGTGGTCTATATGTTCCTTGGCCCTTCTGGTTTACAACCCATTAACCCCAGTATTGGTGAAGTCCAGCTAGAGGCCCTAAAAAATAGTATTGCCACGCTAATTAGCCTGGGTAAAATTGAGTCCCCGGTTAATCCTGAAGATGTTACCGGATGGGTCGATGAAAGCTTCTTGAAAACAGCCATGGATAACCTGGGCCTGAACTATGACGAAGTAATCGAAACCGGTGAAACCTACGTGATTACGGGGAATGACGCTCTAACGAATGAACCCATTGAAGAGCCCAAGATGGCGGCTCAGCTGTGGATTCAAGAAGAGCCCACAGTGACTAACTTTGCCACCATTCCCAATATGATCAAAAAGCTCAATGAGCTACAGGCTGATGGAAAAGCCTCTGATGTGATCTTTGTTCACGATCGCAACAAAGGCTGGAAGCTCTTTGCTGAAAATTCTCACTACGTTAAAAATGGAGATGAGATCTCGGCCTTTTTGTTAGAGTCTGATGCTAAGGCGTTTGCGGCTGAATCTGGTGGCGAGGTAACCACCTTTAAGAGTTTGCTGCAGACCTACGCCAATGGACCTCAGCCAGCTCGCATTAGCCGGTTAACAATGGAGGATTTAAGACAGGCAATGTTGGATGCAGTCCCTGCACTAGCCGGTTAACTTGACCTCATTTGAGGCGCTACCTCGTTCGAGGCGCTACCTCGTTCGAGGCGCTACCTCGTTCGAGACGCTTTCCGTTTTGACTGATTTCTCACAACACTTCCTAAACATGGGGGGAATCTTCCCCTCATGTTTTCTTAGAAGCTGGCAAGAAATGACTTCATGGTTTAAGCCTGAAACGCTTGTTAAGTCATGATTTAAATGCGTAAGACCACAATTTTAATTTTTAACAAGCCCCTAGCTTTTGATAAGCCCCTAGCTCTTCTACTTTCTCCTGCTCTCAGTGGGAATAAACCTTAAAAGTTCCTCTGATATTTTTCCCTATGGCCAGTACCCTTCCTCAAACTCGGGTTCGGAATCGCAGATCTAACCCAGCGATATACCAAACACTAAAAGCATTTATTCTGTCAGGTCGTTCTACCAGGCGATTGATCGCTCTGGTACTCTTTTTTGGAATCTGGCAAATTCTATGCATGATTAGCTTTAAGTTTTTTATTAACTTTCAGCTGATTCCTTCTCCATGGGAAGTTGCTAAAGCGACGGTTGATTTCTTTACCACTGACCCCTGGGTGCATATTCGCTCTAGCGTCGTTCGAGTATTAGTTGGATTTGCCGTAGCCTCTGTACTAGGAACTATCTTGGGGATCTTGATTGGGTGGTTTCACATTGCTGAAGACTTGTTAATGCCATCGTTGGAATTACTGCGCCCGATTCCTGCCGTTGCTTGGATTCCCCTAGCAATTCTCATGTTTCCTAATGCTGAAACAGGGATGATTTACATCACCTTTATTGGGGCGTTTTTCCCAGTTCTCATCAGTACCATTCGGGCTGTTGAGAATATTCTGCACGATATTGTTTTAATTCGTGTAGGGCAGTGTTTAGGAGCTAATCAATGGCATGTCTTTAAAGATATTGTTATTCCTGGAGCATTACCCGGTATTGCGGGTGGTTTAACCATTGGTATGGGCAACGCCTGGTTTTGTTTGGTCACTGCCGAGATTTTGGCAGGGCGCTATGGCGTAGGGTACATAACCTGGGAGTCCTATGTCACATCGAACTATCCTCCCATTGTCATGGGCATGTTACTCATTGGCCTGATGGGCGCCATCAGCTCCTGGGCTGTAGGACGGAGTACGGCCGCCTTAATGCCCTGGCGCGTGATTAAGAAGCAGGATGTTTAACTAGAGGAATACACCCATGATCCAAGAGACCCTTGCCCCGGCTGCTGTCGAAACAGACCCCAAAGGTGCTGTCAATGTCGAAGGCATTTCCATGACCTTTAGCCGACAGGGCCATTCTACTCAGGTGCTCGATTCGATTAACTTACAAATTAAGCCGGGAGAGCTAGTCTGCCTGCTAGGGCCATCGGGATGTGGTAAATCTACGCTGCTTAATATCATTGCCGGATTTATTAAACCCACCGCTGGTTATGTCATGGTGGATCAAAAACAGGTTACCAAGCCGGGTGCCGATCGAGGGTTTGTTTTTCAACAATATTCTTTGTTGCCCTGGAAAACAACCTATCAGAATGTTGAATTTGGATTAAAAATTAAAGGCATTCCCAAAGCAGAACGACAAGATATGGTTGGGGAGTATCTTAACCTCGTGGGGCTTGGTAAGTATCGCAATGCCTATCCCAGCCAGCTTTCCGGAGGCATGCAACAACGAGCTAGTATTGTTAGAGCATTGGTAAACTCACCTTCGGTACTACTGATGGATGAGCCATTTGCAGCGCTAGATGCTCAAACTCGACATATGATGCAGGAGCTGCTGTTAAATATTTGGAGTACTCTAAAGACAACCGTTATTTTTGTCACCCATGATATTGAAGAAGCTGTCTTTTTAGGCGATCGCATCTTTGTAATGGGGGTACAACCAGGCCATATTAAAGCCGAGTTAGATATTCCCTTGGCTAGACCTCGCCATGTGGACGATATGCTAACGCCAGAGTTCACCCAGCTTAATCGACAGGTATTTGAATGTATCCGAGAAGAAACCTTAAAGAGTATGGAGCAGCCTTAGGAATATTGTCGTAATGGTTCCCCCCAGCTTGAACGAAAATATTTCTAATAGAAATCCTTTGGGACGTCTATTGGGTTCAGCTCGGTATCTAAATAAACTTCATGGCATATTTTTTGTGAGTTTATTTAGCCTAGCTGCCTATCATCTATCTTCCTTTGAAATTCTGAAGAGCCTTAAAATGAGTCCAGTTATTGTTGGACTTATTCTGGGGGCTTTTTATGCAAACAGTTTTGGCAGAGATTTGCCCTCCAAATGGGTGCCTGGTATTGTTTTTTGTAAAAATAAAATCCTTAAAATAGCCATTATATTTTATGGTGTAAAGCTAACTTTTCAAGATTTATCTGCGGTGGGTCTAGCTGGGCTTTTATCTTGTTTTTTTATCGTCATTAGTACCTTTTTTATTGCCTTTTTGCTAGGCAAATATTGTTTTAAGCTAGATCATGACCTCTCGATTCTAATTGCTGCAGGAAGCTCTATTTGTGGTTCAGCCGCCATACTAGCGACAAGTTCAATTTTAAAGAGCAAATCCTATAAAAACATTATTGCTGTCGCGATTACGTTTCTACTTGGCACTTTGGGGATGTTGCTGTTCCCTCTGGTTTACAGGCTGGGATGGTTTCAGGTGAATGAAACTATATTTGGCGTTTTTCTGGGTATTACCCTGCCATCTGTCGGCAATGTAGCCGCAGCAGGAGCGGCTGTTTCTGAGGTAACCGTGCAAAGTGCCATCATTGTAAAGATGATTCGGGTCATGATGCTAGTTCCTTTTTTGTTGCTTTTGGGACTATACAGGTCAAGAGGGGACGCTTCTGATTCAGGAGATGCATCAATCCGTGGCAAAGGCTCGTCAGTATCTTTGCCAGAAAGCCATACCGGAGTGCAGTACCGTCCCAGAAACTATATGGGGGTAATCTCTGGGACGCCGACTATTCAACAAAAGAGTAAAGCTATTGTTCCTTGGTTTGCTATTTTTTTTATAGGTGCGATCGCAATAAATTCACTGTTACAACCGCCCCTTGGAGTTGTTAACTTCATTAACCATGTCGACAAATTCTGTTTGACCATGGCAATGACGGCTCTGGGTATTGAAACAAGCGCCCATAAAATTCAGGGAGTCGGTCTTAACCTGATTTACCTAGGTCTTGTGGTGTCGGCTTGGCTAATTGTTGCTGGCTTACTCATCACTTATTTTATATAGCCCCTGGCATCAGCTAGAAGGACTTGATAGCCGTTTCCAAAAACTCTGTCTGTATCCAGTTATTTGTATCAATATTTCCTAGTTCCTCGTTGCCTGGAATGATTTGGAGTTGTTTAATATGCTCCGTAATCCAGTCAGTTTTAATTTGCGTTGCTGGGAAAAACAAACCAGTGTGATTAGGTTGCTGGTAATCAAGGGTCTTTGCCACAATTTCAGGAGCTAGACTAACCCAGTTACTAACCAAGGAAAGCGCGCTAGGTGTGGTTACATACCAATGTTGAGCTGCAATTAAGGCTTTAAGGTAAGCAACGACAATTTCAGGATGGTCGTCTATTAAAGCTTTTCTGGCTACAATGCCATGAAATGTTGGTAGGCCCGTCATATCAGGAGTATCCACCAAACGACGAAACTTACCACGGTGGCTGGCAATTTCATGGAGAGGGGCAAAATAGGCATAGCCGTCCGCCTCGGCATTTTGCGGAGTGAGCCGATTAATGCTCAGGTTATTGATCGAAGTAAGCGTTACATCCTGCAACAGATTTGCTTGGGACAAAGTACGCATCACCATCCCGTGAGCTGATGAAGCAAAGGGAACGGCAATAACGCGATGACGTAAATCATCCAAACTGCTTAGGGGTGACCGACCAGGAACAATAATGGTATTACCTGTACCATCTGGATTGCTGGCAACAAAGCTAACTAATCGGGTTTTGGTTAAGGATTCATTTTCCGGAGAAATACCACTTAACAACAAGGGATAATCCCCTAAGATGCCAATATCTAATTCTTGAGATTGCAAACCTGCTACGATGGGAGCCCCTGATGTAAAATCTCTCCATTTAATTCTATAGTCAATGTTGCTGTATTGCCCATCCCGAGGGAGAAAATGCTCCAATAGCCCTAAGCGTTGAATAATGCTCCCAGCGGTCACTGTTTGGATTGTTTTATTTTGGGTGCCAATGGCCAGGGTTATGGTTTCAGTCAGCGTTTTAGAACGTTGAATAGCAATGCCCGGAGATCTTAAATGAACCTTCCTAGCATCCTTAGCAAAAGGTGATGGAAAAGAACTTGCAGATATTCCATCAGAGTATTTTGTCGTTGTTGAGCTTGGTTTTCGGAGACGTCGTCTACGCTCAGATTCCCTAGAAACAAGCTGAATAAACTGCTGTACCGGTTCAACAGATATTGTTTTAGCCCCGCGTTTTTGAGATTGCCGATGGAGCATCTTGGAAAGTTGCTTTGGCATCAGCATAAATAATTGATAGTCAAAGGCAAATTCCTGCAATGGAATTTCGACTAGCAATTTGGTTTGGCGCTCTGTTATTAGCTGCATGCTTGAGCCAAACCCTAAATAATGGCCCTGGGTTAAGAATGTATTCAATAATCCAGCTGTGTGAACGACTTCCTGGTGAGGAAAGTCAGAGATTTGCATTCCCAGTTCGGATAGTCGTCCCTCCAATGCCAGACGCTCAGAGGTGCCGGTGGCTGGGAATACCCAAAATTCTGATTTAAGCTCCTGCAAACTAAGCCATTTACAATGAGCCAAACGATGGTCAGCGGCCACCATTAGAAAATATTGAAAGCTGCCAACAGGAGATGAGGTAATCTCGTTAAAATCACTAAGATTTGTTTCAGAAAACCCAATTTCTACATCACCTATGGTGATTGCTTGATGTAGCTGCTGAACCGTATCAAATGGCAAGCATTCTAACTGGATATTGGGATATTCCTGACGATATCTAAATAAAAGATGGGGTAGCCATCCACGGGCAATACTGTGGGTACAGCCAATCTTTAGATGGCTAAATTTTCCCTGTTTTATTTCGTTGATTTTATTGAGTAAATGGCTTTCTAAAGCGATAAGTTTTGGCCCTTCTTCTAACAAGTAATCGCCCACAGGCGTTAGTTCTATTTTGCGCCCAAGCCGATAGAAAAGCTCCGTGTCTAGGCTAGCTTCCAGTGCCTTTATCTTCGCACTCACCGCAGGCTGGGTCAGATTTAGCACATCTGCCGCTTCTGTAAAACTCAGGTGGCGAGCCACCTCTAGAAAAACTTTAAGCTGATAAAACTCCACAGTAAAATGCCTACCCAGCCATTTAATAATTGGTGATTTCTTAACCATGTTCTGAGTAATAAGTACTCAGTTTATAATTTTTAAAAAATTGTATTAGCCAAACCCTTGCCTAAGGCTTAATTGTCAGTATTACTTAACCAATTAGAATTTCTTTTTTCTTGGTATTCACATTTTTTATGAGTATATAAAATAAATGAATCCAAAAACTGTACCCCTCGATACTAAAAGTCTTGAGCCAATCACTGACTCTCTTTAAGATAGTGACAGCAGGAAAAAAGGTTGAGGCTGTAATTTTGTTGACTAGGGCTATACTCTCTTTTGAAATTTTGGGCCAAGTATAAGTTTTTGATAGCAACTGCCTCTTTAAGGTTTTAAATTCGATTCAAACTTCAAAGATGTTAAGTCCTGCTGTGTTGTCAGCTTTTTTTCGGTCAGGTTTGATTACCCAAGTAGACGTGAGGGATTGTGCGTGAAGACTCAGCATCTGCAAACAGATTTTTTAGTGATTGGTGGTGGCACCGCTGGTACGATGGCAGGCATCAAAGCCAAGCAGGCTAATCCAGATGCCGATGTTTTGATTTTGGAGAAAGCGAATATTCGTCGCAGTGGCGCGATCGCAATGGGTATGGATGGCGTTAACACCGCTGTTATTCCCGGTAACTCTACACCTGAGCAGTACGTGAGAGAGATTACTATTGCCAACGACGGTATTCTAAACCAGAAGGCGGTCTATCAAACCGGTCGCTGGGGTTTTGAGGTAATTCAAGAGCTAGAGAGTTGGGGTGTAAAATTCCAAAAAGACAACGAAGGGAATTACGACCTAAAGCAGGTGCACCGAGTGGGTAAATATGTGTTACCCATGCCTGAAGGAAAAGACCTCAAGAAGATTCTTTCTCGTCAGGTAAAACGCCATAAAGTGCGGGTCACTAATCGAGTTATGGCCACTCGGGTCATGGTTAAAGAAGGTCGCGTGATCGGAGCCGTTGGTTTTGATGTGCGGAAGGGAGACTTTGTTGTTATCCAAGCCAAGGCCGTTGTTCTGTGTACTGGAGCCTGTGGACGTCTTGGATTGCCTGCCTCGGGTTATCTCTATGGTACCTATGAGAATCCCACGAATGCTGGCGATGGTTACTCCATGGCTTACCACGCTGGGGCAGAACTTACCAACATTGAATGTTTTCAGATTAATCCCCTCATTAAGGATTACAACGGTCCTGCTTGCGCCTATGTGGCCAGTCCCTTTGGGGCCTACACCGCTAATGCGGAAGGTAATCGCTTTATTAGCTGCGATTACTGGAGTGGCCAGATGATGCTGGAAACTTGGAAAGAGTTGAACTCAGGTAAGGGGCCAGTACATCTTAAGATGTATCACCTGGATGATGATACCATTTCCGAAATTGAACGAGTCTTATGGGCCAACGAGCGTCCTAGTCGAGAGCGTTTCCACGAGGGACGAGGAGAGAACTACCGTACCCACGGCGTGGAGATGAACATCTCCGAAATTGGTCTGTGTAGTGGTCACAGTGCCTCGGGTGTTTGGGTCAATGAAAAAGCAGAAACAACTGTGCCAGGTCTTTATGCGGCTGGAGACATGGCCAGTGTGCCCCACAACTATATGATTGGGGCATTTGTTTCCGGGCGTTTATCCGGCATCAATGCTATGGATTATGTGAAAGGGCTGGGGCACGTAGAGCCAGACCCTGAGTTTTTAGCAGCGGAAAAAGCTCGGATTTACGCACCGTTAGATCGTCCCGATGGCATTCCCCACACCCAGGTGGAATATAAGCTACGGCGATACGTCAATGATTATCTGCAGCCACCCAAGTCTCCCACTAAGATGGACATTGGTCTGGCCTACTTTGAAAAGTACTATCAGACCCTAGATTTAATGGGAGCTAGGGATCCCCACGAACTGATGCGCTGTATGGAAGTCCACTTTATTCGCGACTGTGCCGAAATGGCGGCACGGGCCTCTTTATACCGAAAGGAGAGCCGCTGGGGACTGTATCACTATCGACTAGATTATCCTGAGAAGAATGATACGGAATGGTTCTGCCATGCCAACTTAAGGAAGACAGAGGCCGGAGAGATGGAAATGTTTAAGCGTCCTGTAGCTCCGTATATTGTAGAAGTAGATCTGCAACAGGAAGTTTACGATGTCGCTGTAAGGTAACTATTGAACCTACCCTGGAGCCTCTCCAAAGAAGGGGAGAAAACATTAGGTTTGGTTTTAAGTACGGCATCGAACAGTTCTTTTAGCTAAATGTACTTCTGGTCTGTCCCAATCTGTTCTTTATCTGAGAAAGTTATCTATGGCTTTAACAACCCAGCGTGTAGACGTTCCCGTCATTGTCGACGAATCTAAATGTCTCGAAAAATGTGTCGCTTGCATTGAAGTGTGTCCTCTGGATGTCTTGGTGAAAAATCCAGAAACCGGTAAAGCCTACATGAAATATGACGAGTGTTGGTTCTGTCTCCCCTGTGAGAAGGAATGCCCCACCAATGCCATCACCGTTCAGATTCCATTTCTGTTGCGTTAGGGAGACTATTTACCATGGCTAATGCTGAACTGGATCCAGAGGTAGTGCAATGGGTAGAAATGTTGGGCTCGGAGGATCTTGGCGATCGTCTTGTGGCGGCCAAAGCCCTGCAACATTTGGGTGACGAGGATGCTATCGATGCGCTGATGCAGAGTTTAAATGACACAAGCGCTAGGGTTCAAGAGATTGCTGTTACAGCCCTATGGGAAATGGCTAATCCGGTAGTGGTGCCTGCCCTGTTGGACTGTCTGAGTTCTAACCATGAGCCAGATGTGCGCACAGAAGCTCTGTCGGCGCTCAAAGAACTGGTCTCCCCTGATGACTTACTGAAGCTGTTGGATGCGATCCAAGTGGATGACGAGAATATGCAGCTGAATGTGTTAGTTCTGCTGCGAAAAATCCACGATGCCCAGGCATTGCCCTATGTGATGCCTTTCTTTGAATCGGGAAATCCCACCCTGCGAGAAGCCTCTATTGTTACCCTGCGATATCTAAACCAGGTGGTGCGGTGTGAACCAGCGTTGGCTTTAGCTAAGGATACTAACGACGATGTGCGACGTTCGGCAATTTTGACCCTGGGCTACCTAAGCGATGAGCAAGTGGTACCGATGCTGTGCGATGCGATCGCAAACGATTCCGATTGGCAGGTGCGCCGTAATGCAGCTCAATCCTTGGATTTACATGCCACTGAAGCAGCGATTCCAGCCCTGACCCAAGCCATGGGAGATGACCACTGGCAGGTGCGCAAGTTTACGGCCCGTGCGTTGCAAAAGGTAGCTAATGATGAAACTATCCCCAACCTAATCAAGGCCCTCTCCGATGAATATTCGGATGTGCGACGGGATGCGGCCATTGCCCTAGGCAATCTAGGTAATCCCGAGGTGCTACCGGCCTTACAACAAACCCTAGATGACCCGGATAGGGACGTTCAAATCTTTTCCCAGCGCGCCATTCAAAAAATTCAGGATCAGCTGACAGAGACCTCTAATGCCTAACCACAATTCCCCGTTTGGTCGTAGTAGCATACCGGCTGCTGAGACAGTGCCTGAAAACCCCATTGTTGCCGCGCGTAAACAGGCTGCTATTTATTGCTTAAAACAAGTAATAGAGCCCACCCTTGACAACAATATTGTGGATTTGGGGATGGTGCGCAACCTACGGATAGTAGACAATTACGTCTACTTAAGGCTGTATGTGGGCTCTCATCAACGGGCTCTAAAGGACCAGGCCCAGTTAACCCTAGGGGATTTAGACTGGTGCCAAAAAGCCTATATACAGGTTTGCACCATTCCCGGAGTACGCACTACCTTGGCGGTCTCTAGCGGTAAAGGCGGGGTGGGAAAATCCACCACCGCTGTAAACTTAGCCGCTGCCCTGACAAAAACGGGGGCAAAAGTGGGGATATTGGATGCAGATATCTACGGCCCTAATGTGCCCCAGATGTTGGGGTTATCTCAAACCGCTGTTGAGGTAATCGATACCCCAGAGGGGCAACGGTTTAAGCCCATGGAGGCCCATGGCATAAAAGTAATGTCGGTGGGGTTACTCGCAGAGGCCGATCATCCATTAGCGTGGCGCGGCCCCGTACTCCATAAAGTGATTACCCAGTTTATTCAGGATGTGGACTGGGGAGAGCTGGATTATCTCTTAATTGATTTACCGCCAGGTACGGGAGATGCCCAAATTACGATTATCCAAGAGAGTCCTATTTGTGGTGTGGTCATGGTAACAACGCCACAGCAGGTAGCGGTTTCCGATGTGCGGCGCAGCATTTACATGTTTCGCCAGGTAGGGGTGCCGGTACTGGGGCTGGTGGAAAATATGAGCTATTTGATCTGTAGCTGTTGTGGAGAGCGCACCTCCATTTTTGGTAGTGGGGGCGGAGAACAAATGATGGCAGAACTGAAGGTGCCTCTGCTAGGGCAGGTGCCGATTGATCCGCAGATTTGTCAGAGAGGCGATACAGGTCAGCCGTTACCTTTAGCAGATGCACAGGCTCCTTTATCAAAGGTGTTTGAGGCCATTGCCATAGGGTTGAATAGCACTTTTTTACCAGTGTTATCTCAATCGGTACTTTCCCTGTAAGGCGATTGCACAAAAATAAAATTCCAAGCAGGATTTTATTAAGCAACGTCCTCCCCTTAACAAGGGGAGGTGCCGTAGGCGGAGGGGTCTTCGGCCATTTGCGCTAGTTTTCCAGACC
>JBCCQQ010000095.1:0-17216 GCA_039024555.1 Cyanobacteria bacterium P01_D01_bin.156
CAGACAGTTTCCGCTTGAGTATTTCAACAGAGTGAAGCATAGTAGAAGTATCTTTTTATGAGCCAAGGCTATTCTCCTTCACTGGCGAGGCGCTTGGCTATTTTTTTGGCTCTGCAACATTCTTAAGTCAGCGCCATTCGATTGAGAGTTCGAATTTCTTTTTGTTTGTGCTGTCGCCTCGGTCGGTGAAGTCACCCTATTGCGCAGATGAGGTGGAGTATGCGGCGAAGCTGAATAAGCGGATGGTGACGGTGTTGCATCGTCCGGTGGAAGTGAAGGATCTTCACCCAGAGTTGGCGAAGGTGCAGTGGACTGATTTTAATGCGAATGAGGGAGAGTTTGAGGCGAACTTTAAAGAGTTGTTGCGGACTTTGGATACGGACCCGGTACATTTGCGGTATCACACTGGGTTGTTGATGAAGGCGATTGAGTGGGATGAGAAGGGGCGGAGAGATGATGTGTTGCTGCGCGGTGGCGAGCTATCGGAGTCAGAACAGTGGATGGCTCAGTCGGTGGAGAAGGAGCCGAGGCCAACGGCGTTGCAAGGGGAGTATGTTGCGGCGAGTCGGAGATTGGTGGAGATAAATCAGCAGAGGGCAGTTAAGCAGCAGCAGCGAGTGATTGGGGGATTAGCTTCTCTATTGTTGTTGGCAGTGGCAGGTGGGGGTGTTGCCACTTGGCAGTGGCAAGCAGCTAAGCAGGCGACTAAGCAGGCAGAACTGAATCAAGCGCGGTCGTCGGGGCTTTATTCTTTATCGCTGTTAACTGAAGGTAAAGATTTGGAGGCATGGATTGAGGCTATTCGGGCAGGTACTTTTTTGCAGAAGTATCAGGTTACCCAACCGGAAGGATTGAACGCGCTGCAGCAAGTTATTTTGAAAAGCAACCAAGTTCGCAGCCTTAATAGCCATGATGATGCGGTCATTAATGTGAGCTTCAGCCCTGATGGAAATACCCTTGCCAGTAGTAGCGTTGACGCCACCATTAAACTTTGGGACGTGGAGACAGGCGAGGAAATCCGCAGCCTCAATGGCCATGATGGGGAAGTCACTGGTGTAGGTTTTAGTCCTGATAATAAGACTCTTGTCAGTGGCAGTTTTGATGCCACCATCAAACTCTGGGATGTAGAGACAGGCGAGGAAATTCGCAGCCTCAACGAGCATGATGACACGGTCACTAGTGTGAATTTCAGTTCTGATGGCAAGACCCTTGTCAGTGGAAGCCTTGACGCCACCATCAAACTCTGGGATGTGAATACAGGGGAGGAAATTCGTAGCCTCAATGGCCATGATAATGCGGTCATTAGTGTGGACTTCAGTCCTGATGGTAAGACTCTTGTCAGTGGCAGTTTTGATGCCACCATCAAACTTTGGGACGTGGAAACAGGCGAGGAAATCCGCAGCTTCAACGACCATAGTGCACCAGTCAATAGCGTGAGCTTCAGTTCCGATGGCAAGACCGTCATTAGTGGCAGTGTTGATACTACGATAAAACTCTGGAATGTGGAGACAGGCGAGGAAATCCGCAGCCTCAATGGCCATGATAGGTGGGTCACTAGTGTGGGCTTCAGTCCTGATGGCAAGACTGTCGTTGGTGGCAGTGTTGACAGCACGATAAAACTCTGGGACGTGGAGGCAGGCGAGGAAATCCGCAGCCTCAATGACCATGATGACACGGTCACTAGTGTGGGCTTCAGTCCTGATGGCAAGACTGTCGTTAGTGGCAGTGTTGACAGCACGATAAAACTCTGGAATGTGGAGGCAGGCGAGGAAATCCGCAACCTCAACGGCCATGATGAGCTAGTCTTTATTGTAGGATTCAGTCCTGATGGCAAGACCCTTGTTAGTGGGAGTGGTGACACCACTATCAAACTTTGGGATGTGATGACAGGTAAGGAAATTCGCAGCCTCAATGGTCATGATAGGCAAGTTTGGAGTGTGAGCTTCAGTCCCGATGGCAGGACCCTTGTCAGTGGGAGTGATGACAGCACGATAAAACTCTGGGACGTGAAGACAGGCGAGGAAATTCATAGCATGAACGGTCATAACGCACCTGTCTGGAGTGTGAAATTCAGTCCCGATGGTAGGACTCTTGCCAGTGGCAGTGATGACAAAACCATCAAACTCTGGAATGTAGAGACAGGCAAGGAAATTCGTAGTCTCAATGGTCATAATAACACGGTCAATAGTGTGGGCTTCAGTCCTGATGGTAAGGCTCTTGTTAGTGGTAGTGGTGACAACACCATCAAACTCTGGGACGTGAAGACAGGCGAGGAAATCCGTAGCTTCAACGGCCATACTGATACAGTCATTAATGTGGACTTTAGTCCTGATGACAAGACTCTTGTCAGTGGCAGTGATGACAAAAGCATCAAACTCTGGGACGTGAAGGCAGGCGAGGAAATTCATAGCATGAACGGCCATGATGCATCGGTATGGAGTGTGAAATTCAGTCCCGATGGTAAGGCTCTTGTCAGTAGCAGTGATGACAAAACCATCAAACTCTGGGATGTGGAAACAGGCGAGGAAATTCGCAGCCTCAACGACCATAATGCGCCTGTCTGGAGTGTGGGCTTTAGTCCCGATGGCAGGACTCTTGTCAGTAGCAGTGATGACAAAACCATCAAACTCTGGGACTTAGAGGCTCTAAGCTTAGATTCATTAGTTGTTCGTGGCTGTGAATGGATCCGCTATCATGTGGCCCATAATCCAGTCAAAATTAGCGACGAAGATATGGCATTATGCGATGGCATCGACACAGAATCGTGAGCAATGGTTGCAGGTAATCAATATCTCGTAGGAGCGATGCCTTGTGTATTGGTGTGGCTCTACAGGGATATCAGGATATCCTGAAACAATACGTTTCTCGATTCACCCCACCAAATATCAACAATGGAAACCTTAGAAAACTGTCAGACTATTCTTGAAACTGGCAAAACAACAACCGAAAAAGCATTTCAGCTATTCGACTCCCTAGCCCCTGTTACCCTAGACTTCATGCTAGGCCGCTGGCAAGGCTCCGACCTCCACACCGACCACCCCATGGACGGCCTGCTCGAAGCCTCCAACTGGTACGGCAAAGAATTCATCGATATCGAAACTGTCCACCCCCTATTGTTCTTAGACCCCCAAGGAGAGATTATCAAAGTCGCCCCCCAACCCCTGGCCATGAAATGGGGTTTAAAACTGCCCGGTCTCAAAAGTGATCTTATGCAGCCACTGCTGGGACTAACCACATCGCTATTAAAAACAGAAGAGAGTCAGGCCAGATTACGGATGATGGAATATCGTAGCAAAGTCAGCGCCACCATGATTTATGACTATCTACCCATTAATGACGCCTTTCGAAAAGTGGATGATGATACTTTACTGGGAGTCATGGACTATAAGGAGTCTCCTCAGCCATTCTTTTTTATACTTAGAAGAGACTCTGGAGCATAAGCAATGAACTTAACAGGCACCTGGCACATTCAGTCCATGGAACTGTGGGATGAAGACTATTTCAACATGGAAGTGCAGGCTTACATCACAATCGAGTCCAACTATATCGGTGAATTTCAATTTGGCTTAGTTACAGGGGATTTAGACGGTTCAATCTCTGGCAAAGGCGACGAAGCAAGCTTACATTTCAGCTGGGAAGGCGGAGACGAGAACGATCCGGCATTTGGTCGTGGGTGGTGCAAGCTTAAAGATAGCAATACTCTTGAAGGGGAAATTAAGTTTCATTTTGGCGATAGTTCAGGGTTTGAAGCTGTGAGAGCTGCATAGATGGATTTAATGCAGGTTACCAAACGGTGACGTTTTAAGGGTATCAATCGGAGGAAAAACCGGTTGCTTGGGGTCCCTCCGAGTTCCCCAACCCCCCATGAATAGGGCCGGGAGGCCGCCCTAGACCCCACCCTAGTAGGTTGTCCTTAATTGCATAGATAGGGGTTACGGCGGGGTCGATTAATCAGATTATCGCATTGTTGTTTAGCCCACCTCCACGTAGGTCATGCCTTTCATCAAATGAGCTTTCAATGCCTTCAGATTTTCTGTCCAGACAATGAAACAATTCCGCCTTGAGTAAGGGGAACCAGAGATCGCCAAGCGTCATGCTAGCAACAATTTTGAATGTGCCAGTTAGATGGGCGCATGCCCATGACTCCATTGCCATGGCAGCTCGCATACCATAGCCATCAATGGGTGCATAAGGTCTACTTTGCCGAAAAAATCTCCATAATTCGAGGGCAAGGCTGTCACTCATGTCGCAGGGCAACCACAAGGGATTGCTTTGCAATTCCCGATGTGCCCCTACAAGATGACTCACGCTGACTGTGGCTAGGAAGTATGACCCGTGAAAAGAATTTTATGCGCACTTTTATCGCTAATCGCCCTGTTGACCGTATGGGTACAGCCAGCCTTCGCCGCTAATAGCGCCCCTGACTATAACGACATCTCCATCCTAAGAAACCATGTTCTCACCGTAGATGACCTGGAAATACGAGAAGTGCTATCTCCTGAGCTAGGCAACGAGCAACGGCAGTTCTATGCAGACAAGGCATCTAACCTGCGCGGTGAATCCATTAGCGTTGACGATCTGCGTCACTGGAATCAGTTCAAAGCGATCTTTCGCATTCAAGTAATTGTTAGAGTATTGGCAGTAATGGTCAGCGTGTTAGGCACTGGACTGCTGTGCTTTAGCATTATTAAAAAGCTCTTCCAAATTCTGTCAGGTATTTTCCTGGCTATCGTTCTCACTATCGTAGATTTCTTAAAAAAGATACCTATCGTTATCTATAAAGTCTTCTTTTGCGGGGTGGGAGCCACTTTAATGATTCTCCTTAAGGGACTTACCCCCAATTTTCTCGGTGCAGTTGTCTTTTTCCTAAGCCTCGGATTGTTGCACGATAAAGAAAACTGGAAATCATTTTTCCAAGATTTTGATAAAGATATCAAATTTATCTCTGGCACCTGCTGCGCAGTCTATGCTGGGGCAGCCTGGTGGAACCAAAGTATCACCCTAGGTGTGTTGGCCTCCCTGGCATTTGTCGCATTCTTTGGTTTTGTTCTATTGGCGGGGCCGTTAACCATTATCATCGGCTTTAACAGCACGAATAAAGCCGGTCAAGGTACCTTTGCCGCTGCCTGTTTAACCATTTTTGGCCTTAGCTTAACTCAGCATTATTTCCCTAGTTCGCTGGATGTATTTCAAACTGGAGCCTTGTTCACAGGCACCTTTGTCTATTTTGTTGGCATGCTGATCCTGTCGTCTAAGTGGGTGGCAAAAGAAAACTACTGGCTGAGAAATGTTGTTACGTTTATCAGTGGGCCGCTGCTGATCTGGGTGGCTACATCATTAGAGTTGGGAGTAGTTAATGCGATCGCAGGCACCTTTCTCGTGATTTTCCTAATGGATAAATACGTGGAATTTTGCACCCTCTGGGTCAAAAATACCATCGGCTTCGGCACGGCGTTACTAGGTACCGGGCTACTCGGCTTTGGTCTAATGCAGGTGCTGGATATCTATCCCCAGTACTTTATTTCTAACCTGTTGTTTTAATTGCCTAAACCCACATCCTCTAAAAATGACAGTGGATTGCTCATATCGGTAGCAAACCCCAAAATATTTTGATCGCGATGCTCGTACGCAACCTTGCCAGCCGCAACCACATAGGTAGCTCCTCGCTGGGTAATATGACTCACATCCGGCACATAGGTGTTCCACTTACCCAACACCTCCACCATGTTCCGCAGCCGCAGGGTGGCTAGCTCAAAGGGCCGCTGAAAACCTTTGCCCCCTGCCCGCTTAAAAAATTCACCTTTGATGGGCGGTAGAGGTGTAGCCTGTACCACCTCATCATCTTTGATCAGTTGGGGAGCGTTGCGATCGCCCAAATAACCGCGAAAAACTTCTGTAAGGGTGCCAGGGCTACCGATGCCGGCACACATCAGCAACAGATTTAAACAGGCATTTTGCTTTTGGTTAAATCCTGGAACCGCCAGGGTCAGGCCAGGGTAAAGTCCCAACTCTTGGTGCAAGACTCCATCAGGGCCCAGCAATAGTGAGTCTTCAGAGAAACCCGTGTAGGCACAGAAGGCCTGACCGGAGTTGCGATCGCCAATACCCACTGCCCTAACGCTTAGTCCTTGTTCCGCCAACTGCTCAGCATCGCGACGGAGCCACCAAGCATATTCCAAACTGTCAAAGTCACCTAGCTGTGGCCAAACCAGCACTAGCTGCTTGGTGGCCCCAGGCACAATCAAAGGCACCGTACTACCATCGCTCACCCGCTGTCGCTGGGTAGAACTTAAAATCTCATAGGCGGTAGATTGCGCGGCTTTAGTTTCTACAGCCATGGTTGACTTACCTCACTTAGTTTTTCACAATCGTCTGACGTTAGGTACCAGCCCAGTGCCCCTGCATTTTGGGTGGCCTGGTCGGCATTTTTAGCCCCTGGAATCGGAATCACAGCTCCCTGACTAATCAACCAGTTCAGCGCTACCTGGGCAGGTGTTTTGTCGTAGCGCTTTGCCAGATCGTGCAACGTGGCAATCACAGGAGAAATTTTCTGTAGCCCACTTTTACTAAAGCGGGGATCTAAACGACGAGCTCCCGTGGGAGGCTGATAAGCATCCACCGTGTACTTACCTGTCACCAGACCTTGGGCCAGAGGGCTATAGGCTAAAACCGTAATTCCTAAATCCTTAGCAGCCGACAGCACACCATTAGATTCAATTTTGCGATGTAGCAGAGAGTATTGCACCTGATTAACGGCCAGGGGAATACCCCGCTCAGCCAGGTAGCTATGGGCTTGGTGCATTTGACTCGCCGAATAGTTACTCACACCAACAGACTGAATTCGTCCCTGTTTGACCTCATCTGCCAAAGCATTCATTAATGCCTTTTGACCCATTAAAAAATCAAAGGGCCAATGCACTTGATAAAGAGCGACCGTTGGTAATTTCAATCGCTTTAAGCTGGCCGTTAAGGCATCGGCGACCGCCTGGGCGGAAAATCTCCACGGTAGCGGGAAATATTTAGTAGCCACTGCCACAGGTGTATCCGTCTGCTGCAGAAACTCTCCTAACAGTTCTTCTGATTTACCTAATCCGTAAACCTCAGCCGTATCAAAAAAGGTGATGCCTGCCGAGAGGGACGCTTTAAACGCCGCCGCAACATCATCAACACCATAGCCTTTACCGTATTGCCAAAATAAGGAATCTCCCCAGGACCAGGTACCTACTCCTAGTGCTGAAACACTGGGACCACCTGGCCCTAGCGGTACTGTTTGATTTCCTGGATTCACGTTGCTAGGTGATGCTGTCATGGCTGTAATTACTTCAACGTTTGTTCTGACTAAGTGATTGCAGTATGGGTTACCGGGTTGCCACTGATATAAGGACTTAAAAGCCCCTATATCAAAGAGACTAGTGGGTATTAAAGATGATACTAGGGGAGCAATTTTGGGAAAAGTAGACTAGGTTTTTAGGCAGTTGATGAATAAACCTCCCACGGCACTTATTCGACCTAGATATGAACGACTGCGATATGCGATCGCAATTTTACTTGGGTACAGTGTAGGCGGATTTTACCTATCTAGCTGTCAGGCCAGTGCCACCATGTGGTTAGTTATGTCTCTTTTGGTTGCTTACACAGCCACCACAGGCATTGCGGGAATTGTGCTATCGGAGGCATGCTTTTCTAGCATAGTGATCGTCTATGCCCTCTCCCATCCGTGGCCCGCTATCAACAGCGTACCGATTCCATTTACCCCAGCTCAAATCTGGTCCAGCACCCTACTTATATTCTGGTTGCTAGGCAGTTTACTCATCATTCTGTTGGGTACCGCCGTAACAGATTTTGCCCAACAACGAAGATTTCACTGGCGCTACACACTTCTGTTTGGAAGCCTGAGCTTTCTGGCACTGAGCCTGGGTCATAACGTTTACGGAGCTTTCTAAGAAAGGGAGTAGTGATCACCGCCCCAACTAGACCGTACAGCCAGAACCACCAATGCACTCAGCACTAGCTCTATGCAACTACAACAGGGCAAACAACCTAAATGCTTGACAGGATAAACCCTAAAAACACACATTACCAAAATAGGACGACCCGCACCGCTGATAGTCTACTAGCCAGGCTAGAACCAAGCATTGCCCAACAGCTAAGTAACGAACAGAGGCAAGAAGTAAAACGCCTCCTTCAACTTGCTATCGGTAAACCTTCCCAGAAAATTGTTGACCTAAGTTTCACGATTGACCTGTTAGTCTCACGATTTTATTTCAGGCTGCTGGTAGGGGAAGATATCCGTCACAAAAATCGGCAACAAAGTTCGGGTAGCCGCATAGGCAACATAGCGGCAGTGATTACGCTGATTGTTACCCTCAACGTTTTGGTAACCATTTCAGCTATTGTAATCGGCTACCTAATCAAGTCCGCTATTGGCATTGACCTAATGCCGGGACACTGGCGAGACTGGGTGATAAACCAAATTCTCTAACTGGCCAAATACTCCTGCATGTCCGCTTGGCGCTTACGCAACCGTGTTAACGCTTCACGCTCAATTTGGCGTACACGCTCACGGCTAATGCTGAGGATTTCACCAATCTTGGCCAAGGTCATGTGCTTGCCATCATCCAGACCAAAACGCAGATTCAACACTCGCTGTTGTTGCGGCGTCAGTTCTGCCATCAATCGGTCTAAATCTTTGCGTAGCAGAGATTGAGTAGCGTAGTCTTCAGGAGACTGGCCTGGATCCTCTAGAAGATCGCCCAGGTTAGTATCCTGATTATCACCGATGCGTAGGTCTAGGGATAAGGGAGTACGAGACTTCTCCAAATAATCCCTAACTTGCTTTGATGTCAGCTTAACTTCTTCTGCCAGTTCCGCTACCGTAGCGGCCCTTCCTAGCTTCTGAGATAGCTGACGCTGAGCCTTCTTAATTTTGTTCAGCTTTTCAGTAATGTGGATGGGTAAACGAATTGTGCGGCTCTTTTCAGCAATAGCACGAGTGATCGCCTGGCGAATCCACCAGTAAGCATAAGTAGAGAAACGATACCCTTTGAGAGGATCAAACTTCTCAACACCGCGCTGCATACCAATAGTACCTTCCTGAATCAGGTCTAACAGATCAACGTTGCGCTTAATATACTTCTTAGCAACGGAGACCACCAGACGCAAATTAGCTTCCACCATGCGACGCTTTGCCAGTTCACCCGCTTCAATAGCTTTAGTTAATTCATCAACAGATAAACCTGCTGCATCGGCCCATTCCTGAGGACTTGGGTCTCGCTCTAAGCTTTCGCTTAAATCACTACGTTGATTGTTTAGAGCAACAAACTTCTGAACCTGCTTCCCGTAAACAACTTCTTGCTCGTGGGTTAGCAGTGGCACTCGCCCTATTTCTTTGAGATATGTGCGAACTAAATCGCTGGATGTCTGAGGAGAATTCATGGGTGTGACGCAGCGCAAACTACAGAGAAAACGGAAGTGCCTCTCACATTTATGAGAGGGATTAGCCAGCCTTAGACCAGCCGTTGGATATGAATAAAAGAACTGTAAGTCTCTAAAACACTTGTCGGCTTAAAGTAACCAAATGCTTCGATATACAACAAGAGCTGATATGCAATGGAGCAACTGTAGAGACAATCCAGGCCCCTGAAACCTTAAAACAGGGATAATTACAAGTTCGTTAGAAAATTAGTGATGCTGCATCATTGTGAATCAAGATTAGCATAATTTTAAGTAATGTAACTTTTCTGAGAGAAAAAATTTTCTACTCTAATTTTCTGAAGCTATCGAAAAGCGGGTGGGTATTTACCTGACAATATAGGGTTTAGGTTAATTGATTCCTCAGAAATGGGCTGCATCAAGAATGACAAAATCGACTTGTAATTGTTAAGTATTTCGGGATAGGGGTCCCCTAAACCAGGAAAAAACGTTAAGTTTTCTGGCCATTATGTTAAGTCGCTTAATAAAGCTACGGTATCAATGCGTTGGATGAACGCACAGGATGTGTTTCAAACATTCATGTTTATCTATCCCCAAGGCCCCAGACATAGACTGGATGCTAATAGTTTCATTGTTTTCAAAGTTTAAGTTCAGCCTAGGAGTAGGCTGTCGTCGTTAAGAGCATCTCCAGCAAAACGATTCAGCAAATCATTCACGGTGAGATTTGCTTTGGCAGCTCCAGAAGCATCAAAAATAATGCGGCCCTCGTGGAGCATCAGCAAACGACTGCCTACAGCCACTGCTTGGCGCATACTGTGGGTGACCATCAGCGTTGTCAGTGCATGTTCTGCTACCAGCTGTACAGTGAGCTCCATAATAAAATGGGCGGTCTTTGGGTCTAGGGCAGCGGTATGCTCATCTAGCAATAAAATTTTGGCCGGGGCTAGGGTGGCCATTACTAAACTTAGGGCCTGACGCTGACCCCCAGACAGTAGGCCAATGCGATCGCACAGTCGATTTTCTAAACCTAGGTCCAAACTAGCTAGCCTGGCGCGAAACTGATCGCGCAGTCGATTGTTAAGGGCAGGCCGTAGTCCTCGATCCTGACCTCGACGAAAGGCCAGTACCAGATTCTCCTCAATGGTTAAGTCGGCGCAGGACCCCGCCAGTGGATTTTGAAATACCCGCGATACCAAGGTGGCCCGCCGCGCCGTGGACCAGGTAGTGACATTCTGGTTTCCAATAGTCATGGAGCCGCGATCGCAAAAAATATCACCGCTGATAACATTGAGCAGCGTAGATTTACCCGCGCCATTACTGCCAATAACGCTAATAAATTCCCCAGTAGCAATCTCTAAATCCACCCCCAGCAGGGCCGATTTCGCTAGCGGAGTACCCGGATTAAACGTGACGTGGATATCAGAAAGAGAAATCATGGCCCATGGATATATGTAGGGGCATCCCCTTGTGAGTGCCGTAGAGGCATCCCCTTGTGGGTGCCCAGAGCAGATGCATAAAACTACCGTTTGAATTTTGCCAACAGATTAACCTGTGGCAATACCAAGGCCAGCACCACAATTACCGCCGTTACCAAATTCAGATCCTGGGCCCGCAGTCCTAAAATATCCGCATTCAGAGCAAGGGCAATTACCAGTCGATAGATCAAACAGCCTAAAATCACCGCCAGGGTAGCCCAGCGCACAGTGCGGCTTGGAAAAATCGCCTCTCCCAGAATCACTGTGGCCAGTCCTACCACCACCGTACCCACCCCTAAAGCCACATCGGCAAACCCATTCACCTGGGCAAACAGGGCTCCTGACAACGCCGCCAACGCATTACTCAAGGCCATTCCCAGCAAAATCAAGCGGTCTGTATAAATGCCTTGCGCATTAGCCATTGTCGGATTCATCCCCGTAGCTCGCATCGCCAGACCCAGATCTGAGGTAAGAAAAAAGTCCATGAGCAATTTGGTTAGGACCAGACCCACCAGCAGAATCACCCAAATGGGTAAAAGGGTTTCCAGGCCATCAAACAATGTGGGTTGGTTTAGCAGCGGTACATTGGGCCGCCCCATAATGCGCAGGTTAATGGAATAAAGCGCAATCATGGTCAGAATACTGGCTAGCAAATTAAGGATATTAAACCGGACACTCAGAATAGCCGTACACAGACCCGCTAAGGCACCCGCTGCCATGGCCGCCGCAGTCGCCATCCAAGGATTCACTCCTTTGGTAATAAGGGTGGCAACGACAGCGGCACCAAGGGGAAAGCTGCCATCCACCGTCAGGTCTGGAAATTTAAGCACCCGAAAGGAGAGGTAAACTCCCAGACTAAGAAAGCCATAGAGTAAACCGGTTTCAATAGCTCCAAGAAAGGCAATAAGGGACATGAACAGCTGTGGGCTACAGGCCTTCGTTAGCTATTCAACCATCGATTGTGGTTAGTTCGGCGCTTTACTCCAGCCATTTTCGCGTGCTTCCTCCTCAGAACAAAACCATTTCTCCCCCTCGTCTGGGCTAATAACCGTTGACTCATAATCCTCCATGCCGGGTAGGTGGTACCACTTCTTACCTGTATTTATAGAAATATTGCCTTTAATAACACAGTCTGGCTGAGTAATCGCTGTAATTGGAGAAGGAGAATAGCTGGGACTACGGTGTATTGCAAATAAAACAGCAATACCGAGCAATACGCTGCCAATAATGACTTTAAGAGAATTCCCCTGTCTGTTTTTTCGTTGGTTTGCCATACGTTGGGGAACGACACCTTGGATGGAAGCTCTAGCAGCCCGTATTTTTCCATCAGATGTAGTTACCCGCTCGTACAGAATCGTATCCCCGACTTTAGGACGACGACCTGCACCTTTCAGAGCAGTGATATGCAGAAAAACATCTTTGCCACCACCAGCTGGTTGGATAAAACCAAAGCCTCTATCATCCTTCCAGGTAGTGAGTTTCCCCCTCATCACCATAGGTTTGACTGTATAAGTTACCGCTGTCTATAGTTAGTCCGCTTTTTCAGACTACGCTCCTCAGATTTTAGTCCTCATTATCCACAGGGATATCATCTGAGTCAGGAAGCTCAGTGCTGGGGGGAAGATAGGTTCTCAAGTCAACTTGAACCATGGGCTAAAAATTGAACAGCGCCACACTTATGATAAGCGACGTTTCACGCTTGTCATTTAGTTGAAGAGTCGTTCACATCCTTCCTTATCGATGAGTTTCTGGGCCGAGTGAAGAATTGGACGGCTGCCCCATTTGCCAACAGCGAGACGATTGCGAATGTGATAGCGGATTTTTCTGGATACCTTGGATAGTTGTTTCCAGTTCCAAGTGTCTACGCTACCAAGTTGGTCAAAGTATATGGATTCCCATTTCTGGGCACGTTTTTCGCTGTTGTGATTTGTGTGTGAGTGATGAATACCTCGTTCTGAAATTCCACCCAAATAAAGTTGGATCAGCCCCCAGCCACTGGCTTCGTATCGAAATGTATGACCGCTACAGTATTTAGGATTGAGAGCAATTTTCTGGATCACAAAGTTGTCAGAAGCACTGGGCGTGTAGAGTTGCAGCAATGCTGAATATTTCTGTTTTCCGTGGCAGAGCCCTAAGTTAAATACCTCTGCCAGCTGTTTGGTTGACGTAAATTCACGGAGTTCTTGTCCAAATTCTGACGACTTTTCAAAGACATGGCAATCTGTCTCGGCATAGATAAAGTCAAGAACGTTGAGTATGTCGTCACGGATGGCATAGAATTCGCAGTTACTCATAAAAATCCCATGCCCATATTTGTTGGATTGTGCGTCCCTTGACGTCTGACTTTTCACCCAGATAAAACGGCACGAGCATTGCTGTGAGATCTTGTTTGGAGTGCATCTGAGATACCTCTGCGATTTCAACTAATTGAAACAAGAGTTGATTGACTCTTGGCCTTACTAGATATTCTTAAAAAGGCTTGATTTGGAGTATCTGTACTTCCACGCCTATGGCTTACAGTGATTTCACCCTACGTAAGGTTAAAGATGATTTTTCACTCCAGCTTATCGAGACAGGAAAATTTTTAACTGGCTTTTCTCCGGTTCAGCCGAGTGATTATCTGGCCCAAACCTTAGATCGTAATCTGTCCATGGCCATTGCTGTGGGAACTGAAAAAGCCCGATCTGAGCTGTTGATTAGCCCTATCTTGGTGGAAGTTCGGGAGCGACTGAAGCGGCAGATTAGCTTATTTTCGGGTACAGACTTTACGGTGGATGCATCCGTAGGTCTCAGTGGTATCTGTGATTTTTTGATCAGTCAGTCCCAGGAACAGCTGCTGATTGAAGCGCCAGCGGTAATGATTGTGGAAGCGAAAAAAGAGGACCTTAATCCTGGATTGGGGCAGTGTATTACTGAGCTAGTGGCAGCTCAACGATTTAATCAGGAGCAAGGGAGACCTGTGACAGCAATATATTATGGTGCTGTCACCACCGGGAGCCTATGGCGTTTCCTAAAACTGTCGGGGCAGACGGTAGAAATTGATTTAGCGGACTATGCAGTACCGCCTGTAGAAAAGGTTTTGGGAATCTTGTTGGGAACAGTTGGTTAAACGGGTATTAGCCGAAGTTAGAAAATCTCGGCTGATAGTGAATTCCGAACTCTGGCACCCTATTGATAGCTGATTACACAGGGCAATGATTACAAACCTCTTATTCAAATACCTGATCAGCGCTGTCTTTGATGGCATCGGGAATCGTTACGCCCATGGCTTCGGCAGCAGCTAAGTTTACGGCTAGATCCACGGTCTTTGCCAATTCCACGGGAATGTCGCCGGGGTTCTCACCGCCGAGAATACGGGTAACCATTTCACCGGTTTGACGACCGACTTCGTAGTAGTCAAAGCTGGCGGTTGCGATCGCGCCTCTTTCCACAGAATCCGTATCCCCTGCAAACACCGGCAGCTGGTTCTCATTCCCCACCTGAATTACCGACTCTAGGGCCGACACAACCGTGTTATCCGTCGGTACATAAATCGCATCTACCTTGCCCACCAAGCTTTCTGCAGCGGTTACCACATCAGCGGAGGTGGAGACCGTCGCTTCTTCAATGGAGAAACCTTGAGCAGCAGCTTCTTCATTGAGCAGAGTCACCAGACTGACAGAGTTGGACTCTCCTGCGTTGTAAATCACACCGATAGTCTTTGCATCGGGGTTAATGTCGGCAATTAGCGCCAAATGTTCATCAATGGGGGAAAGGTCGCTGACGCCCGTAACCGTACCGCCAGATGCTTCTAGACTGGGTACTAGCTCTGCACCGACGGGGTCAGTCACAGCGGAAAATACGACAGGAATAGTATCGGTGTTACCCACCACGGCCTGGGCCGATGGCGTCGCGATCGCAACAATCAAATCTGGATTATCGCCAGCAAACTTTTGGGCAATCTGAGCCGCATTCGCTGCCTGCCCCTGGGCACTTTCCCATTCCCACTTAAGGGAGCTATCGGCTTCGTACCCTTCTTCTTTTAGCTTGTCCTGCAGACCATCACGTACGGCATCAAGGGCGGGGTGTTCCACAATTTGAGTAACGGCAACGTAGGGGACATCGGTATCTGTAGCGACGGGGTTACCGTAGTTATCGGTGGTGGTATTACAGCCAAAAAGTGTGGCGGAAAGAAGGACAGGAGCGATCAGGGCTTTGGGTAAAAAAGAAGTTTTTAAGTATGTCATGGGTATTGAAGTCTCTTAAACAACTAGTAGGCGGGCGTTTACTCGCCGCCATACTGGGCTTTGAGTTCAGCAACGCGATCGTCATCTAGCTTCTGGAACAGGGGGGCGGGGACCACAAACGGACGACCGGCAGCCAGGATGGTGAGGTCCGTGGCGTCGGCCATGGTGCTATTGCGTTCTTCATCGGTGAGCTGCAGGGCGTCGTACAGGGTTTCGGCAGAGTGGGGGATAAAGGGGGCGCTTGCGATCGCATACAGCCGAATCAAATTAATGCAGGTGCGAATCACCACCGCAGCCTCTTCTTTGTCTGTCTTAAACAAGGACCAGGGAGCCCGCACATCAATGTACTGATTACCCGCTGTCCAAAGGGCATTGAGGGTTTCTGTTGCCCGACGGAATTCCTGCTGGCGCAGGTGGCCGCGCAGTTTTTCCACCAAGTCTTTACAGGTGGTCTCTAGCTCAGCTTCAGCATTGCCAGGGGTGCCGCCTTCGGGTGCCGCTAGACCAAATTTAGACTTCGTAAATTTCAGAATGCGGTTAACAAAGTTGCCGAGGTTATCAGCTAGCTCCTTATTGACTCGGTTCTGGAACTGTTCCCAGGTAAAGGCAGAATCCGAAGATTCAGGAGCACTAGCCATCAGCATGTAGCGCCAGTAGTCCGCCGGAGCAATTTCCAATGCCTGGTCCAGGAACACACCCCGTTTAGAGCTAGTGGAAAATTTGCCACCGTAATAATTCAGCCAGTTAAACCCTTTGATGTAGTCCGCCATCTTCCACGGCTCGCGACTGCCCAAAATTGTGGCGGGCCACATAATCGTATGGAAAGGCAGATTATCCTTCGCCATAAACTGGGTGTAGTGGACATCGTCCCCCTTCCACCAGCTTTCCCAATCGTTATTGGTACTGTCTCCCCAGGCTTTTGTCGCAGACACATAGCCAATGGGTGCATCAAACCAAACATAAAATACCTTGCCCTCAAACCCATCGGCAGGCACCGAAACTCCCCAGCTCAAATCTCGGGTGATGCCTCGGCTTTGCAGACCTTCATCCAGCCATTTATTAGCAATGGCGGTGGTAAGTTTGGGCCACTGGGTTTGGGCATCTACCCAGGTGCGTACTTCGTCGCTGAGCTTATCGAGTAACAAAAATAAATGCTTGGAACTGCGTACTTCTAAATTCGTGCTGCCAGAAATCGTGGACCTAGGATCAATCAGATCGGTGGGGGACAGTACCTTAGTGCAGTTTTCACACTGATCGCCTCGCGCTTTTTCGTAGCCACAGTGGGGACAGGTGCCGGTGACATAGCGGTCGGGTAAAAAGCGTTCATCCTCTAAGGAATAGATTTGGCTAATTTCTCGTTCTTCAATAAAGCCGTGCTCCGCCAGCTGATGGTAAAAATGCTGAGTTAGTTCGTGGTTTTCAGGAGCTGAGGTGCGGCCAAAGTAGTCAAAGGACAGGCCAAATCGGGCGTAGATATCCTTTTGCTTTTGGTACTGGCGGGTGCAAAATTCTGCTACATCTAGTTCTGCTTCTAGAGCTGCAATTTCTGCTGGGGTACCATGCTCATCGGTGGCACATATGTAGAGAACTTCTTCACCTTCCTGACGAAGAAATCGGGCATACACATCGGCGGGCAACATCGACCCCACCAGGTTGCCCAAGTGCTTAATTCCATTGATGTAGGGAAGTGCGCTGGTGATCAGATATCGCATTCTAGGTTTGCTTTGTCGTGTGCGAGGTCTATGTGCCTTATACACCCTAGCGGTTTAGCTGTTTTGGCTCAATAGTAGCGGGGTTTTGGTTTTTGGTTAGGTGTTTTTGGGGTATTGGTTTGGTGCAAAACCGGTTGCTTGGGGCTCCTCCGAGTTCCTTTCCGGAAGTATTTAGGTACTGAAAGGTATGCATACTGGGGTTTCCCCATGGGCAGGGCGGACTGCCGCCCTACAACCCTGTCATGGGATTTGTCAACAGAAGGTCGCAGCCGTCCGCGAAAGGATTGTGTGGCCTTCCCGTAGCTTGAATGATTGAGACTGATGTGAACAATGAAATAACGTCTTTGCAATACTGAGTATTGGGGTCGTTC
>JBCCQQ010000096.1:0-15962 GCA_039024555.1 Cyanobacteria bacterium P01_D01_bin.156
GTTCAGCGCCGACAAAGTTAATGACATGGGGGGTGTTTTTGACAACCTGCCATACGTCATCTTCTAAAATCATTCGGATGAGGACGTATCCAGGAAAAACCTTTTCCTCGATGTTCTGACGACTGCCATCCTTTCGCAGTTTGACCGCTGGAGTTTGCGGTATTTCAATCTGAAAAATGTACTGATTCACACCCAAGGTGATTGCTCGCTGCTCAAGATTGAGCTTGACGCGTTTTTCACACCCGGAGGCTACTTGTACTGCATACCAGCGAGACTGTGATTTTCTCGGTTCCTGGGGAACCAGAGATTCATCACTATCCACCGGATTGTTTGAATCGTCAGAAGCGTAAGTCATTAGAACACCTGTCTAGAAGCCCAACCAAATAGTTTATCCACTAAGTAAATAAGCGTTGCAGACATACCCACCATTAGAATTACAGCCGCAGATTCACTGAGCAGCTGCTGCCTGGAGGGCCAAACCACTTTACTTAACTCTTCGCGAGTGCCTTTAACAAAAGACCCTGCATCAAACGAGTCAGAGGAGTCACTTGGCTGCTTGTCGACTACTTTCTTAGCGTCCTTTTTGACCACGTCATTAGCTTCCTTGTTTGCTATGTCAAGTCTGATCAATATGACATCGATCTAGAGCTATCCAAGCAAAAATTCTACCTAAAGCTCATTGCCTGCAAGAAAATGAAAACTCTCTCTTCAGCAATAAATTCAGACATGCTGCAGATCAAAAACCAACAACACATTCCAAAAGGCTCTAGGCAGAACTTGTGCTATCGCTCAGCGCGCCCTGAAGGACTCGAACCCTCGACATTCGGTTTTGGAGACCGACGTTCTACCAACTGAACTAAGGACGCACGACTCTTTGGACTTGTCCCATTGTAAGGCTTAATCTCCGGGCTTTAGAGCCCAGTAGAATTATTTTTTGCCTGCTTTTTCGATGGGACGATCAAAGCGCTGCTTCAAGCGAGTTGCTTTACCAACGCGATCGCGAAGATAGTACAACTTAGCACGACGCGCTTTACCTCGACGTAGAACCTTAATATTGGCTACACGAGGTGCATGGAGTAAGAAAACACGTTCAACACCGACACCTTGAAAGATGCGACGTACGGTTATGGTCTCGTTGATACCGCCATTACGCATGGCAATTACGGTACCCTCGTAGGGCTGCACACGCTCCTTACCACCTTCAACAATTCGGACACCGACCCGAACTGTATCCCCAACATAGATTTTGGGAATATCCTTTTTGATATGTTCCGCTTCTATAGAGCGGATAATCTCCTCAGCGTTCATAAGCCCTGAAAAGCGCACGGTCTTTAATAGTAGGCCAACATGGTACGAAACACCAAGAGTTTTTTCGGGAACATGGGGGAGCGTTCTTGTGAATAGCTTTTTAGCCTTAATGCCCTACTGCTTAGCGCAATGCCTTGCCTAATTGCAGCTAAGAATCCTGCATACTGTATATATTGGTTGGAAATTTTCCCACTTCTAAACTCCCCTACTCACCATTTAACTATTTACCACTCCCCCTATGAATGTTTTAGGTAATTTGCTATCGCGGGCATTGGCTGTTCCGGTCATGGTAGGCCCTCGAAAGTCCCAGGGGATTGAACTTAAGTCGCATGAAGAGCGAGAAATCATGCGCTATGCAGGTCGCATTGTGGCAACGGTACTAAAAGAAATTTCTGACTTGGTACAACCAGGCATGACAACTGCAGACCTGGATGACCACGCTGAGCGACGTATTCGAGAAATGGGTGCTACACCTAGCTTTAAGGGCTATCACGGTTTTCCAGGCTCGATTTGCGCCAGCATCAATGATGAAGTTGTGCACGGTATTCCCCGTAAGCGCAAGGTGATTAAGTCCGGGGATTTACTCAAAGTAGATACAGGAGCCTACTACGAAGGGTTCCATGGTGATTCTTGTGTGACGATTGCTGTGGACCGGGTGAATACCAAAGCCCGAAAGCTAATGGCGGCAGCGGAAGCCGCTATGTATGCGGGGGTTGCCCAGGCCCTACCGGGAAACACCCTGCTGGATATTGCTGGGGCGATTGAAGATAGTATTCGCGCCAGTGGATATACGGTAGTGGAGGATTTTACCGGCCATGGGGTGGGACGAAATCTGCATGAATCCCCCGCTGTGTTTAATTTCCGCACCCGAGAATTACCCAACGTGACACTCAAACCCGGCATGGCCTTGGCAATTGAGCCCATTGTTAATGAAGGATCAAAGGTGACCCGCACCTTGAGAGATCGGTGGACAGTTGTGACCTGCGATCGCAAACTCTCAGCTCAGTTTGAACACACCGTTCTGATTACTGAAGATGGCCAGGAAATCCTCACCGATCGCTCTCGGCTGTAGTATCCAACTCCAGGTTCAGGAGTCAGCACTCAGCTGGGCCAGGTCTACACAGGCTTCAGCATCGTAGTCAACAGCTACAGGAATCGTGTAAATCTGCTGGGATTCGCTGGTAACCCCAGGAAAATATGCATAGTCCTCTACTGCTGAAAGGGCGGCTGTATCTAGAAACTCATAGCCAGAGCTGCGGAGTAGGGTGGGCTCGACCACCAGGTCCCTGGTTTGGTTCACTACCACCCCCAGTAATGCTGGCTGGGGGTGGGGACTGAGACAGGCTTGAATTCTACGGGGTCCGCCCTGGTGCTCAACCGTGATCGGGTAGCCAATGGTGAGGGTCTCTTCCAGGTCTTGGGGCGGAGCCGCCTCAATGCCAGGCTGGTCTGCTAGCTGGGCCAGCCATGCCTGTTTAGCCTCTTCAGCAGCCCCATCTCTGGTGCCTGCCAGGCTGTAACGTAATCGCGCTAAAAAACTAGTCAGTAATTCGGGAACAGCCCTGGAACCGACGCCATCCCTGAGGGCTGTTAGGGTGGGCGCTGATGGGGTAAGTGACGGGTTTGAGGGGGGCGTGGTTACCGGCACCTGCCCCGGAGGATTGCCACTGGTCGCTGGCAGTTCGGGGAGCCCCGGGGCCGGATTGTTGTTGCGATCGCGGGCGGCCTGACGGTTGCGAGTATTGCCACTGGTCGCTGTCGGAGCCGCCAGTTCTGGCGTGCTGGGGCGTTGGCCACTGCGGGGCTGCCGGTTAGGGCTGCCGGGGCTGGACTGCCGCACCACCTGAGCAGGTGGACGGACGGTTGAAGGGGCCGCCGCCGTCTGCTTGGGCGGAATACGGGTCACCGTGATGCTTTCCCCCTGCGGATCGGGCGCTGGCACCACCTCCTCAGAGGACCCCCCAGCAATCGGAATCAGTAACAGCCCAGCATGAAGACCCGCTGCCAATAAAAAAACAGGATTAAACAGAAGCTTCAAAACGTTCATCACTATGGAGGCAAAAGATCAACCAAAACTTGCCTATCCCTGACGCGGATCTCCAGGCCAGACAAACACCAACGTAGTGCCCTTTAGATCAATCAAGGAAATATAATTCACCGGTTGCCCATCAGCGGCATACACGCCATAAAAGGGATGACCCCCATACGGTCCCTCATCCACCTGGGTCATACCTGCGGAGGTTAACGCCGCTCCTAATCCCTCTTGATTAACCAGATCAATATTCCTAGCAATCTGTTTAAAGGTTACTCCAGCCATGGGCAAATAGGTACCAGCCCTAATACTCTCAGGGGTAAAAAAGGCAGCCGGGTCACTAATTCTCTCCACATCTCGCAATCTAAAACGCAGAGCGATAGGATCGCTGGGATCAATGCCCAGCCATTGGTCAGTGATATTGAAGTTGTTGGTGCCGGCATTTGATGCGCCCAGAAATTGCCCCAAACTGCTGCTGAGGGCCGACTGCTGAGCCGGGTCAAAGGCAAACGACTGGGGCTCAGCAGGCTCTTCCTCAAATTCCTCTTCAAATTCCTCTTCCGGGGGCGTCTCCTCTAGGATCTCTTCTAGCACCTCAGGGACTTCTGTAATCACCGGGGGCTCGATGGCTACCGGAGCGACTGGTGCTGGGGGCTCAGCAGGCGACGGCAGGACAGGCTCAGGGGGAGCTAAAATTTCACTCAGACTCACCGCCTCAATGGCCGGGGCTGCTTCTGGCTCTGGCTCGACCTCTGTCTCTGCTACCGGGGCGGATAAATCGATCGTCGGTAACAGCATCAATCCCCCATGAGCCGCCAATGCCAGCCAAACCACCGGCCGCCGTAAAAGCCGAAATCCATAGGCGGATAGCTGAGCCGTCACACAGGGCAAAGCCCGAAAAAATAAAATCGGCTGCATCACCGCACCCTTTGTAACCTTGACCACCAGATTATCTGGCGTCAATAAATCAGAACTAGCCATAAACAGACAGTATTTTTACCACTAGCCCAGATACCGGATTTCCTAGATAAAAAAACCTTGGAGAAGCGAACATTTCCCCAAGGTCAAACCAGTTGATGCACACTGAGCATGTGAACCTTAGCAACATCCAAACACAGCTCCCTCAGAGAATTCTAAAGGAAGTCTCGGAACACTTGCTACTGCAGAACAGTATCCGCCTCTGCGTCATAGGCAGTGAGAGTCGCGTCAACGGCAGTGTCGGGCAGAGGAACATAGCCGACTTCAAGAATCAGCTCACCTGAATCCGCCTGCTCAACATAGAACTCCACGAAGTCAGCCACGCCCGAATCAGCATCCGCCAGAGCTGCAGTGTTTACATAGATAAAGATGGGACGCCCCAGGGGCTGATACATATCAGCCTCAACATTGGCGACGGTGGGCTCAACGAATTCTCCCATGTCCTCATTGAAGATGCTCACAGGCTTGAGGATGTCAGCATTCTCAGAAAAGTAGGCCAGACCGAAGTAGCCGATTGCATAGGGATCACTGGCCACACCGCGCACCAGGACGTTGTCGTCTTCACTAGCCGTATAGTCGGCACGGCTCACACCACCATCACCATTGATCTCATCGGTGAAGTAGTCGAAGGTACCCGAATCAGTACCAGGACCATATAGACCAATGTCCTCATTGGGCCAGGATGGATCGATCTGGTTCCAACGGGTAATCACACCTTCAGCCGGTGCATCCCACATAACGTTGAGCTGCTCCACAGTCATCTCGGTAGCCCAGGTGTTGGCAGGGTTGATTACCACAGTCAGAGCGTCATAGGCAACGGGAACAGCAATGTAGTCAATGCCGTTGGCGGCACACAGTTCTTTTTCTGAATCTTTGATGGGGCGGGAGGCATTGGAAATAACGGTTTCACCAGCACAGAACTTTTTAAAGCCACCACCGGTACCCGACACACCAACGGTAATGGCAGCCGTATTACCCCTGAGGGCGTACTCTTCGGCCATCGCTTCAGTGATGGGAAAAACAGTACTAGAACCGTCGATAGCAATGGACTGAGCAACTGCAGATGTAGCAGTTAAAGCACCAGTTGCTGCAACTGCAGCGGCGGTGCTTAAAAACTTAGCAAGCTTAACCATAACAACACACTCCGTGGCTATTGAATCAGGCCATGTAGTAATGTAGCCATGCCAAGTTAAGTCGAGATAATTTGAAAATTAAAGCAAGTTTCGCGGTTGTTTAAGATGCGGTAAAGCTAGCAGTCTGTCGACTGTGCTAAGAGAAAAATTGCTTGCGGACTGTATGGTGTCACCTGAACGTCAGCCCAATTGCCAGCGGCATTGGCGAATCCAGGATTACCTTTGACTAGGAATTCATAGAAAATTGTTGACTAGGGTCAGAAATGTTGGTCACAACTAGAGCAACGCTATGTTTCTCAACTCGGTCAAACACGACTAATCAATTTTGGCTATTCCAGCTATTTAGTCTCTTGCCTGGGCTCAAGGTACTGATACCATACAGCATTGCCCAGGACGGTCAGTAGCAAAATACTGCCACCGCCCGCAATGGCCAGGCCAGGGTTGTAGCCACCTCGACTCAGATTTTCCATCCATAGCTGGGTAGTTTCGGACGATGAAAGTTGATTGGCTAAGAACGGAGTGAGATAGATCAGAGCTCCTCCACTAAGTAGCCAGCCCACCATAGATACAAGTAGAAAAACTGTTTTACTTTTGGTTTGGGTACTCATAGTGATTACTTATGGACAAAGTCATCAAGACCTCAAAGGCTTTATTTTTATTTCTTCAATATTTATTGAGTGTACCAATTAGGCTATCAGGATGCTTTTAGAAAGTATGTTTTTACTGATTTACAGTGTGGTGAGCACAGTTAAGCCCATAGGTGAAGACAGCCTGCTGTAACTGCAATAGCCAATATGGCAGAGTCCAGAATCAGCAAGGCATTTTGAAAAAAACTTAGATGACTATAGACGTTCCTGTCACACAGGCACCATCGAGATTTGCTCCGTCCAAATCAGTGTTATCGACACAGGCACACAGTAAATTGGCCTGGGTTAAGTTAGCGCCTCGTAAAAGAGCACCACTTAGATTAGCTTCTTCCAAATCTGCACTCGATAAATCGGCCCCAGCCAAATTTGCATTGCCCAAATCAGCTCTTGATAACAGACAGCCCGATAGGTTTGCCCCTCGCAAATCAGCGCCGCGTAAATCTACGCCCGTTAGATCGAGATTGCTTAAGATAGCTCCGGCTAGAAATGCACCAGCAAAACTTGCATTTACTGTGCTGGCCTCTAAAAGTACGGCTCCTCGCAAATCTGCATTGCGCAAGTCAGCATCAGTTAAGTCAGCACCCATCAGGTCTGTGCCTCGAAGATTTGCTCGCAGATCAGCCTTTCTAAGGGAACTGCCGTTGAGGCTAGCGCCTTTCAAATTTGACTGGGCAAGGTTAGCACCACTCAGGTCTATCCCAGTCAAATCAGCACCCATCAGATCTTTGCGATGGCCTTTTAGAATATCGTTGATCTCAGCTTTCGATGGCATCATGCTGTAGCCTCCTGTTGCGTTGTTGAGCGCTGGGCTACGTCACTAGCGGGAGGGCTAACATCCTCAAGCCACACTGTTGGTTGTTGACTGGGTCGTTTGGGTAACTGCATCATGCCAATTTCGGTTAAACGCACCAGAGTCCCTAAAGAATCCACCAGAGCGGGGTCAAATCGTCTTCCCTGGAAACTTTCACAGCGGGCTAAGGCTTCACCGGGAGACATAGCCGCTCGCTCTCCTCTCGACTCGGTGAGCTCCTGAAAATAGGCAACAAGCCCCAGGATTCGGGCCTCTACGGGAATCATGTCTGCTTTAAGTCCATCGGGAGTACCGCTACCGTCCCAATATTCCAATTGATGGGCAACAATATGACTCACAGGAGCGAGTTCAGGCATCGACGATAGCAGCTGACCGCCAAGTGCGGCGCGATCGCGCCAAAAAACCAAACTAGCTTGATCCAATTGATCGGCCGTTTGTAGAAAAATTTCCTTGGGTGCCTCGGCTAGGCCAATCCGAAACAGCAGACCTGCCAAACGCAAACGACGCAGCTGTAGCGTCGGTAGATCTAAAATTTGTCCCATGGTTTCTGCCAAAGCAGAAACCTGTAACGACGCTACAGGGTTAGAGGCATCACGCTGATCAATTTTTTGGGCCATGCGTAAAAACGCTTGGAGCTTATTAGCGGCCAGATTTCGATTGAGCTTAAACGCCTGACCTTCCAATTCCCAAAGTTCTCTTGTTTGGCGACTAACAGTCACTAACTGCTGCTGACTACTTTGCAAATAGTTGACTATACGTGACACGACTCCGCTCAAATCAGTGGCACTACTGGCGGAACTGTTTTGCAATGAATAGAAACGATCCATTAACTGCTCACAAAGTGGAGCGTCGTAAGGCTGCATGCGCTCAATCAAAATCTTTGCAGCAGCTTCTACAGGGGCTCGTTCAAACGTCCACAAACCGTAGAATTTTCGTTCAACATCCGCTGTTGGCACACTGTCGCTGCGATAGTCATCATCAGATAGCTCATGACACAGCACCATGGCAGCATAGCCCGGTGCCATGATAATCAGGTTCCACTCAGAGGTCAGGCTGTCGGTAGGGTCTAAGTCCACCAAACTAACATTGGAAAGTTGACTAGTACTGTGGTCAGCAAAGCCGCTATCGGCAACTGCCGCGATCGCAACCTGCTGAGAACAGTTGGCAATATCCTGATACCGATCGGCCTCTTGCAGATACCATTTACCCTGTTGAAATGTGACCAGCACAAGCGGTTGGTCAGCATCTGCTGGCTGCTCCAAAATATGATCTTCAAGGGCATGGCACAGCGCCACGAGCGTGTTCTTGAAGTAAACACCATAACTGGACGGCATATGCCCCTCAGGCAATGCAGCTTTAAGTTGATTCAGTGTGGCCTTAGAGTCCATATGCGCAATTAAGCAGCCCAATGCTCTTTAACAGGGATTTAGAGTCAGTATTTCCTTGTCCGTACATGAATGCGCTCAAAAGACTTTCCAACTGTTAGCTACTACAAAAAGAGCAGCTTTTAGAGGACAGTGCTGATTCAATAGGAAGTCAAGTATATATATGATTTCACACTTTGCTAAAAAAGCGTGGCACCTCTCAACAAACTCAATCTCAAATACTTTCTTTTTACGTCATAGTTATCCAAGATTTTGCTAGCAATCGCTACAACATCAGTGGTGAAAATGAGTAATAGTACTTACCCTAGATAGGGAACTGAGTAAATTACATTCACAAGTTCCCACAGTTATCGAGTGAATTCCTATGACCAATACCCCATCCCAAGAACAAATTTGTCCCGTATGTGGTGTCACCATCACTAACGATGTTGTGCAATTTTCCAACGGTTCCAAGGGAACCCGTGCTCGACTCTATGCTCGGGTTTGTCAATATGCGAAAAAACCTGAATGTATTAATCAGGATAAGGAATTGATTGGAGAGGTCCTGCAAGAAGATGGCTTTATGGAAGCTCCCCCCATTAACTTTGGTAGCTAGCTACCCCGCTCTGCCACTTGCTTAAGTCGCTTTAACTGGGCCTGCATATCCTGTTGGGTCCAGTCAGCGGCAAATTTCTTAAAACCAAAGGCCACCAATGGGTTAGGAATTTCGAATTGAAATCGATTGATCAAACGAGTTCCTTTGCCCTCTGGAATACATTCCCAACGATCTTGTCCAACCAAAAAACCTGTAAAGCCCCAGACCACCAGCCCTGGACGACGCTCTAAAACAGTGCTGGTCAAACTGGGCTCCAGTAGAGGAATTTGAATAATGAACCGGGTTTGACTGTTGAGCTCAGTGCTCCAAGCATCCCCCATGGGTTCACAGCGCAGAGCAGGATTAAGCCACTGATGCATGAGAGTGCGATCGCAAATACAGCGCTCTACCGTCGTTGCACTGGCATTGATAGAAATTGATTGTTCAAATACGCCCATAAAGCTTTACGTCCATAGGGTCTAAAATAAGCATGCCTCCTTTCAAACAGAGAATGGTCGGCACCCTTTAGGAGTACCAACCATTGAAATAAGAATCTAGATGACCATCAATCAAACATCAGTGATACTAGTGTCTGGCATGATGATGATGACTTTGGTGCGCATGGTGGCCATGGTGATGTCCGTCATGATGGTGCTCATCATGGTCATTGTGAGCATGGTCGTGATGGTGCCCCAAAACATCTTCACTTAGCTGAATCTGCAAGCTATGGTTTGCAACCATCCCCTGGTCACTTAGCAAGTCTGAAATCAGACCGTCTACCCAACCAGCCGCCATGGCCGTGAATTCTTCACCATCATTCACACAGGGCATTTGCACATAGGTTACATCTGGACGCTTACGTCGTAAATGACCAATAATATGATCTACATCCAGTAGGGTTTCATGATTCTCTGTAGCAAACCCAATGGGCATAAATACTAGGGCTGTAGCCCCCAAATCCATCAGATTTTTGGCTGCCAGAGTGACATTGGGCTGGGTCCATTCAATCATCGGCGTATCGTGATTGAGCCAACCAATAGAAACCAGAGGATAGTGATAAATCAACCGTTCTCGTACCGCTTCATAGAGCAGCTGGCTCTCCGTAATCCCTGACGTAAAGCCCTTAGCTTTATGGGGACAGCCATGATTCATCAAAACAATGCCCGTTTGGGAAGACAGGTGGGCCACAGCCAGGTGCTGCTGAATTTTGTCTTTTACCTGCTGTGCCAACAGATCAATGTAGTCAGGCTGATTATAAAAAGACGGCATATAGCGCGTGCTTTTTAGCCAATGCTCATCGTTCCATGTTTGAGCCAGGGCCTTGTTAACCTGCTCCACCGCAATGCCACTTGTAAAAATAGAATCTACAACCAACAGGGGATAGATCAAAAGCTTAGTAAACCCCTGAGCCTGTATTTCTTCTAAGACTTGGTGTGGCAAAAAGGGAGCACAAAAGTTAAACGCCTTAAATACCTTGACCCGATCACCCCATTTAGCCTGCAAATTCTGTTCAATGCCCTCACGCTGACGTTCAAAAATGGCATTGTGCGGGGAAATAAATTGACCGTGCTGATGATCCCACTCATGCCGGTCGAATAAGGCTAAAAGCTTGGCTAAGGGAGGATAAATCCAAGTAGGTACTGGTGCAAACTTAGCCGTTAATAGATTGAGGGCTTGTTCATTGTAGTTAGCAAAATCTTCGTAACTTTCTACTTCGCCATATCCCATCAGCAAAACAGCCACCCGGTTATCGGCTTCGTTTTGCTCTGGGGTCGATAGATGTGTATGCGAAATCGCAACCATATAGATGTGTTGGGGGTAGGTTGGGCCGTCACGATGGACAGACATACGGTAACGCACCTATGTGGGAACTCCGGCTGGCATTGCAAGAATTTAAGACTAGCGAGACGAATTGATACGCAACTGTTGCTATCTATTAAGTCTTGCATTGTTGTGTGCTGACCTTAATCACTCCATAATCGTCTGCGCTCAGGTCCTTTCAATCGATCATGGGTATCTCTAAGTAGGGTGGGAATATCTAGGTTCTCTGGACAGCGAGGTAGGCAGTCACCACAGTCAGTGCATCGATTGCCTTTTCGCCCAGGAAACCAATGCCCCGCGCGTTCAAACATGCCATAGCGATATTGACCAAATGATTGCATGTCATAGGCCACTGCTAAATTTCGCAGACGTAGCACTTCAGGAATATTGATTGCTTCTGGGCAGGGCAAACATTCATAGCACTGGCGACAGTGTTCGGTTCCTAACGCAACATCAGCATGGTTCTGGAGCCGTTCTAAACTTTGGTGCTCTGCTGAGGTCAGCGGAGCAGTGGAATTTGCCACTTGTAGCGGCCAATCTAATTCAGCAGGTATCGCTGGTCCAATACTTAGGGTGGTGATCCGTGGATCGCTGAGCAGCCAGCGATAGGTAAGCAACAATGGCTCAAATGGTTTGCATAACTGTTTGAGCTTATCGGGAGGTGTGTATAACTGCCCGCCTTTATCAGCTGGAGAGATAATAAAAATACCCAGATCTCGCTGATGGGCGAGCTCAATAGCTGGGGCGTTACGTGGGTTGAAAAAGTAGTAATGCAGGTTGATAAAACTGATGATGGGGAGTGCGATCGCACGAATCACCACATCTAATGGACCATGGGTGGATACACCGATGTGGCCAACACGTCCATCGTCTAGAACCTGGCTTAACCCTGGCATCATCCCATCCACCTGCTGCAGGTGTTCAGAGGTATTCACCCCATGCACAGCTAGACAGTCGATGTAATCAGTACCCAGACGCTCCAGTGATTCATCCACTAAGCGCTCAACATCGCTACCTGGCAGCAATTTAGTAGTCAACACCAACTCCGAACGGTTGATACTGCGGAGAGCTTGTCCAAGGTAGCGTTCACTCTGCCCATAGCCCCGGGCTGTCTCAATATGATTAATCCCCTGGCTAATAGCCGCCATTAAAACTTGATGCAGCAACTTTGTGTTTTCCAGACAACGCATCAGGCCTAAGGAAAACACAGACAGATTTAATTCGGTCTTTCCAAAACGTCTATAGTGCATGGGCTTAGCCTAGCCCACACTCCAAACAAATCATGGCTAAAAAGAAGAAATTACTGATTCGAGGATCGACCCTGCTGCGCAAAGTCTGAAGGGCTTATGTTAGACACAAAGTCCCGGAATGCCTCTTTCTCAGCTTCGTCTGCTTCACGATCCACCGGAATTGAGGCATCGGCAACCACCTCTTCTACCACCCAAATAGGTGCCCCAGTTCGTAATGCAATGGAAATAGCATCGCTGGGCCGAGAGTCTAATTCCTTAGTGGTTTCTCCCTTTTTAAGGATCATCGTGGCGTAAAACGTATTGTCCTTTAAAGAATGAATTACCACCCGATCCAACGTTAGTTCCCAGTCATCTAGCAAATTTGCAAAGAGGTCGTGGGTCATAGGACGCACAGACTCTTCGTTTTCTAAGGCAACAATAATTGCACGGGCCTGCTCATTAGAAATAAAAATTGGCAGTGCTCGTCGTTCGGATGCATCACGTAGCAAGATCACAGGATTCCGTGAAACCGCATCCAGTGCAATGCCAGCAACCTTCATTTCGATCATGGATACTAATCCTCTTGGCTCCGCAGCAATCTGACCCAATACTATTTTATTTGTCAGGTTAGTTAGGACAATGAAGATCACCAAAAGCTTTATGTGATACAGCTAACCTGACACGCATACGTCCCTTACGGCAGGGACATTAGCTATAGACTGTAGCACCTAAAATTTAGCTAAACTGTGTCGAACTATCTCGGAACATACCGGTCTTAGCCAGAGAAAAAATCAGTGATAAATAGGCTTATCTAGTTCCAGAACAACTTATTTGAATAAGCTCTACCCCTAAGCGAAGAAAGCGCCTCCAGCATATTAACGATTACATAAAAATTTTTATTCAGACTCTAAAAATCTTCATTTGAAACTTTGTGTTCAATAGATTGAGCCCCCATCTCTAAAGACAGGTTGATTTCACACTTTTAGTTTGCCCAAGCCCATGGTTGTCTGGTCAAAGCTGTAAGGCTAACCTGTTACCCATACAACTTCATCATAGAAATGTGTTTACAGGACTAATTCAAGCTTTAGGAAAGCTTCAAACTATAGAAGACGATAGGCTTCAAATTCATTGTCTTGAGCCATGTCACCTGATCATGGCAGATATTGAATTGGGGGACAGTATTGCAGTTGATGGCGTCTGTCTTACGGTGGAAAAAATTCTTCCCCAAGGATTTATTGCCGCTGTCTCACCAGAAACATTAAAGCGCTCTACATTAGGGCAGGTTTCTGCGAATCATCTCATCAATTTAGAGTCTTCATTGCGCGTGGGCGCAAAGATAGGAGGACATTTTGTCACAGGCCATGTGGATGGCCAAGGCATCGTAGAAGCAATTACGAGAACTGATAGTGCTTGGGAGTTTAGCTTTACGATTCCCGATGATCAAACAACACGTTACGTTGTCCCTAAAGGCAGTATTAGTGTCAATGGAATTAGCCTAACAGTGGCTGAGTGTAACGCTACTGGCAATTGGTTTAAGGTAGCCGTTATTCCTGTGACTTATGACGAAACCAACTTACATAACTTGCAAGTCAATGATGCAGTCAACCTCGAAGGAGATATCTTGGGCAAATATGTAGAGAAATTTGCCCATGGAGGATCTGAGAATGGAAACGACACAGCTGATATTTCGCTAGATTTTTTAGCGAGCCACGGCTATGGCTAGCGGAAAAGAATTAGGGACAGTACAGCGTATCTTTAGTTGCTCGACCAGTTATGGGATTCACTCCTGTGGCAACCTCACACAACATGTCGTTGGTTTTGAAATCTAAGTCCACATCTGTAAAGTCAGCGCCTTCGATGTTAGCTTTACGAAAATCTGTACTAAATGCGTAAGCACCTTCAAGAATGGCGTTTTTCAGATTGGCTCTGATAAATCGAGCTCCATCTAGAGTGGCCCCCGTCATGTCGGCATTCTCTAAGTTTGCCTTGGTCAGATTGGTGTCAAAAAGCCGCACACCTTGCAAATTGGTATTGCTCAGGTCAGATTCGGCCATGTCGGTGCTGGTGTAGTTATTGCCTCGTAAATCTTGACCCACAAAACTTTGCTGCCGCAGGCTTTGGCGATCAAAGTTTTCGGCCTGAGCTGGAGAAACCCAACTCAAACACATGACGCATACTAACAAGCAGCCCAGCAGCCAAGGTTGCCAGTGAATAGAGTCGAAATACCTCATAACTTAGCGATCTCAACAGTACTTACTATGCATATTAAAACTGTTTCAGTCCGCATTAGCATTAGCTTACACACTTGACAGACTTGAAAGATACTGCTGACTTTTTTCTCTAGACTCTCCCCAAAGTACACGCTTTGTTGGTCTTACATTAATTGAACGCAAAAAAGCCCCTGCCCAAAGGCAGAGGCTTTTCTAAGACGATTTGAGACCGAAAATTAGTCTAGATCGTCCATTGCCAATACTGGCTCATTCTCGCGATCAAGACCCTTCTCGAAACCACCAGCAGCAGCACGAGCACGGCCCGCATGCCATAGGTGACCAACCAAGAAGAAGAACCCAAGAACGAAGTGAGACGTAGACAGCCACTGACGGGGGTTCACGAAGTTAACAGAGTTAATCTCAGTGATAACGCCACCTACAGAGTTGATAGATGCGTTAGGCGCGTGAGTCATGTACTCAGCAGCACGACGCACCTGCCAAGGCTGAATGTCGTTCTTAAGCTTGTCTAAGTCAAGACCATTGGTACCACGTAGGGGAGATAGCCAAGGACCATCAAAGTCCCAGAAACGCATAGTCTCACCACCGAAGATGATCTCACCAGTCGGAGAGCGCATCAGGTACTTACCAAGACCAGTAGGCCCTTGAGCCGCACCAATGTTAGCACCCAAACGCTGGTCACGAACCAAGAAGGTCATGGCCTGGGCCTGAGAGGACTCAGCATTAGTAGGACCGTAGAACTCACTGGGATAAGCAGTGTTGTTGAACCATACGTAGCAGGAAGCAATAAAGCCCATCATGGACAATGCGCCCAAGCTGTAGGAAAGATAAGCTTCACCGGACCAGTTGAAAGCGAGACGTATACAACCATAAGGCTTGGTAAGGATGTGCCACACACCACCGGAGATGCTTATCTTACCGATCGTGATGTGGCCAGCAATGATGTCTTCCATACTGTTAACGCCGACAATCCAGCCGTCGCCACCAAAGGGAGCGACAACTACATAGCCCCAGATAACAGCAGGGTCAAGGGTGGGGTTAGTGATAACGCGAACGTCACCACCACCAGGAGCCCAGGTATCATATACACCGCCGAACAGAGTAGCTTTGAATACGAGTAACAGAGCACCACAACCTAGAAGAATCAGGTGATAACCAATGATGTTGGTCATCTGATTCTTATCCTTCCAGTCTTGCTGGAAGAAGTTGGAATATTCCTCAAGAGTCTCAGGACCACGAACGGCGTGATAAACACCACCCAAACCAAGTACCGCAGAAGAAATCAGGTGTAAAACACCAATGACAAAGTAGGGAAATGTATCAACAATTTCACCACCAGGACCTACACCCCAGCCAAGAGTGGCCATGTGGGGGAGTAGGATAAAGCCCTGCTCATAAAGGGGCTTCTCAGGCACAAAGTGAGATACCTCAAACAGAGTCATCGCACCGGCCCATAGGACGATAAGACCAGCGTGGGCAACATGGGCACCCAGTAGCTTACCGGAAAGGTCGATTAAACGGGCGTTACCAGACCACCAAGCAAAACCAGTGGACTGCTGATCACGACCCGAAATGTAATTATTAGAGAGCGTTACCACGTGGCAGTACCTCTTCGGGGAATACAAACTTCTCGTGGGGCTGGTCCTGAGGAGCCATCCACGCACGGATACCTTCGTTCAACAAGATGTTCTTGGTGTAGAAAGTCTCAAATTCTGGGTCTTCTGCAGCGCGAGTTTCCTGGGAAACAAAGTCATACGCTCGCAGGTTCAAGGCCAGACCCACAATGCCTACCGCACTCATCCACAGACCGGTCACA
>JBCCQQ010000097.1:0-15772 GCA_039024555.1 Cyanobacteria bacterium P01_D01_bin.156
GGGGAGGACGTTGCTTAATAAAATCCTGCTTGGAATTTTATTTTTGTGCAATCGCCTAATCATCGATCAATAGAGTTTTGTAGTCTGTTGATAACAAATAGTAAAAACTGCCAGGAAGTAGACTACTATACAAACTATGCGACTGGCGCTTGCTAACGTTGCATAGTTGAAGACTTGAAACACAGGCCCTGCAAGATGTTAGTGCTATTTATCTACTTTTCATCTCTAAGCCCGTGTCATGAACCCTCCAACTTAAATCTTAAGGAGGGGAGACTTCACAAGCACTTGCTCAAATGGAATGGTGTGGGTTCTCCTTACGCCAGGGTGCTTGTGTAAGCCTGTATGACGGTTTAGAGCTACTTGATTTTTAGGAGCTTGGTCAAAGTGTTTTGGCCAATAAGGTGATTGTTGCTCCTACACATCGTGAAGTGGACTCATGGCGATTGCTGTGAAAATTTCTGGTAGCTCTGGTAGTTCTCAAACCGTAGGCTTTACGGAATTCGATGCTGTTTTGACGTCGGCATCTGCAAGCTTTTTGTTCTAATTTGTTCACCTCTCTGCGTCTAGGTGATTTATCTAGTGCTTAAATGTGTCAGTTCCAACTGTGGGGTGGATTGACGCATTTGAACTTAGCTGATTTAAGCATTCCTGGGTGGGGAAATGCTTGGTATTCTGTCGCAGATACACTACTGCATCATGAGGAGTGACCGTTCTCGATGACATCATCATCTTTAAGTAATCAATGCATTCTTATTACCGGTGCCAGCAGCGGTATTGGTAAATCCTGTGCTCGATTTTTTGCCCAGGCAGGAGCCCGACTTATCTTGGCGGCTCGTCGCCAGGAGAAACTGCAATCTTTGGCAGAAGAATTGCAAAAGTCTTATCAAACCCAAACATTACTGCTGTGTGTCGATGTCCAAGATTATCAGACTGTGGCCACCACCTTTGAAGGCTTACCTGCGGACTGGAAGACCATTGATGTCCTGATTAATAATGCTGGTTTGAGTCGAGGTCTGGACAAACAGTACGAATCTCCCGTGCAAGATTGGGAGGAAATGATCGACACCAATGTTAAAGGGCTGCTGTATGTCACCCGAGCTATTGTGCCAGGAATGGTGGCGCGAGGACGAGGCCATGTGGTCAATATTGGTTCTATTGCCGCTAGACAAACCTACATGGGGGGGAGTGTTTACTGTGCGACCAAAGCCGCCGTTAAGTCGTTATCTGAAGGATTAAAAATTGATCTATTGGGGACTCCTGTACGGGTGACAAATATTGAACCTGGGTTAGTGGAAACGGAGTTTAGCAATGTCCGATTCCGGGGAGATGACACTAAGGCTAATTCGGTCTATACGGGCATGACGCCTCTCACACCAGATGATATTGCTGACACAATTTTATTTGCAGTGACTCGCCCTGCCCATGTCAACATCAGCGAAATTTTTGTCATGCCTACGGACCAATCTTCCGTGACGCATGTTCATAGGAGAACGGTTTAACGATGGAGCTGATTATTATTATCACTACGTTTGTAGCGGCCTTTGTCCAGGGTGTTTCAGGCTTTGGTTTTGCCTTAGTTGCCATGCCAATTTTATCGGGTGTAACCAGTATTCAAACGGCGGCTCCTTTAGTGGCGCTCACGACCCTTACCAATAACCTTCTGCTGTGCCTCTATTACCGGCAGTCGTTTAATCGTACTGTTGTCAAAAATTTGTTGTTGGGCTCAGTCTTGGGCATTCCCATTGGTTTTTTAGCTCTAGAATATCTGCCAACAGCACTGATGCTAATTACCCTAGGCATCATTATCGTTGGCTATTCTATATATTCCTTAGTAAGCCCAGTAATCCCTGTTTTGAAATCCAAACTGTGGGCCTATGGTGCCGGGTTTTTATCAGGAATTCTGTTAGGGTGCTTTAATTTGCCGGGACCCCCCATCATTCTCTATGGCAGTAGTCAGCGGTGGTCTCAGGAATTATTTAAAGGCAATCTCAGCAGTTTTTTCTGGATAAGTGTAGCCATTGTTGTTGTAGGGCATGGATTACAGCAACGGATTTCAGCAGATATTATGCGTCAGTTCTTAATGGCGTTTCCCAGTTTACTGTTGGGGTTATGTTGTGGTGTGGCGCTAGCGAAGAAGTTTGATCCTAATGTTTTCCGAAAAATTGTCACTATTTTGTTGTCCATGGTTGGAGTAAGGCTGATTATTTCCGGCGTTTATTTATAACTGGAAAATCATTTCTTAGAAAAGACATTAATGCCTTGAAATAGAGGTGTTTGCCTATGTTTCAATTTTTTTGACAAAAAATTGAAACGTCTTTAACGCACAATCCTACGGCATTAAGATTAGCTTTTCTTAATAGGAATCTTGTGTTAGATCGTGTGTAAATATACAGAAGAGAGCTTTTGATCCCCTTTATTGTATTGAACAATATTTAAAGGAATTTGCATCATAACAAGAGTGCTTTGTGGGTGAACTTTCTGTAAGGAGGGTACGACGGAAGCACGGTTGGTTATGACGTAAATGAGATTTTATTAGCTCTTTAAAAATGCTCTTTCGCTTTGGGGACTATTTTTGATGGTTGCTAGTTTGAGTCCAGAAAAGGCTAATTTAGGCAAGATGGATGCCGATTCTCTTTGGCATTCGTTAGTCCAGCACAAGCCATTTTCTGAAAAGCCCCCCAAGTGTATGGCCAAGGGGGTGGGCTGTTATGTGACAGACACAGACGGCGTGGAATACTTTGATGGTGTTTCTGGATTGTGGTGCGTGAATGTGGGGTATGGTCGCCAGGAGCTGGCGGAAGTAGCCTATGAGCAGATGGTGGATCTAGCCTATTTTCCCATTACGTCCATGGGGCATGAGCCAGGTATTCGTTTGGCCCACAAGCTGTTAGAGCTATTGGGCTATGAGGGGAAGGTGTTCTTTTCCACAAGTGGCTCAGAAGCCAATGAAGCCGCCTTTAAGATTGCCCGTCAGTACCATGCTCAGACATCGCCTGCGGGGTCTGGTCCACGCTACAAGATTATCTCTCGCTATCGTGGTTACCATGGCCACACTATGGGAGCTTTGAGCGCAACCGCCCAGGCTGAACGCAAGCTTAAGTATGAGCCCTTGGTGCCAGGCTTTCTTCACGTGAGTCCTCCTTATTATTATCGGTTTGGCGATGGACAGCCGGAGGATGTTTACAATGCTGCCTGTTTGCGAGAGCTGGAACAGACGATTCGCTATGAAGGGGCAGAATCTGTTGCCGCAGTGATTGTGGAGCCTATTATTTCCGGCGGTGGTGTGATTCCACCTACCAAGGGCTATCTGCGTGGGGTACGAGAGATCTGCGATCGCACTGGTATCCTTCTCATCTACGACGAAGTCGTTAACGGCTTTGGTCGCACTGGCAAAATGTTTGGCCATCAGCATTGGGGTGTGGAACCCGATATCATCAACTTTGCCAAGGGTCTTACCAGTGGCTATATGCCCTTATCCGCGACGGTGGTCAAACAACATGTTTTTGAAGCCTTTCTAGATGAGCCTGGCAGCGACAGTCACTTTCGTCACATTACCACCTATGGTGGCACCCCCGTTTGTACAGCCGTAGGCTTAAGAAGCATTGAAATTTTAGAAAGAGAAAACCTGTGTGAGCGTGCTGCTGAAATGGGTGACTATCTTCTCGGCAAGCTACAGCGGCTGTTGGACCACCCCAACGTGGGAGACATTAGAGGTAAGGGATTACTGCTTGGTATAGAGCTAGTAAAAGACAAAGTCAGTAAAACACCCTTAGATAGCGACATTATTGCTTCAGTCCCCCGTTACTGTATGGATAAGCAGATCATTATTGGTCGCAACACCAATACGATTCCCGGATTTACCAATGTGTTGATTATGGCTCCACCATTGGTCATTAGCCGAGAAGATGCCGATCGGTTGGCTGATACCGTTTGTGATGCTGTTTTTGCGATGCCAAGTTCCTGACGTTGCTTAGAAACGAGTCATAAAGGAGCATCGGCTACCCAGGTAGATCGGATTATACGTTCCTTTTAGGCCCCCAATCTCAAATTTTGGTGGGGGCTTTAGAGATTTACTGTCTCTATGGCTGGTCAATGTTAAAACTCACCCTAGATCTTCTGACGGTGAAAACCAATGGAAGCCCTTGAGAAAGGGGAAATAGATACAATCTCTCAAATATCTCTCACTTGGAGTCCCGATCCGATGCAGAAGCCGCTGTTTAGGCTAAAATATTACCTCTACGCCCTTGCCTGTTTACTGATTTTTCTTCCCCGAGTCGCCTTTGCCCAAGATGCTGCTGCCCCAGTTGGCTTTTTAGGCTCGATAGAAGCTGGTGTGCAAAGCGTTGTCGATGTTCTCAACCTGGTCTTCTACTTTAGGATAGGTGGCGAGAACGGCATGCCGTTTATTGTGCTTTGGTTGGTTGTTGGTGCTGTTTTCTTCACTTTTCGACTCAAGTTTATCAACATTCGCGCCTTCAAACATGCCATCGATGTGGTGCGTGGCAAATACGACAGTGATGAAGATGAAGGGGATGTCTCTCACTTCCAGGCCCTGGCCGCAGCCCTGTCTGGAACTGTGGGCATTGGTAATATTGCTGGTGTTGCGATCGCGATTCGCCTAGGTGGTCCAGGGGCAGCCTTTTGGATGACCATGGCCGGTTTCCTTGGCATGTCCAGTAAGTTTGCCGAATGTACCCTCGGTCAAAAGTACCGTGTGATTAAACCCGACGGCACCGTTGGGGGTGGTCCCATGTATTATCTATCCCGTGGGTTGTCGGCCATGGGCATGGCCCCAGTCGGTAAGGCCTTGTCCGTTATTTTCGCCGTCATGTGTGCCATTGGTAGCTTAGGCATTGGCAATATGTTTCAGGCGAACCAGGCATTTGCTGCTGTTTCTAATGTGTTGCCATTTCTCACAAGCCTAAGCTGGTTGTTTGGCCTGTTCTTAGCATTAACGGTTGGCTTGGTAATTCTCGGTGGCATTGAGCGTATTGGTGCAGTGGCTGGTGTATTAGTCCCCTTTATGGCCGTGATCTATGCCATAGCCTGTTTTTGGGTAATGTTGGTGAAACTGCCTCAGGTTCCCAGCGCCATTGGTACCATTATTTCCACGGCCTTTAGCCCAGAAGCCGTTGCCGGTGGGGCCATTGGTGCCTTGGTGATTGGATTTCAGCGGGCGGCATTCTCCAATGAAGCCGGTTTAGGGTCAGCCGCCATTGCCCACTCTGCCGCCAAAACAGATGAACCGGTGCGAGAGGGAATTGTCGCATTGCTAGAGCCCTTTATCGATACCATGTTCATCTGTAATTTGACCGCCATTGTGATTGTGCTTACTGGGGTCTATGCCGATCCCACAGCGGTTGATCTGAATGGCGCTCAACTGTCGGCAGCATCGTTTGAAACGGTGATTAGCTGGTTTCCCTATGTGATTGCAGTTGCTGGATTTTTGTTTGCGCTGTCAACCATGATCTCCTGGAGCTATTATGGCCAACAAGCATGGGCTTTCCTCTTTGGGGAGAGTACCACAAACATTTACAAGGGTATTTTTCTCTTCTGTGTCTTTGTAGGTTCGGTCGTGAATCTAGGACCCGTTCTAGACTTTAGCGACATTATGGCCCTAGCAATGTCGCTACCAAATTTACTGGGTTGTTTTCTGATGTCAGGCTTAATAGCTAGAGAATTAAATAGCTACATGGCCCGTCTGAAGTCTGGGGAGATGCTACCCACTCCTCAAGTACCCCAAGAAACCGTATTGCGGAGATAATTGAGATGAGTTGGCTTAACCGAAAATCTGTTCTCATTCCCATTGATTTCTCTGAACTTTCCTATCAGGCAATCGGACCCGCTAAAGAACATGTTGAAGACCTGACAGCATTAAACCTGATTCATGTGCTGGCCCCCTTACATCCGGCTGATCCGGCTGCCATGTGGGATACAGTCAGCGATGAGGACCGTAAAGAGAAAGTTCGAGCATTTACGCGAGATAAGCTCAGCGAGCTGGGATATGGCGATATTCACACTGAAGTTGTCATTGGTGACACCACATCCAAAATTGTGGACTATGCCCAGGAAATAGATGCAGACCTGATTGTGATGCCATCCCATGGGCGTAAAGGGGTGAGTCGTTTTCTATTAGGCTCTGTCGCTGAACAGGTTGTGCGGTTGTCCCACTGTCCGGTGCTGATTCTTAAGTAGAAGAATCGGCTTTTAGACAGCTGCCCATTTCCCAGTAGGCAGCTGTCTGATCGAATAAGCAACGATAGAACCACATGCGCCACAAATTATTCGCCGTCAGTGCTTGGACCAAATTACAAATAATTGTAGAAACCTTGACTACCTATTCCTAGAGTTTCTAAGACCAAAGATATGGCTGACGTATACCGTTAAGACCGAAGATGGTTGATAATAGATAGCGTTGTTACAAACGTTAATCCATCATGCCTGTACCCACTAATCTAGCCACATTGGATGGCCAGCCATTGAGTCCAGATGCGATCGCGAATAAAGTCGTCCTATTCGTTAACGTTGCCAGTGCGTGTGGTTTAACTCCCCAGTACGGTGGCTTGGTAGACCTAGATAAAACCTATGGCCCCAAAGGCTTAGTTGTTGTTGGTGTTCCCTGCAACCAGTTTGGTTCCCAGGAACCCGGTACTGCTGACGAAATCAAAGACTTTACCAAAACCAAGTACGACGTAGACTTCACCCTGCTAGAGAAGCAGGATGTAAATGGTCCTAGCCGTAGCCCCCTATATCAGTTCTTGGTGGGCGAAGGTGAAGACATTGAATGGAACTTTGGCAAATTTGTCGTAGGCCGTGATGGTGACGTTGTTGCCCGCTTCGACCCCAAAACAGCTCCCGACGCTCCTGAGCTAAAGGCAGCCATCGAGAAAGCTTTGGGGTAGTGGTCAATAATACCAATAACCAATACCACAGTCTGTTTGCGCCCCTTCATCTGCTTTAGGATGGAGGGGCGCTCTGTTGAAGTCTTTATCGATCAGACCCTTAAGAGTTTAGAACAAGCAGCCATTCCCATCAAAATACCTAGAACCCAGCTGCCCAATGGTTCAATAATCGCCATGGTTGAAGATCCCGATGGCAATATTGTGGAATTTTCTCAAGAAATCTGTGCAGCACAGACTCCGTAAATCTGACCTTCAGCGTCCGCAAGAACGACTACTTTATAAAATCTATACATTCATAAATGAAACTTATAAATAGTATCAATGCCAACATGTCTAAAACCGATAGGGGAGTATAACCAGGAAAGTGCGTCTGCCGAGGGCGCGATTGAGAATTATTTTTCAATAAGTCCCCCCCAATATGAAAAATTTTGTAGAGCAAATGTTTGGCTTACTTAATAAGTCTTGGTGGCTAGAAATTCTTGCGGCATCCCCTAGCCGTGGCTATTACTTCGGCCCATTTAATTCAGAACATGAGGCCGTCCAGGAACAGCTGCGCTATGTAGAAGATATTGAGAGTAAGGGCAGTGAAGTGCTACTAGTGTCTATTGTTCATCGCCAAGCACCTGCCAAACGCATGGTTGAGTATTCTAATATCTAACCGGCTAAATCGCTTTTGCTACAGAACACTTGGGCTCTGCTAACAAGCTCCAAACTATCCCCTTGAGAATTTGTTGACTGTATTCAGCAGATTCTCAAGGGGATAGTTTTTGTGTGAGACTCACCGAACATATCGGTTGGCGCACATAGGTGTTGCTATTTACTATTGTCGCCTTTAAAAAGACAATATGTCTCTTATTTTGTATATTGTCTTTTTAAGGTGCTCTATTCATAATGAAAACGGGCATTACTGATCCTCGGGATGATTTGATCTGCCAAATCCAGCACTCTGGCCAGATGTACAGATCGTTTCATCCTCTAAATCAGCAATGGCTAAAAGCGAGCCTTGTTAATTCCCGAAATGATTTTAGTTGTTGAACCCTGACTCTAAAAGGGGCTTCTAGATCGTTTTATTTCCGGAATCAGCAACGGCTAAGTATCAAACATCAACTAAAGAGAGGAACATGACCATGGCTAATGTTGAGATTTCTGTTTTAGACAATGGCCCAGTTATTGTGAAAGGAGACTTTTCCTTAAATGACGGTGCCCAGAAGCCTTACCCTAAGCAAGAACAAATTGCTTTGTGTCGTTGTGGGGCATCGGCTAATAAGCCTTTCTGTGATGGTGCCCATGCTAAAGCTGGGTTTAAGGCTGAAGAGCGGGCTCCTGAAGCGTAGAAAGGAATAGCCAACTTTGCACCTGTTGCTCACAACAGATTATAGATAAGACAATAGCCAAGCAGCTATGCCCGTGGTTTATATATGAACCACGGGCATAGCTGCTCTAACTCTGGAAAATCTCAGCTGATTGGCAAAGTTGTTGTATGGTCCAGTCGCCTATTTTGACATGGTTATTTTAGCGATCGCACATGCCAAAAGCCACAGGAGTAAAGTGTCAGGCTAGGGTAATTGCTTTACAGACTTGGCAAGTTATCCACACAATAACGGTAGGACTCTAAATAGTAGGCCCATGGCACCTATGGAGCAGACAGACAGCGACATTGACCAGCAGGGCTTGGCATGGCTACCCCAGCTCAGACGTGAGATCTGGATTTTGGCCACTGGACAGTTGCTTTTGTACATTGGCCAGGGATTTACCCTAGTCTATGCGTCAATTTATTTTGTGAACGATTTGGGGTTTTCTCCAACTCAGGTGGGGTTAGCCCTCAGCAGCAGTGGTTTAGCAGGAATTGCCGGTCGATTTTGGTCTGGCTATGCCATTGACTCAGACTTTTGGGGTCGCCGCCGTACGCTAATGTTGTCCTCTGTAATGACGGCCATTGCCTGCTTTTGCCTTGCTGGTGCGACGACCTTTGGGTTGCTAGTGCTAGGCAACATGCTGCTGGGGTTAGGGATTAGCCTTTATTGGCCTGCCAATTTGTCAGTGACAACAGATCTGACAACGCCAGAAAATCGATCAGAAGCCTTTGCCCTAACGCGACTCGTGGATCATTTGGGTTTGGCCCTAGGGGCGCTATTAGCGGGACAATACGTGGCGATGTCCGGCAATTACAGTATTTTGTTTATTCTCAAGGGGGTAACCTATCTACTATTTGCAGGGGTAATCTATGTCGCCATTGCAGAAACGCGACAGCCGCTTTCAGAACAGCGAAATGTATGGCAGGACTGGGGGCAGGCGCTGCGCGATCGCACATTGCTCATCTACCTAAGTGCCAACCTGTTCTTTACCATCTATGCCGCCCAGCACACAAGCACGTTGCCCCTGTACCTGGCAAACTTTATTCCCCATGGCAACACAGCGACGGGCTTTTCAGAACAATGGATCAGCTACTTTTTTGTCTGGCATGTGTTTCTAAAAGTTGTTCTGCAGCTGCCCATTACCCACTGGGTCAAGACTATCAACTATGTGTCGATTTTGTTGGTGGCCCTAACGGTGTGGAGCATAGCCTTTTTCTTACTTTGGTTAACCGCCGTTGTTCCTAACGGAGCGCTGTTTGTGGCCATTGCCGCCTTTGGCTTGATTTCCTTAGCCGAGATTCTTTACTCCCCTGCCGGAGTGTCTCTTTTAGGGGAAATGGCTCCGGAAAATCTACGTGGTATCTACTTTTCTCTAGAATCTCAATGTTGGTCCATTGGCTTTACCGTTGGCCCTGCCATGGGCGGGTGGGCTCTGGATCATCCTGACATCGTAGGCATTAACCTATGGCTTTACATTATTACCGGTGGATTTGTAGCTAGCGTGATTTTAGCAGTGCTAAAACAACAGCTAACAACGGTGTCTAATTTGTCGACCGATCCTGTTTAACGGTGTAACAGCTGTTCCAGACTAGCTTCCATGATGGCAGTGTTCTGCCCTGATACAGAAAAGGCTAGGGCTTCTCGATACACCCGCTGAGCCGGGTGGTGATTAAAGTTTGCTGCACCTCGGGAGACAATCACAGCGGCATGGGCACAGCGAACGGCTAAGTCAATGGCCCAGGCCCGTAGACGGATACGTTCGGATGATGGATTTGCCAGAGTGTTGTAGGTTTTGGTGCGACACTGTAAAACCTCTTGGTGGAGCTGGTCATAGACATTCCTAACAGTGGGGATTGTGCCTGTCTGAGCTTTTTCTAAAATATCCAGACCTGCCTGGGCACAGCCAAGGGCAAAAAAGTTGTGGGTGGGGGGATAGGTACGATCGCTCTTTTGAATCCAGCCTGCAGGTTTAATATCCAAAACCAGTTCTTTGGGTGCCACCCAGTTGTCTAACGTTGCCGTCACCGTTTGGGTGGACCCTAAGGCCGCTAGTCTCATTGGTTCACTAAACGACAGTGAATTTCCCACATTCTGAAACGGGGCCAATACAAAAACGGACCGCCCATCCGGTAGCTGAGCCGCCAACATCCAGTGGTCAAAAATTCCAAACCCAGTAATCCAGGGCACCGTACCGTTAAAACAGTAGCCGTCAGTCTTTTCTGTTGCCGTTATGGGCTGCTGGGCGCGACGCAGGTGAGAAAAACCCACACCTAGACCAATGCGGCCTGCGATCGCGGCCTGAAGATACTTTTCTTTGAGGGCCTGATTATCAGAACTTGCCAGCTCCTGCACACAGCGCTGATGTTGACTTTGTAAAAAGACTAGTGCCCCCGAGTACCGCGCCAGCTGCTCGGTGTAGCCATAAGATTGCCGTGAGTCCCATCCTTGTCCACCCAGCTGTTTCTCTACTTTGAGTCCCAATAGGTGATGAGTCCCTAGTGCTTCAAACGTTTGCTGCAGACAGCTTGGGTCTTGATCTATGCGCTCTGCGTGGGGTTCAACTAAAGTTTTTAAGAGCGTTTCAACAGACTGAACCGGAGAATTCGTAGCTATAGATAGATTCATCGGGACAAATATAATAGCTTATACATTTCCGGTGTTGCTGATCGCCAAGGTGACGTTAGCTTTCAAGTTCTGAACCTAGCAAGGGTTTGCGGCTCGGTTCATTTCCAAGAATCAGCAACGGCACACTTCCAATGTAGTGGCTAAAGCTTTTTGGCTCAATTATTTTTATGAGCTAAGGTTGAGTTCCTCAGTATCAACAGCCCCTAGATCTTTCAGACTGACTCTCTGTACTGGATCAATCCCCGTAATTCCCCTGATTTCCATATTTTCGTAGGGACGTGGGGGTCTAATGGGCTGGCACTCATTACTGATGATGTCGATGATGTAAATAGTGCCGCTGCGATCGCAGCTCACTAAATGGCGGCTATCCGACGTAAACACTAACGACTGAATCCCCAGCGGCTGGCCAATCAGCATCGGTATCTCCAGCTGTCTTACCTTCCAAGTTTTAGGATCTTCCATGTGAACATCCTCCCACACATAAATCCGATGGTCGTCGCTACCAGTGGCCATCCAACATCCATCTGGGCTAAACGCAACAGATTTTACCCCTGCAGTTTGGTGCTGTTCTTCAAAACGATGGAGACAGTCTCCTGTTTCGGCATTCCAAATAATCACCTTGCCATCGTCGCTACCGCTAGCCAAGAGTAACGACTGTTCAGACTCTTGGCCAAGTTCTGAACCTCGAATGGGTCTAAACGCCACTGACCGAATTCTATGTTGATGTTGACCCTGCAAGGGCCGAATTACCTTACCTGTAAATGGATTCCAAAGATAAATTATCTTATCGTCCCCGCCACTGGCCAGATACCGCCCATCTCCACTAAAAGCCACTGCGCGAATCCAATGTTGATGCTGAGCCAATACCCGCAGTTTTCGTCCCGTGGGTAACTGCCAAAGACAAATTTGTTGATCATCTGCCCCACTGGCCAATATCGTACCACTGTGATTAAAAGCCACCGTGCGCACCCAATGCTGATGACCGGTGAGGACTTTAACACAGCAACTTGTCTGTAAATTCCAAATTCGAATCGTACCATCATCACTGGCACTCGCCACCCAGTACCCATGGGCTGCAACACTCCACACTCGGCCCGTATGCCCTGCCAAATCTCGAATAGGCATATTGGGATTTACCTTAGAGCCCTGCTGCCACAGTTTTATTCTCCAATCATTTCCCCCACTAATGATCAAATCTGGCTTAGGTGTCGATTGCTTTAGTACAGCCACTGAACGAGTGCCCATCGCAAACCCCCGCAAGATTTTACTGGGCTCAATCGGATGTACAGATTTATGCTGACCAGAAGAGACTTTAGATAACACTACAGAGCGATCGTCCCCGCCGCTGGCCAGTAGAGTTTGCCGGTTATGTTGATAAAAGGCAACTGACCATACTCGGCTTTTATGGATTGGAAACTTACCAATGGGAGCTCTTCTGTTAAAGTCCCACAAAATGATTGTGCCATCGTCACTACCACTGGCAATGTAGTCGTCATTTGGGCTCACGGCCACCGAACGAACTCGATCCGTATGTTCTTTCAAAACTCGAATACAGGACTGAGTTTTCAGGTCCCATAGCCGAACTGTTTGATCGTCACCGCTGCTCACTAGGTAGCGACCACAGGAAGAAAACGCCACCGAACGAGCCCAGCCTGTGTGGCCCTTGGTAACCGAAGAGATAAAAATCTGTTCTCCACTCTGCCAGTCCCAAACTCGGACAGTCATATCATCTCCACAGCTGGCAATCCTATCACCGTTGGGGCTAAAGGCAATATAGCGCAGCGTCTCATTACCCATGGATATTGCCGATCCACGGTCAGTTGTTTGTAACTTTACGATTTCTTGGTGAGTTAGTTCATCGTATAAATAAATAACTCCATGACTGCAGCAAGCAATTATTTCTTGCTTTGGATGAAATGCTACTGAACGCACCCAGTCTGGGAATCCATCTTTTTCCCACACTAAAGAAATATTGTTAAGGCTTGGGTGGTCGTCAGGACTCGGATGAAATCGCCAAAGTTTTAGTCTGCTGTCATCCCCACCAGTGGCCAACAATGTGTTGTCACGGTTAAACGCCAGCGATCTTACCCAGCCTAAATGCCCCTGCCAGTAGGTACGCTTTTTGTAGGTCAGCGCATTCCAAATATGAATGTGGCCGTTAGTATCACCTGCAGCCACATAGGGCGCAGCCAGAGTATTAGTATCACTTTGGTTATAGGTAAAATTAACGGATACTACATCACTCAGCATTTCGGTGAAGACAGACTTCTCTAAGTTACAGTTGTTAAACTTAGTCTTGGTGAGTTTGACTCCTTCGAGATCGGCTTGCCAAATCGCTAAGTCGGAAAAGTTTTTGTTGCTTAAATTCTTAGACTCATTGGCTTCTTTAGAGAGTTCGGCCATCAAATTAAACAAATTTCCACCAAAATACCCAGTTTTGTAGGCTGGATTCTGACGATGGCTATCAAGAATAGTCTCTAGCTTTTTTTGTGTTTCTTCGGTGCTGCCATATTCTTGTTTAAGTGCCTCTAGTACCGGTATTAGCAAGGTCTCGGTTTGTTGATCCCGCAGAGACCAGTCTGCATTTGCTTTGAGTAAAGAGTGACTGTTCAACAGCAAATCACCTGAAGCGATGGCTGATTTAGGCGTTGCCAACGCAGTTAGTTCACTAATAATGCATTCAGCTAAGTGCTGGGTAACATACTCCATCACAACAGGCTGTAGCTTATATCCAGCTCCGTTCTCAAGCACATCAATCAGCGCTCGATGTTCAAGGGAGCGCAGGGTATAGACTAGCTCTTTGCGATTACGCTGAGAAACAATATCTAATCGCAAATTGTGGAAAGTCGTAAATGAGCCATTGATGGCGAGCCAATACATGGCTTCTTTTTCTAGAGCCGTAAGACGGGTGTCAAACTGTTGCTTTAAAATATCCCGAAGGTCGTCAAATACTAACCGATTTTGCTCAAAAAACTCCTGAATTGAACCGGCAAATAACTCTCTGATGGTTGTAGCTGCTAGTTTAAGCGCCAGGGGATTACCTGCATAGCAGTCAAGCAGCTGCTGTTGCTGCTGTTGGCCCAAATTATCAAGTCCAGTCTGATGTAAAATATGCCGGGCGTCGCTATCCTTAAGTCCAATTAAGGTACGCAGCCGCACCTTGAGTTTGTCTCCCTCTGAAGCGATGAGCATTTGGGGCTTTTCTCGACTCACAATAACGACACAGCTGTGCAGGGGATTCTGGTGGCGAGCACCGCTGATTTGGTCAAGCAGCTCCTGATATAAACCCACATCCTCAGGAATTCCCGAATCGCGTGGAGATCCTAATACTCCAGCCTGACGATGACGGGAAGCTTCATTGACGTTTGCAGGGGCAGCATTGTCCCTAAACAAACACTCAAACTGATCAAGAATTAGTAAACATCGCTTTTGAGCTAGTACCTTCAACAGTGCTGTAGGTGTCAACTTAGAAGATTCATCGAGAAAAGACAGAGACTTCAATAGATTTGCAAATGAACCGTGCTGTTTAACCGAGCGCCATGCAATCAGTTCAAAATCGTGCTTTAGCTGCTGAGCTAGCTCCACGGCTAAGGTTGTTTTACCTATACCGCCCATACCGGTCAGGGCAATCAAATCGCAGTGTTCATCCTGAATCCACTGGCATAACTCGCTGAGTTCCTGCTGACGTCCGACAAAATAACTGACCCTAGGGGCATTGCCCAAATCTAGACTGTCCTTAGCCTGATAATTGGGCAATGCCGCCTGTGCTTCACGGAGCTTCTCCTTAAGCCGTGCGAGCTTGCCAGGGCCTTTACTCTCAATCCCAAATTTGTGATACACCTCCCCCAGCCGTTTGCGAACAGCCGGATTAGTAATACCTAGTCGTTTTGCGGTATCGGCGTTGGACAAACCATTGAGTACTAGTATTAATGCCTCACGTTCTGCCTTAGTAACGCCTTTAGCTTTTAGTTGTGAGGCAAGAAAGTCATCCGAGATATCAGGCTCCATTGCAGACTCCAGTCCGTAAAACGGCTGACAACCATCAATAGTCCTCAGCCCGGTATAAGTGACAGTATTTTGAAAGGATACCTCACATGAGTGAGGATTAAAGTTTCAAAATATTATTTTCAGAGGTTAAGCTCACAAGTCTATGAATTAAGCGTGAGCTGCTAGGGTAGCGAATAGGTCTGATCAAAGTTGCTTAGCTCTAGTGTCCAGTCTTAAGGAAACCGATTACCTATTCACAGTGCCTTGGTTTCTAAAAGCCACATATCTTTAGTGAGATAAAGTGAGCCAAAGTGAATAGATGTGATATCCTGCTAGGGAATTACCTCACACAGAGACTATATGCCTAAGCAGGATGCCTACTATAAGAGTCGATCACTCTATGATGTGCTGACATTGGTTGATTGTTCTATTCGATCAACGATTTTGAATACAGGGTTTGGTGAGCTGAGTGTAGAATTCGCTCGCTCAGACAATCCAAAGAAATTGCGGATTGCTGTAAAGGATACGGCTCATCACTTTTATCAGGTGACAGCTGAGGAAATGCGGCAGTTTCTAACCAGTGGACCTCACTTTCCAGAGAGTTATGTGAGTCCAGAACTCTGGCAAGCTCTGGGTGACCGTTTCCACGTCATCTGTGGGGAAGGCAGCACTGGCTATGGTCAGATTCGCCTTTCGACTAAAAAAGGGAACCATCAACAGGTATTTATGGTTGCTGGGGGTGTTTCCCAACAGTTCCATATTAGCTGAAAGGGAGACACAACAGCTAAAGCGTATCTAGGACAGCTTCTATAGCTCTTAGCCCTCGTAAATGATACTCAATTTTGTTTCGGTCGAGTCTCATCAACGCCTGAACGTGTTTGTGGCAACGGTGCCAAAAAGGAA
>JBCCQQ010000098.1:0-15383 GCA_039024555.1 Cyanobacteria bacterium P01_D01_bin.156
CTCCGGGGTAGCGCAGTCTTCCAGCAGTTCGTCTAGTAAGTCATCAACGCGGTTCGGTTCTTTTTTCTTGCGGGCCATGGGGCGATCTCCTGATGTACATGGATGATAGATCGCTTACACAAAATTCTGTACAGTCCCCTTGGGCCTAATCACCTCGATACCGCTGTGAGTCTAAATAATTTAGCAGCGTTGTATGACGCTACAGGACGCAACAAAGACGCCAAATCCCTCTACATCCGAGCCTTAGAAATCTATAAAAACCAACTCGGTCCTGATCATCTCAAGACCGCTCTGAGGTATGACAACATAGCAATGTTTTTCTATAGGTTAGAGCACTATGCAGAGGCAGCTAACTTTGGTGTCCAAGCATTAGAGATATTTCTTGAAAAGTTGGGAAAAGATCATCTCGATACCCAAACGGTTGGCAACAATTTTATTACCATCTTGCAAAAGGTGAGCGAGACCAACCAAACCCAACAACTTTCAGATCATCCCCTTACCCAAACTATTCTCAAAAGTCTGTTATCCAACGATTCTGAATAATTTACGAACTGTGTGCACGGTCAACCCTACGGTTGCTGCGTCGCAATCCCCAACCGCACCCCTTCAATCTGCCGAATCTTATCCATTACCGTTACCACCTCCCCATGGGGCGTTGCCCTATGCGCCCACACCGTCACCACCGCAGGCTGCCCCGGCATCATCAACGACTGCACATCTGCAGACAATCTTTCCAACGTCACCGGTTGTTCTTCCAAAAACAACTCTCCCGTTTCCGTAATCGTTAACCGCAGTGCCGCCTCATCCTGCGCAACCGATGTCTCCGCCGTCGGCAAGGTCACCGGCAACCCCTCCGCCCGCGTTAGATACAGCGTAGACAAAATAAAGAACGCCAGAATCGCAAACACCACATCGATCATCGGCACGATGTTAATAGTCAAACGAGAATCTTCATCAGGAGGCAGTTGCATAACACGTAGGGCAGGCACCGCCCACCAAAGTATGAAAGGTTGTTATCCTCCCCTTGATAAGGGGAGGTGCCACAGGCGGAGGGGTCTTCAAGGCATATCAAAGCAAAATACTATCATGCACCCTCGCCGCTTCCAGTGTTCTTTATCCTCAGGCATGACCCTCAGCGCTTCAGCCTCCGACTCCAGAACAAACTGTAGTTCTCCCGGCAACACATGGCAATCTATAAACTCCCAGGAGCGATCAACCCCCGCAGCCTGCTCCGCTTCAAACGCTGTTAGCATCTCACCACACTTAATCGCGCCTTTATGACGCACCATAGCCTTTTCCCAAGTTGAAGCATAATCAGGTCGCTTTTCGCTTGTTACTCCCAGGCACGTCGTTTGAAAAAACTTTGGTTTTTCAACACTGCCATAGTTGAACCCTAAGAAAACAGTGACCACCTGAAACCGACCTGCCGCATCTTGGGCAATTAGTAGATTATCACCCTTATTCATAAAGGCTCGCCATGTAGCCTCGTTTTCACAAACGACTGGCTGCTTATCCTGTAAGATATATCGCTGTAAATCCCCAGAGTTGTCTGCTGATTCCATTACCGACATCTCAATAAATTACATGGACGAACTACTACTAGCGCGAGATATTGCCATTGGCCTGGGCGGCTCGATCACTGATAATACCGTCGGCTTTATTGTTTGCTTTGCCACAGAAGTCATTGCTGACAGCTATGTTATCTCACTAGAAGATTTGGAATCTTTAGCAGCGCAACAACAGGACAGATGTGCGGTAGTGGTCACCGTCGCAAGTCTGATGTGATTTAGCCAGATAGAAACAGATTTCAAATTCAACGCATTAGATTCAAACCGAGAATCCTGTAGGGGCTGTGCCTCGTGCCAGCCCTCCAACACCAATTGCCAATTACCCGAATTCACATCAACAGTATCAACAAAAAAAGGGTCAACAGCATGAAATTCCGCAGGGCAACCACAAGGGTGTTCCCCTACAGTTCCTTTAACCTAACGCCTCCGCCAACTGACTCTTCGCTGCATCCAATGCCTCGGGCAATTTCGCCGCATCACGTCCGCCTGCCTGGGCAAAGTTCGGACGACCTCCTCCGCCACCGCCGGTAATCTTGGCAATGCCGCCGATAAATTTGCCTGCCTTTAGCCCCTTGTCCATCACCGGCTTACTAAAAGCCGCCACTAGGCTCACTTTACCTTCTGCTGGAATTGACCCCAGCACCACGGCTCCATCGCCTAGCTTTTGCAACAGTCTTTCCGCCGCAGTTTTCAGTGAGTCGGCATCCACCTCGCCCATGTGGGCCACTAGCACCTGGAAGTCGCCCATGGTTTCCGCCTGATCCAGCAGCTGGTCGGACTTCAGTAGGGCCAGTTCTGCCTTTAGACCATCCACTGTTTTCTGGGTGGTCTTTAGCTCAGCCTGCAAATTAGTAATGCGATCCACCAGCTCCTCAGGCTTGGCCTTAAACTTGTCCCCCAGATCTTTCACAATCTGGTCGCGCACGTTTAAGTATTTCAGCACCGCCGGACCCGCCACCGCTTCAATGCGTCGCACCCCAGCGGCAATGCCGGACTCGGCAATAATCTTAAACACGCCAATTTCGGCAGTGTTGCCCACGTGGGTACCACCACACAGTTCCATGGAAACGCCGGGAAAGTCGATGACTCGCACTTCGTCGCCATACTTTTCGCCAAACATGGCGGTGGCACCCTTGGCTTTGGCATCGTCGATGGCCATGACTTCTATCTGAGCACCGTGGGCTTCGGCAATCCAGGTATTTACCTGGGCCTCTACCTGCTGCACTTCGTCGGTGGTGAGGGCACGGGGGCAATTAAAGTCAAACCGTAGGCGGTCAAAACTGACCAAAGAACCAGCCTGGGAAATGCCGTCATCCACGAGCTTTTTGAGTGCAGCTTGGAGGAGATGGGTAGCACTGTGGTTAGCCTGGGCACGACGACGACAGGCGCGGTCAATCTGAGCACTGACGCTATCCCCCACGTTTAGGGTGCCGCGCTCCACTCGACCAATGTGGATAAACAGGTTGTTGTCCTTTTGCACATCTTCGATGCGGACCACTAGGGCATCACCCGATAGAAAACCTCGGTCCCCGATTTGACCACCGGATTCGGCATAGAAGGGGGTTTTGTCGAGCACCAGCTGCACGTCGGTTCCAGCGTCTGCCGTGTCTACGGTTTCTCCATTGGCGAGAATTGCTTTGACGGTCGCCTGACTAGTGGCGTCGGTATATCCCAAGAAGTCCGTGGAATCAATACCCAGCTGGACCAAACTGCCCTGGGCCATCAGGTCAATGGTTTCGTGGGCGCTCTTGGACCGTTCTCGCTGGGTTTCCATGGCGGCTTCAAACCCGGCTACATCCACGGTAATGCCGTTTTCTTCGGCTACTTCCTGGGTGAGCTCTAGGGGGAAGCCAAAGGTGTCATACAGTTCAAAGGCTTCATCACCAGAGATTTGCTTCGGCTTACGCTCCAGAATTTCGGCCAGTAGCTTCTCTCCACGCTCCAAGGTTTTAAGAAACTGGGCTTCTTCCCGCTCTAACTCAGTCTTAATGACAGTTTCGCGCTGCCGTAGGTCTGGGTAAGCAGACTCACATAGGGAAATGGCACTTTCTGCTACTTCATTAATAAATGCGCCTTCAATGCCCAACAGCCGACCGTGACGCACAACGCGACGAATTAATCTCCGTAGAATATAGCCCCGACCCACATTAGATGCGGTGATGCCGTCGGAAATCATGTGGACTACAGAGCGCACATGGTCCCCAATCACCTTGAGAGATACCTTGGCCGACTCATCCTGTTTGAAGTAGTCCACCTTGGCGATATCCGCCGCGGTTTGAATGATGGGGAAAATAAGGTCGGTTTCGTAGTTGTTCGGCTTTTTCTGCAGAATCTGAGCCATCCGCTCTAGGCCCATGCCAGTGTCGATATTCTGGGCAGCGAGCGGCGTTAGGTTCCCCTCGGCATCCCGGTTGGATTCCATAAATACCAGGTTGTAGAACTCGATAAACCGGGTATCGTCCTCTAAATCAATATCGTCATCCCCAAGCTCAGGATGAAAGTCGTAGTAAATTTCGGAACAGGGACCACAGGGACCGGTGGGGCCAGAGGCCCAGAAGTTATCTGCTTCATCCATGCGGATGATGCGCTTTTCGGGGACGCCCACCTGGTCGCGCCAGATGGCATAGGCGTCGTCATCTTCCCGAAAGACGCTGACCACTAGGTTTTTGGGGTCTAGCTTAAAGACATCGGTGGACAGTTCCCACGCCCAGGCCACGGCCTGTTCTTTGAAATAGTCACCAAAGCTAAAATTGCCCAGCATTTCAAAGAAGGTGTGGTGACGGGCGGTGCGACCCACATTTTCAATGTCGTTGGTGCGGATACACTTTTGTGAGGTGGTAGCCCGGTCTACCGGGGCTTTGCGCTGACCTAGAAAGATTGGCTTAAAGGGCAGCATTCCCGCAATGGTGAGCAAAACCGTGGGATCTTCGGGAACCAGAGAGGCGCTAGGCAGGATTTTATGTTTCTTGCTTTCGTAAAACTTGAGAAAGGCTTGGCGGATTCCTGCGCCAGTGGTGACTGATTTTTCTAACCCAGGCTTTGACGTAGACATTATTTGTGGGCGCGCTTGGCGGACTTAGGTTTGCGGGATGGCTGATTAATCCATGGGATAGGAAAAATTAGCGTTTTAATCCTTTCCATTCTGACTGATGTTGCATCAAGTTTGATGAAACGGCAATGGTTTTGTTGGTATTTGTATTACCGGTTTTGTGGGGGGAGTTACTTATGCCTACTCGATCAATTGCATTCAAGTGATCAAGATTTTGTCAGATAGATTTTCAAGATTGCCTTCTTGAGCGAACCCTGTATGAGGGTGAACTTGTGCCTTTTGGTTAGATGGTGATGATTCTGCTCAGGGCTTGCCCCCCTGAAACCCCCATGTTCGTGGGGACCTGACTTCCCCACACCCCTCGCACTAGGTTATCCTACAGACCTTTTAATGAATGGGTTACGACTAGGTTTATTACGCTGCTCCGCATTCGCTACGCACCGTAAAAGGGTAAAGGTTTCTACTCACTCCTGCTTATACTTTCCGTCTAGCCTTTTCAAGCTTCGGCAGTTTGTAAATTCTGTTCGATCAAGTTGCAGCATTCATCTACAGGGCGGCGTTCGGCCATGGCATCGATGAGGGCACTGTAGGCGTCAGGCTGTTTTTCAATTAAGGTTTTAGCCTGCAGCATTGACCAGCGTTGCTTTAGGGGCACTTCTGCAAGGGGACGGTTAATCTGCTGCCAGAGTAGGTTGAGCTTAAGACGGTCGTCCTGACCACCTTGGGCGCTGCCGTAGGTCATTTCTTCAGCTGCAATCCCGGCCATCCAAACCGTGCAATAGCGATCGACTTCCTGCTGGCTGATTTTGCCAAGTTTTACCGCCTGATCGATTTCATCGGTTTTAAAGATGACGCCGCCGGTACCATCCACACCAGCCCGCAGGGTTTCCCAAGCAGTTAAGGTGTAGGCGTCAATGGGAATCCCCAGCAGGTAAGCGGTGAGAAAATGGCCAGCTTCGTGGCGGACGATGCGATCGCAATACTCCGGCGACTGTCTCGACAGCCAGTCAATCAGCAAATTACCCCCCCTCCCCTGCCAGCCCAACTGGTCAATGCTTACCAAGCCCAACAGTGTGGCAGTGACTGTGGCCAGACTCTCCGGCGAAATCGACAGCAACGGACCAAGCAAGATCAGCATCGTCACCGAAAATACGGAAATGGCGATGAGATTAAGGGTGATTTGACTCATTGATTCCAGCAGAAAATAAGGGAAATTCGGGTGTCAACTTAGCCGAGAAATCTTGGCCGAGGGAAGTGTGAATTCGGAGGTCGGCAGTCGGAATTTAGAAAGCGAATGTATGCCGACTGCCGAATTTCTAACTCCGAATTCATTAACAATTGCGATCGCCAACGGTCCCATCGGGCAGCACGGTGTCACAGACAATGGCCTCTGACCAAGTAGCGCCGCGTAAGTTCGCGCCTTTAAGGTTGGCCCCTCGCCAGTCGGCATTGCCAATGACTGCTGCCGTTAGATCGGCGTCTACTAGAGTCGCTCCTTGAAGGTTAGTGCCATCGATGTTTGCCTGGGTGAGTATCACACCCGTTAAATCCGCTCCGCTCAGATTTGCCCCCTGCAAACGAGCACCGTTCATTGTGGCTCCTACCAAACTGGCCTTGCTGAGGTTAGAGTCCTTTAGCTCTGCCAGCATCAAATTCGCCTCTTTCAAATTCGCTTGGCTTAGGTTGGCCCCCGTTAGCTCAGCCACCTTGAGATTTACATTGGCAAAGTCTTCCCCGGACAGCTCAGCGTCATTGAGAATACAAACCGGACAATCCCTTAGCTCCAGCAGCATGTCCACATCGTCTTGCAAATAGGCCCAGCTGGGAGCTGCAAAACTCAGTACCCCTAACACCACCAACATTGCGGCGCTAAGTCTGGCCACCCACGATTTTACGTTCATCCTTTTTTCAACTGTGATTACATTAGACCGCTGGCATTGATGCCCGTGTCTTTATCTTAAATAAGATGAGACACCAGACCAATAGTAGGGTGTTATTAGCTTTGAACGTAAGCCATAACACTGAGTATCGGACAATACATACCGTGCTGGTCACTGACTTCCAAAAGCAATGGCTAAGAGGGCTAAAGATAACTTGCAATGTCGGCAAAAACGAACAGTTTACTTTTTGTATGGTTGTCTACTTTTTTGTGCTCTTTTTACGCAAATGTAAGTAAAGTAAAGTATAAGCCATCAATCTACGCTAGTTGCATTTACTCACTTTGAAATGCTCCACTGGGTGCTTCTACTGTCAAATTCAAGAATGAAATTCAGGTAATTTGTAACAGTAGGTTATTTGTAATGACAGGGGTTAAACAACAGCTGGTCCTGATCTATATGATCTTGGGCACAGTTATTATTTCGGTGTTTGTACCCATCGACTGGCAAACTCAAGCTACGGTACTGCGTGACTGTATTGTCATGGCTTGGGTTGTTGGTGTCGTTAATTTTGCTTATTTAGGGGGTGGTCTTAACCGATTACTAGGCATTCGACCTCGAGAGCCCTTAGGTCTGTTGGGGATTGTCTTTTCGCCATTGCTCCATAGAAATGCTGGGCACTTAATTGCCAACACCTTACCCTTCGCAATTTTGGGGTGGTTGGTTTTACTACAAGGCATTGAGAACTTTTATGCCCTCAGTGCTCTTATTCTCTTGGTTAGTGGTCTAGGAACCTGGTTTTTAGGTCGCCCAGCTGTTCACCTGGGAGCCAGTGGTCTGATTTTTGGCTACCTAGGGTATCTGATTGCCCGGGGCTATCTGGAAGTCACACTCATGACCGTTGGTTTGGCCTTTGTTGTCATGCTGCTCTATGGAGATCAGGTTGGCAGTATGTTGCCAGACTCTGATAAAACAACCTTATCTTGGGAAGGCCACATGTTTGGCTTTCTCGGGGGCGTTTTAGCCGCCTCTTACCCAACAATTGTTGAGCAAATTGGGTCATTTTTAGCGCAGCTCTAGCTGCTGTGCGTTGTTATTAAACTATTTGTTGCACCTTAGAATGCAACAGCTATTTGAACATCCCGTTATGCCAACATCCTAACTGGCATAACGGGTTATTTTGCTTTAACCCAGACTTGGTTTAATCAACTTGTCGAACATAATTCTCATACAAGGTTAATCGCCGTTTGCTGCATCTCACTATGGTGACAGCCATGTATGCCTGCTGACCAGGTTCAGGTCATTGTTCGACATTGGTTAGCTGATTTATAGTCGGCAACAGAAAATGAATTGGGAATGGAATGTCCCAAACATTGTGGTTTGTGAGGAACAATCGGCGACTCTTTAAGGGAAGTCGCTTAATTTTTAGGTCAAACGCTCATCACCAGTTCATTTTTATAGTAAATACTGATGTCAGAACGGATTCATTCATTAAGTAGGGTATCCACCATGAAAGCTGTTGCAATTGTTAGTGCGCTTATCTCTCTCGGTGCCATTGCCAGCCCTGGCTTGGCACAGGAAGCTGCCTCTGATGTATCCAACGCTCCTATAATTGCCCAGTCAGCACAAACCCTAGATGCTGTTATTCGTAGCGACGAGACACTTTATCTTGATAAAGATGCGGTGCATGAGTACAACTTACGGTTGGAAAGTCGTGTTGCCGTAGGCGATCGCTTTTTGCCAGAAGGTAGCATCATTCGCGGTCAGTTTGAGCCAGTGGAGGGTGGTCTGCGCTACGTGGCTCATTCTGCAGAGGTGGGAGATCGCATCTTTGAACTCAGTGCTGCTTCCGAAACGCTCACCGATCAGAAAGATCCTCGTCAAACCGATACTGACGACATCATTGAAGATGCTGCCATTGGTGCGGGTGGAGGCCTAATCATTGGTGAAGTCCTCGGTGATGCTGACTTTCTAGAAATCCTGGGTGGTGCAGTGGCTGGCGTGGTTGTGGGGAATATCACTGCTCCTACTGTGGTTGTGATTGAGCCAGACCAGTCAATCTTGCTTTATCAAGACTAGTGCGCCCAAGGCCGTCTTTTAGTCGTCATTAATTCAATTTTTCGTTGCAATTTTTGTCAACATTTGCAACGGCGTTATGTTCCGTATGGTCCAGAAAGCTTTAGTGGTTTAACCACTAAAGCTTTTTCTCTCTAAAAGGGTATAACCCTTAACTGGAGAGGGCGTTACACTGGAGATCTAGCTGGGAAAACAAATTCATCCACTCCATGGATAACAATTGTGAGTCACTGGTATCAACTAGATGTTGATTCTGTCATTCAACAGGTCAACAGTCATGGTCAAGACGGTTTGACAACGGAAAAGGCTCATCAACAGTTGTTGAGGGATGGGCCAAACGAGTTGGCTACGGCACCTGGAAAATCTCTGGGGCAAGCACTGTGGGAGCAACTGCGCGAACCTTTGGTGATGATGCTCATCGTGGCGGCGATCATTTCTGTGATCGTGGGAGATTTGCGGGATGCGATCGCAATCCTCGCCATTGTTATCTTTAATGCGGTTCTGGGAGTACGTCAGGAATACAAGGCCGAACAGGCCATGGCTGCCCTAAAAAAGCTGACGGTGCCTGTGGTTCGAGTTAAACGGGATGGCCAGGTACAAGAATGCTCCATGACCGACCTGGTACGGGGAGACTTGGTATTACTAGAAGCGGGTAACGTTGTCCCCGCCGATGGTCGTTTGGTGGAAACCGTTAACCTACAGGTACAAGAGTCGGCTCTGACTGGAGAATCGGCCCCAGTGGACAAGCAGGCTAACGCTGTTTTTGCTCAAGAACAGTCCCTGGGAGATCGCAGCAACATGGTCTTCCACAGCACCACCGTTACCCGTGGTCGGGGTAGCTTTTTAGTGACTGAAACCGGTATGGGCACAGAAATTGGCCATATTGCCCGTATGCTGCAGTCGGTGGAAACGGAAACAACCCCGCTGCAAAAACGACTGGCTCAGCTGGGAAAGTTCTTGGGAGCAGGGGCTATTACCATTGCCCTAATCATTGCCTTCATGGGGCTGGTACAGGGAGAATCCTGGCGGCAGATGCTGCTTACAGCTGTAAGCGTAGCCGTAGCCGCTGTGCCAGAAGGGCTCCCGGCAGTGGTAACCATTGCCTTGGCGCTAGGGGCCGAGCGCATGCTCAAACGCCGTGCTCTTATCCGCCATTTGCCCGCTGTAGAAACCCTGGGTTCGGTTACTACCATCTGCTCCGACAAAACTGGCACCCTTACTGAAAACCGCATGACTGTCACTGTCTTGGATGTCGCGGGTCAGCAGGTGAGTGGCGTGGATCATGCCATCGGTAACAATCTCTCTCTGTGGTTACCTCTGCTGAGCGGTACCCTCTGCAATGATGCGGCTTTAGATAATCACCAAGCTATTGGTGACCCCACCGAAACGGCTCTGGTCACTGCCGCAGAGCAAGCGGGGCTACCCAAACGAAAGTTAGACCAGCTATGGCCCCGCATTGACGAAGTGCCCTTTAACTCTGAACGCAAACGGATGACCACCTGTCATCGGTGCGAACAGCCCCTACCCCAGGCATTACAATCCCTTTGGCAACAGGCTGCCCCCGAGCACACTAACGCAGTGGTGTTTAGTAAGGGCGCTCTGCAAAGTCTAATGCCCAGCCTGGATCGAGTATGGATGGATAATCGGGTGCAAACTCTCACTGATGATCTGCGTCAGCGAATTTATAAAGCCCATGACCATCTTGCAGACCAGGGCCTACGGGTATTGGGACTGGCGTTTCGCCCGCTGTCGGCGGTGCCGTCCTCCGAGCATCTAGAAGAACACCTGGTGTTTCTTGGCATGGTGGGTCTGATGGACCCAGCCCGACCCGAGGTAAAACAAGCTATCAACCTGTGTCGTACAGCTGGTATTCAAGTGGCCATGATTACGGGAGACCATCCCCTCACAGCCCGCCACATTGCCCAAGATTTAGGCATTTCTAGTCATCGTCTTCTCACTGGACAAGCCCTTAGCCAGCTACCTGTCGATCGTTTAGAAGAGACTGTTACTAAAACTCAGCTATATGCTAGGGTCACCCCAGAAGATAAGCTGCGTATTGTTCAGGCACTACAGCAGCGCGGCCATATTGTTGCCATGACGGGGGATGGCGTCAATGATGCCCCCGCCCTGAAGCAGGCAGATATTGGCGTAGCCATGGGGATTACTGGCACCGATGTGGCTAAGGAAGCTGCCGATATTGTTCTTCAGGACGACAATTTTGCCTCAATTGTGGCAGCCGTACGAGAAGGACGAGTGATTTATGACAACATTCGTAAGTTTATTAAATATACCCTGGCGGGAAATGTGGGCCAGCTGTGGCTGTTGTTTTTAGCACCCTTCTTGGGTATGCCCATTCCCCTAGTGCCAATCCAGATTCTATGGATCAATCTAATAGCAGATGGTCTGCTGGCCTTGGCTTTGAGCTTTGAACCTGCCGAGCACAGTGTAATGCAGCGTCCCCCGCACCGACCCAATGAGAGTATTTTTAGCCGTGGCATGGGTGCTGATATCCTCTGGATTGGGCTGTTGTTGGGGATTGTGTTAATTCTGGTGGCTTACAGCTACTGGTCTAACGAAAATCCAGCGTGGCAGACCATGGTATTCACCACCCTGGCATTTTCTCGTATTGCCCTATCGGAAGCGGTGCGATCTTCATCCGAATCATTATTTCGCATTGGTTTATTCTCCAATCCCAAGCTATTGGTAGCCGTGTTGGTCACGGTTTGTTTGCAGCTAGTGGTGATTTATGTACCTGCCTGCCAGGCATTTTTCTCTACGGTTGCCTTGAGCGGTCAGGAGCTTGCGATCGCACTCCTACTTGGTACCCTTAGCTTTTGGGCCATTGAAGTTAAAAAAGCGATCGCACACTAAAAACAGTGGGAATATAAGGATACTCCGCCTTTCAAATCCCATGGTGCTTCGAAAAACCGTCTCTCTAAAAGACATTGAACTGTCCTATCTAGACTGGCAAACAGACGGTGAGCCAGTTTTACTGCTCCACGGTCTGGCAGATCACGCTCTTGCCTGGTCAGCCGTAGCGGACTCATTGGCCCAGCACTACCATCCCATTGCTGTAGATATGCGGGGCCATGGAGAAAGTAGTAAACCCGAAAACGGTTACGATTTTGATACTGTCATCAATGATCTGGTGCAGCTGATGGCACACCTCGGCTGGTCAAAAGCACATATTGTAGGGCATTCCTGGTCTGGGAAAGTCGCCACCTGCTGGGCCACACGCCAGCCAGAATGTTTTTTGAGCATGGTGCTAGTGGACCCAATTTTTGTTTACGGCATGCCGGGTATTTTTCGGCTTACATTTCCGTTTTTCTACGGTACTCTACCCTTTCTAAAGGGCATGGGGCCTTTTGCAGATTGGGAGGTTGCCATTAGTCAGGGTAAACGGATGAAACAATACCGCGACTGGAACAATCTACAAGCCACTGTTTTTGAAGAGAGTTTAGAAGAAAAATCCGATGGCAGCATTGGTAGTAAATTTACCCAGGCTGCAAGGGATGGCATTTTTGATGCCGTTCTTAGAGTTCCAGGGTTAATCAGTGATATTCAGGGACCCAGTTTATGTATGCAGCCAGAAGCAGGGGTGAATCGGTTTGACTGGCAGCTAAAACCTTATCGCAAGTACCTCAAAAATCTCGCTGTAGAAACATTTCCTGGCAATCACTGGGCGTTTCTGGTTGAACCAGAGGCTTTTAATCATTCACTGAAAGGGTTCTTCCAAAGTATTGCCAAATCAAACTAATTTCGGACGTTGTATCTTCGGCAAAACTCATCACTCCTCAGTAATCAACCAACAACGAGTCATACCTGGCAATTAAGCATTATTGCTGTTGCTCTGTGGGGGTTTGAGTGAGCTGGATAGGATTTGATAGGTCTACAACGGCTAGGTATAGAAAACCAACAAGTAGACTAACGCAGCTGAGGGTTAGCCAGGACCATCGAATGCGAGGCTGTTCTAGAGTAGGTTCTTGAGGCTGTTGCATCTGACAAGAATAGGTGATGTATAAAAAAGCACGTTGATGTGCAAGCTCAATGTGCCCGTTCAGGGTATTGAGTTATCAACACTCCACATTCTTTACGTTAGGTTGAGAAATATGCCCGTCAGGATATTGCGATTCAGTGTTTTTACGACATTTCAATACCTGTGGTTGAGCTAAAGTCTTTCAGAGAATCTACTCAAACGGATTATCGCTGCTAACCTATGTCCTGAGACATCAGGCTTATAGTTTTAGCCGCCAGTCCAGAGCGGCTGAACTATACTGAAGTCCGATGTTTATGCGATAAACGCTCCATGGTGGCTGCTAAGGAAAAATTTCCACAGATGACACCCGAGGAGTACTTTGCTTGGGAAGAACAGCAGCTAGAAAAATATGAGTATATTAACGGCCAAGTCTATGCGATGAGTAGAGGCGGCGTTAACCATGGTCGCATTGCCATTTGCTTTACGGCGATGCTAGATGCTCATTTGGATGGTGGTCCTTGTATTACAGGGAATTCTGATATCAAAGTGAAAATTGTTGAGGCCAATAACTATACTTATCCAGATGCGAGTGTCACTTGTGATGAACGAGATAAGAAAACAACTCAGTACATTACTTACCCTTGTTTAATCATTGAAGTGTTGTCAGAGAGTACTGAAGCGTATGATCGGGGCGGTAAGTTTAGGATGTATCGTCAGAACCCTGTTTTGCAAGATTATTTGTTAGTGAGTTCTACTAGCATTGAGATGGATTTGTATTGTAAGAACGATGCGGGTGAATGGCTTATCCTGAACTATAAGGTAAGGGACATCATAACTTTGAAAAGTATTGGCCTAAGTTTTCCCATCGAGCAGGTTTATCGCAATTTAGAGTTGGCATCAGCGTCTGCATAGACTGTGGCCACTTTTGGGAGTATTGAATTTACGTTGATAACATTTCAGCTGCTGTCAGTGTCCAATTTGGAAAGGTTTTAGAAACAACGACGGCATCATCCATAAAGACTGATTCGTCGTAGCCATCTGTTGTTAAAACCAACACGGTAACCTGTTGGTTCTTTGGATCGACAATCCAATATTCTGGAATCCCTCTCCATTCATACTGATTGCGTTTTTCGATATAGTCTCGTCGATGGTTCTCTGGGCCAGGGCTGACTACTTCTACCACTAAAGTAGGAGGGTGCATATCTAGGCGAATGGCCGACTGTCCGGAGTTTTTTAACTGCTCTAAATGCTCTGGTAAGAGTACCGTAATATCTGGAAATCGATTTTTTGGTTGCCCTGGCATTTCAATGGCAAGCTGATGGCTACGTACTCGGCGAAAGCCAACGAGTTCTGATAATGCGCGATCCATGGCCCGAGCGATAATTACGTTTTCGTCAGACTCGGGGGGCATTTCTATCAGTTCTCCGTTGGTTAGTTCATAGCGGGCTTCTGTGTCCTTACAATGGGCAAGGTAGTCATCAAAGGTTTGAAGTTTGGGTTGGGCTTGCACCATTGGATATGGCCTCGGTTGGCAATAGCCTTTATTTTAATTCAGTACTATCTTGACAGCCTTAAAATAGGCTGGAATCACGTAAGCCCTTGAATTTGCGAGTAGCCTACAGATTATAGTATTGAGGTATTGGTAGGAATGATGGGTGGTGGAAAGTAAGATTCGCTATCTCAATACGGATCTTGAGCTCGTTTCTGACAGTGATCTCACTTCTTTGGTTGCTGTTGTTGAAGCAAGAGATCTTTGCATACTCCACTGTGCTCAGCATGAAGGCCTTTTGTATGCGAATTTGGAGTTGTTGTCTCAATATGGTGAGCCGGAGACTACTGTTGCTGAAATGCTAATTGTTATTGAATCTTTGGATGCTGTGAGTCGAGCTATATGGCATAACTGCACAAAGCGCGCGTTTGATATTGGTTATGAGTGTGGTCAAACACCTAGGCACTTGAACCAAAGTCTTTCAGCAAAGCTGCTAGAACGTATTGCAGCTGTAAAAGCATCACTGCACATCACAATATATTCTGGGGCATCAAGCCAATGCTTTCGGGAATCAAACTGCTAAGCTTGACGTGTACAAGTTACTCAGTCTCAACGTGCAGGCAACTTTTAACACGAATTAATTTGGAACTGATTTCACCCTTGATTCTATCAATCAATTAGTGGACTTGCTTCTGATAATGGCTCTTAAATCCAAGTTTATTCATTGAAAATAAGTTTGGCATCACCAAATATCACCTTGAAGGGTACTTTTGCGGCCAAAAATTAGTCGTTAAAATGTAGGCTGTTTATGTGAAATTGCGCAATTTGGCCCTATTCAGTTTCATTCTCTTACGTAAGTAAAAAATGAGAAGTCATACGGAAAATTATGATTGGTCATGGAATTCATAAACAAATGATGATGTGTAGCAACGCCATATAGGTTTGAATATTAGACTAGATCAAATGAACTATATGTCTGAAGCCTTTGCCCAAAAGTTAGTGGCGACTGGTATGTCAGGCTGACACCTTGAAAAACTCATGCCACCTAAATATCTTAAAGGAAAGTTTCTATGAATAAATGATTTTGTCCTTGACTTAAAAGTTAGCCATTTTTTGAATGTACGCTATCGATATTTTATAGATTAAGAAATGGAAACTGAAATAATTGTTGCCCTTATAACGGCAGTTTCAAGTATTTTTATCGCTGTTAGGAGTTACGCATTGACAAAAGCCCATCACTAGTATCAAGCAAAGGTGGCTTCTGTGGCATGGTCCAGAATAAACTGACGGATGACGGGTACAAATAACTGTCTCGATATCTCGTAACAGTTTCCAATCACTCCTTGAA
>JBCCQQ010000099.1:0-15213 GCA_039024555.1 Cyanobacteria bacterium P01_D01_bin.156
ACCACCCCTTCGAGGTGCTGATGTTCGGACTCGCTTAACCGGACGATATATTTCTTCTGCATGGGACGTTTGCTTGCTCCATACAGACTATCGCAACACTCTCGAAGATCCCAATTCTTAACTCTGACGCTCCACTAGTCTTGGTGTTGGGCTTGCCTCTCTTTTATTGTCCATAATACTCTTTTCAGCATCACAGCAGTCCCCTAAGCCAACATACTTGGTCTCAGAGGATACACCACGGATCTTTGACAGTAGTCTGTCATCACCAAACCTGAGAGTTATCGACTTCCAAGGACAAGAAGTTGAGCAAAACATTTACGTGGCCACGATAACTTTCTGGAATGCTGGGAATGTTTCTATTGAACAAGATGATATACGTAAGCCCATTCGCTTTGAGTTTGTAGAAGCAGAGAGAGTTCTTGATACCGCTGTACTTGCTGCTGTGCATCCAGAAATAGGAGAATATCAACTTGATATTTCTCAGAGTGAGGCTAATATTCTGAGCAATCAAGTAGGATTATCGTGGAAATATCTCGATCCAAATTTTGGTGTCAAATTCAATGTAATTTACGTTAGCAATCAACCCTCAAAGGTGGATATAAAAGGGAATATATTAGGGAGCGATAGCTTTTTTGATAGTCGGTCAATAGCAAAGCGCCTTGCAGATAATACTCTTTTAGGAGTCACTTTTTCTACCTTATTCGGTGTAACTATTAGTATTTTGACTAATGTTTTGATGAGCACACTGCCAAGTACGAAGTTAAAACTTCTCAAGTGGAGGCTTGTCTTTTATATTCTTCTATTCTTAGGTTGCGCATCAGGTGTTTATTTTTTAATATTTCGCGGTATCCCAGCTCCACTATAGTGAAGTGAAACCTAGATTTTATGGAATTTTGGCTCGTTTTCGCCGTAATTTTTAGTGTTAAGTGGTAAGTATCTTGCCTAACACTTCATTGAAGCGGTTGCGCTGACGGTTACTCTGATTTTTCCAAGAGTAGGTCTTGCGCTGTTGAACTTAACTGTTCAGTTGATAGGTGCCAAGATTCGGGACGCTAGTGTCTAGTGTATCCCCCTTCTCTAGCTATTCCAGTAGCTCATCCCATCAACGCTACTTTTGTCAGACCTAGGCCAATGCAAACTGTTGCACAGCGCTGACCACTGACAGGCGCTGTATAATTCCAGCTCCCAAGAGGGATTTTCAAGCCACTTCTATCCATAAACTGCGCCTACCCCCAGGCTAGTTAACACGGATGCTAGACTCAGGCTAAAGATGCTTACAAGAAGAACTACTCATAGGCGATTTGTGTAATGCAATCTCGCTCAACAACAAGACTAAAGCCGATGGACAGCTCACCAATCCACCCGAAATGCCAATGGCCAAAATCGATGACCAGTCTTTTTTATTTTCTCAAACTCTGACTGATGCGAGTACACGTTAAATAGGTATAGATTTTGAGCGAGCCAGGAGCCTGAGTAAGTTCAAAGGAGATAACCTGCCATCGAGAATCTTCCTGCTTTTCAGGCTGAAAGATTACCGGCAGACCATACAGACGCAGCTTGCCACAGTAGATTCGGTGAAACCAATCAGACCCAGACTCCAGATAGGGGGTTACCAACTTTCGATACCGCTGGGCTAGGGTGATTCCAGTCGCATGAAACCCTTGGTGGTGCAGATGATCCAACGCAGAAAAGAGTTCGGTCCGCAGACTCTCAATCTTCTGATGCTGGCGATACCAGCGACCTTGCCAGGACCGCCAACGCCGCCCTGAATCGAGATGAATCACTTCGTTCTTCTTAGAACCGACTTCAAACAGACCGTGGCGGGGGCAGAGATAAGCATTCGTTAGCACCAGAGCTGGAATCGAGCGATTGCAGCAGGGGCAATGAATGGTTTCGCCCAATGGGGGTAAGAGAGAACCCAGACTCATAGTAGCCCCTTCGGATGGTTACAAAGACGCTGTCTGGCATCGGAGCAAAGGGTCCACACCATGACCTCACCCTGCTGACCACCAGCTGCTAAATACTCTCCGGTCGGGTGCCAGCTCAAACAAGAAAAGCCTTCCTTGGCTCCTTCCAATACTTGAGCTGGTTCTACAGCAGCCTGCCACAGAATAATCCATCCATCCTCCGATAAGGAGGCCAGTAATCCGGTTTCGGGTTGAAACGCCAAATCTAAAACGGTGTCTCCATGTAAATCTAGCAACCAGCTTTGCCATCCCTCATCAGGAATCAGCATCAACATAGCGACTAGGTCTCGTGAGGCAGCTGCCAAAATGGGAGAGCGCTCAGCATCGGGAATATCTGCCCAAGCGAACTGTCGAATCTTGCCGGGGAAACCTCCCAGCAGAGAGGCCAAATCGGTTGGCAGATCGGGGGATTTTTTCAGGGCACTCATTTTTTCCCAGGGAAGGACACCGACGCTGTTATCCTGATTGCCTGATGCCAAATAGGCTCCCTCAGGAGACCATTGCAAGACTCGACTGACGGAACTGAGCTCCCATGCATATTGAGGAGAAATCCAGCGAGCCGTGTCCCAAACGAGAACTAGTTGCTGAGCCGAAACCGCTAGATGCTGACCATCGGGAGCCCAGCCTAGATCCTGCACAGTACCCGGCAAATCTAAAGCGGCTAGGTCCACACCCTGGTCGGCATCCCAAATATGAACCGTTCTGCCGCAGTTATAGGCCAGCCAGGGTTTATGGGGATGCCACTGTAGGCGGTCAATCCAGGTTGAGCCCCAGGTGAATGTCTTTACCAGCTCTGGCGAGTCGGTAGATAGCTTCCAGAGCAACACCTCTCCAGTTTGACCAGCTGCTGCCAGCCACTGACCATCTCCCGAAAATTCGACAGCGTCAATGGAAGCACCACTTGCTGTTTGGAGTAGGGTTTCTTGAAAGCCCTCTTGCCACAGAGCTACCTCTCCTGCTCCAGAAGCGATCGCTAACCTATGGCCAACCGGTGCCCAGACCACAGCGGTAATATAGTCCGACAGCGATCGGTGAGTCTGGAGTTCTACTAAAGGTTTGAGAGAGAGCATAGTAGAGCTTGAAACAGAATGAACTCTTCAGAAAACATTGCTCAAGGCTGGGAAGGCAGCACGGGCGGAATGCGAGCCAGAATTCCCTTCTGTAATATGGCAGGACGTTCTCTACGCGGTATTACCCCATCGTCGCTAGCTACATACTGAGTGGCCAATTGAGCAATGGCAGTCGAGCTGTCGAGAGCGGGCAAATCACCAAACATCAGTGTGGTTTTTTCGGGAGAGGCGAGAGCAACCGTACAAAACCGATTGCAAGCACTAAGGCACTCCACGGGTTGAACATTCACGTTGGATGGCAACTGTCCTTGTTGCTGACATTCCACTAAACTCTGCCACAGGTGGTGTCCACCTCGCTGGCCCAGGTGCTCTCGTTGACCCGCGGCAAAGTTGCAGGAAGTGCAAACAAACAAAGTGTGCTGAGACATAGGATTTACTCAGTTTGAAGTAGGCCAATTAAATCAACGTCATCTAAGACTGTGCGAGGTGTCAATGTTTCTCATGGGAGGGGCCATGTTGAAGTACAAGAGGATGCCTAGACAGTGCTTTTGTTAGCGATCGCATCTTTTAATTTCTCGATCACCTCTGGCACCGTTAGAGCCCCCAAATCACCACTTTGGCGAGTGCGAACGCCTAATGTCTGGGAATCCATTTCTCGCTGGCCGATTACAGAAATAACCGGAATCTTCTCCAATTCTGCAGTACGCATTTGCTTACCCAGACGCTCACCGCTGGTATCGACCTCCACGCGAAAACCTTGTTGCTGTAATGTCTGGGCTACCTGATTGGCATAGTCTCGCTGAGCATCGCTAACAGGCAACAGTCGCACCTGTACTGGAGCCAGCCACAGGGGAAAAACGCCTGTATAGTTTTCCACCAGAATGCCGAAGAACCTTTCCAGAGAACCAAAAATGGCCCGATGAATCATAATTGGGCGCTGTCGAGAGCCATCCGCTGCGACGTATTGCAGATCAAATCGCTCTGGCAAATTAAAGTCCACCTGCAGGGTGGAGCACTGCCACATCCGACCGATAGCGTCCTTAATCTTGATATCGATTTTGGGACCGTAGAAGGCTCCACCACCGTCATCAATCACGTAGGCCCATTCTTTAACATTCAGTGCTTTTTGCAGTGCCGAAGTGGCCAGTTCCCAGATGTCGTCGCTGCCCACAGACTTAGTAGGACGGGTGGAAAGATTTATCTCGTAGTCAGTAAAACCAAAGTCTGAGAGAATCTTTTCTGTTAAGTTCAGCACTCCTAAAATCTCTTCTGTCACCTGCTCTGGTAAACAGAAAATGTGAGCGTCATCCTGAGTAAACCCGCGGACACGCATCAGGCCGTGGAGCGTCCCGGATCGTTCATAGCGATATACCGTACCCAGTTCGGCCCAGCGAATTGGCAACTCCCGGTAAGAATGGAGCTGATGCTGATAGGTAAGCACATGGAAGGGACAATTCATGGGTTTGAGCTGATACTGTTGCTCCTCCACAGTGATTTTCTCAAACATACTCTCTTGATAAAAGTCCAGATGCCCGGAGGTTTGCCAGAGATCATGATTGGCAATGTGGGGGGTGTAAAGTAGCTCATATCCTCCCTGCAGGTGAGACTGACGCCAGTAGTCTTCAATCAACAAGCGCATGCGGGCTCCTTTGGGATGCCAGAACACCAGCCCGCCCCCTGCAGCCTCTTGAATACTAAATAGATCCAAGGTCTGTCCCAGTTTGCGATGGTCGCGCCGTTTGGCTTCCTCTTTCTGAGTCAGGTAGGCTTTTAGTTGTTCTGGAGTTTCCCAAGCGGTGCCGTAAATGCGCTGGAGCTGCGGCTGTTTTTCATCACCCCGCCAGTAGGCTCCGGCCACACTTTCTAAAGCAAAGGCTTTAGGATGCAGTTCGCCGGTGCGGTTCAAATGGGGACCGGCGCACAAGTCCCACCAGCAGGCTTTATTAGACTTAGATGTTTTCTGCTCCGATGGCGAATTGAATAAAGATGGATCTGCGTCAGCTGGTAGCGGGTCAGGGCAACCGATGTAGTAGCGGGTAATCGGCTCACCAGATGGGATGCCATCGAGAATTTCCAGCTTATAGGGCTCATTCAGTTGCTCAATCTCTGTGCGGATATCATCCCGCTCCACTGTTTCGCGAATGATCGGCAGATTTTGCCCGATGATGCGCCGCATTTTTGATGTGATCTGCTTGAGATCCTCAGGCGTAAATGGGTCAGCCCGATCAAAGTCGTAGTAAAACCCCGTATCTGTGCAGGGGCCGATGGTGACTTTTGTTTCTGGGAATAGGTTTTGCACTGCCATGGCTAATACATGGGCACAGGTATGGCGAAGCCGTGCTAACTGCTCTGCATCAGTTGCTGCTGGACTGGTTGCGGACTGCGGACGGGAGACTTGACTGACCATGAAAAGTCAAAATTAGAATGATTCTCATTCTCAAACTATCACAGAGATCAAAAATTGAGTGCTTTCGTAGCGAAACCAAAGGTTTCGGGTTTTTGGGTCTGAACGATTGTTAGCTTCTTTAACGATTCCTTGAGCGTAGAAAATCCTTTGATCAACGAATTCACCTTGCCCAATCTTGGGCGTTGGGGCCTGCACAACGTTTAGCAACGGTGACAACTACTTGAGTTAGAAATTTCTTGGCTCAATGAACTCACCCTTCCAGGATTTGGGTGGCTAGATCAAAAGCTCATAAATCAAATAGTTTGTTTATCTCCTGAAATATTGGGTTCATCCAACTTACATATTTCAGTTCAAAAGACCGGATGGCTAATGTCCCCTGTCAAACAAGCTCCGCTTCCGAAATCGTCTTACCCACCTTGAGCTGAACAGGGTTCACAGAGACCAAAGAATTCAAGGGTGTGATAGTAAACCTTAAACGAACCAGTATGTTGGGTTGGAAACTGTAAGCCATGGAGAGGACACATATCGAGAGGAAACGATTTGCCACAGTCCAAGCAGGTCATGTAGTGGTGGTCCTGTTCCACTGCGTTGTAGAGTGTTTCCCCCGTCAGGGTTATCCGATGCTGCACCCTGCCCATACGCTTGAGTGCATCCAAGGCTCGATATACCGTTGCTAAACCAATCTTCTGGTTTTGTTTGATAAGGGTGTACAGCGCCTGAGCCGAGATTGGTTCAGACTGTTGCTGTAATACCTTCAGTACCGCTGTTTGCGCCCGAGTACAGTGAACCTGAGTCATGGTCGTTAAGGATTGTGATTGCATCAATTCTAGAAAACTGATGTAAAATGCCTAGAAATGATAATCATTATCATATCGGGTTTTCATCCTATGTCATCCACATCTATATCACCCCCGTCATCGCCCCCCAAAATCGCTACAGATCCTGTTGAAGCGATCGTGGAAGCTGCACCCAGTGATAAGAATGTTACCGGCCAGGTGCATCGTCCCCGGCGTCTGCGGCGTACCGCAGCACTGCGCCGGATGGTTCGAGAGACGGTCCTAACTGCGGCTGATCTGATTTATCCCTTGTTTGTTATGGAAGGAGAGGGACAGAAAGAGGCGGTACCGTCGATGCCTAACTGTTTTCGCTACTCCCTAGACTTGTTACTGGAAGAAGCAAAAACTTTACGGGAGTTAGGCATTGGGGCTATTGCTCTGTTTCCACTCGTTCCCCATCATCAAAAAGATAACGCTGGTACCGAAAGCTACAACCCAGAGGGTTTGATCCCTCGGGCTGTGCGTGCCCTTAAGCAAGCGCTTCCTGACCTCCTGGTGATTACTGATGTGGCGCTTGACCCCTACAGCAGTGAGGGACATGACGGCATTGTCCAAAATGGTCAAATTCTCAATGATGAAACCGTTGCTGTTCTGGCTAAGCAGGCCCTAGTGCAAGCTGAGGCAGGGGCTGATTTTGTCGCCCCATCCGACATGATGGATGGCCGTGTGCGGGAGATTCGTAAGGCTCTCGATGCAGAGGGCTGGATTAATGTTGGCATTCTTGCCTATTCCGCTAAATATGCATCCGCCTATTACGGCCCATTTCGCGATGCCCTGGATTCTGCCCCTAAGTTTGGTGATAAAAAGACTTATCAGATGGATGCTGCTAATGCTAGAGAGGCTCTAAAAGAGATAGCGCTGGATATCCAAGAAGGGGCGGACATCGTTATGGTGAAACCCGCTCTGGCTTATTTGGATATCATCTGTCGCATTAAACAAAACACAAATTTGCCCATTGCGGCTTATAACGTCAGCGGTGAGTACGCCATGGTCAAAGCCGCAGCTCAGCAAGGCTGGATTGATGAACAAGCCGTCATGCTAGAAACCTTGACGAGTATGAAACGAGCGGGTGCCGATCTGATTCTGACCTATTTTGCTAAAGACGCTGCCTTAGCTTTACGCGCATAGCAGGGCAACGCTTAAAAATCAATCAGGGCAAAGCTTAAGCACTAATGTTGTTTTGAAGAGAGAAAAGTAATGTCTAGACTGAGTTTTCAACGACAGATACAACAGTTATCGATTGTGGCCCTAGGTGCAATCGTCACCCTCGGTGGCTGTACAGCTGCTCCTACGGCCACTAGCGAGGCAGAGCCTTCTTCAGAAGCGGCGGCACCTGCTGAAGATTCCTTGCAGGTGGTCACGACGTTTTTGCCCATAACCCAGTTCACCAAGGCGGTAGCGGGCGATCGCGCTGAAGTGGTACAGCTACTCCCCACTAATGTGGGTCCCCACGACTTTCAGGCTAAACCCAGTGATGTCCAGGCGGTTGCTGGGGCAGACGTGTTAGTCAAAAACGGTCTAGAAATGGAATTCTTTCTAGATGACATGATCGAGAATGCAGAAAATTCCGATCTGGTTACCATAGACTCCAGTGAAGAGGTTGCTGCCTTTGCTGGTGAAGAAGAAGGCCATGATGACCATGGTGACGAAGACGATCACGGCCATGACCATGGTGCAGAATCCCATGCTAAAGAAGATGATCATGGCCATGACCATGGTGATGAATCTCATGACGATCACGCGGGCGAGAAGGCGGCCCATGGTGAAGAAGGTCATGACGACCATGGTGAAGGAGCCCACAGCCATGTCCATGGTGAATTTGACCCGCACATTTGGCTAGACCCCAAGCGCGCCATTGAACAGGTGGAAAATATTCGTGACGGGTTGATTGCGATTGATCCAGAAGGAGAGGCTGAATACACGGCTAATGCGGCTGCATTTATTACTGAACTGCAGGCATTGGACGCTGACATTACGGAAATGTTGTCCCCCTTTGCTGGTCAGACCTTTGTGGTATTCCATGACTTTGCTGCCTACTTTGCCAGCAGCTATGGCCTGGAGACCGATGTTTTGGTGGGTCTGCCTGACGAAAGCCCATCTCCAGACGATGTGAAACGGGTGATGGATACTGTGCAGGCAGAAGGGCTAAAAACTATCATGACCGAACCCCAGGCTGGAGAATCTTCTTTTAAGGCGATCGCTCAGGATCTTGCCATTGGTGTCAGTGAGTTTGATCCTCTAGAAGTTGGTCCTCCAGAGGCGATAGAGCCAGACTACTATCTAACCACCATGCGTCAGAATGCTGAGAATCTGGCAAATAGCTTTGGGGCATCCACACAATCCTGGTATCCATTCTGGACCCCTCAGTCGGTGGCGGCTATCGATTGGCGGCTTTAGAATACATCTCTGGTAGGGAATCTAGTTCTTATGCCCCTTTAGGAGTATCTATGTTCTCCCGATCCAGCCAACCGGGAAACTCCGGTTGGCTGGATCGGACGGAGTATGGTTTTTCTGGTTAAGGGGCCTCGACACCTAACGTATGATTTGGATAATCTACTTAGTTCGGAGCATTATTTTATAGGGTCAGGAGAAAACAGTTGAGCGATCCAGTATTAGTCGTGAAGGAGTTGACGGTTTACCGGGAGACTTATGCAGCGGTTCAGAATGTCTCGTTTACGGTGCCTGCTGGTATGGATACCGCTATTGTTGGTCCTAACGGAGCTGGCAAAAGCACCCTAATCCAGGCAATATTGGGTATCTTGCCACGGCAGTCAGGAGATGTCTTTGTCCTAGGGCAGCCGCTCTCTCCTAAAGGTAGACTACCCGCAGAGATACGACAACAGATTGCTTATTTACCTCAGAATTTTCTGTTTGATCGCCGGATGCCCATTACTGTCAAGGAATTGGTGGGACTAGGCTGGGACCGCCTGAGCATACAGTTGCCCTGGTCTGGTGGGCGAGCGCGCCGTCATGCGGTGCAGCAGGCATTGACCCAGGTGGATGCTCTGCATTTGCGTCACAAGCTCATGAGTATGCTGTCAGGGGGAGAACTCAAGCGGGCACTGCTGGCTTACTGTTTAGTACGGCCTCGGCGGCTACTGATTCTGGATGAGGCTCCAGCGGGGTTGGATGTGCGTAACGAATCGGAGTTTTATCAGTTGCTACACCGGCTTAAAAAAGAGCAGGGCTGGGCCATTTTGCAAATCTCTCACGATCTAGATATGGTGCGTCGTAGTTGCGATCGCGTTCTCTGTCTAAATCGTACCTTACTCTGTCAGGGCACACCCGATAATTCTCTTACGCGAGAAAATCTCTCTCTAGCCTATGGCCCTGAGGCTGTTCGCTATCACCATTCTTGTTAGTTTTATAACTTTCTCCCCTATGTCCATCCAGGCTGAATTTACCCGTGTGATTGAACTGCTCCAATTGCCCTTTATGCATCGGGCCATTATGGGTAGTGTTCTGACTGGACTAATGGGTGGTCTGATGGGAAGCTTTACCGTTCTCCGTCAGCTTTCTTTTTTTAGCGACACCCTAGGGCACTCATCTCTGTTGGGTATTAGCATTGGATTTTTGCTGGGTCTTGATCCTGGCTGGGTATTGTTACCCTTTGCGGTTCTATTTGCATTGGGTGTGACTTATTTTCTGGAACGCACTCGTCTTTGGACCGATGCTCTATTGAATATTGTTTATTCATCTTCCTTAGCCATTGGCATTATCTTACTGAGCTTTCGTGATGACTACATGGGCGGTATCACCCACCTGTTGTTTGGTGATATTCTAGCTATGCGGACCACTGACTTAGCCTTGAGCGGAGTGCTACTGGTAGTGTGCACCATATTTGTTGGGCTAACGCTGCGTTCCCAAATTCTCCTGACGCTGCATGAACCCATGGCGATTTCTCGGGGTGTATCTGTCTCTGCCCAGCGTACGGCATTTATTGTTTTGTTATCCCTGGTAGTGGGCATTTCCATCAAAGCTGTTGGCGTTTTGTTAATTAGTGCGTTTGTGGTAATTCCCGCCTGTGCTGCCCGTCTCCTTAGCCGTACCTTTGTTCAGTACATCCTAATTTCATCAACCTTAGGTGCTTTAGGTGCTGTTTTCGGTATGATAGTCTCTGCCTTGTTCGATTTGCCCTCGGGACCCAGTATTGTTGCTGTTCAATTTGTTATCTTTCTATTCGCTATGCTGGTATCGAATACCCGTAAGTTAGCCTTGTGAACCCGTGTCTGAAATCTTATGCATTTATCTGCTAGATAATATGCTGCATCTTTAATTCACTTTTTTGCTTCTGGAGTTTATTCCATGACAGCCTCAATATCCTCCTTAGCCACTAAACGAGGAATGCCCGTCACCATCATTACCGGGTTTCTGGGCAGTGGTAAGACAACCCTTTTGAATCATATTCTTAGCAACAACAAAGACCTGAAGGTTGCTGTTCTGGTTAACGAATTTGGTGATATCAATATCGACGGTCAGCTATTGGTGACGATGGATGAAGATATGGTTGAGCTCAGCAATGGCTGTATTTGTTGCACCATCAACGATGATTTGGTAGACGCTGTCTATCGAATCATGGAGCGAGATGACCGGGTTGACTACATGGTCATTGAAACCACAGGGGTGGCTGACCCGTTGCCCATTATTCTGACGTTTTTAGGCACAGAACTGCGGGATCTTACCCGTCTAGATTCGATCGTTGCGATGGTGGATGCTGAAACTTTCACACCCGATCATTTTGAGAGTGAGGCCGCGTTTAAACAAATTACCTATGCTGATGTTACAATCGTTAACAAAGTTGATCTAGTGTCGTCGGATCAGGTGAAAAAGTTAGATAGATATCTGAATAGCGTTAAGGCGGGGGTCAGGATTCTGCATAGTCAGCAGGGTCAGGTTCCTCTACGGCTAATTTTGGATGTTGGCTATAACAATCCTGAGGACTATGCTGGGCTAGAACAGGATCATGATCACAGTCATGAGCATCACAGCCATGAGCATCATCATCACTCATCCCACTTAGATAATGACGGGTTCGTTTCAATCTCATTTGAGAGCGATCGCCCCTTCCAAATCAAAAAGTTTGAACACTTTTTACAAAATAGTCTTCCACAAACTGTATTTCGGGCAAAAGGAATCCTTTGGTTTGAAGAAAGCGACCTGCGCAACATTTTTCAGCTGAGCGGTCCCCGCTTTTCCATTGATGGAGAAGACTGGAAAACTCCTCCTCGAAATCAGCTTGTTTTTATCGGGCGACATCTCAATGGTCATGATATTCAGCAACAGCTGACGGCATGCCTAGCCTGATTTTTCAAAGTTCGTCAGCTTAGCGTCATCGCTATTTTGGCGGTCAATTGCTCATCCGGCAATTGTACATTTAGTCTTTCAGTCCTTGATTGAAGGGGATTGATCGTTTTGCGATCGCTGAACAAATCAATCCAAAATTTACCCACGAGTTATTTATGACCTTATCCATTTCGCCCGATGGCATTCGTAAGCAGTTAGTCAGTACTGAAGCGAAAGCTCCTGTTTCAGATGAGGAGATGCAGCAAGCCGTCCGCACCCTGCTTCTAGGTCTGGGAGAAGACCCTGACCGCGAAGGCTTGCTCGACACCCCAAAACGAGTGGTCAAAGCCCTTAAGTTTTTGACCTCTGGGTATCATCAGTCTCTTGATGAACTGCTCAATGGAGCTGTTTTTCATGAAGACGCCAGCGAAATGGTGCTGGTGCGCGATATTGATTTGTTTAGCTCTTGTGAGCACCATATCCTGCCGATTTTAGGTCGTGCCCATGTTGCCTACATTCCCAACGGCAAGGTGATTGGTCTCTCGAAAATCGCCCGCATTTGTGAAATGTATGCGCGACGGTTGCAGGTGCAAGAGCGCCTTACACACCAGATTGGTAATGCTCTCCAGGGACTTTTACAACCTCAGGGCGTGGCAGTTGTTGTTGAAGCATCTCACATGTGTATGGTGATGCGTGGTGTGCAAAAACCTGGATCTTGGACAGTTACCAGTTCAATGCAAGGCGTGTTTGCGGAAGATGCCCGCACCCGTCAGGAGTTTATGGACCTGATTCGCCATAAACCCTCGATGCGCTAGAAGATTTCGGCTCAAAAATTGATTCATTCACTCATCAGGAGATAGTCATTATGGTTATCTCCTTTTTTCGGTTTTCAACAGCGTTCACCAGCTTATTCACTCGAATAAGCTGGTGAACGCTGGCTATTATCTCAGGTAGACAAAGCTACGTTCCAAGTCCGCTCCATTTATTTATTGAGGGCTTGAGTCCGTATTAGCCTATTTTGGTCGCTCGACGACGGATGAAGGTAACCGACAATAATCCTAGGCCAAGCAAACCTGTTGTTGGTTCAGGCACTTGTGTGGCAGTTAGCTTTTGCCCAAGTGTGTTGTCTGCCTCTGGATCAGCCAGTACTTCGGCCTGAGTGCGTGTAAAGAATGCAATATCTAAATGTGGACGAGCTCCTCGCGTAAATCCTACTGGTAACTCTGGATACTCTTCACCCCAGTCCGTTAAGTGAACGTGGGGGCTTGGCGTGCTGTCTGTAAATAAGTCACCTTTGGGGTTAGGCACTGAAAAGAAGTTTAGGTCCTCACCCCTAACGCCACCAATGTTAATGCCCGATGGCGTATCCCATAGACCAGTCTGAAGAATCTCACCTGTGGTGGTATCAAAATTGAAGTTGAATCCATCAGTTGTGATGTGGTTGTCTGGAAATGCCTCAATTAACACACCTTCTGGGGTAAAAAAGGCAACATCAAAGTTATCAAGATTTTCTGTGCGAATAATGCCATCTGCGGGAACTAGAGTTTCATCGTAGCTAAAGCTGCCTTCGACGGTATAACCAAGTGTTTGACCTGTCCAATCTAGTTGAAAGGTAATGGCTTCAGCTGGAAGTGCGATCGCAAGACTAATGGTAGTGATGGCAACGGGTACCAACTCTCTAGACAAGAACATGACAATTTTTCAGAATAAATCTATAACGTTTGTAGGTGTACGACTGCAGGTCCCAGTGCTCTTATCGACGTACATGCATTCATAAAAATATATTGCCTGTCAGGAGTGTGTCAAACGACGGTATGTCAGAGAATGAAGTGATGTTGCAGCAGCGTTTAAGCGATCACTAGTTGCAATTTGCCCCAGAGCCAGAGGCTCAAGAGCGAGTGTGGTCGATAGCTAACTCTCGCTGTTTGTCACGCACTTAGAAGGTGCGGCACGATGACCTGAAAGCATGAGACGTTTCTTCAGCTCTAGGGTGGCCAAACTAAGCAACGCACAGATAAAACATCTGGTTTAGTGATGGGCGAAGCGTTTACGAGCGGTGTTCAAGGTGGTTAACTAACGTTTTTGAGTGAGTGCCGGGACAATGCGATCGCACGCTAGCTTTGCACCAAACAAGTTTCTAGCAACGGGGCCTACTCGCAAAGCAGCGGCACCCCCCATAATAAATAGATTGCAGCCGGGCCACTGCAGGTGCTCGTTAAGAACCGGTAACCCTTGGACATCAGCGAGTGGATATTGTTCTTTAACTGCAGACAACAACGGCCAATGATTAATATTCAGGGTGCTTCCTGTTGCTAACCAGATGCGGTCAATGGGCAGATGCGCAATACAGTGATGGGCCTCTGGATGGTTGCAGCTAATCTGCCAGGCATTGTCCTGCCAGCTAGCAGACTGCACCTCGCACTGCTCATAAAACGATATTTTTCCGTCCCGTTCTAGCCGTCTCAGTTTTGTCAGCACTGCCGGTGTTAGGGAACCCCCATTGCGGGCATCGCGAATCATCTGCCAGCGATTTTCCCAGCTGGGTTCGGCGTGAAAGCCCTTGAGGTATTTAGGGCCTAGCCAACCAGGTTCGGCATCAAATAGCTTTTCATAAAAGGTGCGGCGGGCCATCATCATTACTTGAGCACCTCGTGCGATCGCTCCCAACGCCAGGTGGCCACTGGTCAGTCCACTGCCAACAATCAAAATCTGTTCTCCCCGTAGTTGCAATCCGCGCAGGTCCACCTGATGGGAATGACATAGACGCTCGGGGGGATAGCTATTGGGAAGCGCTTGGGTCCAGTCGGGCACATGGGGAATGCCACCACCAATGGCTAATACCACGTGCCTAGCCGTTAAGACCTGACCGTCAGCCATGGTCAATCGGAATTGCTTCCCTTGGCAAATAGGCTCAAGGTTCTTTACTTGGTTAGGAATCACCCGATCCTGCAGCTGCCAGCGGCGGATGACTTCCTGACAAAAGTCTTGAAACAGCTGGGTACCTGGTAAATCGTAGGGTGGAAATAGTTCGTCGAATCTCGACTCAACAAAGGATCGCAGGGCGTGGGGGTTAGGATCGGGATGATGAACGGCTGGCGATCTCAGGTGGGGAATTTCATAGGCCGCAAACTGATGCTTCCACTGCTGTAGCCATTGCCCTGATGGATCAAGGACAACAAAGCGATTGCGCATGGTCTGCTTCTTGCGCAGCAAGTGCGTGACCAGGGTTAACGCCTGAGGACCTGCCCCCACAATCGCTATATCAGTTGTCTTAGGCAGCACAGCCGCATGAGCCATAGGAAAAACTTAATTGATAATGATTATCATTCTTGTATTATAGTTCACAGTAATTTTATTCCGTCAGCTTTTAAGCCAAATGCTTAGCTGGCCCTTTGTTGATCAAAATGTTGTTGTACGGAATGGAAGAAAGTCGAGCTGTTTGAGCAACGATACTTATCGCATAGTGGTATCGCAAATCCTATTTATGAAGACTCAATATTACACAGCTACCTGAAAGGGAGACACAACAGCTAAAGCGTATCTAGGACAGCTTCTATAGCTCTTAGCCCTCGTAAATGATACTCAATTTTGTTTCGGTCGAGTCTCATCAACGCCTGAACGTGTTTGTGGCAACGGTGCCAAAAAGGAAC
>JBCCQQ010000100.1:0-13853 GCA_039024555.1 Cyanobacteria bacterium P01_D01_bin.156
AGTGCCTGCATATGGGGGGTGGCAAACACATCTTCTAGGACTGCTTTCCAACTGGGTTCTAGCTTAATGGTGCTAGTGGAAGAAGGGTTGGCTTCTGCTGTCATAGGAGGAGCTAGGGTTAAAGGGGGATGGGGTAATTTTAGTTCAGAAGCTAATCCAGTAATAGGTATGTCTCGTTTTGCCACCTATTTGAGACCGTGATAGAACTGCATCCGCAGGAGCCGAAGACACGTAGGCAACTACCGCCCATAATTCGAAAACCCGTAACAGCTTTAGCTCATAATCTCGACACTTTATCTGCACTCAGTTCACTAGTTGGCACCATCTGAACCGGTAAATATAATCTTATTGCCAAAGGGATCAGTGAGCGCCATATCCCTGGTGCCCCAAGGCATCTTTTGAATACCCGGCCTAGCATTTGGATACTTTTTCCCTTGCAGCTGCTTATGATAGTCTTCAAGATTATCGATTTCTATGCGCAGCGCCGCACCTGGGCAACAGTCTCCATGGTGTTCCGAGATATGCAAAACACAATCGTCTTTTGAAACTTGCATGTAAAGGGGAAAGTCAGTTTCAAATCGATGTTCCCAATCTAGGTTGAAACCCAAGAAATCCAGGTAGAACTCTTTAGTCTTAGTTTCATCAAAGCTTCTCAATATTGGAATCGTTTTTCCTAAACCCATAGTCTTTGATTCCTGGTGGCTACATTAGCAGAAAAATTAGTCAACCGTATTTAATTTTAAGCCATACGCCAACGCATAGCGAACCAGGTCAATACGACTGGCGTACCCCAGAAGAGAAGATTTAGAAATGCGTAGGCAACCGAGATTTTAAGAGCACCTAGAAATTGGTGCGCAGGCATATTGTGAGTCCGACAGCTAGAAACCGTGAATACCTATGGGAGGGTCCGATGAAAGAGGATATTGCAATTGTTGCTCCGAAGAGTAGGAGGAAAATTGGGTAGGCTATCCAGCTGGATCCCTCTGAAGGAGCATAGAAAAGTAGCAAGCCACCACAGAGTAGATCCTGTGTTGAAATGGCAATAAAGTATGAGCCAATAAGAAGTGTTATTATTCAAATAAATTTAGACATAAGCGAAGTATAAGAGTAAGTTAAGCGGCTACAAACAATCTCTACCACAACACTAACCGCTCCTCAGTTTGCTCCTAACGATTTGTTATATGGCGTTATAAAATCAGGATAGATAAGTGGCATTATTTTGTCTAATGTTATCCCCATCATCCGCGTACCATTGCCTGAATGCCACAACTGATCGATCTCATATACTTTGTGTGTTTGTACCGCTTTAATTTGCTGCCAGATTCTATTAACACTAAGTTGTTTAGACAAAGAGGCTTTCGACGGTGAATAAGTCTGTACAAATATGACATCTGGATCGACTTCTAAGATCTGCTGAAGAGAAATATTAGTTAATCCCGGTTCATTATTATGTTTCTCAGGCTCAACCCAGGGATAATGAGAAAATTTTCTCATTATGCTACCAAAAGTTCCGATATTCGTCTCAATCATAAATTTACGGCTGAGATAATTGAGACTAGAACCACCCATAAACAAAACAGTTTTGTATTCTTGAGTAGGTATGGCACTACAATAATTTTCTAGTCGATTTTCAAACTGGATGACCGCAGCTTCTGCTTGAGAAACACGATTGGTCAATTGGGCAACATCTCGTAGCCGTTGTAATGCAGCTTTATAGCCAGTACCACCCATTAGGTAAAGTGGAGCCGCATTGCCTAACCATCTACGATAAAATCGATGTGGAAATGACCAGCCTAGTATTAAATCTGGGTTTAATTTACGGACAGCTTTCCAGTTTGGAGCAATCCAAGATCCAACAGGTTTAAACTGCTTTGCACGCTCTCCATAGAATTCTGGATTATTTGCAACTCCTTTGGTCAGATAACCCACAGGTTCTAGATCAAGTTCCAGCAAGATGTCCAAACCTGCAGCAGTTAAGCACACAATACGACGTGCTGATTGAGCAAGTTTAATTTGTGTTCCGGTAAAGTCTACTACTCGCAATTGCTCCATCAGAATTAACCTTTTTGCCAATTTTAGCGATGGTATTCAAAAGATGCTTAATTCTTTCTATATTTCTTCCTACTAATAGCACTGTTAAATACCTGGCCCAAATACCTCGCGCCAAACCATTCTCTCATCGGCAACACATTCGCCACCCACAAATTATTATAAGTCTCTCCACCCAACAAACCTGTCGCCGGAAACTCTCCTCGTTGTGGATGCCAATAGGTGCCAAAAATAATATCCCACACGGGAAAAAACGCTGAGAAGTTCTTATCTAAATGTTCATCCTGAAACGAGTGATGAATGCGATGATACTGCGGCCCAGTTACCACCCGAGAAAACCAGCCCAAGTTCAACCGCAGATTCATATGAATAAACTGTAGCCACAACACCTGAGCAAATGCCAACAGCCCCAACGCCAGACCACTAAAATCAAACAAAATCCCCATGGGGATCGCTAAAAAGAAGAGCAACAGCGGCTCTTCTAGCCAATGTACCCGACGAGTACTGGTTACATTCAACGACTGCTCACTGTGGTGAAACTTATGCTGCTCCCACAAAAACCCAGTCTTGTGCTGCCACCGATGAAACCAATAGTAGAAAAAGTCTGTTGCTAAAAGATAGAAGAGTGCTGCCAATCCATAGGTTATTGCAGTCTGCGGCACGGGTAGCTGAATCCATGGCCCACCGACCCAGTCTTGAACCAACGTCACAATTACACTAATGCCCGTCGCCTGGATCGCCAAACTTACCACGCTATAAACTACATACCACCGCAGGTTAAACCACAGGTGCGACCAGGGCTGACGCCTCTCTACCGGACGGATGCGCTCCACTAAAATGAAGACACCGTACATTAGAAAACCAGTCAACACATATTTCACAAAGCCCAGGGGGGCGGCAAGCCATTCCATAGGAAAGTGGAGAAACTAAGTTGGAGAAATTGAGTTAGGAAGTGGAGAGCAGCGAAGATTTATCAGTAGCCCTATCGCTATGATAGTCGTGATAACACTGAAATAAAAGGGCGAAGCTACCGACACCTGAGTATAAAGCCAGCCTGCAATTAAACTGGCGGGCAGCGTGGCTAGCCCCATTAGCATATAAAAGGTGCCCACCTCTGCTCCGCGCCGTTCTGGATGAACTAGATCAGCCACAAAGGCTTTTTGTACCCCCCGCGTCAGGGTGGAATAGAGACCGTAAAACATGAACAGTCCCCAAACTAGTTCGGCACTATGGGCCAAGGCAAAGCCTAGATAGACTAAAGCAAACACCCCATAGCCCGTGACTAATAAAGGCCGTCGCCCAATGCGATCTGATAGTCGACCCATTGCGAAGCCCAAGCAGGTCTCCACCAGATTGAATATTGCGTAGAGCAACAGTAGCTGGCTGCCGGTGAAGCCTAGATCCTGAGATCGCAACAGTAAAAATGCATCGGACGAATTCCCCAGGCTAAATAGCCCCACCACCAGCAAAAACTGGCAATAGGCCGGACTCAGCCCCCGCAGCGTAAACTGTGGACGAGAACGCCGCTTTACAGCCAGCCGAGGTTCTTTCACAAATTTTAGTAGGACCCATACGCCGAATAGGGCCGGAAGAAATGAGATCGCAAACACCCCCCGATAACCCAGCTGCCGTAATAACAAAAACCCCAGCAGCGGCCCCAGCACCTCCCCCACCGTTTCCAAACTATGGTGCAGCCCAAACGCCTGCCCCCGCTGCTCCAGCGCACAGTTTTCCGTAATCAACACATCCCGTGGGGCCGCTCTGAGTCCTTTACCCAATCGGTCCAGCAGCCGCGACCCCAGCACCGCAACCCAACTGGCCGATAACGCCAGCCCCAGCTTGGACAATGCCCCTAAACCGTAACCTGCGATCGCAAACGGTTTCCGCTGCCCCACCCGATCCGACAGCCAGCCCGAATACAGCTTTAACAGACCGGCGACACTCTCAGCAATGCCTTCAATTACCCCCACCGTCCACACCGGAGCCCCCAGAGCTGAGGTCAGAAAAATGGGCGTAATCGGATACACCATTTTGCTGGCAAAATCACTACAGAGACTCACCCAACCAAGGGCACGAACCGTCGGCGTCAGCGTTGACTTAGACATGCCCGGACTCCAATACGGGCAGACTTTGAGACGTTTCTTCCAGGGGTGTCTTCTGAGGTATCTTTTCAGGTATCTGCGGCAACAGCTTTACCGGACTCGCCTGCATTTTCTGGTTTAGCAGCGCTTGAAACTGTTCACTGAGCAAACGCTGTCGCATGGCCTCATCAAACTTAGCTGGGATCATCTTTTCTAAGCGCACAATCACCAGCCAGTCCCCCACTTGATCGGGTGGCCACAGCTGCTGCGGCTCGCTGACCTGCAAGATTCGAACCAACGTGGGGTGAAGACTTCCCAGCTCAACAGGCCCTACCATCCCCCCAGTTTGGGCCTCTTTCCCTTGAGAATATTCCTTAGCCACGTCCGCAAAGGATAGCTTGTCATCCCGCAAGCGAAAATAAAGTTCCTGAGCCAGGCCCGCATTCTTAATACGAATCATTGAATAGATGGCCCGATCGTACTTAGCCTTGTTCTGCATAAAATCAGACTGAATTTGGGTAGCCCAAGTATCTTCCTTAAATCTATGTAGCCGATAGGTACGAATCGCCTCAGCCATTAGGTGTTGGGGTTCCAACTGATGTTGCTGACACCAGGCCTGACGCTGTTCATCATTGAGCAAGTTGTGCTGAGTACAATAAAAATCATAGGCAACTTGCTGATCGCAGGGAATCCCATCAATCAGCTGATCAACCACCAGCTCTCGCACCAGCTGCGGTAGCAAACGATACTGTCTAATCTTCTTCACCAAATCTGGAGTGTTAAGAATTTGGGGACCAACTTGCATAGCGGGTTCCATAGGCAAGATATACACTCTCAACTACTATTAAAACTGAGTCTCAATAAGCTCATTCAGTAGATAGCGTACCACTTCAAAAACCATGTCCGTCTTAGAACTATCTAAAAAAATGATTGGGCTAAGATCGAATGGCACTGACGTAAGGCAAATTCCGGCGAAATTAGTACGAGATAGTAAGGCTTTCAGTCTCCACTTTATGCTTATGTCAGTGCCATTCGGCTAAGATCTGTCTTCTATAGCCGTCCTCCGAAACGAACCTCTCTAATCTGAGGAAAGATTTATCATTTTTTTACTATTCCATTTTTTCAAGATATACCGTCCCATCAAAGAGGTTCGAAAGGGAGCAGTCTTACCCAGGACGCCATCTAGCATTGCACTTATTGAGAAGAAGTGGCAATAATAAGACGACTCATCAATAGAGAGACCAAAAACAGGGATGAACGAGATTCTCACGACCTGTTCACTCGTAGCAGCTGTACTCCTGGGCCCTTTTTTACTATTGTGTTTGATGGCTTGGTTCATGGTGCAGGCTTTTGTGGATATCAAATCCAAAGTAATGCGTTTATATCAACAACGGGCCACACCCTGTGGGCATTGTGCTTACTATACGGGCTGTAAAGAATTGGCGTGTGCCGTACAGCCCTGTTTGGCCTTGACCTCAGCCGCTAAAGATTGCCGGGACTTTACCCCAACGGAAACACCTCATCCCATGGCCACGGATTCTTACAAGTATGATTACTAGGGTGCTTACCAGGATTAACGTTAGGATACTAATCCTCACTCCCCACATCCTTAAATTCCTGCCCTATGACTAGCTGGCTAGTCTGTCCAAAGCCGCGATCAAATCCAAAACTTAGGCTGTTGTGTTTTGCCTATGCGGGCGGCTCTGCCTGGATATTTCGTACCTGGGCTGAACAACTGCCTGCAACCGTTGAACTCTGTGCCATTGAGCTACCGGGGCGGGGCAAACGCATGGCCGAGCCCGCTCTGACTACAGTTGCTGCCATTATCGAAACGCTAGGTCCCGAACTGCGGCCTTATCTTAATTTACCCTTTGCCTGTTTCGGCCATAGCTTGGGGGCACTGATCGCATTTGAACTATGCCGCTGGCTCCGGCGCACTGTCCAGCTTACTCCCGATCATCTCTGGGTTTCAGCTGCCCAAGCCCCCCAGCTACCCATCGAGAAAGCTCCCATGCACACCCTTCCCGATGCCGCATTTATCAATGAGCTCAAACATTATCAAGGCACCCCCGATAGCATTTTGAATCATGCAGAAATGATGTCTTTAGTACTCCCCATCCTTCGTGCCGACTTTACAGTTTTAGAAACCTATCGATACCAACCCGGTGCTGCCATCGGCTGTCCCATCACCGGCTTTTGGGGCCAGCAAGACTCCATTGTCAGCCAAGAACATGTAGCTGCCTGGAACATCCACACCCAGGACTTCTCCCTAGAGGTTATCGATGGCGACCATTTTTTCGTACAACAGCCTACATTTTCTCAAAGGCTAGTATCAACGCTGACTAGCGTCTAACCTGCCTGTTCAGACATATAATCTATCGCTAAAGCTTCCACAGCAAGACCAGACGCTGCGATCGCACGCTGACATCGAAGTAAATCTCCGTCACCTGCATATATCTGCCGTCCCAGCCGATGAGCCAAATACAACATCTCAGGATGGGGCAACCAAGGCAAAATCACCTGATCTTGGGGGCTCGATAGCAGGCACAATAGCTGCTCTAGTTTTTCTAAGGAAAACTCATCCTGGGGCAACACCACCACATTATCCACCTGCTCCACCAGCCAGTCATGATCCCAATCATCTCCAGTAAATGAGATCGCAAGCTTAGCCGTCGGTGCGCCATCAATAAATGAGCATCCTGCCGTATCACCACAGAAAACAAGATGGTTTCCCCCCAGTCGATACCATCCTGGGGCAATGGTTAATGTCATATTCTGCGAAGCCACAGCTGATGACTGTAGTGTGGTCTGTCTCGCCTTGCCAGGAATTATCCGAATAATTTCTGACTCAGTTATGGGCACCTCATCTACTGTGGGAATCTCATCCGCAGTCTGCGCTTCCACAGCAGCAGACTTGAGCTGCTTAACTTTCTTAATAGCCGTCCTGAGCTCATTCGCCGTAATTTTTTTACCCTGTTCTGCGGATTCTAAAACTTCATTCCGGAGGTCTTCTGGCACCGATGGTGATGCTAATTGGTACAGCAAAGACGTGGCGATATCGACTTTTGCAAGATTTGCAAATCTATCTCCAAAGGTTTCATACACCTTTATGAAGTTATAGGCCGTCCGCTGACTCCAGCCAAATTCTACCTTCAGCCAAGTTAGGAATTGACCATATTGCAATCGCGATCGCACATCCGATAGCTTTTCACCAATTTCCCAAACATCTTGAGCTGAACGACGTAGCCGTTCACGGATCTCCCCAGTACGCTGCTGAATAATCGAGCGTTTCGAAGCTTCTAGACTGTCATAATCAAATAACCCACTGATTGATGAAGCTTTAGAACCACGAACCATAACTAAACCTATAGAACGTTAGTAATAAAAAGTTAATCACGCACACACAACAGAAACCTATTCGCCCATCAACTCTAGCTTAAATATTTATCTCAAGTCCACCTTTATGTAATCCACTTAGCTTGACTTTACAGGACCAACATGAAAATTAATTTTCCTATAGTGGGTTGATAGGCAGACATAGTCAAGCTTGATAGGATTGATTCTGATCAATTCCTACGATGGGCGATGGCCCATCGTAACCATTTCCAAGGGTTCCAAAATTTGAGGTCTTATGAATGCCGCAACTGTTTGAGCGCGTCCGTCAATCGCTCTGGCAAATAATTCAGTTTTACTGGAAGAATGCTTCTCCTAAGGAAAAAAGAACTACTAGCATTGGTATTCTTCTACTCACGGGAGTATCCATAATTAGTAGCAGCTTTTTGGTTGTTGAGAGCCTCCAACGGGGTGAATTTATTTCAGCCTTAGCCGCCCGCAGCCCACAGCGATTTCAAATTGCCCTAACTCTCTTTATAGGTATCTTATTAGCATGCTCCCTACTGCTATCCATGGGTACCTACATTCGCGATCGCTTAGGGCTACATTGGCGGCGCTGGCTGACCCACTATGTGCTGTCATCGTATTTAAGCCAGCAACGATTCTATCGATTATCCACCGATATCGATAACCCTGACCAGCGCATGGCAGAAGATATCAAACAGGCCACCCAAACCTCTCTATTTATCTTAACCACACTTCTAGAGTCGGTGATTCAGCTGATTGGCTTTGTTGGGGTGCTGTGGTCAGTCTCCATGGGACTGACGGGCTTTTTGGTATTCTATGCTCTGGTGGGCAGTGCGATCGCAACATTCTTTTTTGGTGCTCGTCTTACCCGCATCAATAGAGAACAGCTTAAACGAGAAGCCAACTTTCGCTTTGGTCTCATTGACATTAGGGAGCACGGTGAATCCATCGCCTTTTACCAAGGACAGACCTATGCAAACAAGGACAGTCGCCAACGCTTTCGTCAAGTAGTCAATAACTTTAATCGCTTTATTCGCTGGCAGCTCGGCTTAGATTGTTTTCAAAACAGCTATCAATATCTTACATTTATTATCCCTAGCCTGATTTTGGCCCCACAGATCCTTTCAGGAGCCTTAGAAATTGGCTCTGTCGCACAATCCCAAGCCGCATTTGATCGCATTTGGCTATCCCTCAGTTTGGTCGTGGTCCAGTTTGAGAAACTCACTGCTCTAGCCGCCAGCATTGATCGCCTCAGTCATTTGCTTCAGGGATTGCAGGACACTGACACCTTGGAGCCCTCCATTAAGGTTCTCCCAAGTGCCCACGTAGCCACCCAAAATCTCACCTTAGAACTTCCAGCAGCACAGCGCAGCTTAGTCAAACAGCTCTCTTTTAGTGTCGAAGCAGGACAGAATCTGCTTATTACAGGCCCCAGCGGCGTCGGCAAAAGTTCTCTTATCAAAGCCATCGCCGGTCTTTGGAGTAGCGGTCAAGGGACGCTCCAATGTCCCCCAGAAGATGTTTTATTTTTACCCCAACGGCCCTATCTGATCTCAGGTAACCTCCGGCAACAGTTGCTCTATCCGCAGCTAGGTACTCCCCCGCCGGACCAACGACTCCTTAAGCTCCTCAAAACCGTACAGCTGGATGACCTCAAGGATCTAGACCAACAAGCAGACTGGTCTCAGCATCTATCGACAGGGGAACAACAGCGATTAGCTTTTGCTCGACTCTTACTCGTCCAGCCCACCTACGCCCTCATCGACGAAGCCACCAGCGCCCTGCCCACATCCCAAGAACAATATCTGTACCAACAGCTGGCAAAAAACAATACCACCTACATTAGCATCGGTCATCGCCCCAGCCTCTTGACCTACCATCAGCAAGTTTTAACCCTAAAAACAGACCAAAGCTGGGATCTACAATCGGCTAAAACCTATCAAGGGTTTGCCTTTTAACAGTTCACATTTTCTCCTCATTCTCCACATTTACCATATATATCCCCTCTATGCTTCAACCATCTTCGCTAAAATCAGTCATCCTTCCCTACTGGTTCTCCCGAGAGAAATGGGGAGCATGGAGTCTTTTCCTCCTTCTAATGGGTCTGCTTTTAATCCAAACTGGCCTTAAAGTTGTCTTTCTAATCTATGGCGGTGAAGTTACCTCCGCCCTAGCAGCTCAAGATACCGAACGATTCAGGCAAGCAATCGGTATTTTTTTACTGATTTTATTGATCGGTATTCCCTTTGCTTCCCTCAGTGGCTATGTTCGAGCTAAATTAGGCCTGTTCTGGCGTACCTGGCTCACCCATTACTATCTAGCTCAATACCTAAGTAATAATAACTTTTATCTACTAAGACTTTATCAAACCCTGGACAACCCAGGGCAGCGCATCGAGGAAGATATTCGCACCCTCACCCAAGAATCCCTTAAGTTCCTAGTTATCTTTCTAGAGTCAGGATTTCAGCTTCTGGGGTTTGCTGGCGTTCTCTGGTCTATTTCTCAGCCGCTCGTAGCTGTTTTATTAGTTTATGCTGTGGTAGGAACTGCGATCGCAACCCTCTATTTTGGAAAACCCCTCATCAGTATCAATGCCGAACAGCTCCAACAAGAAGCCACTTTCCGGTTCGATTTAGCCAGAATTCGTGAAAACACCGAAGCCATTGCCCTATACCGTGGAGAAGCACAGGAACTCTCTCAAACCTGGCAGCAGTTTACCTTAGTGCTTCAAAATTTCTCTCGCTTAATCCAATGGCAGCTAGGTCTTAACCTTTTTCAGAACCACTATCGCTACGCCACATTTATCATTCCTGGTATTATCCTAGCCCCTAAACTCTTTGTCGGAGACCTCGAAATTGGCGATGTCACACAGGCAGGAGCCGCATTTAACCTCATGCTAGGTGCTCTCGCCTTGATTGTTCTTCAGCTACAACAGCTTACCAATTTGGGCGCAGGCATCCAGCGTCTGAACCAATTCACCACTTCTCTTTTACAGCCTAGCAGCATTATTTTAGATCCTCTCAACCCCCAGAAATTTTCAACCGTTGAGCGACACACGGGAGCTAATCTCTCAATCAATAATCTGACACTCACCACCCCTATCGCAGACAAGATTCTCATTCAAGATCTATCCCTTACCCTCCCACCTCAACAAAGTTTACTCATTGTCGGCCCCAGCGGCATTGGCAAAAGTTCACTACTCCGGGCCATCGCCGGACTCTGGCAAATAGGTAATGGCACCATCACCTGTCCAGCCTCGATTGCCTTCCTTCCACAGCAACCCTATTTACCACCTGGCACTCTACGGCAACAGCTTTTATACCCCGATTCAGACTCTACCATTAATAATTCAAATCTCACTCAGATTTTAACTGCCGTCAATTTAGAACACCTATTAGCCACAGCAGATCAAACCAATACTCAAGAAAATCTCTTATCCAACACTCTTCCCAATCTATCATTAGGCGAACAACAACGATTAGCCTTTGCTCGCCTACTATTAAAAGCTCCTACATACCTTATTCTAGACGAAGCCACTAGCGCCCTAGATCTAGCCAATGAAGCTTTACTATATGAGCATGTAAAAGAGCTTGATATCGCTATCATCAGCGTTGGACATCGTCCCTCTCTAAAACAATATCACGACTATCAACTTGAACTTTCCCAACAGGGGCGATGGAAATACTCATCGATTCAGCTGTAGGCTCAGGACTGATATCAAGTCAGATTGAATAACCACAATATACGACCAACTAAAATAAGCTGTAAGCCGTGTGAATTCAGAACTGTGCAGAAATTCATATTGTGGGCTTTCTCGATGACTTGATATGAGACCCACATTCAGCTAATCCATACTCCTTATCAAGTGACAATTACATAGGCGATCAAAAATCCAGACGTCAATTAGATAGGGCTCTTCCGAGCTTTTGATACTGGTGGCGAAATATTCCTTAACTAAATGGTCGGTTCCATGAGCTTGGTGAATTGAGAGGTCCGAGTAGCTTCATGAGGGAGTCCCTGGAGCCAACGATGAATACGCTTGCAGTTGATGGCTGTTGCTGTCATCAGATGTTGAAAATGGGTTTTGGCCAAGCCAATATAACGAGCCCGTCGTAGTCCATGCGCCCGAACACCTTCAGAAAGAGTACCCTCAATCCCAGAGCGTAGGGCATAGTCAGCCTGATAGTCGGCAGTTGGCTCTCGCTGTCTAGCGTTTTGTAAGGCTTTGTACTGCGCCTCTGGTCATAGTGTAATTGAACGACGCTGGCGTTCGCTACGAGTACATAACTTGAGGCTCGGACAAACAGAACAATCGGCTGTGGAAAATTTGATTTTGATGACCTCATTGTCTCGACCATCGATAGCAGGTGTCCAGGAAACACTAGACTTTCCCTCTGGACAAATAGCCTTCTGATGTTGCCAATCTACCGCAAAATCATCCGCTGCATAGCCATTATCGGCCTTTGCCTGCCAGTGAAGATTGATCCGAGTTGGTCCTAATAAATCGACGTGATAGTTCTGTTCAGTGTTCACTAACAGTTCAGCGTCGAGATACCCAGTATCAACAATATGCTTGTTAGGCAGTAAATTATTGTTGTTTAGCGACTGGTGAATCGCTTCAGTCATATCTCCATCAGCTACAGGAGCTGGAGAGGTTTCTACATTCGTAATCAGATGCAAGTCTCCAGGTTCACACGTCTCACTAAGATGGACTTTATAGCCGACCCAGGACGTTGTATTTTTCTTAGCATAGTGTGCTATCCGGCTCATAAGGAGAGCTGATCATGATAGAGGCTGGAGGGGCCTCTGCTTGGGTGCGCCAGCGAATCTTGGTATTCTCACAATAATATTGTTGTATCCATACTTGCCGTAATGTTTCTACGGCTGGAATTTTCCGTAGCCAGGCTGGACTACTGGCATCAAAAACAGCATTCAGCAACGTTATTCCATCTCGACCATACACTTCAGCTTGAATAATTCGTTGTTGCTTTGACTTGGGTAAGTGATAATCTTCGATGCGCTCATTGTAGCGATCTATCCACTCAGCTTTACTATGAGCAACCGTCCAATTGGGAGCCGCAACCGCGAGTGCATTTAACGCGGCCCGCAAGGTCTCACCGGCACATTCTAGTCGAGTCACAGCAGAATGGCCGCTAACACATGAGTCGCATCTGTACGTTGGCGACAACGAGCTTTTAACCAGCCCTTATCCTGGCAAAACTGTAGAAGTCTCTCAAAGATGAGACGTTCTGCATTTGCATCAACTAATCGGCGGCGGAACTCGCTGAGTACCGTATGATTAAACCCTGTATCCGTTAGCTCCAGACATAATAAATATTTCCAGTCGATGCGACTACGGACGGCATCCGCTGTTTGACGGTCGCTTAAGCCTTCCACAAACTGTAGGATAGTCACCAAGGTTAGTCGCCAAGGCGATTCTGCCGGTTGACCCTTTGCCTCGAAAAGGTGGCTAAACGTCTCGTCATCGATAAACTTGCTCAGCCTCACGGACATCGTCATACAGAGATTTCCGTGAGGAAAAACAGCATGAGCAACTTTGGCGGTCTCTAGAGGAACGGTATATTGGGCTTGTGGTTGTAACGACACGTGACGCTCCCTGGTAGATTCAATAGCTGACCCTGTATGAGGATTATCTGACTGTGTAAGGCTTCCATGTGTTAAGGAATATTTCGCCACCAGTATCAAAAGCTCGGAAGAGCCCAATCTAATTGTCGTCTAATAGTCAGGATAGGTTCTTGCCCCGATTGCTCGTAACCGTGCTTTGACCTTAGACCAACAGTTTTCAATCGGCGAAAAGTCTGGAGAGTACGGCGGTAGATAAATTAACCGGGCTCCAGCCGCTTTAATCATGGCTGCCACATCCTTTCCAAGATGAATCTTGCAGTTGTCTAAGATGACACACGCGCCTTTCCACAGATTAGGGACCAGCTTTTGGGAAATAAATGCCTCGAAGGTAAGCCCGTCAACCGCTCCCAAAATAGGAAGTTGAGTAATCACACGATTCAGACTAATGGCTCCGATTAACGATACATTTTTGCCTCGTTTATTCGGACGGTTGCCCTGGGCTCGTTGACCTTTCGGCGCTCTGGCGAACAAGCGTGTCATCGCCAGGTTGACCCCGGCTTCATCGATAAAAATCAGGTCTTTCGCTAGAATCCCTTGCACGAGTTGCCAGTATTCAAAGCGTTTGCGCTGGACACGGTCGGTTTCCTTTTCACTCGGATGTAGTGTTTTTTTTGAGGGTCAGATTCAACCGTTTGACCATGCGGTCTACGGTAGAGCGCCCAATGAGAACGCCAGTAGCGTTATGGAGTTTCTCACGCAACTCGGCCAGGGTCGCAT
>JBCCQQ010000101.1:0-13846 GCA_039024555.1 Cyanobacteria bacterium P01_D01_bin.156
AGAAGGTTGTCGGTACATTTCCCGAAGTAGGTGCAAGGGTTGTGAGCATTTTAGCTAGTTTCCCGTGCACTTAAGCACGTCGCAATAGATTGAAACCCTTGCAAAATCTGGGTGCCTGACTTTAACAGCAAACCCTAACTAGCATAGAACTTTCAAGAATAAAGCTACATCTTGATGTTGTTGTTAGCTAGGCGTTGTAACGTCACTTTGTCACTTCTACCCAGGGCAGTCGATATAGCTAACTTTGGGGATATGTTAAAACGGAAGCGCAACAGATGCTGATAGTACGTTTTGGTGGATAGGGCAGTGAAAAAACGGATTGCTCGCTGGTTTGATAATAACTGGGTGACGCCTGCCTATGGTGGCTGGGTCTTATTTGGTATTACCCTCTGCTTTTTGGGGGCAGCTACCAATACTATGGCTGGCTGGCTGTATGTGCTCAGTGGTATCACCATTGCGTTGCTTTCGGTATCGTCGATTTTGCCTCAGCGGGCACTACGTGGTTTGGGTGTTACTCGTCAACTGCCGCGTCCTGTTTCTGCAGGAGAGGCAATTTCTATGGTGTTGGTGCTGGCAAACAGCACTCGTCAGGTTAAAAGTTTGTTGCAGCTGCAAGATTTAGTGCCTGCTAGTTTGGGTGGCCCTCAGACCCATGCTGTTGCAGCCCTAACGGCACACTCTCAATACACCTGGCGCTATGAAATTCTTACCCATCGGCGAGGCATTTATACTTGGCCCCAGGTACGTCTCCGCACGGCAGCTCCCTTGGGGCTGTTCTGGTGTAGCCGGTTTCATGAGGCTAAGGCCAAGGCTATTGTTTACCCTCAGGTACTTCCCCTGGATCGTTGCCCTATTATTGATTCTCTAGGTAATGAAGCGGGACGACAGCATCTCCAAAAATCAGTATCAAATAGCAGTGGTACCGAAGGTTTGACTCGCGCCCTGCGCCCCTATCGATGGGGGGATCCTACCCGTTTGATTCACTGGCGCACCAGTGCTCGCTATGGTGAACTGCGGGTCCGGGAATTGGAGGTGCTGACCAGTCACCAAAGTCTGATTATTGCCCTAGATACTTCTAAAGCTTGGGACTTTGATAGTTTTGAACGGGCGGTGATTGCTGCGGCTTCGCTCTATCAATATGGTCAACAACAAGGATTGGCAACGCAGCTGTGGAGTCCTAAAACGGGACTGGTTCAAGATATGACAGCTGTTTTGACAGTGTTGGCGGGCATAAAATTCGATGAGGAGGGTGACCATAAGTTGCCAGCTCCTCCACTCGTATGGTTAACCGCTCAGGCAGGTCAATCTCTGCCTACCCATAGTGCTGAAATTTTGTTTTTATCGAAAACAGCTGCTCATTCTAGTGGGGCGTATCCGGTTGAAACTCAGGGGTTAGTGATTAATCCTGTAGATGATTTACAGCGCCAGCTTCAAAAGCGTTTTGAGCCGTTAGTAGCCGGTGTGTAAAGCCCTGATTTCATTCTGGATTCCATCAAAATCATTGGTATTGACTAGACTGGAATGGTTGTAGTCGAGGCAAGTGCATCATGGCTCAGCTTACGGCCCGTCGCTCGGAAAATGTAGAGGGTGATTTTTTTGTTGATACTAGCTGTATTGACTGTGATACCTGTCGTTGGATGGCTCCAGAGGTATTTGGCCGCGACGGTGATATGTCGGCAGTCTATGCTCAGCCAAAGACAACAGATCAGCGAATACAGGCACTAACAGCATTACTGTGTTGCCCGACAGCATCCATTGGTACAGTCGCCACCCCCAAGGATATTAAGCATGCCCAGGCTCAACTACCGGCTCGGATTGAGGAGAATGTTTATCATTGTGGCTACCACTCGGAAAAGTCCTATGCAGCGGCTAGCTACTTGATTCAACGGCCTAGTGGCAATATTTTGATTGATTCTCCTAGGTTTACGCCGCCCTTGGTCAAACAGCTCGAAGCCATGGGCGGGGTTAAGTACTTATATCTGACCCATCGGGATGATGTGGCAGACCATGGGAAATTTCAAGAGCATTTCGGATGCGATCGCATCCTACACCAGGACGACATTACCGCAGAAACACAAACCGTAGAAATCCAGTTAACTGGACAGGCACCCTACGAGCTAACATCGGATATCAGTATCATCCCTGTTCCTGGCCATAGCCTTGGCCATACCGTTCTGCTCTACCAGAATCGATTTTTGTTTACAGGTGATCATCTTGCTTGGTCTGCCTATTTAGGTCATCTCTATGGATTTCGACGTTACTGCTGGTATTCCTGGACCGAGCAGATCAAATCCATGAAGCGGCTAGCAGACTACTCCTTTGAGTGGGTCCTACCTGGCCATGGCCGACGGTTTCACAGCACAGCCATGGCTCAGGAATTGCAAACCTGCATTGCTTGGATGGAGAAAGCTTAGTGCGGAAAACATTCTGGTTTGTCTTCCTGCTCTTCGCATCCATCGGCCTATTAGTTCACTACCACTTCTGGCAGATACCTGCGGACCAGCTCCAGAAAGAGGATATGTACTATATCTGGCTGGAGGGTAAACGAATTGCCACAGGAGAGAATCCCTACGCTAGGGTGCTAGCAGGCAATCTCAGAGAAAACGATAAATATGCCACCTATTTTCCAGTTGCGTATCTTTTCTCTGCCTTAGCTTACAAGCTGGGTATCCAGAATTATTGTGAGTGGCTGTATATTTGGCGACCCATTTCTTTTGCCTGTCATATGGGTATTGTGGGACTTACCCTAGGCTATTTTCAACGGCGCGGTCTCTGGCTTATGGGTGTAGCGACAGCTAGCATTTTATTGTTGGGTCGCTGGAGCCTTTATATCATTCGGGTTCACCATCTGGAGTTTGCAGCGATTCTGTGTTTGGTTCTGTCATTGGTCCTGCTTCAATCCAGAACTAAACTAGCCTTACTTCTATTTGGCACTTCCTTGGGGATCAAACAAATTGCCATATTTTTACTGCCACTGTATCTGATATGGCTATGGCGTCACAGTGCATCGATGGGAGGGCAAAAACGGATTCAAGAATTAGCCATGGGTGTATTGCTAATCTTGGTTGTTCCCTGTGTCACATCGCTGCCGTTTTTGTTGTGGAATGCTGAGGGTTTCTTGAAATCTGTGTTGTTCTCAGCAACGCGACTGGCGGGTTCCCACGTTGATAAAGCTCTCTCCCTGGATGCAATTTTTTCCCAAGACTATCCATGGATTGTTGGGCTACGGGCTAAACTCCCGATGCTGGCATTGATGGGACTGCTCTACCTCAGCTTTTTAACAGAAAAAGTGGGCCTCTTTTTGGCCTCCGTCATGACCATGGCCACATTTGTGTATTTCAACTCAGTTCTGTTTTTGCAGTATTTTATTTGGCCCCTCTCACTCATGCCCTTTGCCTTAGTTGAAGGCAAAGCCGTACAAAAGCCTAACTAATGGTGAGAATGAGAATACGGAGTTCGGAAGTCGGAAGTACTAAAATTCCGAACTCCACATTCAAAATTCCGACTTCATAAAGCTAGCTACTTTGCTGGGTAGGCCGTAGCAAAATATCGTGAACCTGTACATGCTCTGGTTGACTGAGGGTATAACCTACGGCATTAGCAATATCCTGGGGCTGCAGCACAGGGAACTGGTTGTATATCTTTTTGGCTTGTTCGGTACTCCCTGAATACTTAGCTGCAAATTCAGTTTCTACAAAACCAGGGCTAACTGAAGAAATCCGAATGGCACTGCCATCTGACCTGAGTTCTTGACGGAGTCCTTCGGTTAAAGCACGCACTGCAAATTTAGAAGCTGAGTACATGCCGCTGCTGGGTACCCGGTGACCAGACATGGAGCTAATGTGAACAATGTGACCCCTATCGTCTCCGAATTGTCGCATTAGTTCTACTGCTTCACGGGTGCAGATACACAGGGCAATAACATTCACATCTAACGTTTCTCTCCATTTCTCGGTACTGCCCTGGGTGAGAGGCTCCCGATAGCCAAGGCCTGCATTGTTGATCAGGACATCCAATCGTTTGAATCGATCTGCGATCGCACCAAACCAGTTCAAGATATGTGATTCATTGCGTAGGTCAACAACTTGAGTCAGCACCTCAACGTCGTACTGCAGGGAGAGTTTATCCGCTAACTCAGTTAGCCGCTGCCGACGTCGAGCACACAGAGCCAAATTGTAACCATCGGCAGCAAGGCGGTTGGCAATAGCAGTACCGATGCCGCTAGAAGCACCAGTAATTGCTGCAACGGGTCGATTATTCATCTTGGAATAGGAAACGCTTTTCTTTACGTTATCGCTTTGCGTCGAAAATTAGGCATACCAGCGGGAATCCAGACAATGCAAAAAGAGTCCAGCTCTATGGAATGCCCTTGCTGTCCGTCTTCCGAATTCCTCAAGTTCAGACTTGCTGGCTTAAGTTGATATCCGTATCAGTGTCATAGGCATCATGGTCGTTGCTACGAACCTTTTTGATTTTGTGACCGAAAACGACCACCATCAAAGCTGCGACGTTGCAGATGTTTGGTTTTGCGACCGGTGACCCGCTTGCGCCACATCTTAAAGCTTGATTGCTTCATCTCACGGCGCATTAGGGCAATCACCTGCTTTTCCTTAAGGTTGTATTGCAGATCAATTGCCTCAAACGGGGTGCGGTCTTCCCAGGCCATTTCAATCACACGGTTGATGGTATCAGAATCAAGTTCAGGCAGTTTCATAGGTGTAGGCAAATGGCCAGTGTGTTCGCTTTACAAAATAGGCATTAGGAGTTGATGCTAGCCAAGCTCCTTAATGCAAAGTAGTCTAACGTCAAAATACTGCCCACTGCATAAGGGCATGCCCTTATGCAGTGGGCCAATTAACCCAGGGTTCTTACACGGTGATCTTTTAGCAAAGGTCCTGTCACCACTTCAAACCTCGCCAGGTTTATGAGAATATTGTTAATAAGTATTTATTAAAACGTTTTTCTCCGCAGGAGGTTCGGTAATGGACATTGATTTCCGGGTTGTGGCTGTACTTGCACCCATTGCTCTAGCTGCGGGCTGGGCTGGTTTTAACATATTCCAAGCTGCACTAGGTCAAATTCAAGACTGGTTGAGCGAGAGCGAGTAAGCTCCCTGAGTAAGAAAGTTATCGAATGATTTGCAGAGCTGCTTCAGTTTTGGAGCAGCTTTTTATTTTTGGAGCCTTCGTTCAATTCAAGATTCGGGATTCGTCTCAGTCCCCAGAATCGGTATTTAAAATTTCTACCGTTTTCAGATTGAAACCTCGTACCTTTGGCGATTCGATGATTTCATTTCCTCTGAATTCGACGACTTCATAAAAACCGTTCACTAATATCAGTACGCTGATGCATTCTTGTATCGGATCGATAATCCAATATTCTTCAATACCCCTAGCGGCATATTCAGAGCGTTTGTACCGATAATCGCGCTCTTACTTTTCTTTTCCAGGGGAAACGACTTCTATGATCAGCTGGGGCGGTGGCATATCCAGGGTAATGGTGCCTCGCTGATCTCCTAGCGCATATCTAGCTCTTCGGTGAGGACCATTAAGTTAGGAATGCGGGCTGTAGCTAAACGTCCGCTAACCTGAATTTCAGTGTCTTTGCAGCACAATAGTTGAAATGGAAAAACCTTGAGTAGCTGACTGAGTAAAAATAAAGCTATATGGGAATTTAACCTGGATTCAGGTGGTATCTTTTCAACTTCACCATTGACTAATTCCCAGCGGTCTTCTGTGGCTTCTGAGTAAGCTAAATATTCTTCAAAAGTTAGCTTTTGCAACCGTCATTATAGCTACCACTCGATACATACATTGTAGCAACGGTGCTCTATTGGAGCGTTAGCTGTCGTAAACTGCCCATGATTTGACCAAAGGCGATTCCTCTATGGCTATAGGTTTCTTTTTGGCTGTCGGTCATTTCAGCAAAGGTTTTACCCTGACTGGGTACATAGAAAATTGGGTCGTAGCCAAAGCCATTGCTGCCTTTGGGCGCGGTCAAAATTTCCCCAGGGCAAATGCCTTCAGTTTCTAGGGCGATGGTGCCATCGGGTTTGGCCAGGGCTAGGGCACAGACAAATTGAGCCTTTCGATTTTCGGTGTCGTTGAGTTCTCGCAAAACCCGATTAATGCGGTCTTGGTCATCCTTACCGTAGCGGGCGGAATATAGACCGGGGGCACCGTTGAGGGCATTAATTTGTAGGCCAGAGTCGTCGGCAATGGCCCACTGGTTAGTTGCTATGGCAACTTCCTTTGCTTTGAGGCGGGCATTTTCAATAAAGGTGGTGCCGGTTTCGTCCACATCAATCTCTTTGGGCTTCAGCTTCAGGTCCCACCCGAGAGGTGTCAGATAAACCTGCATTTCCTTGAGTTTGCCAGGATTACCTGTAGCAACAATAACCGTCGGCATAATTTGCTCTCTAATGTGCGTCCATATTTAACCATGAACTCTCTGCATAAACCTCTGTGCTATTGTTCTAGCCCATCAATCAGCAACGGCTAAAAACCTGATAGCGTAATCCAGGAGACGCCTACTGTTTATATCACTTTGGATAATCGCCCCAACTATTGGCAACTACTGCCCTATATCCGTCGCCAGCAGTCGATTCTGGTTCCTGCTTTTCTGTGTACCCTTGTTTTCACGATTTACTGGCCCATCCTTGCCAAGCTAGGCGGCTCCGCCATTTCCACACTGGTGCAAGGACAGGTAGCGGCCTTTGGTCGGGTAGCGGCACTCACCTTAGTAGGACTGTTAATTCAAAAGGCAGCTCAGTATGGTCAAGACTCGCTCATGGCAAAAGCTGCCTTTCGGGTGGCCCACCAGCTGCGTACTCGGGTGTATGGTCACCTGCAGACCCTGAGCCTCACCTACTTTGAACAAACTAAAACTGGCGACCTAGCCTACCGCCTAACGGAAGATGTGGACCGTATTGGCGAGGTCATTTACAAGCTATTTCATGACTTTTTGCCCTCGGCTCTGCAGCTAGTTGTAGTCTTTGGCTACATGATCTATCTCAACTGGCAGCTAACGGCGGCGGCATTGATTCTGATTCCACTGCTGGCGATATTATCTGGTTGGTTTGGCGAGAAAATGTTGACTGCTGCCCGTCGTAGCCAGGATAAGGTGGCGGATTTATCCTCTCAGGTGGCAGAGGTCTTTAGCGGTATTCGTTTAGTGCAGGCATTTGCTGCAGAAGCGTACGAAGTGGATCGTTTTTCCCAAGCCTCTAGTAACAATCGCGATGCTCGGTATTCTGTTGCGTGGCTCCAGGCAGTACAGTTTCCGGTGGTGGGATTTCTCTATGCGGGTATGATTGTGATTTTGCTGCTGGTGGGCACCTGGCAAATCAGTCTCGGCAACCTAGCACGAGAAGGTTTTGGCACCTATGTGATTAATGCGTTGCTGCTGATTGATCCGGTAAATCATGTGATTCAAAACTTTAATGAGTTTAAGCAGGGAGAAGCGTCGATTGATCGGGTGCTGGAGTTGTTATGTCTAAAGCCTCTGGTCAAAGACCACCCGAATGCAAAAGCATTACCGGTAGTGACGGGTCAGGTGGAGTATCGCAATGTAGGGTTTGCCTATGAGGCTAAAAGACCTGTATTGCAAAATGTTTCTCTAACAGCACAGCCGGGTGAAACCATTGCTTTGGTGGGTCTATCAGGTGCAGGGAAGACTACTTTGGTAAATCTGTTGCCTCGTTTTTATGATGTGGCTACTGGCGAGATTTTGATTGATGGGATGAATGTTCGGCAGGTGACTCTACAAAGCCTGCGACGTCAGATTGGTATTGTGCCTCAGGAGAATGTGTTGTTCTCAGGGACGATTGCGGAGAATATTGCCTTTGGTCAGAAAGATTTTAATTTAGCTGATGTAGAAACTGCTGCTAGGGTCGCTAACGCCCATGATTTTATCAGTCAGTTTTCCCAGGGCTACCATACCTGGGTCGGGGAACGCGGGGTCAATCTTTCAGGTGGCCAGCGTCAGCGGATTGCGATCGCGCGTGCCGTACTGTTTAACCCCAAAATTCTCATCCTTGATGAAGCCACTTCCGCCTTAGATGCAGAATCTGAAGCGCTGGTACAAGAAGCCCTGGAACGACTGATGCAGGGGCGAACCGTATTTGTCATTGCCCATCGGCTAGCGACCGTGCGAAATTGCGATCGCATAATCGTTATGGAGCAAGGCCAGATCATTGAATCCGGGACACACGATCAGCTGCTTCAGCAAGCTGGCCGCTACGCCAGTTTTTACGCCAAGCAATTTCATGGCTAGGGGCTGTGATCCGCATCCGGCTTTTCAAAACTTTACGAGTTTGTTGGGTTTTGATGGCGTTTGTATCTCTATTCATTGTGGTGAAAAAAACAAGCGAAGTATCTGATATGAGCTAATCCAAACGTCCTTAGTTAAGGAGAGTATGCAAGGACAGCGTGATCAGATACATAATCGGTTGAACGGTTCAAAGACAATTTATTTACTCAAGAATGGCACCTGCCAGCAACCATCGCTGTGGGCAAGCACACCGTTACCCCGTTCTTATTCTCGCCGGCAAGCGCTCAAGCTGCTGGGTTTGTCGGCAGCAACGGCTATGGTCACCGCAGGTTGCCACAGCACGCCGTCACAACGAGGTCTAGATCAACTACTCAAAATCTCACGCTTTAAGACCATTCAATTAGGGTCTCAAGGTGAAGTACTTGCAAAAAAATCGATGCAGGTCAGCTACTTTGATGAGCCTGCATTGAGATCCCAGCTACGGCGAGTCTTGCCATTGCGGATGGTGCAAATTCCAGCCGGTAAGTTTTTGATGGGATCGCCCGCCACTGAACTGAACCATACAGATCAAGAAGGCCCCCAGCAAACAATCCAAGTGCCTACCTTTTATATGGGAGCGTTTGCGGTTACTCAGCGACAGTATGAAGCTGTAATGGACAATAATCCTGCTTATTTTGTGGACGATCAGGTGGAGAATGCCGCTAATCTACCGGTAGAGCAAGTGTCTTGGCAAGATGCGGAGTTGTTTTGTAAACAGCTGAGTGAGCTGACAGGGAGAATATATCGTTTGCCTAGTGAAGCTGAGTGGGAATATGCCTGTCGGGCAGGAACAACTACCCCTTTCTGTTATGGGGAGAGTATCACAACAGAAATTGTGAATTTCTTTGCTGATTTTACGGTTATTGATACTGAAAATTATGAAGAGAACTATCGCAATATCCCCGTCGCTGCTGATAGCTTTTGGCCCAATGCATTTGGTTTATACAATATGCACGGTAATGTGTTGGAGTGGTGTGCTGATGACTATCATGAGACTTATCAAGATAGGCCATCAGATGCTAAACCCTGGCTTTCTGGAGATTCTCAAGCATCGAAAGTGATGCGTGGTGGCTCATGGTTTAACGATACGCCGTTTTGTCGTTCGGCCTCCCGTGATAAAAACACCCGAACAGGTCTGAGTAATTCTTTTGGTTTTCGTGTTGTTTGTGAAGCTATGAATTAATCAAAATGCCTACCTTCTGACTTAGAACTGGGGTAGGTCAGAGTGTCGGGCTAAGTCAGCAATGAAATACTTTGAATGCTAAGGGTTTGTTAAACATTAGAATCATGGCTTAACAAGCTTTTCAGGCTTAAACCATGAAGTCGTTGCTTAACAGCTCCTAAGCCATGCCAGTATGGATTGCCTAAGTCGTCTGATACTCTGTAAGCAAGTGTGTTTGGTGATGCAGCGTGGTTCCTATTCGTGATGAAAACCCGGTTCAGATCACACCCTATGCGACTTACGGACTAATCCTGCTGAATGTTTTAGTCTTTTTCTATGAACTTACCCTGTCTTCTCCTATGGAGCTGACGGCGTTATTTCGCACCTGGGCTGTGGTGCCAGAACAGCTGACGGAAAGCTTTTTTGCGGGTCAATCCATACCCTTTGACTTGCATGAGTGGTCCACCCTATTGACTAGCCAATTTCTGCATGCGGGTTTTCTCCACTTGGCGGGCAATATGCTCTACCTATGGATTTTTGGCAATAACGTAGAAGAACAGCTGGGACGGATACGCTTCATTTTTCTGTACTTAACTTGCGGTGTATTAGCGGCATTAACCCAGTGGTACTTTGGCATGTTTTCTGAGGTGCCATCCCTCGGGGCAAGCGGTGCGATCGCGGGTGTGATGGGGGCCTATATTTTCAAATTTCCTACCGTGCGTATCCTCACCATTGTGCCGTTGGGCTTCCTATTTTTACCGTTTAGGGTGCCAGCTATTTTCTATCTGGGCTTTTGGTTCTTGCAGCAAGCGGCCTACAGCATTGCTAGCTTGAGTATCCCCACCAATGTGGGGATGGCAGATGGCGGCATCGCCTACTGGGCCCATGCTGGTGGATTTGTATTTGGGGCTCTTTTAGGTCCAGCTCTGGGGCTATTTGATAATTCTGACGATGATCTTCAGGAAGTATAGACCCTGAGGAGCGCCACACATTCTAGATTTCTATCGCTATAGTTTTAGGTGTGGTGGCTTTGGGAGAGTGGGCTGTGTATCGACGGCTTCAAAAGGTTTGTAGCGTTTTTGTAGGGGGTGCGATTTCTCTCTCAGGACTGACGGCTTGCGCGTTCAGCTCTAGCAGCCCTTCCGTCGCTGATTCAACTGATACCGCTGTTGCTCAGCCTGCCAACGAAGGCTTTCAGATCGTTACAATTTTACAGAACCTCGAACATCCATGGGGTTTAACGTGGTTACCCGATGGCACCATGCTCATTACTGAACGAGCCGGGCGCGTGCGTATCGCTCGTGACGGGGGCCTAGACCCAACGCCGATTTCTGGACTGCCTGATATTTTGGCTGCGGGCCAGGGCGGTTTGCTAGATATAGCTGCACACCCTAACTTTGAGGAAAATCGTTCTGTTTACTTTTCCTATTCCCACGGAAATACTTCAGCGAACCGCACCCGAATTGCCCGTGCCACATTTGATGGAAGTTCTTTAAATAATTGGCAGGTAATCTTTGAAGTCTCTCAACCTAAAGCTAGAGCGCAACACTTTGGCTCTCGGTTAGAGTGGCTGCCCGATAACACACTGTTAGCCTCCATCGGGGATGGGGGTAACCCTCCCATTGAGCTAGAAGGTAGCTTTATTCGTCAACAGGCTCAAAATTTGAGTAGTCATCTCGGTAAAGTGATCCGAATTAATGATGATGGCTCCATTCCATCGAATAATCCTTATGTTAGTAACGCTGATGCTGCACCGGAGGTGTGGAGCTATGGTCATCGAAACATTCAAGGACTGGCGCTGGATACAGTGACCAATCAGGTATGGGCCACAGAGCATGGGGCGCGTGGGGGTGATGAGGTTAATCAGCTAGCAGCTGGAGAGAATTATGGTTGGCCTGTTGCTACCCACAGCCGAGAATATTCTGGAGGGTTAATCTCCCCAGAAACGTCATTGCCGGGAATGCTTGATCCTCAGCTTATTTGGACCCCTTCCATCGCTCCATCAGGCTTAGAGGTATATCGAGGAGATATTTTTCCTGACTGGCAAGGAGATTTATTTGCAGGTGGCTTAGTATCTCAAGATATTCGTCATATACAGATAGATGAGTCGGGGAATGTTGTTGGTGAAGAATCCATTGCCATTGGTCAGCGGGTGCGAGATGTACAACAAGGCCCGGATGGTTTGTTATATGTACTGACCGATGAATCGAATGGACAACTTCTTCGTTTTGAACCTGCTGAATAGGTTTCATTGTAGTTCTGAGCGTGTGAAGCGATATCTCGGCTGATTGATTGGCTTGACTCAGCTATTGGCCGAGAATAAAGACTGTTATTTGCTCTCAGCTCACCTTGCGACTCTTTAAAAAAAGTAAAATCAGGTGCTGAAGAATAGATACAGCTGTTAATGTTGTGTTTATTGCGGATGTAGTTCAGTGGTAGAACGTCAGCTTCCCAAGCTGAATGTCGTGGGTTCGAGTCCCATCATCCGCTTTGTAATGTTTACTTCAAAAGTATTATTGCTTGTTATTAGGTTTATCTATGCTAACCATTGCAGAATTTTAACTTCCAGGTCATTGGAGAGTCTGAATGCTGTGATATTAACTAAGAGGAGATTTATGTGAGTCAATTCTTTTGTCGCGTTAATGAATTGCATTCATCTGATTTCTTCTAACTCTAATAAAGTATATTTGAATTCTTGAGTAAGCTACTATTAGTGAAAGCTAAACTGCTTATATTTACCACCCCATTGATCTCAGATACTTGTCGAGTGAGTAGTTCCTCAGAGGAGTACTAGATTTGATATACAGGGGATGTCTAGGGGAGCCATCAGCATTTATTAACCAGGTGGTTACTCTCCCTGTCCAATTGTCTAGCTGTTTTGACGCTTGGTAGAGTGCACTTTGAAATATTTGCTTACTATGTATTACTTTCGGTGCTCTTCCCCATGCCAATGCGACTGTATCTTCTGATGGGTTCAGTTCTCTCAAAACTTTGGCCCATGTATCCCAATTCTGGGGGCCTACAGGTGATATGTGGGACAACATAGTAGTTGGGTTAGTTGCACGGAGAGCAAATAAATTAACAACAATAAGTTTTGCAAAGTCATTGTTTTTTGTGAGTCTTCGAAGACTTGCTATTGTTGGGTCATCTTTTGTTTCGTCAGCAGTAGATGGATTCAACATACAGACCATTAAAGTCTTTTTGCCTCCGCTAATAATGTCTCTTTTGAGGAGGTATCGGTAATTTGGTTTAGGCATGCTAGCTATTGAAAAAAAATTGCTCCCATTCACTATGTTATTTAGCCTTAGGAGAAGAGTAAGTCTGTTGAATGGGACTCATAACTTATCAGCAAAGACAACACTAGAAATAGTCTTGATAATAGGATTCACAACAGCAAGAGTGATAGCAATAACTACACCCCAGATTATTGCTTGCTTCGTTGAGTAAATATCTATACGCTTTTCTAGATCATTTAAACGCTCAACAACTGATGGTAGTGATGTAGTAGGTTCTAGGCCATTTACTATATCAGTTGAAATAGAGGTATAACCCGGTTTTTCACGTGCTGAATCATCATATTGGTCTAAACTTGCAAACCATATGGTAAAAAGTTTCTGTTTATATTCGATCTGGTAGTTTAATGGGCCAGCATTATATACAGAAAAAACAAGTTTTCCAGAATAACCTGGATCTACGTGAAAACCAGAAACATTGACTAAACCTTTCGACTTAGCACTAAATCTCATGGATATAAAGGCTATGGCATCTTCAGGAACAGTAATAACTTCTTCAGTGATTAGATATGCAAATTGTCCAGGAGGAATTAGAATAGCTTCTCGTGCCTGAAGTATTCTTTTTGTTCTCTTGTCTAATGGAGTACTTGGTAAGGCTGAAATATAGACCTCATCGCCTAAACTTAAACCGTAGGAAGCAGATTCAACTCGCTTGTGGTTATATGGTTTGATTAGTTCTTCTTCAGAAATTCGGGTTCGTAGAGTTTGAGATGACCAAAAGCTCACAAGATCATCTCCCGAAAAATATTTTTAAGTGAGTGACTTTGTTCAACCTCTTGGAGTCGTTGGCTAGAAGCTTCAAATATTTCCAAATTACGTTTGTCTGCTTCTGCTAAGAGGAGAGCCAAGAATGACTCCAAGTTTTTGTGCCAAACTTGTCTGACAGGATAATCTTCTTGATGATCTGTTGCCTCACAAGCTTTAGCTAATTTTGATAAAAGATAAATATACTCGTTGATAAAATTTTGCTCTGTTTGTTCTTTTCGTTGCTTTTCGATAGCGTCTAGATGCTGGCTAAAGTCAAGGTTTAACAGATTGCCTGCTGAGATAGTCATGATAAATGAGTCAATCAAAGCTTTTC
>JBCCQQ010000102.1:0-13213 GCA_039024555.1 Cyanobacteria bacterium P01_D01_bin.156
CAGCGGCTGGCCTTTATGCGCCAGGGCAAACTCTGGGCCATTGGGGCCGTGGCCAACACCCTTACCCCTGAGGTAATCAATCAAGTATTCGATGTAGAAGTGGCGATTTTGGATACCCCCGTGGGGCTTCAGATTTGTCCTGTAGCTGCGTCTTCACCTATCCCACCTGCTGTTGGATTAACCGAAGAAGCCATAGTTTAGGGCTAACTCTGCTAGTTCAACAGTGTTTACATTTCACCCAATTACGTGTTCCTTAATTGATTTTTCCAGGATGAACATCACCCGATTATTGCGAATTTTTCTTTTCAGTACTCCTTGTTTTGCTTTACTGATGGCAGCTCCTGCCATAGCTTCTGGGCAAAATGAAGCTTGTATAGAGGGTGCGATCGCTTGTGAAGAAGACCTGCAGGTAGAACCGCCGCCCGAGGCCCCGTTCTTAGCTCAGGATGCACCTGAGGATACTGAAGAAGAGGACACCGAGGACGATGGTTTGTTGCGCATTACCGTCACCGGTACCCGTACTCCGCGCCCCATTCAAACAGCGCCAGTTACCGTGGATGTAATTGATGCCGATGATGTCAATCGCCTGTTGATTCGCGATATCTCTGACCTTACTCGCTATGAGCCTGGGGTCTCTGTTAACAACAATCTTCAGTTTGGTCTCCAGGGTTTTAATATTCGAGGAATTGACGGTAATCGAGTATTGATTCAAGTGGACGATATTCGTTTACCCTCAGCCTTTCAATCCGGTGATAGGGTCACCGTGGGTCAGGGCTTTAATGTCGGTCGAGATTATTTTGATACTGAAATTTTGCAAACGGCTGAGATCTTGCGAGGTCCTGCCTCAACGCTCTATGGCAGTGATGCCTTAGGTGGAGCGGTCAGCTATTTCACCCTAGATCCGACAGCGCTAATTGATGCCGTTGGGCGTGATTCGGCTGCCACTGGGTCTACAAATTTTGATAGTCGTAACTCAGGTTTTACCAGTACCCTTGTGCAAGTAAATCGCTTTGACAATATTGATACACTACTGGCCTATTCTCGGCGGGATAGCTCCGAAGCGGAAAATCTTGGCGATGATCAAGATAGCGATCGCAACAGCGTGCTCGGTAAGCTAGTTTACAACCTTGATGACAGCAGCTCTTTTGACTTCACCCTAGAGCATTTTGACAATGATACAGACACGACAACATCTGAGGAAAATCTACCTTTAATTACAGGCACCACCACTAGCTTTGAAGAGGAGATCGATATAACCCGAACTCGTTTGAGTTTGGCTTACAACTATGACAATTCTGAAAGCTCTTCTTTAATTGATGCGGCCCAGGCGCGAATTTATTTTCAGGATTCGCGCACCCAGGAGGAAAACGAACGGGAACTTGTTGCCTTTGACTTCGCTACCCGTCAGGCATTTCCAGCTCTACGGCTCAGTGAAAACCTGTTTGTGGATCAGGTCTTTGGGGGAGATGTTCAACTGCGTAGCGATTTTGATTGGGGTCAGAGCAACCATCGGCTTATTTATGGTGTAGATGTTTCCAATACGTTTAATGCGCGTCCTCGAGATCGAGTCCAAACTAACCTAATTACCCGAACCTCCACCCAAGATGCTATTCCAGACGATTTCCCTACCCGAGATTATCCCAACACAGATACCTTGAGAGTTGGGGTGTATCTTCAGGATGAAATTTCCTTAGGAGATGGCAAATTTAATATTATTCCGGGTCTGCGCTATGACTATTACGATTTGAATGCTCAACCAGACGAAGACTTTAGTCGAAACGGAGCCACAGCCGCTGATTTTAGCGACAGTTCTTTTTCTCCTAACCTGGCCCTGGTGTATCAGCCCACAGATCAGCTAAGTTTTTATGGTCGCTATTCCCGTGGTTTTCGTGCGCCGCAATATGACGAAATTAACAGCGGCTTTACCAACCAAATCTTTGGCTATCGTACTGAGCCCAACCCCGATTTAGAAGCAGAAACCAGCAACAGCTTTGAAGTGGGCATGCGGGGTAACTTTTCCAGGTTCAACTTTAGTTTGGCCGGTTTTTACAACCGCTACAACGACTTTATTGACAATCAGCTGATCGATACCGAATTTGTTGGTGGTCGTCCCTTCTCCGTGTTTCAAAATGTCAACATTGATGATGTAGAAACCTACGGTATTGAGGCTAAAGCGGAGTATCAGTTTAGTCCTGACCCAGGCGGCTTTAGCCTGTTGGGTGCACTCTCTTGGACCGAGGGCAACAATCTTACTGACGATATTCCCCTATCTACCGTTGATCCTATCGAAGCGGTGTTAGGTCTGCGGTATCAGGCACCCGATGCTCGTTGGGGGGCTGAGTTAGTTAGTACCTTGGTAGGCGAAGCCCGAGGAGAAGGGTTTGACCCAGAGGCTGATCAAGATCCCTTTGTACCGGATGGCTTCTCGGTGTTTGATCTAATTGGTTATTACCAGGTGAATCCTAATCTTACGTTGAATTTAGGGCTATTCAACTTGTTTGATACTGACTATGAACGCTATTCGGACGTACGCTTTTTAGATAGTAATGACAGTCTGTTTGATCTGCGGCGAGCTCGTTTTGAACAGCCGGGATTACATGTGCAGGCAGGCGTTACCTGGCAGTTTTAGCGTTTGTAGCGTTTTAAGAACAAGACATAATAGGGTAATCTCTTGTGGTTGCCCTGACAAGCATCGGGAATGTGTCTTGCACTTAAAAAATTGTCACTATCCTCCTTGGGCTCAAAGTCGTAACGCTACAGTGCACGTAGCCTTTTATCCAGTGGTCTAAAAGGGCCATTGTCGCTGTGGTTAGTCTCCCTACCCTTTGCAAACCTATTGCTCTGTGGCAGGTTTAGGAACGGTTGCTATCCCCAAACTTGCATTCTCAATAGTCCTTAGTGTATCCATCACGGTAATCACGTTACCGTGATACGTTTGCTCGTCTGCTTTAATGGTAATCAATGCTTTTTGATCCGGTTCAATCTGCTCGACAATTCGCTGGCGTAGATTGTCTTCTGTAACAGATAGTTTATCTAGAAAGAGACTACCGTCTGGCTCAATGGTAACGGTAAAATCAGCAGGCTCTTGAGGCTTGGATGTGTCGGTTTTGGGTAAGTTGACCGGTAGTCCTTCCGTGCGAGTTAGGAAAAGGGTTGAAACGATGAAAAATGCAAGAATTGCAAAAATCACATCGATCATCGGCAAAATATTAATCTCAAACTCGTCGCCATGATCGTTATCTAGGATGCGCATACTCGGGAGTTCCTACCTTATGGCTGTAGTGATTTTCGTACAGTAGTTCGAGCTGACCACCGTTTTCTTGTAAAAGAGCAATCTGCCGCTTGTAGAGACCGCGAAACAGATTAGCAAATAGCAAAGTAAAAATTGCGACAACCATGCCTGCTGCGGTTGAAACTAACGCCTCACTGATACCACCAGTGACGGCTTCAGCATTGGAGCCAATGCCACCAATTTCAATTGCATCAAATGAATGAATGAGTCCCAAAATAGTCCCAAGCAGCCCCAGCAGTGGTGAAACTGTAATTATTGTCTGAAAGACAGTATTGAATCGCTTGAGGATTGGTAACTCCGCTTGAGTAGCGCTTTCTAGAGCTAAACGAAATTGGCTAGGAGACGCATTTTCAATCTCTAGCGCTTCAAGAAAAATACGAGATATGGGTAAGTGAATACTTTGTCTGAGGATGGCAAACACATCCATCGGTGTGTGACGGTAGGTTGCCAAAATCTTTTTGACGACCTGGCGCTGACGGCGATTGATGCGGCTCCAGAATACAACACGCTCAACGGAGAGTGCGATCGCAATCAGAGAGAACAATGCCAAGGGCCACATGACAATGCCCCCTGCCTGAAAAATTTCCATAAACGACATAGCAGTAGCTCCTTCAAGGCTTAACCCGACAACCTAGAACAACTGTGTATGTTCTGACAATGACATCCTGAAGTGGCCATAGGTGATGTCAGAGAAGCAGCACCTCATCCAACTAGTGGCAGTATGTCCTAGCTCAAATCATACAAGGGATCAGCGGCTCATGTTTTAATAATTATCCATTTATTAATGATATTGAATGTCATATATGAATCTAATTTAGAACGTATATAAAAGATAATGCACCGCTTAAAACAGCTGAACTACCTTACTAAAGGTTCAAAATTCTAGATTCTAAATGCTTTGAATGCAATATTAGTTAGTCAATTCTTATTTAAATTTTTTCTCAATAGATATAGACTAGTGCATGTACCCCGTCGCCGCTATTACCAATAGCCCACAAATTGCTTTTGTATGGCGCTTTCCCAGACATGCATTGAACAGCACAGCAAGGAAGACTCGATCTCTCGCAGATGGGCTAAGTGTGGGCTGCTCTGTGCTGCCGGTTTACATGCTGGATTGATTTCTTTGTTAGCCCTAAGCCCAACTCCCGAGAAGCAAGAGCGTATTGAGTTAATCGTTATGGCCTCTAGTCAGACAAGTGCTCTGGCAGAACCCCAGCTATTGGAGCAAGCGGAAGAACCGACACCCGTACCTGAGCAGTGGCCACCTCAAAGTCAACAACTGGAAGAGCCGCAAAATAATCCACCCCAACTGTTGAAAGAATCGGAAGACCCCGATTCTAAAGAAGAGTCAAAAGAGCCAGAAGCAGCTGAAGACTCGAAAGAACTAGATGCGGCTGAGGAGCTTCAAGAGCCGGAGGTTACGGAGAATTCAAAAACATCAGAAGTGGCTGAAGAACCTGAAGCATCCGATGTTTCAGAAGACATTTCAGAAGAACCGGAAGACTTCACATCTGAAGCTGTGGAAACGGCTGAAAATCTCCCAGCAGCAGCACCAGTCTCAAATAGCGCACCTCCTATTCGGGTGGCCACCAACTCTGCCCCTAGTCTGGCCATTCCGCTAAATATTGGTCCAAGGGCAAGCGTCCCAGGTACGAATGAGACCAGTGACTCTAGCTCAGAAGACACCGATTCCAAAAACGCTAACCCAGGGGACAATTCTCAAAATCAGCCAGAAGCACGCCCACAAGAGCCCACAAGAGCTAACTCACGCCGTAGTCAATTTGGCTGTCGTAACTGCATTAGACCCGATTACCCTGAAGCGGCTTTAGATGAAGCAGCGGAAGGAGAACCTCAAATTGAGTTTGAGGTCGATCAAGACGGTAATGTTATTAGTGCCCGTCTGGCTCAGTCCAGCGGCAGCCCAGCATTGGACCAAGCTGCATTAGACGCTATTAGACAGTCCACCTTTACCGCAGGGGGGCAGGGCCGTTCTCGAACCATCGCTGTGGATTTTTCCATTGAGGGCACCCAACGAAATCGGACGGCGCGGCAACGGGGTGAACGACCCACCATCGAAGAAACCGCAACGGCAGAACCAGCATCTGCTAACAATGGAACCGCAGCCACCGCAACCCCTGCACCAGTGGAAAATACAACCACAGTTCCTGCAGCTAAGCCTGCCCCAGATACTGATGGCACAGACATTGAACAACAACCTGAAACACCAACAACAGCTGAGAATCTTAGTGAGAGCAGCGAGGACGATGAAATTGCCGATACGCAAGAGCAAACACCATCTTCCGCATCGCCAGAACCAGTGACGGATACTCCTCATCCTGAACCATTAGAGACACCGCCTTCTCCAAATTCGCAGGTTTCAGCAGAGCCCCAGCCAAGTACCCCAGCGGTTCCAGCTTCCCAGACGGAGATACCTCCAATTCCTCAGACAGTTACAACACCCGAGCCAGCTACAGTACAGGAATCACCCGTACAAGTAGCTCCACAGCCTGTTCTCGATAATCTTTCCCCTGTTGACGAATCTGTTCCCGGAAGCTAGTTAGCTGTTTAAAGAAGAACGTTCTTTGTATTCTCTAACCCATCGCAATGAATAGCCATCAACCTTTAAAAATGGTTCCTTATACCCGCAACGTATTTTTGGGCTTGGGCCTTGTAGTAAGCCTAAGCGCCTGCAGCTTTGGTGCATCAGATCCGATTTCAACAGAGACTGTACTGTCTGAAACGCCACCTGACAAGATTGTAGCTCTTACTTCCATTAGTGCTGACATTGTTGAGACTTTGGCCGCTGATACTCTGGTCGGTATTCCTGGCAGTCCCCTTCTAACCAACGATCCACGATTTAAAGGACTGACGACGGTGAGCAGTGGACGCACCGAACCCGATTTAGAAAAAATTGTGGCATTAAAACCAGATTTGGTGATTGGAGCTGCCGGTTTTCATGATAAGACCCTAGAGCGACTGGCTGATTTAGACATTGATGTTCTATCAATAGAGGTCAACAGTTGGGCGAGTCTTAAAACTATCACCCAAACCTTAGCCACCCAGCTAAATGTTGACGCAGCTCCATTAGTCGAGCGCTATGATGCCTGTCTTGCCAAAGCGCCTGAGCAAGGCCCTACAGCTTTGGTGCTGGCCAGCCGAGAGCCTTTACTATCGCCAAATAAGCAAAGCTGGGCCGGAGACTTTCTAGAAAAGTTTAATGTTCAAAATATAACCGCTGACATCCAAGGTCAAAGTGAATTTCAGGGCTACATCACCCTTTCTCCTGAAAAAGTGTTGGAATTGGACCCACAGCAGCTACTGTTTGTTGACACTACCGACACTGTTGCAACAGAAATTAGCGAGCTAAAGACCGATCCATTTTGGGGCCAGCTAACGGCTGTAAAATCGGACCAAGTGTATGGCTTTGACTATCATGGTTTGATTAACCCTGGGAGCATCCAGAGTGTTGAGCAGGTGTGTGAAGCCCTTAGCTAACAATAGAAGCACTCGAAATATATCGCTCGCTGGTAGTCCTATAGGTGTAAGGATGCGTTGTTACGCTCGCAAAGTCTACAAGGTATTGAATCACTGCGAGCAGTATAACTAATCAACTTGGAATTAATGACCAAGTTTATCGAGCGATAGCGAACAATTTATAAAAATAACGAGCGAGCTGCTCACTGCGTTGGTGCAGTTCCTGATTATGCAGTTGTCACTCAGTTTCGGAAACAGTTCTAATTCTTCCATAGCGCATTTGCCAATGCCCCAGAGATGATTAATGTACCGCCTATTAACGTCCACAGAGTAGGCACTTCACTAAAAAATACAACGCCAAGGATGGCGGAAAAAATAACCTGTATGTAGGAATACGATGTCACTTTACCAGCCTTTTCTGCTGCCATCGCTTTAGTGAGTCCAACTTGCCCTATCTGGGTAAACACACCAACCAATAGCAATAACAGAAGTTCGTTAACGTCTGGAAAAACAAAGTTATTGCCAAGTAAAAGCAGTGAAATGGGAAGTGCAATAAGAGGAAAATAAAAAATAATAACGGAGCTGTCTTCTGTCTGACTTAAACGTCGCACGATCACATAGGCCACTGCGCTGCCAAATGCACCTATCAACGCTGCCATTACACTCAGTGGCGGCAGTCCCAACATTTCGCCACTGGTTCCAGGACGTACCATAACTATCAGGCCAACAAAACTTAGGATGATACAGAGCACTGTTGAGCGCTTTACTGACTCACCTAGAAAAAACAAGGCCAGAATAGCGGTAAAGGCAGGATGCGTATATTGGAACACTGTTGCATCCGCTAGTGGAAGTGTGGAAACTGCATAGTAAATGCAGACTAACGCCAATGTCCCTACAGTACCCCTGGCAACTAACAGGAGATGATTATGTCCCCATACAGAGAGACCCTTACGCTTTATGTCTAAATAGCTAAGCAACAAAGACACTGATGCCCGTGCAGCAATAATCTCTAATACGGGAATGCCATAACCTGCCACAGTTTTTACACAGGTCGACATCATTGCAAAACCTAATGCTGACAGCAAGATATAACGGATGGCAACAGGAATTGTGCTTAGAGTCATTAATCAACGGTCTTAAGAAAAAGGAAGTTGCATCTTAGCAGATATTCCAATTACTCTCGCCTAAAGTTGGCAATGTCGCCCATGGTTTTTCTTGGCAATATAGACGACTTAGACTTGCAACCGTTACTACAACAGTCTAAAAAAACAAATGCTTGTCTACATAGATACAGGCGATTTCATTAGTAGCTAGTGACGTCGCACTACTGTTTGCCGCGTAACGTTTCTGGTTAGCGTTTACCAAGACTTTTATACCCAACTTAAGTAGTTTCAATCAATCCGCTGCACCAGAGTATTCTGGTGTGTGAAATTCTGGCTAAAAATTAATATAGAAGTTACATCAGTCACATCTCCAGCAACTGCAGTTCAAACTTTGAGTCGTGCTAGTGCGAATTTTCCCCGTTCCATCACTGATGGATAGGAATCCTGCGACAGTAATTTAGCAATTGGTAACGCATCATCCTTTCCAATAACGTCTAGCTTAGCAATGAGCATATTACCGGCCACTCTTCGAACTGACGGAGAATTATCTCTAGTTGCTTCTTTGAGGATTTCTAAGAACGATCGATCTAACGTTATTGCCCTCTCACCAAGACCTGGCTCATGACGCCCTTCGCACCAACGAATATTTATCCATACCCATTTTCGATCCTCGAACCATACTATACGCTCTTCCAATTGACTAAGATATGCCTTAGCGCGAACCGCTGGTTGAACAGCTTCCTTGGAGATAGTTGGTAAAAATTTATCAAGCACGGGCTTTCGGCCTGCTTGTCCAAGAATTGAAGCCGCCGGACCCGCTGTCACATTAATAAGTTTCGATGCCAGTCGTGACGGTACACCATCAATAGAAAGAAGACTTATCAGTACTTCTAGATCCTCGTTCTGTAAGCGTCCCCAAGTATGTAAGTGTGGCAAAATTGCCCAGAGTGTCTCTAGTATGTACTCAGGTTTAGTGTTAGCTGCTATATCTGCGGGACATGTTCACGAGCTGCGGCTCGCACCTGAGGAACCCAATCGTTTAACCGTCGGAGAACCATAGCAAAAAGAAACCCATTCGGCGCACCTTCATGTAAAGAACGCAATGCCTTTTCACGTAGATACCCGTTGCCATGACAATGATCTAACCAAGGAATTAGCAAACGATGTTCACGAAGCCTAAACAACTTAGATCTTGAGTGTGGTTCTAAATAAATTTCATAACGAAAGGTTCTTTCCCAATCCTCTAATTTGGTAACAGATAATAACGAGGTTACATTTATATATTCAGATACTGCTGAAGCTAGATCAAGATGTCCATTAGCAGCATGTGCAAGATTTCGTACTGCACCTAAAACCCTATCCCCGTCATCTTGTTGATGTGTCATGCTCAGAGCGTGAGTATAGTGTTCTTTATGACAAATGTAAGAATTCCCTTAGATGATTCCAGTTCATAGGAAATAGGGTTATTGTGCGGCATAACGGGGAGCTGAGCGGCGGTCAGTATTGCTTGATTGCTGCCTGAATTTTCCAATCCGTCCGCTCCTGCGTAAGGTTATGCAGCATTTTGTCTGAAAATTCAATTACTCAATTACTGGACTGGGATGATATCAAAAGTATCTTGATTACCAATGCGATAGAACAAAAAATCTGAATCAAGAGTGAGAATTTGCCGAGCACCTGTCTGCTCAGCTGCCAGAACTAATGATGCATCAGCTAAATCCATAGGCCGATCCTGATACTTTTCCATCAGCTCAAATAAACGCTTGTAATCCCCTTCCTGAATTTCATAATTCACTAACAATTTGTCTAAAAGTAATTGCCCTAGCTGCTTTTGCATTTTCCATCCACCTCGATGGAGAGCTAGATACATGGCTTCGGTCAAGCAAGACCAAGTAGTTAGGAGAGGAGAGGCAAGCGTTATAACCGCATTGCGATAAGCTTTGTGTTGAGGTTGGGTGCGATCGACCAGGCAAAGTAAAACTCCCGCATCACAAAGAATCAAAGCTCTAGCCCCTGTTTACGATATTTAGATAGTAGATGCTCCCGATAGTCATTAGGTGGTTCGGTAGTTTTACTTTGTAGATGATCAACTGCTGTGAACCATTGTGTCCATGTTTCAGTTACAGCAGCTTGATAACCGCCTGATTTGGCCCATGGCTGGCGTTTATAAGTTAAAAAATCGATAAAATCATTAACTTGCTGCAAGAGTGCATCTGGCAGGTGCTGCAGCTTGGCGATAGCAATTTCGCGAATCGTCATAATCCAAAAACTAAGGAATTTTAACAAGTATCTTCCAATTATATTTCAAGTAATGAAAGGTTACCCATTACTTGGGTTTGGTCAATTTTTTGAGTTAGCGGCACGATATATTCGTTACAATGCCATTTGCAAATATGCTCTGTGCTCAATGTATTAATTGTTTTGTTGTGTCAAATGCCAAGGTGCAACAAAAAGTAGTTGTCATTAGACTCTTCAACTTGCTTGGCATACTTGCCAATCGTTTGGAGTTTATCAACAAGTTCATCACGTTGAAGAATAATCTTTTCGTAATTTCCGGTCTCTGATTTACCTTCAATCTCGGTCCAAGCTCCGGTGAGTGTAAGAGATGGGGTCCCGAGCAAAAACAGATTGGTCCATGCACTAAAGATTGCCGAGGCTTGTGCGGATCCTTTCATACGAATTACGGTTGGCCCATATAAACAAAGGCCAAAACCTTCTTGCTTTTTTGCAGGGTTATACGTTGGAATCCAGGTTAGCGAGTCACCTATGTATCGAACGACATCATCATGGATCTGCATAGCACGCGGATCATTGATTAGGCTATTGTAATCCGACTCAGAGTAGTCTTGGCGTGAAAGAAGTAAGAAGTCGTGGTTAAGACCAGCCATTGTTCTTCAAGTAGCGGCATAACTATGCGTTATCCAGACAAAGTCTGGATAAATACCTTCAGTCGGAGTTATCCAGAAAGCTTTAACGTATCTTTAATAGTTCACTTGAACTATTAAGTAATAATTGCTACATAGGAGTTTCGATATTTTTACGTATCAATTGATATGTCATCTAAGCCAAGAACTTTACTGGAAGCCGTTCGTGATGCCATTCGCATAAAACATTACTCATATAGAACCGAAAAAAGTTACATCAATTGGATTAAGCGATACATTCAATTTCATAACTGGCAGCATCCTAGAAATATGGGAGGTCCAGAAATTGAAGCGTTTTTAACCCATTTAGCTGTTACCAAAAAGGTTGCTGCTTCTACCCAAAATCAAGCACTCTGCGCCTTACTGTTTCTGTACCGTACCGTTCTGCAGTTGGACTTAGACCTGAATATAGATGCGGTTAGGGCTAAAACGTCCCCAACGTCTTCCTACGGTCCTATCAAAAGAGGAAGTAAGGGCCGTTATTCAGCAACTTTCGGGTGTCTATCGTCTGGTAATACAGCTTTTATACGGCTGTGGCTTTAGGTAGATTGAATGTCTACGACTCAGGCTCAAAGACATCCAATTTGCTCAACATCAAATAGTTGTTCGCGATACTAAAGGCATGAAAGATCGAGTCACTATGCTCCCTAATCTTTTAGTCATACCTCTAAAAGAACATTTGCAACATGTTAACCGGCTACACAAACAAGATTTAGAGAGAGGGCAAGGGGCTGTTGATTTACCATTTGCCTTGACTAAGAAGTATCCCAATGCCTGTCGAGAATGGGGATGGCAATATGTGTTTCCCTCGGAAAGATTTTCTAAAAATCCTCGAACCAGTCAGTGGCAGCGCTATCATCTGCATGAAACAGGTTTACAAAAAGCTGTTAAACAGGCAGTACGCCAAGCGGGCATCCATCAAAAAGTTAGTTGTCATACGTTTCGCCATAGCTTTGCGACTCACTTGTTACAAAATGGCTATGATATTCGCACTATTCAAGAGTTGTTGGGCCATAAAGATGTTAAAACTACGATGATTTACACTCATGTACTAAATCGTGGTGGGCATGGAGTACGCAGCCCACTGGATTGTTAATTAGCCATCATCGGCAGGGGCAATATCTGTCATTTTGTGTTTCATTTGAACCATTACCCGAATCCATCTAATCGCTATGACCGCCACTACGTCACTAAATGTCTTTGTTGCCGGAGCCAGTCGTGGTGTGGGCTTTGAAGTTGTGAAAGGATTAACTCAACAAGGCTATCAAGTTGTGGCCTTGTTGCGAACCGATGATATACGCTCTCAGCTCGAATCTCTGGGTGCAAGCGTCCAGGTAGGTGATGCGTTGGATGCTGACGTTGTGAAAGCAGCGGTGCAATGCTTTGCTTCTGAGCCATTTTCTGTGGTGACCACACTCGGGGGCAAAGGTTTTACCCGTGACCAACCCCGCGCTGACTATCTGGGTAACCGCAATCTTGTAGATGCAGTAAAATTACGGCCCTGTCAGCGATTTGTTTTGGTGTCTTCGATTGGGGTGAGAGAGAGTGCCGTTGCGCTCCCTGAGCAAGTGCTAGAAACACTGCGTCCCGCACTCCTTGCCAAAGCCAAGGCCGAAGAATACCTGATAGCGAGTGGTTTCTCCTTTACTATTGTGCGTCCTGGGGGTTTGCTATCCGAGCCCGCTACGGGTACGGGCGTTCTTGTGGCAGATGCGCGTGTTGCAGGTAGCATCACACGGATCGATGTCGCTGGTTTGGTAATTCAGTGTTTAGTATCGTCCAAAGCTGAAAACCAGGTGCTTTCGGCAGTTGATCGCACTTGCAATGAGCATCCTATCGCTCCATTTGTACTGTAAAAAGCTTATTGGAAAAAATATTTCAAGACAGTCTTTTCCAAAAACTGGCTGGTTAATTGGTTAGCGAAGGAGAGGAGTACTGTACAAACTTAGCGACACCGAACCCAATGACTGGCAATATCACTACCCACCGGACAACCCAATGAAGTAATGGCAATTTTGAACAAAAAGATTAGAGTCGAATAGGAATGAAGAGCTGTGCATCTGCCAAACAAGGGGGGTAGCCATGGTCTTAGAAACACAGAATCTGCAGGGCGGCTACGGCGAGAAAACCATTGTCGAACAAGTTACCCTGGCCGTAGGAGAAGGAGAATGGCTGAGTATTTTGGGGGCCAATGGTTCTGGTAAGTCCACTCTGCTACGGCTGATGGGGCGTATTTTAGCCCCTCAGCAAGGTGTTGTTTCTTTGTCAGGAAAAGATATCCAGCAGCTATCGCCCACAGCTGTGGCCCGCAAGCTCGCGTTACTGCCCCAGCAACAGGTATTGCCAGCAGGTCTGAGTGTTTATCAGCTGGTTAGTTTGGGGCGGTCTCCTCACCAGCCATGGTGGCAGTGGGACCTGAC
>JBCCQQ010000103.1:0-13059 GCA_039024555.1 Cyanobacteria bacterium P01_D01_bin.156
AAGAGATGGTTGCGATCGCAGAAATCTACGAAACCGACATCACTCAAATAGCCATTGGCCAACCCGCCACCATTACCAGTGAATACGGCGGCTTTGATGGCACCATTCGTGGCACGGTTGAACACATTGGTTTGCAGATCGGCGCTCGTGGCCTTGCCGATGGCTCCACTAACCCCACTACGGATGAAAATCAGCGGGTGGTGGAAGTCCGCATCCAAATTAATCCACAGGACAGCCCCAAGGTGGCTAGTTTGACCAACATGCAGGTGCGTGTGGAGATTGATGTGGCGGTCTCCACTCAAAGGGCCGCAGAGGTAGGGACAGAATGAACTCTCTTAAAACCTATTGGCAAGTTCGTAAACCCCTCGGTTGGGCGCAGTTGACCCACCGCAAAATGCGATTGCTAGTGGCCCTGATGGGGGTGGCATTCTCAAATATTTTAATCTTTACCCAGATGGGGTTACGAGCCATGTTGTTTGATGGGGTCACCCTGGTACCCGATCATCTACAGGGAGATTTATTTCTGGTCTCGGCCTATGCCCCCAATATTGATCGCGGTCACTTTCCTAAGATTTATCTTTTCCAGGCTAATGCCGTTGAGGGGGTGAGTGCAGCCAGCCCGCTGTATATTGAATTTTCCAATTGGGTAAATCCCCAAGATCTACCCGAGCCTGACGACGTTGAATTTGAACTGTTTCCCAATCAGGTCAAGATTTTAGCCTTTAATCCTACCCAGCCTGTATTGGCTATTCCAGAAGTGACTCAGCAGTTAGATCGCCTCAATGCTCCAGGGGCAGCACTTTATGATCGCTTAGGTCAAGAAAAACTTGGCCCTATTGCAGAACAATTTAATCGACAAGAAATTGTTTCTACGCTGATGAGTAACCAGCGGGTGTACATAACAGGTCTCTTTAGCCTGGGTAGTACCCTCTTTGACAATGGTCATATTGTTATGAGTGATTGGAACTATAGCCAATGGTATGGCCAAGACGCATTAAACCGGGTGAATGTCGGCTGTTTGACCCTGACATCGGGGGCCGATGTGGAACAGGTGAGATCTCGATTGCAAGCAGCCTTACCCAACTCTATTCGGGTACTAACCCAGACAGAACTGGCCGAGTCAGAACAGATATTTCGAGCCTCGTTACCCAATGGTAAGGTTCTCAACTTTGGTGCAATGATGGGCTTTATCGTCGGTGTTGTGATTGTTTATCAGGTGCTCTACACCGACGTCAGCGACCACTTACCCGAATATGCCACCCTCAAGGCCATGGGCTATTCCGATCGGTTTTTGCTGGGGGTAATCTTACAAGAGGCGCTCATCTTAGCGGTGCTGGGCTTTATCCCTGGCTATTTTGCATCCTACGGGGTATATCAGCTGTTGGTACAACTCACGCGAGTCCCCCTCACCATGAAAGCGGCTGTTGCTGTGCAGGTGTTTGTCCTCACGCTGGTGATGTGTGGTGTGTCGGGGGCGATCGCCATCAACAAACTTCGATCGGCAGATCCAGCGGAGGTGTTTTAATGGCCCCTATTGTGGCGGTACGCCAGCTGACCCATGCCTTTGGTCGCGGAGCTTTACGCAAAACAGTCTTATCAGATATCAATCTCACCCTAGAGGCTGGGGAGATTGTCATTTTAGAAGGTCCTTCTGGTAGTGGGAAAACCACGTTACTCTCGCTGATCGGGGCGCTACGAACGATGCAAATCGGAAATCTCCAGATCTTTGGGCAAGACCTATTGGGGGCTAAATCTCGTCATCTCATGCAGACTCGCAGCCAAATTGGCTTTATTTTTCAGCATCACAATCTGCTCAACTGCCTCAGCGCTTGGGAAAATGTCAGCACCTCTCTGCGGCTCCATCCCCAGATTCCAAAACGGGACTATCGCTCCCAGGCAGTGGCTATGCTCAACGCGGTTGGGTTAGCAGACAAGCTCGATGCTTACCCTGAAAATTTGTCTGGAGGGCAAAAACAACGGGTTGCGATCGCGCGTGCTTTAGTCAGCCATCCTAAACTTGTCTTAGCCGATGAACCCACCTCTTCTCTAGACAGCCAGGCTGGACGAGATGTAGTAGAGATCATGCAGCGCCTTGCCCGCGAAGAAGGTTGTACCGTCCTGGTGGTTACCCACGACAATCGCATCCTCGACATTGCCGACAGAATCTTGCATATGGAAGACGGTCGGCTCCAGTCATAAAAAAGCAAAAAGAAAAACAGTGAAAAGAAAACGCACGGTTTCCGTTCCACTGTCAGGTTGAGAGGATATTTTGCTTTACCTATTCGTTAAAACCGTTTAGACCGCAGTCAGCTGCTTCTCCAGGTCGCTGCTATATTCACCTTTGCTAGCTAAACTATTAAACTTAGCCCGCTGCAACAGACGCTGTTTAGCTTCTGCAATGTTACCATCCTTCCCTGCCCAATGATCTAAAGCAGGCTGTTGAATTGCCCGAGCATAGGAGAACGTTACCGGCCAGGGGCACTGACTACCAAAATGCTTATTCATCGCATTCAGATGGGCAGAGGACTGCTCCTTAGTTTGACCACCCGAGAGAAATGCAATTCCAGCCACGGTCGCAGGCACATTTTTCAGCAGGCAACGGATGGTTGCTTCCGCTACAGCGTCTACGCTAACGCTTTCACCAGACGCTTTACCAGGAACTACCATACTAGGCTTTAAGATCATCTGATCATAAGCCACACCCTGGGTGTAAAGCTGTGCAAAAACAGCATCTAGAGTCTCATCAGTCACCTGATAGCAGCGCTCTAAGGAGTGACTGCCATCAATCAGCACCTCTGGCTCTACAATTGGTACCAAACCGCCTTCCTGACATAGAGCAGCATAGCGCGCCAACCCATGGGCATTGGCTTCAATACAGGCTCGACTGGGAATGCCATCACCAATGGTAATAACTGCACGCCATTTGGCGAATCGAGCCCCCATTTTGTAGTACTCCGCAATCCGATCCCTAAGACCGTCTAAACCCTCGGTCACCTTCTCTCCAGGATGCCCAGCAAAATCTTTAGCTCCAGTATCTACCTTGATGCCAGGAATCATACCTGCATCGGCAATGACTTTCAAAAAAGGCACACCATCACGGGTGGTTTGACGGATGGTTTCATCGTAGAGAATGGGGCCGCTTACATAGTCAGATAGCCCAGGTGTAGATAAGATCAATTCTCGATAAGTTTGCCGAGAAACTTCTGTTGTTGGAATGCCTAAAGCGTCAAATCGCTTATTGCAGGTTCCATTGCTTTCATCCATTGCCAAAATCCCTTTGCCCTCTTGGACCATGGATTTGGCCGTAGATTGAAGTTCTTTGGTATAGGTGCCCATAATCGCCTTCCTAACAAAATTTTGAGTAAAGTGACAGTAACAAGCAGATTGAAAATGATTTTCTATTAAGCTTGCACGGCCTCGTCTTATTGACATATAATCTCAATAATGACACACATGTCAACTATATTTTTGAATCAGTGATCGCGGGGCAGCTGTTATGAATGCAAGCACTCAAGCTGTATCAATTGGTATTATGGCAAAAATTGCCAGTATTCCGGTGTTATTCCGGGCGGAGTTTTCGTCAGCAATTGTAGACTTTAGTCCCTGGACCATGGATGAACAGACGCAGAAACATTGTGATCCTAACTCGATGGATTTTGCTTTTTCGTTTTCCAAGTTGCATCCCCAATTAAACTGTGGCTGCGTTTTATTGCAGGTTTGTTTTGTAAACCAGCTTTCAGATAAAAACAATCGCTTCCACGGTATTAAAGCCTCTGGCCATGGTCATCGGGCTCAGTATTGGAATTTCTCTACCATAACTGACTGGCGATTTGCCGGAGACTCGTTACCATCTGATGTGTGTCAGCAACAGCTCAAACATATCTTTCATCAAATCCATATGCTGTTTGGTTATCCTGCTTCACTAACCCATTAACTCAAACGGCCCGCTAGGTAAATCAGGTCCTAGATGAAATCTGTGTAACATCTGTTAGATGAACTAGGATATTAGCGAGAGCTCTGATTTTGTGAAAAACGCAGGTTCTAAATATAAGCAAGAATATATGTCCTCTTCGACTACGCTCAGAGGACGTTAGTTGATTTCGTTAGAGAGACTACTGCTAAAATCGCCAAGATTTATAATGCGCTTCAAATTCTCCGTAGATTAGCATAGCCCAGGAAAATGTGACTGTAATAGGTGATAGTACCAACAGCAACCGTAAGTTTATTAAATCAAATGAACCCAAATTAAAGAGATTATGCATAGTGCTATGCGTCCTAAAGTTTCTGCTAAATATGTTTAATCCCTCAAGAATCCCTGAATCTCATTTAGAGTTGGCTTACCAAAGTTAATTACATTCCAAATAAGAGAAATCACTAGTGGCAGTAGCACTAGTGATAGTCGTGAGTCAATTCCAAAAACTTCAAGCTGGATAGGTAATTGAGGTTCACGTCTAATAAATTGCATAGCACCAATGGCTCCCAAAAACCAAACAGTAGGTACGCCTAAGGCATGAATTGATAACCATCGAATAGTGTAAATGGGATATTCTATTGGCTGATTGGGGTCTCTGTTGGGAATATTAGCTGTCATGATCTTAAAATCTCCTTGAATATCTTATTGATTTAGCGATGGTGCTGTAAAAGGAACTCGGTCTTGGAAGTATTCATTAAGTTGTTGTTTTGCCTGAACACGATTTTCCACAATCGGAGCATTGATTTGCCCTGCTCCATAATATTCATCAGGTCGAGGTGTACCAAATGCGTCGTAGGCCAGTCCCGTACTCACAAATAGCCATCCTGATATAAACACAGCTGGAAAGTTAATCAGATGTAGCACCCAAAACTGTGGATCGGTAATAATGTCCGATAAAGGACGTTCTCCAGTAGTACCTGCCATACCATCGGCTCCTATTAAAGAGTAGTTATTGATGCTTGATGGCTAAACTCAGAAATAAAATTCTGGCGTTGCTGAGCTTTGAGAGAACATAAGCCGCGAAAAAAACAGCAACAACTGCGGTAGCCAAACGCATCTCTTGAATTAGTAACGGTATTTTCTCAGTAACATTAGCTTGATTTAAATGATATTTATTGTCAATAAGATCTCACGTAAAAAAATGTTAACTCTCCAAGATTTGAATATCTTTTGTATGGCTTATCTAGCGATGCTTCTGCTGGAGAGTGTTGCTGATATTACAATGGCAATACTCATACATGTAACCCGCATGACAATCGTTAAGACTCTGTTTTCTTATCAATATCTATTCTCATTAGTGTGCTACTATAAAGCCCATGCTTTCAACGTGACTTGCTCAGTTGGCCTAGGGATGTGGACTGCTTCAGGTTTTCTTGCTATGTGAAGTTTTCGATTTGCAGATGACTTTAACTGTGGCAGGTTTTGGCATGCTAAGAGATTCCGTCTCTCTTATGGCGATTGGAATAAGACATGAAACTCTTTCTCCAGGTATTCCTATGAGACTTTTAATACGGATTAGTCTAATCTTGCTAATGGGCTTTTTATGTCTGTATACAGCCCCTATGGCGCAGGCATCCACAGCAAAAGCGTTTGAAGGATCTATTCATAAGCCACAGCAGAAGAGTTCTCTCGAAGAAACTCTTGAGCAAGACTGTATCTCTATGACTGGGGCACAGGGGCTAAAAAAATGTAAGGATTTGATTGTACAAGACCAAAACAATTCAGAAGCCTGGAATCAGCTTGGTCGTATTTTTTATGATTTAGAGAATTATCAGGAAGCCTATTTATCATTCATGCTTGCCACGCAATTTCGGACAGATTATGCGATTGCTTGGGCCAATATCTGTGCTGCGCTCAGTCAGCTGCAGTATTATAAAGATGCTTTAGATGCCTGTGATAAATCTCTAAGTGTTAACTTTTCATCAAAAGGGCCTGTTGATGAAAAGGTTTTGGCCTTGAATAATAAGACAGTAGCTCTTTATTTTTTAGGTCGTTATCAAGAGGCTCTTAAAATTTCTGATCAAGCAGTTGCGCTTAAGCCAGATGATGCTCAGGCCAACGTAAATCGTACTGTTGCACTCCATGCATTAGCTCATAAAATAGCTCCTCAAAGCGATGATTTCACATGATGAGATTTCACATGATGAGATAGATGTATTGCTTGTGAAAGCATCTTACTACCCCAATATTCTCTACGTCATGATTGTTTGAAAGAATTATTTGTTAAGTCTACCTGTAGGTATAAGTGATGATTATTTTCGCTTTAAAGCGGTTAGCGTTTTTCGCCATGGCCATTTGCCTTAGTTTTCTTCTATGGTATGAACCTGCATTTGCAATTACCTACTCATTTCAATCACCTGGAACACCGGGGCAAGAGGGTGTTTTGATGGGTTCTGTTACGTATGATTTGGAGATTGCCCGTAAAGCGTTGGAAAATATGACCTCCAATAGAGGGACATCCGGAGTACTTAACCTCGAAGAACTAGGAGAGGGTAGTGAGTTTTCCTTCGAGTATGTTTCTCCTCATTCAGGAGTAAGGCATTCGGAACAAACTATTTGCGATCGCAATATTTATGATCTCAACAATGGTCTGGAAGGTAATGATGTCATTGGTGGAAAAGAAGGTCCATTCTTCGATTTTAATGGTTATTCTGATTTAGTGTCAGTTGACTTTAAATCCTGTGTGGGTAACAAAAATGAGTTTGGCGTTTCTTCCATCTCAGAGCGAGACCCTCAAGTTGCCTATAGTGAACTTGAATCTCAGTTCAATCAACTTTTGTTAGTTGAATCTGATTATAGCGGCATTAAACCAGGACGATTTAAGAAAAAGCTACCTATCAAATTTAACCTAGAAGAGCCATAGTTCTCCGTTTGAGTCCTTTTGACAGTCGTGCTCCTGGCTCTCCTAGCCTGTTGCAGTAGTTTAACCGTGCTGGGCGCAGCGCGGCTTTTTCTATCGAGAGCCCGTGGGACAGTATGTTGGATACTAAAACAATTCATCCTCCACTGAGGTCTGAATTTTACAATCTGACGTGGGATAGGCCACGCAGATCAGAGCATAGCCTTTAGATAACTGGTCATCATCCAGAAACGACTGATCAGATTGATCAACAGTCCCCGATAGAACCTTTGCTACACAAACACAGCAAGCACCTGCTCGACAAGAGTACGGCAGGTCCATTCCCGCTTCATTAGCCGCATCTAATATATATTTATCCTTTGGCACTTCAATGGTCTGCTCAATATTGGAGGGTGGCTCTACCAGCGTGACTTGAAAGGTTCTCATGACGGGCAGTTGTTCTATGATTTGGATATTATTTTAGGCTATAATTGAGAATCAATGTCAAATAAAAACCAAGGTTGACCTCTAAAAAATATTTTTTAGAGAATTTAAAAGCTGTGAAAAAGATAGACTAGATCGACCCAAATCAGTTTTTTGTCAGGGTTGAATACTTACAGGCAGCTTTAATCTCGGTAGAAAATAAGACATATAATATTAAAATATTTAATGAGAATCTATCTTATTTATGGAAAAGCTGTATTCATATAGTGAGTTCATAGCTAAGGATGCTGTGGCCCAGTAACTGACGTAGATGTTCTTCTGTGCGAGGTGGGGGTTTGAATTATGCTAGCTATTCGGAATCTCAATAAGACTTATGCTAATGGGATTCAAGCACTCAAAGATATCTCTTTAGAGATCGATAAGGGCATCTTTGGGCTGCTGGGTCCTAACGGTGCAGGGAAATCTTCTCTTATGCGGACATTGGCCACTCTCCAAGATGCCGATAGCGGTTCCATCAGCTTGAATGGTATTGATATCCTCAAGGAGCACCAATTGGCTCGGCGTCAGTTGGGTTATTTGCCTCAAGATTTTGGCATATATCCTAACGTCTCTGCGGCAGAGCTTTTGAATCAATTGGCAGTCTTCAAGGGGTTTACCCACAGCCGACAGCGTCGAGATATGGTGGCCCATCAGCTGCATTTGGTTAATCTCTACGATCAGCGCCATCAGAAGCTGGAGACTTTTTCTGGCTGCATGCGTCAGCGCTTTGGCATTGCCCAGGCCTTATTAGGGGAACCTAAGCTGGTGATCGTTGATGAACCAACTGCAGGATTAGATCCTACGGAGCGGATCCGATTTCAGAACCTGCTGGCGGAGATCGCCCAAGATCGGGTGCTGTTGCTATCTACTCACATCGTTGAAGATGTGGCTGAGCTATGTACTCAGATGGCAATTTTGCAACAAGGCCAGATTGTGCGGCAGGGTAGTCCTTTTGAGTTAATGGAGTCTTTGCAAGGTCAAATTTGGTCCAAGTGGGTGAATACTCCCGCCGATATTGATCCTAATTGGCGATTGATCATCTCACGAATGATACGGGGGCAGCGCTCTGTCCGAATATGGAGTGAAACGTATCTAGGGAAAGAATTCGAGATTGTTGAACCTGAGCTGAGTGATGTGTATTTTACCGCTTTGATGAAGACGCCTGTTGCGCTGCGGTCTTAGCTGACTGCAGATGTACTGCATTTGGGTAGGCACAAGATCCACCCCTATATTATGTCTTTTGTCTCTATGTCTTCTATGCTTGCTATTCTTCTCTTCGAGATTCGCTACCATCTACGTCGACCCACGTTTTGGTTGATTGCAGGGCTATTTTTCACCATTGGTTTGGTAGATATTGTTACCAAAGCGAGTGAAGGCAACGCATTCTTCTTTGTCAATAGCCCTTCACAAATCTTTCAGACAACAGTTTGGTATACAATTTTTGGTCTTTTAGCGGCCTCAGCCTTTGTGGCTGAGACATTTGTGCGAGATAGCAATACTCGGATGGAGTCGCTGATTTTGGCTACACCTATTCGTAAGTGGGACTATCTAGCAACGCGGTTCGGGGCAGCGTTTGGGGTGACGGTATTGGCATTTTCCTGCTACATCCCTGGCATGATACTGGGTACGTTGTTTCCAGGCTTAAATCCTTATGCGTTAGGTCCGTTACGTTTAGATGCTTATCTAGCCGCCTATTGCTTGATTGCATTACCGAATTTGTTAGTGGTGAGTGCGATCTCATTTGCCATTGCCGCTCGCACCCGTAGCCTAGCTATCACCTACGCCGGGGCCATTGTGTTGGTCATGCTCTATTTGGCATCGCTGATGATGGTAGGGGCTGATGTTATTAACTATCAACATTATCAGCTGTGGGCCATGGTGGATCCCTTTGGGTTTTATGCCTTTGAGGCTAAAACGCTTGCCTGGACAGTGCATCAGCATAATACTCAAATGCCCTCACTGGGGGGGAGTTTAGCTTGGAATCGACTGCTGTGGCTAGCCGTGGGAGCCGCTACTTGGACCGTTAGCTACGTTAGCTATTCTATGCAGCCCCGCACCGCTCAAAAGAAGCAAAAGAGACAAAAGAGTGGGGGCAGCTATATGACAGATATTCTCTATATCCCTCTCCCTGCAACTTCTCAGCCAGTGGGGTTTTGGGCAGGTATGCAACAGTGGCTCATCCGCAGCGGCTTTGAAATGCGCACGGTGCTCCGGGGCCAAGCATTTTGGTTACTCACAGCCTTTGGCCTGATGAGTTTAGTGATGACCGCAATCGGTAGCCAATCGTTTAACTACTCTAATCCTAGTACTGATATATTGATCCATTCAGCTAATATCTATCTGGACTATATTCTGTTTGCCATTATTGCGGTGTACGCGGCTGAGCTATTATGGCGCGATCGCACCCTGCGGCTGCAGGCCGTCATCGATGCTACTCCTGTTTCCAATGGGGTGCTGCTGTTTTCTAAACTTACTGCTCTGTTTGCCATCATCACAATCAACCTGCTGTTGGCCATGGCGGTTTTAGTCGCCTACCAAATCGTTTCAGGCTATACCCAGTTTGAATTTCCCCTCTACTTTCAAATGTTGTTTGGAGAGCATGGGCCTTACTATTACCTGACCGCAGTTCTAGCCCTCTTTACCCAAGTGGTCACCCGTCACAAATATGCCGGTATGGCCCTTACGGTTTTAATCTCTCTTATTTATATTCCCTTAAATTCTCTGGGTCTGTACCATAACCTCTACCGCTGGGCCGCCACCAACGACATCGAATACTCGTTGATGAACGGCTACGGTCACCTGTTTACAGGCCATCTTTGGTACAGTCTCTACTGGGGTATTGTTGGTGGAATTTTGATGCTGGTGGCCTATATTTTATGGCCACGGGGAGAACGGCGACGGAGAGCTTGGGCTTTAGTCGGTGGGCGAGTCAAACAGCTGTTGACCGTTTTGGTGATGAGCTGGGCTACGGTGGGCGGTTGGATTCTTTACAACACAACGATAGTGAATGCCTATCAGCCTCCTGGCAAAGAACAAACCGCTGCCGAGATTGAACGCCGCTTTAAGCAGTATGAGACGTTACCGATGCCAGTGGTAACTCATACGGTCCTCAACATTGAGCTATATCCTGACCAGCGTTACTTTCAGGCCCAGGGAGAATACCAACTAGAGAATCGTACCGACCAGCCCATTGGTGAAATTCATCTGATCACCTTTATCAACCTTGAACTCGGTGAGGTAACTTATCCAGGAGCTACCCTGCGAGAGGCCTATCCCGACTGGGGATACTACATTTATGACCTAGCCACGCCGCTGCTGCCTGGGGAGGAACAAACTCTCAGCTTTGTGACCCAAACAGAGCGTCCCCGTGGGTTTCAAAACCATGTGGACAGCGATGACGTATACATGGTTTATCCCAACGAAGTGGTGGGTAACGGGACTAATCTCTACAGTCCATTTATTTTGCCTTTTGTTGGCTATACCAAAATGGTGGAGCACAAAAAAGCATGGCTGCGAGCCAAGCTCGACCTGCCTGCCTTAGATGAGCGCATGCGTCCCCATAATGACCCGACTGGTCTAGCCCAGGGACTGATGCTTACCCATCTCGCCTGGGGGACTACCGATGTCACCATTGGTACCGATGGCGATCAAACCCCTGTGAGCACGGGACAGCTAGTAGAGCGGTGGACTGAGGGCGATCGCAACTACGCCCGCTATCGTTCATCTCAACCAAGTCGTGGCAAATTTACTCTCTACTCTGGAGACTATGCCATCCATCGAGACACCACCTATCGGGTGCCCATTGAGATTTACTACCACCCTCAGCATGATGACAACATTGAGCTAATTGCCCAGCAGGTGGGTCAGGCGCTCACCTTTTACGAAGACAAATTTGGACCCTACCCCTTTCAACAGGTGCGGGTGGTGGAGTTTGTTTACTATGACGGCATGGTGTTCTCAGAGGGAGGCACCCTGGGGATTCCTGAAGTGTTGGTGTGGAAAAGTCAGGCCCAGGGGTTGGGGAAAGAGCATATTGCCAGCTGGGCCACCTATCTATTGGCCCAGGCTTGGTGGGAAGACCAGCTGATTGCTGCCGATGTAGCTGGGGGTATGACTCTGCGAGAGTCGCTGAGTGCCTATGCTAGTAATTTGTATTTGCGATCGCAACGCACCCCCGAACAACAGGAACTGGCCCAAAAACAACGCATGCGAGATTTCTTCCGTAACCTTGGCAAAATAGACTTCCAAGAACCCCCTCTGGTCGATATCTATAACGAATTACCCATTGCCCGCCATAAAGGCAGCATGATTTTAGAACTGATCGAAGACCAGATTGGCCAAGATTCCCTATTAGAAGGAATCCAAACATTTCTGCAAAAATATCGCTATCAGCCTGCGCCCTATGCCACTGTTCTGGATTTACGGGATGCAATCCTTGCCCAGGCGAATGATTCAAATCAGCAAACAACCATCCGTGAGCTGTTTGCCCAAGTTGTTACTTATCAGGTAGGTCTTGCTGATGCCGTATATACCCCTCGCTCCGATGGCAAATTTGATGTCCAGCTCACATTAGAAGCCCAAAAGCTTCAAGCCAGCGGACTTGGTCAGCAAAAGACTATGCCTGTCAACCTACCAGTAACGATTCGCCTGGCTGATGAGAATGATCAGCCTATTCATGTTGTTAAACCTTTATTAAATAATTTCCAAATGACTCTCACGTTTGTGACGAATCAACAACCCACCTATGCGAAGATTGATCCTGCTTATAAGCTTCCCTCTGCCTATTTACAAGACAATATAAAGCAATTCAGGCTAGGTCCTTCTAGAGACTTGAAGACGGGCGAAAGAAAATGATTTTCATTAGAAAGTCTTGAGTAATGATCCTGTGAGATAAGATGTAACCTCCTTCACCTTAGCTCCTCAAAACACTGCTGGATCATCCCTCGGTTATGCACTCCCATTTCCCAAGCCTGCTTTCCCTCCTCCGAGGTCAACCACTGCAATGCCGCCAGTTCAGCCGATGATAAGATTTTAGCCTGTCCCCCTCGGGATATCCGATGCATACCCAAAGCATAACCAAAACCTACACCCCCAAACATCAATAGCGCTGCTACACCCAACGCAGGCAAGCCTGCCCGCATCCACAATTGCTTATCATTAACTCGGTCAATCTGCTTGCAGTGCTGAATGACTGCTTTCTCCACCGCCAGTCCTAGCTCCGTACCCAATTCCTTGGACAGGTCGAAATGCTTCTGAGCCAACATGCCTCGCAACTGCTCTTTCAAGTCTTGAGATAGTGCACCAAAGCTTTTGACCTCACTCTTTACCTGGTCCTGAAATACCGTTGGAACCTTGGCCAACTGGGTCAGGTTTTCCAGGTTGACTGCATAGATCGAGCTAATCACTGCTGCAATCGGGTCTGTTACCCGTACCCCATAGTCTGCCAGGATACGGGTAACGGCCTGTTTGGCCTCAGTTCCATATTGCTTGAGGACAGAATCCAAGGAATTGGGAGCATGGTGAGTGGATATCGTCATCGGCTTACCTCATGAGGTGGTGGACTATGAGAACGTTGCGCCAGTAGCATTTCTTGTTGTGCCTGGGCACCCAGAGTTTCAAATCTTTGAGCGTCATTAGGCGTAATGGTGACGTGACTGAGTGTCCCCTGCTCCACCTGGAGCACGGATTTACCGTCATGGCTGGTTGCCGAAAAACTAAGCCCATCCGGAGAGCCGCGCAGATGATACTGATCGGTCTCCATGGC
>JBCCQQ010000104.1:0-12004 GCA_039024555.1 Cyanobacteria bacterium P01_D01_bin.156
AAACGACGCATCCACGACACCTATCTGGAAATGGGTTGGCACAATGGCGTTCTCAATCAAGTCGTGATTGAGGTTCATGAACTCATAAGGCTGCTCAAAGTGACGACGATAGGTCCGCTCCGACAGATCGCTATAACGACTCAGATTGGTGAAGTTCACCTTGCCACACATCACATAGATGGTGGCAAACAAAGTGATTAAAAACCGATGACGAGGTTTGCTAAATGGCCCACTTTTTGGAGTAGACCCGGTATCATGCATGTCATAGCTATTCAGGTGGGTTTGTCTGTTAACAAAACCTTAGAGCCTGAATAGCTTTTCTGGCTAGTTCTCTCGCTTTTCTGTCCGGACTATTGTTATGTCAGTAGTTTTAGTAAAATTGTTCCTGAATATTTGCTCAAGGCGGTAACCAGCCAGCTGATTAGATGATTCGTTTTGAGTTGTTGCAAGCCCTGCAAGTATGCAATCTCAGATTAACGATTGTGTTGAACGGAAGCCAATATTTTTTGCATCAACCCCTGGATTGTACATGCTATCCCCTCTTGCGTAGAGTTAGATAGCGTTAAGAGTATTTCTCGTTTCCACCTCTGAAGCCATATCTAGGCTAATATCACCTATATGAAGAATTTATAAGCATGGTGCGGCTCTCAAAAAATCTCCTTGAGAAATTATGAAGTTGCGGCAGGGACAGAACCCTGCATCTTGTTAAGCTTGGATACTTAGTGGAGTCTCATCTTAGTCCGCCTTTGAAACCTTGATGCCGACACTTTCAATCTCATTTCTCAAAATTAGTGAATGAAGCAACACTTATTCTCTAATTTTTCTTTGATTTTTTAGGATGATTACAAAAGGCAAAGCCTTATATTTTAGACTGAAGCGATTAAAGACATCAAAACTTGTAACTTGAATCAAAGTTCTGATGATTACTGCTCATCCTACGAACTCATCAGATCGCATGCTGAATCGAAAGTGAAAATTGCAAATCTTAGAGCGGAATAATAGCATCCAATAACATTGCACATGCGATCATAAAAAACACCGCTATAAGCAGCATGTCTCTAACCATAGGCCAATCTTCCTTAGCTATCGAGACTTTTAATAGCTGATTCACAACATTTACAAATCCCAAAAAAGATGATGAAACATATGGTTTATTCTCAGGTATATTAACAACATCATATCTATTCTTGTAGTCTTGTGAAGGTTCTCTATCAAGGTATTCAATAGTTCCATCGACTATTCTACCTGCTGCAGAGAAGCTAGTTTTTGCAGATATGCCTTCTTCCTCAGAGACTGTAAGAATTACAGTGACAGAGTCACTTTGATTGAGCAAAGTTCTTTCGCATTCGATCTTATCTGTTACATGACTACCATCTCGGATAAGTACAATATTTGAGTCACTTTGCTGTATTTGGCGAGCCTCTATTATTAAACCAGATACCGATAGTTCCAAAGGCATATAGTAATCACTTGGCAAAATAGGCTGGTTACCTATATTTTCCACTTTGATTTGTAAACTAGCCAAGTTCTTTACTGATGAGCCTTCGTACTCAATTTTAATCTTATCAACAACATCCCTTTGTGTACGAATCAGAGGCAAGTAAGATGTTATGTAAATTAGCAGCTGCTTTCTTGGCCGTGACTGTTCAGCGAGTCTATTTTGTTCTTCAGCAAGTTCTGTTTGCTTCTGAGCAATAGCACTTTGCTGCCGTGCAATTCTAAAGCTTAAAAAACCAAATAGAATGGTTGCAATGACTCCAAGAATAGTGCCGATAGCACCTGAATACGTTAGAAGTGAAGACCAATCCAGAGTAGACCAATCAATTTTCATACACCAAAACTCAATTCAGCATGTACCGCACATAACATATCATTTCTGGCGTTGCATAATTAAGGGATGTTTTCTGGGTGCATGTGATGGAATGTCCCGAGTGTCAGTCAACTCATCTTCGAAAGAACGATCACCGGCGCGGTAAACAAAATCATCTGTGTTTAGAGTGCGGTCGTCAGTTTGTTGAAAATTCAAGCGTTGAACGAGGTTATTCTGATGATATGCGACAGTTATGCCTTCGCATGTACGTGAACGGCATGGGGTTTCGAGGCATTGAACGCGTTACGGGAGTTCATCACATCACGGTGATTACTTGGGTTAAGCAGGTTGGTGAGTGACTGCCTGATGCGTACAGTCCTGATACCTCACCTGAGGTCGGTGAACTCGATGAGTTGGAGACATTCGTTGGCTCAAAAAAACAAGATTTGGATTTGGACAGCGGTGGACCCGGCATTCTTGCCTGGTCAGTCGGTGATCATAGTGCCGAAACATTCAAACCAGTTGGGCCGCTGTTCAAATGTAGCCGTGTTATTTTTACGTCACCGATGGATGGAACGTCTATCCAGGCTTCATTCCTGAGGGTGACTACATTATCTCTAAGACCTACATGACACAGGTGGAAGGAGAAAATACCCTACTCCGACATTATCTGGCTCGATTACATTGAAAGGCTTTGTGTTACTCGAAATCAGTCGATATGTTAAAGCATTCTATTCGACTGTTAGGACGCTATTTGAGATTTTGGGACGTCCCTCTACCTGCCAGAAACATCTCGTGAATCAGCAACGCCAAATTTCTCAATATCCACGAAGCTATCTAACAACTAATTGGATAGAACTTTCTGCCCAACCATCTAGACGTCACACCACAGCCTAGCTTTGACAGCAAGAAACTCTCAAAGCCTCTTTTTTCCTCCGATTGGATACTGACGGGTGTTTCAGTGAGTAGTCCAGAATCTTAAGATAGAACCGTAGAATAAAGGCCTTGGGAAACTGGCACACTCAGACCACCTCATATCTTAAGTTAACCTGGGGAGCAAAAGATTTTATAGATGCTGTGTACTACTCGTTTATAAAATCAGCCGCTCACGGTAACTAAGAACTTTCTTAGCAGGGTAATCAACGTTTTTGTTTCAGATTTACTTAAGTCTTCTAACAGCTGATTTTCCTGTTCAAACAAGACAGGCATAACCGTGTCAACTTTCTCAATGCCCTTATTTGTTAGCTGTACCGTAACGCTGCGTCGATCGTCTGGGTCTCGCAACCGAGTAACCAGACCGGCCTTTTCCAAACGATCAATGCGGTTGGTCATGGCTCCTGAAGACAGCATCAGCAAACCATAAAGCTCGGTGGGTTTGAGCTGATAGGGTGGTCCCTGTCGTCGGAGGGTGGCCAACATATCGAAGGACCAAAGCGTTAGGTCAAAGTCGTCCAAGATACCTTCTCGCTGCTTTTCCAGTAACCGAGCCAGCTGCAAAATTCGCCCAACCACAGCCAGGGAAGAGACATCCAACTGGGGAGACTCGTGCTCCCACTGGGTCAAAATTGTGTCGATTTTATCCTGTGTCATGACTCCATTATATCTTGATATCAAGATACTTGACGTTTATCTTCGCATTAAATATCTTGATATCAAGATATAAATTCAAGAAGCGATTTGATATCGCCAGTTTTTAATGGAGGGCAGTATGCAGATCAAACGGCTTGACCATGTTGGTCTTCGAGTGATGCATGTGGATCGGGTGATGAAGTTTTATCAAACCCTTGGATTTGCGGTCATTCGAAAAGATGAAAAAGAACAGGTGTTTGTTGTTAAGCATCCCAGTGGTATTGAAATTAATCTGATTGCCCGAGGGAATCTCAACCATGATCAACACAACATTCTTATGGATGGAGAAGAGCGCTATGGGGGCTATACCCACTATGCGATCGCAGTGGAATCCATCGCCGAAGCCCAGGCTTTTTTAGAGGCTCGCCATATTGAGATTACCGAAGGCCCTGTCACCTTTGGCGATGGCAAACGGTCGATTTTTGTGCGGGACCCGGACTTAAATGTTCTTGAATTTACTCAGCTACCGTAGTAGTGGAATACAACCATGAAAACTTCAGCTTTAGGAAATATTGTTCTCACGGCGATGGCCCCCATGGTCTGGGGAACGACGTATATCGTTGCAACAGAGTTTTTGCCCCCTGGGCATCCATTGCTGGTGGCGGCATTGCGATCGCTACCCATCGGTCTCCTGCTTACCCTTACCCTAAGAAAACTACCCCACGGCATTTGGTGGTGGCGGATGCTGGTGCTAGGGGCGCTAAATATCGGAATCTTTCAGGCATTGTTATTTGTGGCGGCCTATCGTTTGCCAGGGGGTGTGGCAGCCACTGCCGGGGCGATTCAGCCGTTGCTGGTGGGTCTGCTTTCATGGTTGATTTTGCAAGAAAAACCCGCTAAAGGGTCGTTCGCTATTGCAATTTTAGGATTTGTCGGCATTGGCATGTTGGTTCTGGGGCCGTCGGCTCGGCTAGATTCCTGGGGTATTCTTGCCGCCCTGGCTGGGGCGGTTTCCATGGGGCTGGGAACGGTGTTGGTAAAACGCTGGCGACCGAAGGTTTCTCTGCTGGTATTCACTGCCTGGCAGCTAATGGTAGGTGGTGCGTTGTTGCTGCCGGTAGCTCTGGTGATAGAAGGACCCTTTACCGAATTTACCCCCATGAACATGCAGGGTCTGATCTATTTGTGCACGGTGGGGACAGGGTTAGCTTACCTACTATGGTTTCGCGGCATTGGCCAGCTTTCTGCTACGGCTGTTTCCTACCTGGGGTTGTTGAGTCCTGTAACTGCCACGTTGTTAGGATTCTTCTGGCTCCATCAAACCCTTACCCCCATTCAGCTGATGGGAATTTTCATTATCTTTTCTAGCGTGCTGCTAGGGCAAACGATTACCATGTCTCGCTCGACACAATTACGCATTCCTAGACGGGCCTAACCAATTTCTCCCATCTCTTTTGAAACACAATCACCCTTTAGAAAATTTGGAGAATACTATGACTATTCAACAAGCTAATATTACAATAAACAGAACAGAGTTTATTACTGAACTGTACCAAAGCGTGGATGCGCGCAGTGTTGAAAGACTCTCAACATTTCTGGCCGATGATGTTAACTTTCAGTTTGCCAATGCTCCAGCTCTCCAGGGTAAAGCCGCTGTTTTAGAGGTTAATGCTGCATTTTTTAAGACCATTGCTGCTATGTCCCATCGCATTGATAATGTTTGGGGCCAGGGAGATGACATCATCTGTAATGGTCAGGTGAACTATACCCGATTGGATGGCAGTCACTTTGCCGTGCCTTTCGCTACTGTGCTCACACTTCAAAAAGATCAGATCGTAAACTACCTGATTTATGTCGATGTTTCGGAGCTATAGAAGAGAGTTGACTCGCTATCTCCAGAAGTATCGGAGATAAAAATGGTTGAAAGAACGAAACTGCCAACCCCGAAACAATTAGGCAGGTTGACATTTTCCTAAAGCAAAGGATTAATGGGGTTCTGGAGTTATCGTCAGTTTGTGAGGAGATACGGTTGAGTCACCATTAGCCCGATGACAAAGGATGATGAGTGAAATTGTAGCCACCGTCAACTCAATCGCAGTTGCAGTCATCAGATTGTTTGAGGGTATGCCATCCAGGGTGAGACTCAGCAAGCGAGAGAGGCCAAAAGAGCCATAAACAAGTGTGGTTAGAGTGAGTGCTAGCGATCTCAGCCCATGGCGAAATGTTCCAATGAGAATAAGCACAGCGCTACCCGTGAGCAGTCCACCCGGAGCGCGAATTTCCGAGAGTAGGCTAGGGTCATTACCCAGCATAATGCCGTCGCTAGCATAGAAGGCATGGGGCACGAGCAAAATAGTGCCACCAATGACTAGCAGTAACAAACCGGAGGCAAAGAGAAAGAGAGGAGTCAGGCTTTTCATAGGATTTTCCTTGGCAACAGGAGTTTATCGTTGTTTTGCTGCCTGTGTTTGAAATCTATGATGCAAGCATTTTATTGGACGATCAATGGCAATTTATCCATAATTCTTGACTGATCGTCTAAAATTTCTGGATGAGTAGACAAATCTAAGCGCTATGCCGATAGCTGAAACCACCTACCCCACACCTAGTCCCCTGCCGCCACGGGACCCTCTCGGAGAGGTGCTTCATCTGCTGCGTCTTACGAGCACTCTGCACTGCCGGGCTGAGCTAACGGCACCATGGGGTATGGATATTCCTCAAATTGACGATTGCATGGTCCTTCAGATTGTCAATACTGGCCGTTGTTGGATTGAAGTGGACGGCGAAAACCCTCGTGAACTGCAGGCAGGTAGCCTCGTTCTACTGCCCCATGGAACGCCTCACAAACTATGCAATGAGCCCAATGGTGTCACACTACCGCTCTTCGACATTCCGGTAGAGAAAATCAGCGAGCGCTATGAGATTATGCGGCATGGAGGTGGCGGCGACTTTACCCAAATCACCGCTGGGGTCGTCCGCGTTGATCGTTCAGCGGTTGGAAATCTGCTGACTCTGTTCCCCAAAGTCCTGCAGATTGATGCCTGGGATGACGAGAGCGGTTGGTTAGAGGGCACACTCCGGTTTATCGCTAAAGAGGCGAGAGATCTGAAACCGGGTGGAGAAACTCTCATTACTCGACTTACGGATATCCTGATCATTCAACTGATCCGGACATGGGTTGATTCAGTATCCGGGGCCAACCAAGGCTGGCTCGCAGCGTTACGGGATGAACAGATCGGCCAGGCCCTGGTGTTGATCCATCGTGAACCCCAACATGCATGGACGGTAGGGTCTCTGGCCGATGTGGTGAATATGTCTCGTTCAGGCTTCTCTGCACGGTTTACGGAACTTGTTGGTCAACCCGTCATGACTTACTTGACGCGGTGGCGAATGCAACTTGCCCACAGGTTGCTTTGTGAGACCTCGCTATCGCTTGCTGCGATCGCAGACCGGGTTGGTTATCAATCGGAAGCGGCGTTATCAAGAGCCTTTAGACGGATATACGATGTCCCACCGGGAAGCATTCGCCGGGCTGACCGCTCTGCGTGCGCCAAGCTATAAATGCTGTTGTTGATTTGCTAAACGCTAGAGCTGGTCTGAAACTGATGCAAGGGCATCTGAGATAAAGCTTATAAATGCTTGAAGCTTGCCAGAGCGTTGGCGATGTTTCGGACAAACGGCATATAAGGTCAATGGCTCGCTAGACCATTCTTGCAAAATAATTTGCAACGTTCCTTGTTGTAATGCCTCTAACGCCACAAAAATGGGTAAAAAAATGATACCGAGTCCAGCAACAGCGGGCGGATTTCACCTGAATCGTCTGGTGAGACCTAAGGTTTTGCCATCGATTCAATCGAGCTTGTTGGCAATGTAACCGCTCTCGCTCGCATGCGTAGCTCATTGTTTTCAAAAGACTATATCGATCTCTTAGCCCTGATCAAAATCGATGGAAAATGGCAGATTATCTCGAAAGTTTTTCACTATACACCCCAGATCAATGTGCGGTCTGAACAGCCGCTCACCCCATCTGAATTAGCAGGAGAAATACCATGCCCTACGTGAATATCAAAATCACCCGAGAGGGTGCCACACCTCAGCAAAAGACCGCCCTGATTAAGGGGGTTACGGAGCTTCTCGTTACTGTTCTGGACAAATCTCCCAACACCACATTTGTCGTGATTGATGAGGTGGTGACTGAAGATTGGGGCATCGCTGGAATGCCGGTCCATGAGTTTCGAAACTACACCCAGAAGTAAGTGGAGACTCTACATAGTTAGAAAAATTCCTGAATTTAACCTGTAATCATTTTGCAAGCGGTCTCTAGAAGCGTGATGATATAGGCATAACTGCGTTGGTGAGCCTATGACTGCAGGAATCCCTCTGCTGGAGACCAAACTCTATCTCCCCCAATGGTCTGCTGATCGAGTATCGCGTCCGAGGTTGATTGATCGCATCCACCCGAAGCGTAAATTAACACTGATCTCAGCCCCGGCAGGATTTGGCAAAACAACGCTGCTGGCAGAATGGATAGTGGCTGTGCCCAAGCAATCTGTTACCTGGGTTTCCCTAGACCAAAGTGATAATGATCCCGCTGTTTTCTGGACTTATCTGATCACTGCTCTACAGAAGACTCAACCCAGCCTCGGTGAGCGTGCTCTCTCACTATTGCAATCATCACAGCCACCCTCAATTGAGTCCATCTTGATGACACTGCTCAATGAGCTAACCATCGCTAAAAAGGATCTTGTTCTAATTCTGGATGACTATCACAGGATTAAGACTCCGGTAATCCATGACGGAATAGGGTTTCTGCTCAGCCATTTACCACCCCAGGTGCATTTGATTCTGGCTAGTCGGACCGATCCGCCTCTATCTTTGGCTCGTTTGAGGTCTCACGGTGACTTGACCGAACTCAGGGTAAGTGATCTGCGGTTTACGCCGGACGAGGCGACAGCTTTTCTGAGTCAAGGGATGGGCTTAGAGATTTCAGCGAGCGATGTTGCTGCCCTGGAGCAGCGGACCGAAGGCTGGATTGCAGGGCTGCAGCTGGCAGCGCTATCCCTGCAGGGGCGCGAGGATATTTCTGATTTTGTGGCGGCTTTTTCGGGAGACGATCGCTACATCGTGGACTATCTGTTAGAAGAAGTGTTGCTGCGACAGCCCGAGCACGTTCGTCACTTTCTGTTGCAGACCTCCCTTCTAGACCGTTTAAGTGGTTCTCTTTGTGATGCGGTCACAGGCCAAAACAACGGTCAGAGCATGTTAGAAACCCTAGAGCGGGGAAATCTGTTCATTATTCCCCTAGACAACAAGCGCCAATGGTACCGCTATCATCACTTGTTTGCCGATGTGCTTCAGGTCCATGCCTTGAAAGAGTATCCGGAACAGATGCCCGTTCTACACAGACAGGCCAGTAAATGGTATGAACAGAATGAGCTATTTTCCGATGCGATTCGTCATGCCCTGGCGGCTAAAGACTTTGAACATGCGGCAAGTTTGATTGAACAGGTGTGGCCCGCAATGCGTAATCGCCAGCAGGATGCGACGGTGTTGGGCTGGCTCAAGGTGCTACCTGATTCACTCATTCGTGTGCGTCCGGCTCTCTGTGTGGCCTATGCGATCGCACTCCTGAATACTGGACAGACAGACACAGTTGAAGACCGTTTGCAGGATGCTGAACAAGCCTTGGCGCAAACCGAGAGTTCTGTTACGGACCCAGCCGCATATCGCTCGCTCCCAGCGGCCATTGCCAATGCCCGTGCCTTTCACGCCCAAGCGCTGGGCGATTTTGCTAGGGCCATCGCCCATGCTGAGCAGGCGTTAGCGCTGTTACCCTCCGAGGACGATAACGAACGGGGTGTAACCGCTGCCTTCCTCGGTTTGGCTTACTGGACAAGCGGCGATGTCACAGCGGCGTATCAATCCTTTGCTGAGGGGTTGAAGAGATTTCAAAAGATAGGCAATGGTCAGATTGCCATCTGTGCCACCTCGGTTCTGGCCCAAATGGGGTTAGCTCAGGGGTGGTTGCGGGTTGCGATCACAGCATGTCATCAGGCCCTACAACGGGCAGAGCAACAGTCGGAACCTGTTTTGCAGGGGACGGCGGATCTATATTTGGTGTTAAGCGAGCTGTACTACGAACAGGGGGATTTGCCCATGGCTCATCAGTTGTTGCAAACGGGTGAGGAGCTGCGGCAGCAGGGATCAACATCGGGGTTCGACTATTTTGTGTGGCTGGTTAAAGCACAATTGACAGCGGCTGAGGGGGACTTGGATACAGCCCTTGACCAACTGCACGAGGCCGAGCGGTTATATCGACAATCACCGCTGCCGAATATCCGCCCGATTAAGGCATTAAAGGTGCGGTGGTGGCTGCAGCAAGGCAGGTTAGCTGAGGCGCTGAGTTGGCTACAGGAGTGTGGTTTATCGGTAGATGATGAACCGAACTACCTGCATGAATATGAACACCTGACGCTGGCGAGAGTTTTAATTGCACAGTACCAACAAGACGGGACAGGTGAGATAATTGTTCAGGTCACTAACCTTCTATCTCGCCTACTGACCGCCGCTGAAGCCAAGGAACGCACTGGCAGCATAATCAAAATTCTAGTTGTTCTGGCTTTGACACACGAGGCTCAGGGAGATATTGCGGCTGCTATGCCGCTTCTAGAACGTGCCCTAACCCTGGCTGAACCAGACAGCCATGTTCGCATCTTTGCAGACTGCGGCCCTCCGATGGTGCGACTGCTACAAGCGGCCATGACGCGCAATATTACACCCACCTACACCCAGCACCTATTGACCGCACTAGAAACCTGGGGGCAAAACTCTCCCTCTCTCCCTCTCTCCCCCTCTCCCCTAATCGAACCCCTCAGCCAACGCGAGCTGGACGTTCTGCGCTTGCTCAACACCGAATTGTCTGGCCCAGAAATTGCCAATGAACTGGTTGTAGCCTTGAGTACTGTGCGTACCCATACCAAGCGGATTTATAGCAAACTCAATGTTACTAATCGCAGGGCCGCCGTGAAACGAGCTACAGAGCTAGAGCTGATTTAGGCGATCGCCCTAATATCCCAACCTGATAATCTCAGGGTTTGGGATGGCGATTATACTGAATGCGTCTGCCTAATCACCCATATCGGAGTATTGGGCTGACGAATTTCCACCTAATCACCCAGATTAGGATCTTAGGCAGAAATATTTCTGCCTAATCATTCACATAGAGTAGATAGGTAGAAGCTTTCCCTCTAATTAGATCGTTAGCTTGACTAGATTTACGCAGACAGAAAAGCAGCCATTCCTCAAGCAGGTGATATTTTAATGTCTGTAACCCCATCCAAATATCACCTGACAGCGATAAAACTAGAAGATACTCTTTAAATACGAAAAACTACCGAATTAGATTCAAAGTAAGCTCGACATAAACTCTCAGCTCAGAAGAGATGATTGGCTGAATCTCATTTTCGCTATGATGATAACGCTTGGAATAATCATTTACAGCACAGAGATCTTCCAACTTTTCACGAATAGTTGATAGGGGCTCATCCTCAGAGCCTTCGGAGCAGCTGCGTACTTTTGTGATAAAGTCACCTAACCATTCACTTTCTAAAAAACGGTCTGGGAAACGAATTCTTAGATTGGCCTCTAACAAAGGTCGAATACATTTTGCAACGGCGATTTCATCCCTGTAAGTACCATCTAAATAATCACATAAAATCTTAAATTCCTTCAAGTATCTATTCTGAGTATCTGAATAAATATCCCATAATTCAATGGTACTGTGTTGAGCATTAAAGGCATGGATTTTGAAGAGTCTTGTATCATTACTAGGATAGTCAATCGAGACCGACTTAAGAAAAAACGGATCATGTGAAAGTAGTATCACTTGTTTTGCGACTCTCGCTATCCGCAATATTTGTTGGCGTGTGTACTCCTTACGATTTAAGTCTAAACTACAAATTGGATCATCAAAAATGACAACTTTTTCAGCAATTCGAGGATCTTTATCTAATTTACTCAGAAAAAATGCAAAAGCTAAGGATTGTTTATCTCCTTCACTAAGCGTGTTACTAAAACAAGGTTGGTCTTCAGGTGCGTTGGCACCACCTAATTTGATAGGTGTTTCATTGATGGCAATACAGAAGTTAAATCCTGGTTTCCCACCAGAGTGATCTTTCTGAAACTGAATTGGATAAAACTGCGCACCAAAAAATGAAAGATGTCGTCTTATAGACGACTCATGCTCAGTCAATATAGATTCTGAATAACGATCCAATTCTTCCTTCTTAACAGTTTTCTCTTCCTTTAATGTAGTTCTCTCAGCCTGCAAATCAAGATAGATATTGCAAACATCACTTATCTCCGGTTTATAGCGCTTTTCAGTACAGCGAAAACGATCTAACGCTTTCTTTGCCTCTTTAAGATCAGCATCACTTGTTTCCCTCTTTTTTGTATCAATCAATAAATTCAACTCTTCAATATTTCTCTTGTAATGACTGAGTTGTGAGGAAACCGTCTGATAAGCAGGGCTGATTCATTGTAGGAGCTTAAAAATCTGAGGAATCTGGTTAGCGAGTTCTCGTAGGGCCGATTTAAGTGAATCGAAACCATTGATTCTGAGTAGAT
>JBCCQQ010000105.1:0-11731 GCA_039024555.1 Cyanobacteria bacterium P01_D01_bin.156
ATTTCAAGCTTTTTGACCAGGATTAAATGGCTGATTTATCTACGCGCAATGGCTGAGTCGCGCTGCTCTTACGGTTGGTTGTAGATGGAGCGCAAAGCTGAATTGTGATAGCCTAGACAAATATTACGGGATGTAGCGCAGCTTGGTAGCGCACTTCGTTCGGGACGAAGGGGCCGCTGGTTCGAATCCAGTCATCCCGATTTTTCTAAAACCCACTGCTGAAGCGCCTTAGGGCTTATCCATCAACCTGTTGATGACTCTTGCTTATTGTCAAAAACAGGGTAAATGTTGGGTACTTTTGGGCGCTTTTGGATATCAAAGTGGTAGGAAATTGGTAGGAAAATGAGCAGAGCATTTGCGTCGGTTGCGGGCTTCTCGCCCACTAGCAATGAGGCCAGGCAGAGCACGGTCAAGATTGAAAGTGATGATGGCAGACTCAGATTGCGCTTTAGCTATGGGGGTAAGCGATATGCTATGGCAGTTGGCTTACCGGATTCTAAGGTCAATCGCATTGTGGCACAGCAAAGGGCCGCCCAGATTGAGTTGGATATCGTCTCTGGGAACTTTGACCTTACATTAAAGAAGTACAAGCCACCCAAGGGTGGGGGCAAAAAAGCCGAAGTCTCCCAGGTAACGGGTCTTTTCCAGAAATTTACGAAAGTTCAGACTAAGGCCAAAGGGTTAGAGGTGGGCAGTCTGTGTCGCTACAATGCCACGCTGAAGCATTTGGAAACCTTCTTTTCTAATAAAGAGTCTGAGGCAGTGGAGGAGTCAGATGCGCAGGCATTTGTAGCCTACCTGCGGAAAAATGTCAGTGAGCGGACGGTTAAGGAGTATGTGACGCTGGTGCAATCTTGCTGGGTTTGGGCTGCGAAAAACTTACCAGATAATCCCTGGATAGCGGTCTTGACCCAGGTAAAGCCTGCCCCCAAGCAAAAGGTAAAGCCTTTTACCTTGGAAGAGGTGCAGAAAATCTTAGAGGGGTTCAGAACCGATCGCTATTATCGGCACTATGCAGATTTCGTGACATTTCTGTTTGGAACCGGGTGCCGATTTGGAGAAGCGGTCGCCCTACAGTGGAAGCACCTGGCGGATGATTTCTCAACGGTGTGGATTGGTGAATCGGTGTCTCGGGGGGTGAGGAAGACGACCAAGACAGGTAAGGATCGGACGGTGACACTGACGGGTAAGGTGGCTGAGATGTTGGTGGCTCGGAGGTCGAACAAATGGAAGCCAGATGATCTGGTGTTTCCAGCTCCTCGGGGGAAAACAATTAATGATCGAAGCTTTCGGCGGCGGGCATGGAAGAAGGTTTTGAAAAAATCAGAGATTGAGTATCGAAAGCCTTATGCGACCAGGCATACGGCGATTAGTCATGCGCTTGCCAATGGGGCGAATCCGCTGGCGGTGGCGGAGCAGACAGGGCATGATCCACAGATCTTGTTTAAGCATTATGCGTCTGTGATTCAGCAGTCAGCAGTAATGGTTGAGTTCTAGATATAGGCCATCTTTAGACGCTGTCAGCGTAGAAAAGTCCAAATATCTACAAAAATGTCTTTATTTGCTGACAAACAAAATTTGAGCACCATATTTTGTTTGTCAGTATGATATCTATTGATTCGGAAATTTGTGATTATGATAGCGTTTTGAGGCGATTAGTTGTTGAAAAGGTCCAGCTAAATTAGAAGGCTGACTCGATATAGACTGTTCTGTCGCTGGTTGTGCATCCGGTTCCCTAGCTATGCCAAATATGCCCCAAGATGAGGAAAAGTTGGCTACTGGCCAGACTAACCAACAAAATGTAGCTAATAATTTTGGCCATGTCATTTGGCGGGTAGACAATCTTTCAATCTACTATTCCAGTCCACCAGATACGGAACCACCCCCTCTTCAAGCGACGAATACTTCAGAAATTGGTCCCAATCCCTATCGAGGGCTGCGAGCATTCCGAGAAGAAGACCATGCCGTTTTCTTTGGTCGCCGTCAGCAGACATATCAGCTCTGGAAAAGGTTGAAGGCTCTGTATGACCACCCTTCAGCAGTTCGGTTTTTGCCGGTATATGGACCATCGGGTTCAGGTAAGTCGTCGCTAGTGAGAGCAGGGTTACTGCCGGTAATTGGTCGGCATTCCCTGTCTAGCCAGGAGCATACTCGGGTTGCGATTCTGGAGCCTCGGACTCAACCATTAAAGGGGTTAGCCTTAGCTTTGGCACGGATGGCAACGGGAGATGATTCGCCTGTGGCAAAGGCGAGAGAGTTTTATAAGGAATTGCAGCAACGAAATAATCAAGCCCAATATGACGGGCTATGGCACATTGTCAGATCACTGCCGGGTACTGAATTTTCACCTGTGATTGTGGCGGTAGATCAGTTTGAGGAGATTTACTCTCAGTGTAAGGACAAGCGCCAGCAACAGATTTTTATCAATAACCTGCTGACAGCAGCGGCGGATCAGTCGCGGTTGGTAATTGTGGTGGTAACGCTACGCAGCGACTTTTTAGGAGAAACCCAGGCTCATCCCTGGCTGAATAGGCTGTTTTCTAAGCATGGCTATCTGGTTCCGACAATGAATAAGGTGGAACTGCGACAGGCGATTAGCAAACCAGCGGAAAAGGCGAGGCATCCGCTAGATACAGCCACGGTGACGCTGTTGATTCAGGAGACTCAGCAGCGGGAAGGGGCGTTGCCACTATTACAGGTGGCGCTGAGTGATATTTGGAATGGACTGCGGGACGGGAAGGAACCCGGCCAAACTCTGCAAGAGATTGGCGGCGTGGGCGGAGCGTTGGCGAAGAAGGCGGAAGCAATCTTCCAGGCGTTAACACCGGAGCAACAGGCGATTGCACGGCGGGTATTTTTGGGGGTAATTCAGCTAGGGGAAGGTACTCGGGATACTCGGCGTCGGGCGCAGGTAAGTGGCTTAGTAGCGCAGCGAACGACGGTTGCTCAGGTGCGGGAAGTGATTGAACGGTTTTCCTGGCGAGAGGCGAGATTGTTGACCTTGGCAGCAGACAATGAGGGAAAGGAGACAGTTGAGGTGACCCATGAGGCACTGATTGAACATTGGCGACGTTTAAATGATTGGCTTGACAACAACCGCGATGACATCCGATTTCAGCGACAACTAGAGTCAGCTATTCAGAACTGGCAGATCAAAGGACAGGCAGAAGGTTTACTATGGCGTCCTCCTGATTTAGATCTTCTGCAGGACTTCCATCAGCGGGCTGGACAAAATATGACATTGAACCAACTTACTTTCTTCCAGAAATCTCAGTTGGCAGAAAAACGACGCAAGCGAATGCGCCAATTAGGGTTGGGTGGTCTGATAGCAGGTCTTACAATTACTACAATAACAACCGCATTGTCTGTGTGGTATGCCCAAGCTGCTAATCGTAGTCGTGAAGAAAGTATATTACAGGTTGCTCAAGCCCAAATTGAAACCTCTGCAAGGCTGAACGCTGTCGGAGAGAACTATGATGCTCTGATCAATGCTTTGCAAAGTATTAAGTATCTGGATAAGAACAAGATAGATAGGCCGCTTGTGCTAGCTCAAGCAAAATCTAAAATGCTCTCCTCTTTTCTAGAATTACGGGAAATAAAACATATTTATGAATCTAATGTTAATGATCTAAGCTTTAGCCTTGACGGTAACATTATTGCCATTGCTGGTGAAACCACCGCAGCGCTGTGGAGTCCTGATGGTGAGCTTATTAACGAGTTCAAACTACGGGGTTTTGAACTAGGAGATGCTGAAGCTATTCGATTTAGCCCTAATGGCAAAACCATTGCCATTTCTACAAAGGAATTGGTAATGATGTACGGACTTAATGGTGAGTTAATTGACGATATTGAAGTAGACCATGAACACTTTATCCACGACATACACTTCAGTCCAGATGGAAATGTTCTAGCTGTAGCCTATAGTAGTGGAATAGTAATGCTATGGAATTATCAAAAGCAAATTATCACATATATACCAAAGGACGCTAGTAGAGTTTCACCTTTGACCACATTTGTCCTTCCTTCAAATATAATTGACTTCAGTCAAAATGGGGATATCATTGCCACAGCCGATCTCCATGGAAATCCAAAGTTGTGGAGCCTGGATGGTCAACTCATTGCATCTTTGCAAGGACATAATGGTATCGTTTCCCAGGTACGTTTTAGTCCAGATGGAAACATAGTTGTTACTTCTGGTTCAGACGAGACCGTTAAGTTATGGCGTCGCGATGGTCAGCTCATAACCTCCTGGCAAAGCCCTATCGGTAGAATATCTGATATACGTTTTAGTCCTGATGGAAAGATCATTGCCATAGCCAGTTTTGGAGGATCAGTAAGACTATTAACTCATAATGGTCAAATCATTACCTCTTTACAAGGGCATAGTGATCAGGTCAATGAAGTACGCTTTAGTGCTGATGGCGATATTATTGCTACTGCTAGCGGAGACGGGACAGCAAAGCTATGGAGTCTTGATGGTAAACTCATCGCGTCATTTCAAGAGAATGGTGTTCCTATTTCGGGTGTACACTTCAGCCCTGATGGAAGCACCATTGCAACTCTGACTAATCCAGATCTGACTAATCCAGCATCTAGAGACCCTTCTACAGTATCAGGGGAAAGAAAGGCAACGATCTGGTATTCCGATAAAACTCTAATCCCATCTTTGCGTGTAAATGATGAAATAGTCAATTATTTAGATATCAGCCCTGATGGTAAAACCATCGCTACAGCTGGTGCTGACGGAATAACAAGGTTGTGGGATCTTAATGGTCGGCTCATCACATCCCTTAAAAAACACAATGGTGAAGTATATCAGGTAATCTTCAGTTCCGATGGTAACACCATTGCTACAGCCAGTACCGATAAGACAGTAAAGCTGTGGAACTACACTGGAGAACTTTTAGTATCTCTACCAGGAGAAGACAATCAGGATGTTCCCTTAGATGACTATGATTTTATATATCCTGATTTTAGCCCCGATGGAAACCTTCTTATAACTATTCTTCAGGGTGATGATGATCAAGTAATGTTGTGGAATCGCGACGGTCAATTTATTACATCTTTTGAAAATTCTGGTGAATATTTTTTTAGGCCGCTCTTCAGCCCAGACAGTAATAATATTTTAACTACTGATAAGAACGGAAAAGTTTATTTATGGAACAAAAAAGGTCAACTTATTACTTCCTTGACTAAACATGCTAGCAGAGTGACTTCAGCAGCTTTCAGTTCTGATGGTAATATTGTAACCGCTAGCGAAGATGGGATGATATTTTTGTGGAGTCAAGACGGCCAATTTATAACCTCTCTAAAACAACATAGTGATCAGGCAGCTTACAATATATTCTTTGCCCCTGATAGTAGCTTTGTAGGTGCGACTATCAATGATGAGACAAAATTATGGAACCTACGTGGAGAAATCGTTGCTTCTATGAAAGGTAGATATTCAGGTTTAAGTTCTGACAGTAATATTATTGCTACTGTTGATAGTGGCACTGTAAAACTCTGGGGATTCAGAGGGAATTTTATAAATTCTATTAAAGGAACTAATGTTCGATTCAACCCTGGTGGTAATACTATTTCTATTTTTGATAACGGAACTGTGGAACTATGGAGCATTGATGGGACTCCTTTGATTTCCCTTGAGGAACAGAATAGTGAACTTAGATTTATAAGATTAGTTCCTGGTGAGGATACAATTATTACGAATAATGCACAAGGTATAGTAAGACTTTGGAAATGGAACCCTGATTGGGTTGTAAACAAAGCATGCCAACAAATACAAGCACACTTTTCTAAAAAATCTCCTGATTTGGAAGAAGATAAGAATTTATGCATTGATACAGCTTCAGATTCTGAAAGTGTTTTTTGAAATTTTACGATCATTAAAATATTTACCTTCTAAGCGCAACCGCCTCGAAGAGAGGGGCAGACCCACCACAGTCAAGATTTCTATTTCCCTTCTGCTTAAATTGAACGAATTCAAGCTAAAAAGATTGTGAAAAAAATTCTGGTAAAGACATAGAGTATCAGCTCTAAAAAGGAAAGAACTGATACTCCACTTTATTTATAAACTAGAACAGCTCACGTCGAATAAACAACACCCAGACCTCCCAAGTCTCATGCCGCTTTGCATGAGACCGGAAATCAGCAAAATACCACCACCGATTATCCCGCTCATAGGGATATACCTGAACAATATCCCCCCGATCATGCTCCTGAATATCACCTCCTAACGCTCGAAAACCAGCAATTGTGGCAATCCAGCTACGGGTCGAAAACCCCGTATTCACCCGATTGCCCGTATACTTCCGCAGCACCATCGCCGAGCCACCCCGCACCCGAATACTCCCATTCACATCCAGCTTGCCTTTAGGGTTCGTGGTACCAATACCTACCTCACCATTCACCAGCAGATCCGGCGTGCCCATCAGGTGTAGATTCTTGCCATCGTTGAACTTAGCCCAAACCTGATTTCCCTGTTCAGGCTCCCGAATTTCTAGGTCGTTGCCATCGCTCCGCAGCAGCCAGTCCCCTCGTTTTGCTTGAAACCCATCATCCGCAATCACCTTACCGCTGACGCGAATATCGCCATTCTCATTCGGGTTCACCGCACTTTGCAGCAGGTTTACCTGCTCACGCACCTTGGCCAGTTGTTCTTCCAGTTGCTTCAGCATCATGTTTTCCTCCGAAAATTCAGGTAAGGGTTCAGTCGCGACAAAATAAGACGTGGGCAGTTCACAGGCATCGAACGAGGCTCGACAGGCTTTAGCTCGACGCTGCAACTCATTCAGCTGTTCGCTGACAAGTTCAAAATCCTGCCGATAGCGGTCTTTCTTAGCAATTTGCTCCTCCGGTGTCAGCACCAGATGGTCTTCAAAGCTGTAGAAGTTATCCAGCACATAGCGCAGGTTGGCGCGGTAGTCCTTGTAGCTCCAGTACTTCAGCCCTAGTTCCTCCATCATCGCGAGCCGATGGGCGCGGGAGAAGGCACTTTCACCTACTGCCGGGGGTAGTGGCACCGTCTTGCGATACTCCTCGAAAATGCCCTGGAACTCAACAGGATGATTCTTCACCAGCTTCGGGAAGCTCTTCGCCTGAGCAATCATTTCCTCCAGCGTGGTTTCCACCGGGTCGCCACTGCCGCCGCTTTGCAGCACCGTGACCTTGAGTTCTTTGTTTGAGATCGCCTGCTTCAGCTTCAGGTCTAAACTGCCCGATGCCTTAAACAGGCCATAGCTAGCACTCACCGCCACAGCGATATCTTGCTGCTCCTGCTTGCTGAGGGTTTTAATCTCAATTAGCCCGTAGTAGCTGCCACCCGTGATCACTCCGGCCATATACTCTGGCCCGTAGTGACTCTCAAACCAGTCCCAGCCTCGTTCAGCCAAAAGCTTGTAAATCTCTGGCTTAAACCGAGGATTACGAATCATCAAATTGGGGTTCTTGACCTCCACGCTCACCAGCAAATAGGTGCTGTACTGGTTCACTGATTGCTGCTGGGCGTAGTTCACCTCTGCCGAAGCACTGAATAGACCAAAGCCCACAGAGGCCGACGCTGAAACATTCAGCATTTTACTGAGTTCTACCGAACTGGTAATCTGTTGCAGATTAAACCGCACTCGCTGTCCCAACTGCTGGTTGTCAATTAGCGAAGTAGGAGGGTCATAGGCGATGGCATAACCATAGCTTTCCCCCATCTCAGCATCCACGCCTTTACCAAGAGTGGCACCGGCAGGTATTGGACGAATTGTGGCCATTGTTATTTCTCCTTAAGATTTCAAGGGTGTAAAAAAGCGCAGCCTTCCCCTTCCTGAGCAGCAGAGGGCCGCTCAGCAGAGGCAAACTATGCAAAGAGGAAGGAAGTTTTGGTAAACTGGCTCTAATGCAGAGAACCAGTTTGACTATTCAGCCAATGAGTTTGACTCCACGGCTTCAGTGGAAGGCACGTCGCTAAGGAGCATCTCACCGACGACGATACAGATCTCTTGAATGCCTCCCTTTGTAAACAGAATCAGGACAGACAGAACCATCTGTAAGGCCATCATCTGACGATGGGAAAGGCGACGACGCTTCGGTTGTTTCATGGCATTTCAGCCCCCGTTGAACGCTACAATTCCTTTATAGGAGGCGGGTCCCGCTGTTCTGCCGTAGTAGACCCGGAGTAAAACCGGACTTCTCCAGGACTTTTCCAGGAGTTTGCTTAACCATGTCAAATGACGTGATTTTGTTGATTCAGGAGCATCACTTTCAGAAATCACCGATATACTGAAGGGCAAACTACTATGCAAGATGTCACATGTCGGATCGTACTCTCCAAGTTCATCCCAGCCGTATCGAAATAGTCAAAAAAGCTTACAAGACCAGTGGTCATACCAACCAAATTGAGTTTGCCAGAGAAGTTGGCTTCAGTGACGACGCCCTCAGGGCATTCTTGAATGGCAAACCCGTATATCGCGAAACCTTTATGAAATTCTGCGAAGCGCTGGAACTTGATCACAAAGAGCTGCTTGGGGAAGCAGCACCTAATAACTCTTCAAATGCGACAACCGGCACACAGATTAATCAGTCTGTTGAAAACAATTATGGTTTTGTGATTGGCACTGTCGGTACGCTAAATCAGAACAACTCAGACAAAAGTTCTTAACGCCCACAAACAGTCCACAAAACCGAGTACAAATCACTACAGCTTGTGTCCTATCCAAACAACTTTACCCATAATGCTTAGACTACTGGGCCTATCCGACAATTCAATTGAAAAAGTCTCATAAGCAGGATTGTCACTGAGCACTTGAAGCGTATTATCTACCCAATATTGCAATCGCTTGATCAGCAATCGATCCCCCAACTTAAGCAAGTAAACCCCGTGGTCAATGGCATCCAGGTCTCGGATATTGGTGTCTACCAAGATCAAATCGCCGACATTCAGCGTGGGCTCCATGCTTTCATCCTTGACCTGAGTCAGGAGAAGATTTTCAAATGAAGTTGGAAACTGGGCCTTTAGCCAATCTGCCTCAAAAGCCAAGGTTTCTTTGTAAATGTATTTCTGAGCGAGAATATCCGTTGAGTTTTCGGAAGCTGTCTGCCCGGCTGCCAACCACTCCAGACTGACGTCAGCGGCGCGGGCAATAGCGAGAAGCACAGGTCGGGTTGGCTCACTTTGCCCATTAAGATACTGGCGCAGTACCGTATCCGAGAAACCGCACTCACGGGCAAAACCTCGAATGCTTTTATCTCCAACTGCTTTTTTCAATCGACTGGGAAAATCATCAGACTCGTTAACATCAGACTGCTTCTTTTTGGATGATGGATTACTCATAAGGCATCAGCATATTGTCAACGACTGCAAATTATAGCGCTTGACATGCAATTTTTTAATTGCTAATTTCATCGGTATGTTGATGTAGCTTTGTAATCTTATGCACGTAGAAGATATTAAAGCAGCTTTGCGAAAACAAGGCTGGACTTTGGCAAGCATTGCCAAAGAGTTAGAGATTGGCCCCTCGGCTGTCTCCCACGCTTTGACCAGACAGCGCTCTCGCCGGATTGAGCGCGTGATTGCGAGCAAGCTTGGGCTTGCCCCCCGAGAGATATGGCCCCAACGATACAAAGGAGGAAAAGCTCGTGAGCGAATTTGTCAGCAAACAGGAGGCATTGGAATATCTCAAACTCAGCAGCACCACTCTGAAAAAGTACCGCTTGAAAGGGTTGCTGGTTGAAGGCATCCATTGGGTTCGCATTAATAGTCGCTGCATTCGCTACAACCAGGAACTGATCAAAGACTGGGTACAAAATCGTCACGATCCGGCAGCCCATCAACGAGCCATCGAGATTTATCAAGCCGGTTTACTCAGCAACCAAATCAAGTCATCTAAAGCGACTGTAAAATCGCGCTCCAGGCCCCCAGTCAAGCACCATTGACAACTGCACGTTTCATCACGTTGTTGATGGCTTCATCGAGCTATATCCAGAATTAAACGCTCAATAAAAAACACCCAGCTGATTACCAGTTAGGGTGTCTGACCGTGAACTTTAGTTTTTCGAGCTGGGTTAATTTACTTTTCTGATTGGTTTTACCAGAACCGACCAGGCCATTAACCTGCTACTAAATTTGTGTTCTTCAACTATAGCAAACTAGCTCAAAATGTCTACAAAGATAGGACCCTCATCAATATAAATTGAGCCCAGTAGCAGGTCCAGATGGATAGCCCAGCTCCCAACCCATCAGGAGCTGACCATGGCACAGTACCAATATTCAGGCCGATCGCATCCCTGCCCGATCTGCGATCGCACCAAAGATCAAGACTGCCGCTGGAATGAGGAGGTGGTCTTCTGCCACACCCACATTGATCAGGACGTACAGGTAGCGGGCTACGTCTACCGGGGCGTAACCGCTGATGGCCTGTGGGGACAATACTTCGCAGCGGCTGCCGAGCCCGCCAAGCCGGTGCGGCCCCGCCGCAAACAGGACTATTTCTACCCCAGTCGGGACGGTCAACCATTGGTGAGGGTGACCCGAGTGGATCAGGGCAATGGCTCGAAGTATTTTGTGCAGCAGCGCTGGGATGGGCAACATTGGATCAAGGGGCTTACCCCAGAGGTGAAGCAGCAGGTACCGATCTATCGCTATCGGGAAGTGCAGGGTGCGATCGCAGCCGGACGCCCTATTTGGATGGTGGAAGGAGAAGGTTGCGCTGATGCACTCTGGCAACTGGGGGTTCCGGCGACGACGACCCTGGGTGGGTCCAAAAAATATCGCAGCTATGGGAACTATAACGCGGATCTGAAGGACGCTCGCCTGGTGCTGTGCCCCGATCAGGATCAGGTGGGGCTGGCCCACATGGCGGAGGTCTATCAGGATTTTCCCCAGGCGCAGTGGTGCTATGTCTACCCGGATAGCTGGCGCTGGCAGAATTTGCCCAAGCATGGCGGTCTGGATATTGCTGATTGGATTGCGGATGGGGCGACGGCGGAACAGATTCGGGCAGCGGTGGGGGCGCGGCGACAGCTTGACCCGCCAGGGGCCAACCAATCCCTGGATGTGCCAGCGCTCCAGGCCCAGATTCGGGATTATCTGGCCCAGGCCCCCTCGGAGCTGGAGCTATCGGGGCAGGTGGTGCAGTGGCATCGGGAGGTGGGGCTCTCGGCCAGAGATCTGTGGAGTTTGATTAAGCCGATCCAGGCGGAGCTGGAGCAGACAGAAGAAAGAGATGATCGCATCGCTGAAATCAGTCAGCTCTTAAAGATTGGGGATTATGAGTTACAGCTCAACGACTATCTCCACCCCGACCTGGCGGAACCGCTGACTCGTATTGCCAACTGGATTGGGGCCACCCCAGCGGCCATGCTGGTGACCCTGCTGCCGGTGGCGGCATCCCTGCTGCAGATGGGGACGGAGTTGGAAATTGATGCAGGGATGGGCTTCTATGTGCCGCCGATTCTGTTTACCGGGCTGGTGGCCCCCTCGGGTAGTAAGAAGAGCCCCATCCAGCGGCAGATTCTGAAGCCCCTATCACGATTGCAGGAAGAGGCAGATCAGGACTATGACTGGGCGGTTTCAGAGTATGAGGTGGAGCTGCGAGAGTGGGAGCTGACGAAGAAGGAGGACAGGTGCGATCGCCCCCGGAAACCCACCCCACGGGAGTATCACACCTCGGATGCGACTCGAGAGGCACTGGCGCGAATTCAGTCGCAGCAGCCGACGCGGGGGATTTTGGTGACGCCGGATGAG
>JBCCQQ010000106.1:0-11335 GCA_039024555.1 Cyanobacteria bacterium P01_D01_bin.156
CATATTCGATTATCCGATGGAAATTCGACGAGTTATCTACACCACCAATGCCATTGAGTCGCTCAACCGCTCACTGCGAAAAGTGATCAAAACTAAGGCTGTTTTCCCAAGTGAGGAGGCTGTTTTCAGGCTCATGTATCTAGCCATGAACAATATTGCGAGAGAATGGAACCGACCCATTAAAAATTGGCGTGCAGCCCTGTCGCATTTTGCTATTCTGTTCCCAGAACGCTTTTCCGCGCAAGAAACAAGCGCTTACACAAAAATCATTCCACTCTCCAATTGTGTTTTAGAGTACGTGCGACCCACCAGCACCACATGCAGTCTCAAATCACCTCTCAGTGACCTAACGTTTAAATCAGCGACCGTGCAGTGGCTCACTGCATTTGCTAGTTATGATAATCATCATACTTAACGGTATAATTGATTACTCTCTTCTCTGCATCTGAGCGAGACTTTATTGTGAAACCGTCACCTTCATATTCTTCATCTAACTTTGGCACGTTTTGATAGAAAACAGATTTCCAATGAAACGTTTTATTCCTACACTTTAATTTTAACGATGCCTCATTCCTTGGCATTACGGGCTCTGTGTGAGATTCAATATTTGTCCTACTAGGTTTTTCATACAACAAACAGGAATCTAGTTGATTTGCCCACCTCGCATTTTGTAGTAGATATTGTTGTAGCTCTTTTGTATGCCTGCTCAATTCATCTTGTGTTACTTTGGCGCAAAAATCACAATGATTAACCACCTTTTCTATCCATTCTGTGTCTTCAGTGTACCAAACTGAGGAACTGTGGCATTGAAACTGTATGGGTAGGTATATCGCATCATGCTTAGTGGCCAAAGGCTTGGGGCTTGTCATACATGTTAACAAGATACACATTGATTGCGGCTCCAGCTTTTCATCACTGTGAGCTACGCATGTATGGCGAAGTTCCATTATTTCATCATGTGTTTTTTGATCGAATTTCTCATTCCTTGTAAGGTACTTATCAGAAAATCCAACTCTAGATTGCCCTGACCTCGTTTCAGTGAAAACTTTTGCGTACTCAAGTACCATTGCGCGCCAAAAGGCAGACAAAGCATACTCATGTCCCTGCTCTTTGTGAAACTTTTGCAGGAGCTCTGCCTGTGCATGTGCCGAAGTAAACAAATCAAGTGCCCAAACAATTTTTTCGCAGGCACTGATTTTCCGGCATGCATCCCTTTTGAACCATACTTGATCATTGAATGTGCTCATGGAGACCCCCAACTCATTATTAGAGAGAAAATTTCTACCTATTTCTTTTACAAGACAGATTAAATTGAAATATTTCTGCCTAAGATCCCTATTTGACTAGTTACGTAAAAATATTTCTCTAATCACCCACACTTTTAATGGCATTTCTGCGCGTTGTTATTCGCCTTAAACTTTAGCTAAGCGAAAGGCTGCACCGAGACCAGCGCCCATCTCTTCGGGAGTAATCTTCCCATCATGGTCAATATCGAGAGCATCAAATACCGCATCGGCTCCCATCCATTCTTCACGGGTAATAAAGCCATCTCCATCTAAATCATAGGCACGGAAAATATCTTCGGCAGCATGACTCACAACAGCATTCCCCTCTAGCTGAGCTAGCCTATCTGCGAGTAGAGACTCCAACGATTCAAGGGCTTTTGTAAATCCTTGAATGCCTTCTAACAACTTTTCGGATGCCATACGATTAGCGACATGCATTTCATCAAACGTGGCTTTATCCACCGAGATTTTCTCAATCTCTAGGGTTTTAGCGGTCTCAGCTGATAGCTTTTGAGGTAATTCTTCCGTTACTGCATCCAGTTGAGCTAGCAGTTTTGGCGAAATGGTCAACAGATCACAGCCTGCTAATTCTTTCAATTCGTCTGTATTACGAAAGCTGGCTCCCATCACTTCCGTAGAGTAGCCAAACTTTTTGTAATAGTTATAAATCTCAGTGACCGACAATACTCCTGGATCTTCAGCAGGGGCATAGCTGTCTTTGCCAGTCTCTTTTTTATACCAGTCAAGAATGCGACCTACAAAAGGGGAAATAAGCGTGATTCCGGATTCTGCACAGGCAATGGCCTGATGTAAGCCAAATAACAGAGTTAGGTTACAGTGGATGCCTTCTTTTTCTAACGTTTCAGCGGCTTTGATGCCTTCCCAGGTGGAGGCAATTTTAATCAATACACGCTCTCGGGAAATGCCAGCAGCTTCATACTGGGCGATCAAATCCCTCGCTGTGGCTAGGGTTGCTTCGGTATCGTAGGACAAGCGAGCGTCTACTTCTGTAGATACACGACCGGGGATAATTTCTAGAATCTTGCGACCAAAGGCAACGGCTAAACGCTTAAAGGCAAGATTGACAATTTCTTGAGTACTGGCACTAGCTCCAGCATCTGCTTTTGCAGCCTGCAGCGTGTCATCGACAATGCTCTGATATTGAGGCATCTGGGCCGCTGCCGTAATTAAAGATGGATTAGTGGTAGCATCGCGCGGCTTAAACTGCTCAATTGCTTGAATATCACCAGTGTCGGCAACGACGATTGTCATTTCACGCAATTGATCCAGAAGAGTCTGTGGCATGGGTGGGCTATATGTGGAGGTCATATTTGAATTGTAGTCAGCCCACCATGCTAAGGATTAGCAGTATCAAAATCTAAACCTTTTTTAAGCAAACGCTTATTTACGATGCTTTTTTACTCAGGTGGTACTCAGATTGGGCCTGTTTACTAAGCCTGTCACACCACAATTTTCAGGCAGCTCGAATTTCTGCCGACTTATATTCGATAAACATCATGAAACTTACTTATTTTGCAGCTCTAGCCATTGCTTCTGTGCTCACTGTTGGTACTGCTGCAGTTAGTGTACAGCCAGCTTTTGCAGGTCCCTGTGCAGCAGCATCGGTTAATCCTTGTGCAGCCAACCCCTGTGCAGCCAACCCCTGCGCCGCTGCAGTAAATCCCTGTGCAGCGAATCCCTGCGCCGCTGATCCTTGTGCAGCAGCAGCGAATCCCTGTGCGGCTAACCCCTGTGCAGCTGATCCTTGTGCAGCAGCAGCGAATCCCTGTGCAGCTGATCCTTGTGCAGCAGCAGCGAATCCTTGCGCGGCTAACCCCTGTGCAGCTAATCCTTGTGCAGCAAAGTAAACATCTGCTTAAACAGAATTTCCAAAGTGTTGTCTAGTCAACTCCAATCGGTTGTCTTCTCCTCTAGGAAGGCAACCTTTTTTATGGAACGGGTTTCGATTCATTCCGTAAAACAGCAAGGACATGGCTGAAAGCGTTAGAAAGCCTCCGCCATGGATAATAAGGACATGCCTGCCTAGGTCTTGTGTCCTTTTTTTAGATTTTGCTTGATGACGACGACGACATTACCCGCTGATGCTCAGCAGTTAACGGAAGATACATCGGTGGCGTTGGCCCGCCAGATTCAGTTTGTTGATGTTTCTACTAGTTTGATAGATCTGCCAATTAGCACCAGCTATGTGTGCGCTGGTACTGGCAAACCAATTTTATTAATCCACGGGTTCGATAGCTCGATTTTTGAATTTCGTCGTCTGGTTCCTCAGCTAACGGACAATGCCCAGGTATGGACGATGGATTTGCTGGGGTTTGGGTTTACGGATCGTACCTCTGGGGCGCCCATAACCCCAGCTGCTATCAAGCAGCACATGTATAGTTTCTGGCAACAGCAGATTGGTCAACCGATGATTTTGGCAGGAGCCTCCATGGGAGGAGCTGCAGCGATTGACTTTACGTTGGATTTTCCAGAGGCGGTGGATAAACTTGTGCTTTTGGACAGTGCTGGGTTTGCGGCGGGACCAGCTATGGGTAAGTTTATGGTGCCACCCTTGGATAGCTGGGCCACGTCATTTCTAAAAAATCCTGGAGTCCGACGTCGGATTAGTCAGCAGGCTTATTGCGATCGCAACCTAGTTACCCCAGATGCTGAGCTATGTGCTGGGTTACATTTGCAAATGCCCGATTGGAAAGAAGCACTGATCGCATTTACCAAAAGTGGTGGCTATAATTTCCTGAGCAATGTTATCCAGAAGATTCAGCCTCCCACATTAATTATCTGGGGCGAGCAAGACAAAATTCTGGGCACTAAAGATGCCAAACGATTTGAAAAAACGATTCCCCATAATCAACTGGTTTGGATTCCAGACTGTGGTCACGTTCCCCATCTGGAAAAGCCCAGGAACACTGCCCAGGCAATAATGTCTTTTTGTTAAGTGAGGGCTCTTACAGACATGGTTTAGTCGCTATGGTTGCTAACTGCCCAATATTGGCTTCTCTATTGTCCTTGGACATCCCATCTGCTGCCACCACCCATGGAACATGAGACAATCTTAAATGTCTGTCCCCAGGACCTCAGCGTTACTCAGTGGACTCGATTTACCCGCTTTTTGCTATACGGCTTCTATCAATTAACCGGGGAGCCGATGCGTCTGTTTTTGCTGGGCGGGCTATTTGTGATTAGTTTTCTAATTATTAGTGGTCTGCTGATGCGGGGATTGATTTTATTGGAGCGGGGACGACGGATTAAAAAGCTATGGCTGTGGGGGTTTCCCATTGCTCTTTTTCTCAGTCTATCTCCCTTACTGATTGGGGAACCCCTACTGACCACATTTGTCCCTACCTATGAAGGGCAAACGGCTGATGCTGTGGTGGTTCTCGGTCGAGGCAGCTGGCTCTATAATGACCGGTTGATGAAGGCTGCAGACCTGATCCAAAGCGAGGCTGCACCTCGGGTATTTGTCAGCGGTAGTAATGACGCACCGATGATGGCCATGCTGCTGGCTAAGCTCGGGGTGGAAGCGACCAAAATCTCTGGAGAAAATTGTTCTAAGACCACGGAAGAAAATGCCGAATATACGGCTGAACAGCTTATACCTACAGGGGTAAGGTCTATTATCTTAATTAGCGATCCGGCCCACATGTTGCGATCGCAGCTAGTCTTTCAAAGCTTTGGTTTTCAAGTTATTCCCTATTCCAGTCCGTTACCCCATGGCCTAGGTCTTCGCTACCGCCGATTGATTACCATGCGAGAATCCCTTGGTCTGGTCAGCTACGGTCTTATGGGGCGCTACTGGCCCCGTTCCATCATTTCGACAGAGACCACGGCTGCCCAGAAAGCACCGTTGCGGAAACTACCGATGAATCACATTCGCCCAGTAAACTAAGGCAGAAATGCATCCATTTTTGCCGGAGGTTGCCATTCCATGGCTTCAGTTTCATCGTCATCTGCCCGCTGGGTGACCATCACCGTGGTGATGGTTACCCTATTTATCGCGTTTTTCTGGCAGCTGGACCACATTGGTTTAGTGGATGAAACTGAGCCCCTATTTGCCGAAGCGGCTCGCCAGATGTATGCCACTGGCGATTGGATTACCCCCTACTTCAATGGAGTCACTCGGTTTGATAAACCTCCCCTGGTGTACTGGGCCATGGCCCTGGGGTTTCATATTTTTGGCGTTGGTGAACTAGGGGTGCGTTTGCCTTCGGCTTTAGCCGCAGCTGGCCTTACTGGATTTTGCTTCTGTACGCTTCAACGTTATGCCTGCAAAGACCGAGGGGGCCAGGCATTTGGGTTAGCTGCCTTAGTGGGTGCTGTTGCCATGGCCCTCCACCCTGAAACCATTGTCTGGGGGCGTATTGGAGTTTCAGATATGCTGCTCACAGGCTGTATTGGTGCAGCCTTGCTTTGCTTTTTTTGGGGCTATGCAGAGGGTGGTAAGGCACGTTGGTACTATGCCTTTTACACCTTTATTGGTTTGGGCGTCCTGGATAAGGGACCTGTGGGAGCCGTCCTGCCGGGTCTGGTAGTGTTTACTTTTGCCCTTTATTTGGGTCAAATTCCCACGCTTCTCAAAGAAGTAAAACTGTTGCGCGGCAGTTTACTGGTACTCCTACTTACCGTTCCATGGTTTGTGGCCGTCACTGCCATCCATGGTCAAACCTACATCGATAGCTTTTTTGGCTATCACAACTATGAGCGCTTTACCGATGTCGTTAATGGCCATGCCGCCCCTTGGTACTTTTACTTTGCAGTTGTCGCCATTGGATTTCTCCCCTGGTCTCCGGCCTTACCCTTCGCTATGGCGCGACTGCGTCCGTGGGCGATGGATTACTGGCGACGACAGCCTCGAGAAAATCACCTGGGGCTATTTGCCCTGATTTGGTTTCTGGCCATTTTTTGCTTTTTCACAGCAGCGGTCACCAAACTGCCTAGCTATGTTCTGCCATTGATGCCTGCAGCGGCGATTATGATAGGGCTAATGTGGGCTGGGCCAATTCGTAAAGGAACCTGGCTCAGTGCTATTCTCAGTCTTGTATTTTTTGCCATCCTGGCAGTGGCGTCCTACCTAACTCCCAACTGGATTGGTGGAGATCCGGTCATGCCAGATTTCCCTGAGTTAGTGCGAGACTCCCAGGCGATGGTCTACGGTGCCATTGTTTGGGGTTTAGCTACCCTAGTCGGATTAGGGCTGCTGATCATGCGACGAGTGCGATGGGTATGGACCGTCAGTTTTATAGCCTTTTCTGCCTTTACTATTACCTCAATCTTGCCTGTAGCGGCTATTGCCGACAGTCAGCGCCAGCTGCCTCTACGCCAACTAGCCGCAACCGTAAAAGCAGAACAACAGCCCGATGAAACCCTCGCCATGGTGGGCTTTATGAAGCCTAGCCTAGTGTTTTACACCCAGCGTCCTGTGCTGTACGTTTATAATCCTGACTCAGAAACACTCCAACAAACAGGGCAGGCACTCGTTGTAGGGCATCCTGAAGAAATTGCAACCGCCATCACCACCAGTCAATCAGGAGAGATTTTGCAAACAGCTGGCACCTATCAGCTAGCACGCCTGACATTTACTCCGTAGAGATGAACTATCTTTAAGCGCTAACGGTGTTTAATGACAGAAAGAGTCATGGAAAGACTCAGCAGTGGTTCCTGAGGTAACGAGATTAACCCTTCCGTCAGTAACGAGGATCTCTTGAGCCTCAACCACTGACAGCTCACTGGTAGCAGGATTAAAGGTTTCGGCAGAGGGAGCGCTCTCTAACTCTTTGTTGTTTTCTGGTTCAGAAGGCTGTTGCCTTAAATCTGTCCATATATTTGTTCCCTGCAGTGGTTGTGCTGGATCAGCGCCTACACCACCCCGTCCAGAGGTTACCAGTGAATTAGTTACAGAGGATGCTGCGCACGATTTAGCAACGGCACCATCGCCTTCAAAGTCTGCAGTCAATACAGATAAACCCTGAGCTAGATCCACTTCCAGAGTATTTAACTCAACATTTCCCTGCAAATCAGGCCCTAATTCTGAACTGGCGGTGATATCGCTTTCAGGTGTTAGCTGCAGTCGATAGTCTGTACCAAGCAAGCTGAGAGCATTCACAACAATTTGACCACCAAAACTTTCCTCAGCATTAGCCGTAATATCACTATTTTCTAAGGCAATTAGAAAATCTGTATCGATTAAAATATTGCCACCAACAGCAGTTCCCCGAGCATCGGTTGCAAACAGGCTACCGTCACGTAACAAAATGACGGGGGACGTAAAGTTCAGGTTACCCTGCCCTCCAGAAGCCGTAATCTCACTGTCGTTTAGGTATAGAATCTCAGGAGCGCTAACCACAATATTTCCCGCATCACCTGAACCAATTGCATTAGCCACAAACTGACTGTCGTTTAGTAAACGAAGACTATCAGCTGTAATCTTTAAATTACCGCCGCTGCCGTCACCGGCTGCACTACTACTAATTTGGCTGGCATCGTCTAAAGTTAACGTATCTGCTAAGACGACAATATTTCCCTCCTGACCGCTTAGGGTATCCGCATTGAGGGTAGCCATATTCAATACCTGAATACTATCGGCCTCAAGATTAATATTTCCAGCAGGTCCAGTACCCGATGGAGCACCACTTAGGCGATCAAAGTTACTGACATCTATGGTTGCCGTATCTTGGATCAAAATTTGGGGGGCCGTGAGAGAAATATCGCCCCCTGAACCATCCCCGACCACAGCTCGGCTATAAATTCCACTGATTAACGTTTCATCGGTACCCGTACCAGCCAATTCAATCGTATCTCGTGCAGTCACAATCACATCACCGCCAGCACCATCACCAAAGGTACTGTTGGAGATATAGGCACCATTACTCACTTTTAGCTCATCCGTATCAATACGAATGGCACCTGCATTGCCAGTACCTGGATCGCTTACCTCAGCGGAAATAAAACTAGGTGTTTCTCGGATAGCAAACTCTAATGGAGAAAAACTAATGACTCCACCAAACCCATCTCCTGTTCCATCTACTTCAACAGTATCAGCTGTAATATTAATATCACCGCCATCTCCCGTACCACTGTTGGATGAGCTTAGTTGGCTACCATTTAATACCTGTAGGTTAGGAGTATCGATATTGATATCTCCAGCATTGCCAGTGGGTGGGGATGAGCCACCAAATATATCTAAAATAGGAGCAGCCGCTGTCACCAATGATGTCAATGCAGGAAAGAAGGCAAACTCTGGAAGTTGGCTGTCAATAATGACAGATTCTGTTGCAGTAATATTGAGAACGCCCGCATCACCACTCCCACGGGTCTGTACCCCTGTAATACTGCCATCAATTAACGATAAGCGTTCTGTTGTAATGTTAATGTCGCCACCATTGCCAGCAGCATTCACACCAACATAGGAGCCAAAAACACTAAGATTCGATGTCAGATCCAGCTCTCCGATAGAAATATCTTTAGCATTAATAGTGACATTTCCAGCATCTCCATCCCCATTAGTTTCAGTTAATAAAATTCCTCCTCCTGAAATAGTAAAGTTATCAGTATTAATGGCAACATCAGCACCATCTCCCGTACTGCCTGCGGGTGCTACAGTTGTCCAGGTACTGGTAACAAATGGACTATAGTTCTCAGCAGCGGAGGTGGGAGGATTAGGGGGAAACGGTGCACCGGTATATTCCAAGCCTTGAATTGTAATACTCCCAGGAGCAATCGCTTGTAAGGAACCACCGTCTGCACTCCCCAAGGTCTCCAGAAGAATAACAGAGCCACTACTAAAATCGATGTTGTTAGCTAACATATTGACGTTGCCGGATGGATCTCCGCTAGCGTCAATGGAACCTGCTCCGGTGACTACCAAGTCACCTAATTCGGTGCCAGATGGTAAATCGATACTGGGAACACCTGCATCTGATTGAAACGATAGAAACTCCTCTGTAGTACTACTCAAGGGTAAATAGCCAGTTGAGATCGCAGCTAGTTCAACAGTTCCTCCAGTACTGGTTAGGTTACCACCATTGACTATGATATTTCCTCCCAATAATGCGAGAGAGTGCCCTGCAGGGATTATTAATCCATCTTGGCGAAATCTGGTGTCCAGCAACTCTGTATTAAGGTCCACCACTATTTGGCTACCTGAACCCTCCACTCGGATTTCACCAGGATCTGCACCATATTGTAAACCCAGGGGAGTACTTACAGTCAACAAGGGAACTGTTGAAGGATTTACAGCGCTAAAGCTATCTCCATTACCAAAATCAATGGACTCGGCTGTTGTTACCACCAATGAACCGTCAATATCTAGCTGAGCAGTTTCACCAAAAATCACACCGTTAGAATTGAGCAAAAATAGATCAGCAGTTCCGTCAACGCCCAAAGTCCCCAAAATATTAGAAGCATTGTTGCCCGTAACACGGGTAAATATAGTTTCGATGCCTGCCGGATCGGCAAAGTAAACCCGTTCTCCCACTTGCACGTTAAAGTCTTGAAAGCTATGAAATAGACTGTCACTGCGGGTAGCTCCGCCTTCGATCAAAATAGCTGAGCTACCACCTACAGTTGCCGACGTATTAACGCTAGAGTTCTGATCGCTGAGCTGGCTAGAAGGAGCCAATGTAGTGTCAGGAATAATCTGAGCCACTGCTCCAGACATCATACTAACCATGTGCATTCCCCACATGAGGTGAGCACCAAGTAAAGGCCACCCCCAACGCATTAGTCGAGGCTGCTGCTTAGATTGAGGAGTAATCATGGTGGTAGACGCTTTTCAGTAGGGGAATTCAAGGCATGAGTGAATCCCCCTGATTATTCCCATCCTCTGGAAGGGATCACTAACTCTAGTTGATACTAAACTGGGCTTGTTACGGTAAATACGTAGAATACGGATTCCAAAGAGCAGTGCATATCTAGTATTTACAATCAAATTAACTTATTGAGCTGAAGTTAAAAAAGTCTCAGATTGAGCTGAATGTAGCAAAGTCTTAGGCCAAATTCAGTACATATACGATTACTTTTGAAATGTATCAAGGAGAATCTAATTATTATTGGAGATATAGGCAAATGTACTAAATCCCATAACTGTTCTTTCGACTTATTAAGTGTAAATACCATGTCAGAGCAAACTCAAACTACTCAGCCTCTTTTATGGAAACCTCTTGCTGATAAGAATGCAGAAATCGTAAAGGGAGGTGGAAAAGTTACTTATACTGATTGGTGCCCTCGAACAGGTAAGCATGTAACAAAGACCATTTGGGTTCCATAACATTTTTACTAAGTTCCGATCGTGTTTTTAGAAGCGTCTTAATACGACACTTCTTTAACGTTATTGCAATATGAGAGATTTTAAGAAGAGCTGAGCTATCTATTCTATGGAAGCTCAGCTCTTCTATATTGTTTTACAAGAAAATTTTGAGGCACCAAATGCCTCTTTACAAAGGGCTTATGTCAAGCCTAAACACATTAAAGCTATTACTAATCGATATTAATGCTGAAGTGGCTAATTAGCCAGAGCAATGGTGGCTGTTAGCCAATAGAAAATCACAAGGCTTTATACTCGAAACACTTTATTTATTTTAAGTTCATACATTCTTAAACTGAAACTCAGCAGTCGTACCATTACTTTTGACATTTGTACATGAGAACATAGACGTAGAGAAATGTGCAAATGCACTAAATCTCATACCTGTTCTTTCAATTTACAAGGTGTACGTAACATGTCTAAGCTTACTCAAACAACCAAAACTATTTTATGGCAACCCCTTTCTGATAAAAATTCAGCAGCTCTAAAGGGTGGTGGAAAGGTTACTTATACTGATTGGTGTAACCGAACAGGTAAGCACGTAACAAAGACTATATGGGTCTAATCATAATTGTCATTGAGCTCTGATCGGGTACCAACTTAAGCCGCAAAACCATTTGCGTATGAGGGATTCATCTTTTGTGCTTTAGATGACTTCCGGGGCATCGGTAAATCACCAATATGCTCGAGCATCCATTCGAATACATCTGGAAAAGGGTGGTCAAAAAGC
>JBCCQQ010000107.1:0-11311 GCA_039024555.1 Cyanobacteria bacterium P01_D01_bin.156
CTTCTCTAGATAGCTTTGGTAGATTGACGGTATCATAGGGCGTGATAGGTCGTGTTCGTAAAACTAGCCTATCTTTTTTTATCTACCCATTCTTAACCACTGAATTTATAAGGCTTGCAGCAGTTGTGTAACCCCGTCAGTTGAATTATTCAATTTTGCACTTATGACCAATCTTGAGGTGAAAGAATATATATTAAAACTCTCACCCAGAATGATAAAGCTTTTTGAGCTTTGGGATAAGTCTGATATAGGAGCATTTAATCTGACTACTGTTGGAGTTGCAATAGCTCAAGCTAACTTTCGACGACGTACTGGTTTAAAGTTTGATCTATCACTTTGGGTCAATTAAGCCTTATATAAGGACTTTAAGGAACACTTTCACATGGGGCAGCTAAGCTTGTTTACACCCTGCCAGTCTCTACGATTTCCTTACAGGCTTCTCACCCGAATTCATTAAACCCGATAAAACCAAACAATCTCGTAGAGCCACAAGCCAACTGAGCTTATTCCTAGACTTTGTAACCCCTTGGCGTAATCATACGACCCTGATGCAAAAACGTTCGGGAATTGCCGATAAGCACCACGGTGAGCATATCAATGGTGGTCACACCCACCTCCTCCAACGTGAGACAGCGGACTGACTCTCCTGAACGGTAGAGAGAACGCGCGATCCACAATCGGAGTCTCAGCCAAACAATGCCGCTGCATAATCTCCAAAGCAGTCTCATGCCGCACTTACCGAGGCCACTAGACGATGTTCGCGATCAGCTGCGAATTCCAGACAAGCCCTGATATCAGTTTCTACTAACTCTGGAAAGTCATCAATAATTTCATCCGTAGACATACCTGCGGCTAGCCAGCCTAAAACATCGTAGACTGTAATCCGCATCCGCCGGATGCAAGGTTTTCCACTCCGTTTATCTGGTTCGATAGTGATGATACTGCGATAGCTCATAGTGTATGTGTGTCCAGCATTTTATACCTGCATAAGTTTAAAGCAGGCTAATACCTTGCTGCAACGGACGGGCGTAGGAGCACTCCCTTGTGTAAACCAGCCGAGCTTACGCCTAGACTTTGTAACCCCTGGGCGTAATCATGCGACCCTGATGCAAAAACGTGCGCGAATTGCCGATCAGCACCACGGTGAGCATATCGATAGTCGTCACATCCACCCATAGAATCGCGCACTGGGCATGACTGAGGCTACTGATGTAGGCTTTAGTCATGGCTCGCACAGGGCTAGAGGATGCGTGTAACGTTTAGCCTATACCGTTTGAGCTTTTTTACCCATTGAAACCCTTTTCATACAGTCTCTAACTACGGAGAGTAACCCATGCAAATAACCCTCGAACTTCCTGATGATCTGGTTCAACATTTGAGCCCTAACCAGATGGCTCGTGAAATTGTCGAAGCACTAGCTGTACACGCCTATCAAACTGAAAAAATTACTCATGCTCAAGTAGGGAGTGTCTTAGGGTTACCTTCGCGTTGGGCAGTAGATAGCTTTCTCAAGGAAAACAATGCTAATTTACATTACGATGAAGCGGATTTAGAGTGCGATCGTGAAACCCTCCGTCAATTGCGCATTCAACATTCGAAGAGTACCTCATGATCGTTGTTGCTGACACTTCACCGATTAACTACTTGCTGCTAATCGACCAGATTGATCTACTCCATCACTTATTTCGAGAGATTATCATTCCCGATGCGGTACGAGATGAAATGATTGATCCCGGTGCCCCCGTTGTTCTTCAGCAATGGATTGATAACTCTCCTGATTGGATTAAATTACAAGCCGTATCTGTCACAGATAAGAGTTTGAGTACCCTCGATCCAGGAGAGCAAGCTGCCATTACGCTAGCTCAAACCCTACCAGCAGATCTGCTCATCATTGATGAAAGGTTGGGAAGGCGTGCTGCAAGTAGTTTAGGAGTTCCTATTATTGGTACTCTGGGAATATTAAATGATGCTGCAAATCAAGGGTTGATAAATCTTGCAGAGGCCATTGACCGTTTGCAAAAAACGAATTTCCGCGTCTCTCGTCGTATTATTCAAACATTGTTAGAAAGTTAAGAGCGGTCTCTTCCAAGCCGACAATTCTAGACTCTGTAACCCCTAGGCGTAATCATGCGACCCTGATGCAAAAACGTGCGCGAATTGCCAATAAGCACCACGGTAAGCATATCGATGGTGGTCACATCCACCTCCTCCAACGTGAGACAGCGGACTGATTCACCTGAACGATAGAGAGAACGTGCGATCGCAACCGGCGTCTTCCCCAAACGATGCCGCCGCAAAATCTCCAGCGCAATCTCAATCCCCCGAGTACGAGTCTTCGAACGCGGATTATACAACGCCACCACAAAATCTCCCTGAGCCGCCGCCGCCAAACGCTTCTCAATCACCTCCCACGGCACCAACAAATCCGACAGAGAAATCGCACAAAAATCATGCATCAATGGGGCACCCACCCGGGCCGCCACCGCCTGCAGTGCCGTAATCCCCGGAAACGCAGAAACACCCGGTGTCTGACCATCCCAGCCCCGCTGCACCAGGCATTCCATCACCAGTCCCCCCATACCATAAATGCCACAGTCGCCGGAGGACACCATACCCACAGTTAACCCCCGTTGTGCCAGGGCCACAGCTCGCTCCGCCCGCTGGACTTCCTGAGTGATTTTGCTAGTCTCAATCACCTGGTTGGGATGAAACAGAGGCCGCAACAAATCTAGATAGAGGCCATAGCCAATGACAACATCACAGTCCAGGAGGGCCGCACGAGCAGCAGCGGTGAGCTGGCCTAGATCACCAGGTCCCGACCCAATCAGATACAAGTGGCCGGGTCGGGGATTATATTCCTGAGCAGCGCGGGCAACAGCAATGGTGCAGGCTCCGTCACCCTTAAAAACTTGTTTCGTAATCACTAGTGCCTGACTTTGGGATGCCAGCAGCGCAGCGGCTTCTGCGACGGACGGTGTGCCCACAGCCTGAGCAACAACATCGGATGGGTTAGGCACCGATGGCTCGGCTAGTTGGGCCGCGCTAAAAAATCGAAGCGGCCATTGGTACTGCTCTGCCAACGCTTGAAAAGCAACTTCATCCTGCTTGAGGTCAATGGAGGCGATACCAGCGATGGATTGCCAGGCCAGGTTTTGATCCCGTAACACCTGCTGAATACTGGCCTCAATTAACTCTGTTGATGTCCCCCGTTCACAGCCCAACCCAACCCACAGCGTACGAGGATGCCAGCACACCTCTGGGGTCTGCTCTTCTGAATTTTGAGTAGGAGGTAGCTGATCTGAAATCCACAGTCGCGCAGAGCCCTCTAGGTCCGAGGCTGCAGGGGCTTGATCTACAAAACAAAAAGGAGACTCTTCACGCAACATTTGTCGCCACAAAGACTCACCACAGGTCTGGTGAACCGAGATTGGCTGTCGCTGCGCCAGAGCAGACGCCACCGCCGTCCAATTGCCCTCTCCCCGTTGCCACCCGTAGGGCTTTCCCAACAGATCCAAAGCTGGTAGCTGTTGCCCTTCAGAGGCTGACATAACCACCGGTTCCGCTCCCAATAGGGCCGCACATTGTCGAGTTAGGGCATCGGCTCCCCCCTGGTGTCCTCCACTCACGCTAACGACAAACTTGCCCATATCATCAATGGCCACCACCCCTGGGTCCTGGTGTTTGTTGTTAAGTAACGGTGCAATCAACCGCACCACCGCCCCCACTGGCAAGAAAAATATTAGCTGTGTCGCTCGGCCCCAGCATTCTGACACCACAGAAGCGACAGACCCATCGTATTTATAGATATCAAGGCTGACCGAGGTATCTATTAGAGTATCTTCCCTGGTCCATAATTCTAAAGGTTGTAGACTATCCCAGAGTTGCAGACTTTGCTGACAGCCCGCCAGGGTGGGAGCAATCATCAAAATCTTAGAGTCAGGCTTTGCAAAAGACTTAGAAGCAATAGTCATGGCGGCGCACAATCAAAATAGAAAAATAAGGGGGGTTATAGTCGGCCAGATTCACCAGGCTGGAATATTGTTTCTCCTCTAGTGAACCCACTCGCTCCACCAAACTGGCCAGTTCTAGAAGTCCTTTTTCTTTTAGTGTGTGCCATACCTGACCGAACACGGATGACACCTTCATCAAGACAACAACATCGGCCCACTCCAAGGCATGGGTGAGTTCAGACACGTCATACAGAGCAGGCAGGATAGCAATTTTCTCTGATCCTAAAGACAGAGGCCGATTGAGGGCCGCCATCGCTGCTAAGGGAGAACACACTCCAGGTACAGTGGTAATTTTTATAGCAGGGGCCAAACGATGCACTGCCTGGGCTACATAGCTAAAAGTGCTGTATAGACTGGCATCCCCCTCCGTGATAAACGCCACATTCTGCCCCTGGGCCAACAGAGGCACCAGTGTTTCTCCCGCTGCCGCCCAGGCCTGCTGTAGCTGCACCGGATCGCGCACAAAGGGCAGATCCAAGGGCAAGATCGTTTGCTCAGGCCGTAAATGAGATTTGACAATACTATAGGCCATACCAGGCTCTCCCTGTCTATTCTGGGGACAGGCCACCACATCGACGGTTTGTAAAATTCGCAGCCCTTTTAGGGTGAGCAATTCACTATCTCCAGGACCGACGCTAATTCCCCATAACCGCCCCCGATCATGTATCAGTAACTCACTGGATGCCATGGCCTTCTCCTTGAGCTGCAACAGGTTGAGAGGCCTGTAACAAAATCACAGGGTTTAAGGGAACAAAACGGGTGGCCCCTGCCAAGGTGGCGGAGCGGGAGATATTGACCTGCAATAGCTTTACATCCCAGCCGTTATCTTGTAGCTGTTGCTTGGCCAGCATACAGGTTTCGAGGGTGGCAAAGTTGGCGACAATGACTCCATTGGGTTGGATGCGATCGCAACACACCTCTAAAATCTCTGGCATCGCCTTACCACCTCCACCAATCACGATCCGATCGGGGTATGGCAAAGACTCAAGCGCCGCTGGAGCAACACCTCGGAGAGGTGAAATGTGAGCCGTATCAAAGCGACGACAGTTTTTTTCGAGCAGGGTGAGCCCCGCTGCAGTTTTCTCAATGGCATAGATACGGGCATCGGGGACCAGACGTGCAATCTCGATAGAAATGGAGCCGGTTCCAGCTCCCACATCCCACACTGTAATCTTTGGCCGTAATCTCAGCAGGGACAGGGATAATGCCCGCACTTCTTGCTTTGTAATTAAACCAGGCTGATCGGGAAAGGTGTGAAAGTCTTGATCAGCAATGCCAAAGAAGGGCTGGGGCATCTGTGGGCTTAGACTCTGTGCTTCTAGCACGACAACATTCGGGCTGGGGAACGAATGGGTTATGGCCTCTTCTATGGCAATTGCCTGGATAGTCTCCTCAGCGGCTCCCAGATGGCTACATACGGTCATACGGTACTGGACGGGTGGGCGGACATCTCGAATCAATCGAGCAATCTCTCCAGGTGTATGGACAAAATCAGTTAGAACTGCCAAGGGAGACTTTCCTTGTTTAAGGGCTTGCTCTAGGTGAGCGGGCTGGCGACCGTGGACACTGATGATGGTGGCTGACTGCCAGGGAATTCCCAGACGGTTAAAGGTCAGCTGGACAGAACTGACATGGGGATAAAACCGAAGACATTGGCGATCGAAGTGTTCGGTTAGTAAGCGACCCAGACCAAAAAAAAGTGGATCTCCACTAGCCAGGACCACCATCGATTTCTGTTGCAGAATATCCGCAATTTGCTCAATCCAAGCAACAATATCGCCCTCTAGGGGCAATGGGCGAGCTGGATAAATAGCTACAGTTCGTAAATGGGCTTTGCTGCCTGCAATGACTTCAGCTTTTTCTAAACAAGCTAAAGCATCAGGGGTGAGACTCTGGAGTCCGTTTAACCCTAACCCAATGACGTGCAATAGGTTTTTAGGACAAGATTGCTTCACGCCTGAGAGCTGTTAAACAAAATAGGATGCATACGAAGGACTTTTATACGCTCTTTAGGGTACCTGCCAAGCCCGCTCATGGTAATTCTTCTCTTTAGGATAGAGGTCGGGAATGCCGTGATATAACGTTTGGCCTTCAGGATGTTCATGGTTATGCCCATGTTCGTGATTGTGGTCGTGATGGTGCCCGTGATGGCCATGGCCATGGGCGCTGACCGCCTGGCGAAACTTACAGGTGTAGCAGTTCATGGAGACTTGACCAGCTTGGGCTTCTTGCTCGCGATCGCGAATTAACTCAAACAAAATCGGATCAGCACCAATCACGGATAGGCTCTGCATCTCTATGTCAGGATGAGCTGCCTGCTCGTGCTCAATAATAGTTTGAATCCGCTTCGCTAGCACCCCAGTAAACAGCAGGTGAGGAATCACAATAATCCGCTCTGGATTCCATGCCCGCGCGCGCTCAAAACCTCGTTCCATACGCGGGTGAGTAATACCGGTAAAACACACCTCTAGATCCTGGTATCCACTGCCTTCCCACAGCATCCGCGCCAGCTTATACACATCGCCATTGGCATCTGGGTCTGACGCACCTCGCCCCACAAACACCAGTACCGTTTTCTCACGAGGCACTTTACTCTCTTTGTCTGCCTGCTCCAAACGCTTTTGCCACAGCTCCAACCATCGTAATGACACGCCAAAATGGCGACCATAGTTTAGCTTGAGCTGGGGATGACGTTGGACAGCTCGGTCTAGCTCATTGGTGACATCAAACTTACTATGGCGGGCCGCAAACAGTAGCACCGGTAGCACCGTGAGTTCGTGATAGCCCTGCTCAACACAGCTATCGATACCTGCCTGAATCAAGGGATCCGTCAGCTCTAAAAAGCAAGGTACTACTGGGCGGCTAGCATCATAAGTCTGAAACTGATGGGCAAAATCAAGAAATGCCTGACGCCCATTCGCATCACGAGTGCCATGGCCCAAAAGTAAAAGAGGGTGAGATTGACTCATGTCGTTATCGAGGCCCCTGGGCAATCCAGAGAGATAGATGTCAGTGGTTAACGTTAACACTTGTCGGCATCGAAGAAATAAGGAATCCACTATTTATTAAGGAGGCTTACTTTACACATTTTTTTATGTTTTGGAAACCTGTAAACTCTCATGGTCTGCCAGCATCAAATATCTTGTAGAGAAGTGCCATGTTAAGAAAATGGGCATTGCTGATCCCCGAGATGACTTCAGCTGTGAGATACCGTCAAATAACAATGGTTCTAGATCGATTCAGCCCCTAAATCAGCAATCGCAAAAAATGTTATTTAACTAAAGGCCCTTTCCGAATAGTTTTACAGAATGCCGATTCCCACACTTGTCATTGCTGGAACCCACAGTGGTGTGGGCAAAACGTCCATCGCCATTGGGTTAATGCGGGCGTTTACTAATCAGGGACTACAAGTACAGCCCTTTAAGGTGGGACCTGACTTTATTGACCCCAGCCACCATCGACAGGCAACGGGGCGGGTGTCTCATAATTTGGATGGATGGATGCTGAATCAGGCTCAAAATTGTCAAATTTTTGATCAAGCCTGTGAAGGGGCCGATCTGGCCATCGTTGAGGGGGTCATGGGCCTGTTTGACGGGTACGGCGCGGCATCTGAGGCGGGGAGTACGGCTGAAATGGCCAAGTGGCTGGGGGCATCAGTGCTGCTTGTGATTAATGCTCGCTCCTTGGCCCGCAGTGCGGCCGCCTTAATTGCCGGCTATAGCAACTTTGATTCAGATCTGACGGTGGCGGGGGTGATTTGCAACCAAATTGGCAGTGCGTCACACCTGGAGCGCATTTGTTCAGCGGTGAGACACACTGTCCGGGTACCTATTTTGGGCGGTATCCCTCGCACTGAACCGGTGAAAATCCCTGAACGTCATCTAGGACTCTGGCGAGCGGCGGAATTAACTGAGCTCGGCTATTTGGACACTCTGGCTCGACTGGTCACTGACAATCTGGATTTGCAAGCCTTAATAAACATTGCAAAATCTAGATCACCCCGAGCGGTCGCCACGACTGAGCCAGATCGGAAAACAAATCGCCAAAAATGCTTGCCACCCTCCCCTAAAGTTCGCATTGGTATTGCTCAGGATCAGGCATTTTGTTTTTACTATGCCGTTAACCTAACCCTGTTAGAACAATTCGGTGCAGAACTCATTCCATTTTCTCCTTTAGAGGATACCTTACCTGAAAAATTAGACGGTCTCTATATTGGTGGGGGTTACCCTGAACTCCATGCAGAACAACTGGTCAAGAATCAGGAAATGCGGGATGCGATCGCACACTTCTGTCAAGCAGGACGTCCGGTTTATGCAGAATGTGGCGGCCTCATGTATCTTTCCCAGGGACTGCTAGAAAACGAGACCTATCCCTTTGTCGGCATTCTCCCCTTTTGGACAAAAATGGGAAACCGCGTCAAGCTCGGCTATCGTCAAGTAGACATGGTAGGCCCTTACAACGGCTTCCCAAACCAGGGAAAAATTCGCGGTCATCGGTTTCATTATTCAGATATTGTCGATGCTGAAGGCAATCTTCTAAAGATTGTCCCACCTTTCCCTGAGCATACCCAAAAAGAACAACTACAGTTCAACTATCAATTGCAAGGCTGGAACAACTATCAAAGCTGGGAAGGATATCAGATTTACAACGTTCTAGCCAGCTACGTCCATCTACACTTTGGCAGTAATCCCACCTTTGCCCAAAGGTTTGTTCAGTACTGCAGATCTTAATCTCTATAACCACGGTTCTCGCTCCTAAGATCACCAATGTCAATCCCGTCGAGTAAACAAAAAGAAAGCATGGTTGCTGCTTTGACTCAAAACAGCAACCATAGTTCCATCGCTATAAAACTTGTCCACTGACAAGACCTATGCCGCCGCTGCCATCGTCTGGGCAATAGTCTCTTTATCTAGATGAGAGCCAATCACCACCAACCGGGTCTGACGAGCTTCATCCACTTGCCAGGCACGATCATAAAAGTGATCGAATCGTTGCCCTACCCCCTGCAAAACCAGGCGCATCCTTTTATTCGGCACAGATACAAAACCTTTTATTCGGTAAATTTCTTGCTGTTGTACCAACGATTGTAAACGTTTCACCAGAACAGATGGCTCAAACATCTCGTCTAATTCAATATAAACTGACTCTAGATGATCGTCATGCTCGTGTTCTTCTTCATGATCATGATGACTATGACGACTATCCAGATCATCTTCAACCGCTGCATTAAAGCCCAGCAAAATATCTGGATTAATTTCACCTTGATGACAGGGAACAACCTTAACGCCGGTAGGAGCTTCCTGCTGCAGCCATTGCTGCACCCGCTGACTACTCTCTTTTGAGAGCATATCGGTCTTAGTCAGCAATACCATATCGGCACAGGCTAACTGATCCTCAAACAGCTCCTCAATCGGAGTCTCATGATCCAACGAATCATCGGCCTGTCTTTGAGCTTCTAGCGCTTCTAAATCACCAACAATCTGACCATGCGATAGGGCTTCACCATCTACCACGGTCACCACACCATCCACGGTCGCTCCTGTGCGAATTTCAGGCCAACGAAATGCTTGCACCAGTGGCTTTGGTAAAGCTAACCCTGATGTTTCAATGACAATACAATCAATGTCTTCCCTGCGCTTTAGCAGCGTTTGCATAGTGGGTAAAAACTCTTCTTGAACGGTGCAGCACAGACAGCCATTAGCTAACTCTAGAATGTTGGTGCCAGGAGTCTCGTCCTCATCGCAGACTTGACAAGATTTAAGGATTTCACCATCAATACCAACTTCGCCAAACTCATTGACTAGCACAGCAATACGTCGTCCCTGATTGTTTTGCAACAGATGACGAACCAACGTAGTTTTGCCCGAGCCTAGAAACCCGGTAACTACGGTAACAGGAATTTTATGCATAATCCTCTTCAGACTTAATTTTTATAGTCAGCTTGCAAATTCAAGCAAGAAAAATCGATTCCATTTACGGCGTGGGTGGCGCATTTGTATTAACGCCGTCAATGGTGAAACTCGCAAATCGTAAACTTAAGATTGCATGGGAAATGAATTAGCCCAATTACCGAATGGGCCAACTCTGAGAAAAAGCCTTCAACAAGCGTATTCTCTGTTTACCCTCCCATAGCATGCTGTGCCAGGACAGGCGTCGTAGTGAAGAGAAACGCTATGGGCGCAAATCGCATAAGCTTGAATGCGCCAAACACCGAGACAACCCTGAAACGCTTCAAGGCAAAAAAATATGACCTCATCTGTACCTCGCAGATCAGTGAAACAGCAGGTTAATCATCGGCGGGCATTCTGACTTAGAGGCATCACACCTCATTCACAGCTGCGGGACAGCGGCAGACTTGCACTGCACTTTCCCCGTTTCCTCCAGCGGCTGCTTTCCGCAAGAACCGATGACAAAGTAACCTCAATCTAGCATCTTCACATTCGCTTTGAGTATTACTGTTTTCTATCTCAATAACTTAATTCATGATTGAGAGTTGACTTATCCCTGAAATAACGCCTGATAATCTACTGGAGTTGAGATATATAATCCCCAGTTAGGTGAGAGCGAAACTAACTCCATGCTTGCTTGAACCACGGACTCATTCGCATGTCAGGCCAAGTATCTGAGGATTTATCAGTCTCAGCATTCAAGCCTATTTGACTATTAGGCGTAATTTATGGCTAATTTGAGCCCGACTAGGCTTGCTTGTAGAGATATCTAACGAACACCACATTAGGTGTAACACTATAGATGTATATCAGACGTTGTCAGCGATAGGTTCTATGCAAATTTGGGTCGATGCAGATGCATGTCCGAATGTCATTAAGGAGATTCTGTACAGAGCTGCTAAACGGTTACAGATTCAGCTAACGTTGGTCGCTAATACACCTATCCAAATTCCTGCATCACCTCACATTGATTCAGTGCTCGTGCGATCAGGATTAGATGTAGCAGACAACCACATCGTAAAACAGATGACATCCGGAGACCTGGTTATTACGGCTGATATTCCTTTAGCCGCAAATGTAATCGAACAGGGTGGAACTGCACTAAATCCCAGGGGCGAATTTTATGATGCAGGCAATATCCGAGAGCGTCTATCAATGCGGAATTTTATGGAAACTCTGCGCAATAGTGGAGTAGAAACAGGGGGGCCGCCTCCTTTGAATCATCGAGATCGTGAGGCATTTGCGAACCAGCTTGATCGATTTCTGCGCAAACATATAGATTAAGTGACCTTTACAGAGAAACCGAGTGATCGGTGTTGCACGCAACGCAGTAGCACTTATATCACTTCACCA
>JBCCQQ010000108.1:0-10663 GCA_039024555.1 Cyanobacteria bacterium P01_D01_bin.156
GCAGAATAATCAATTTGCTGAACATAGCGGCTATTGTTACCGTCAACCGCAAGTCCCTTAAAACCATAGGTAACGATCCCTTGACTTCCATCAATAGTCTCAGCAGAGACTGTTACACCGTTACCCCAATATTGAGCACCAGATTCTCCATTTAGAAATGTCTTAGACGCATTGAGTGTTACAGGTACAGTACTGATTGGCTCTTCTGGCTCTGGAATTGGCGTAGGTTCTGGCTCTGAAATTGGCGTAGGTTCTGGCGCTGGAATCGGCGTAGGCTCTGGAATTGGCGTAGGTTCTGGCGCTGGAATCGGCGTAGGCTCTGGAATTGGCGTAGGCTCTGGCTCTGGAATTGGCGTAGGCTCTGGCTCTGAAATTGGCGTAGGCTCAGGAGCATTTGCTAATACTCGGTCATAGCTTATGTCTACCAAGTTAAAGTCTGAGTTATTTTCACCATACCTAGCCTCCAATGGCTGTCCCTCACCGTGGCCGAAGCCAGTTGCTTCAATAGAAAGTTTGGCAAACGGCGTATTCGTACTGACAACAATTGGATAAGTGCCATAGCTATTCGTAGCTTGTTGATCGTTAGGTTCAATTAAACCCTCTCCAATCTTTTCACCATTAACACCATAGGCAACCCACTTACCCGTTTCATGGAAAGGATTTTCTCTGGATCCTCTTCCTTCATTGTTACCAAGCATGCCAACGGTGAAACTGACATCTTTAACTAACCCGTTAAAGTCAATTTCAAGTCGCTCGCTACGATTACCACCTTCGGCGTAGAAGTCTAGTTGTCCCCAGCGTCCCCCATTGACACCAAAACCATGATCGCTGAACCTATCGTCATATACGACTTGTCCAGGATTACCATCTAAGTCGTAGGCCTTGAGGGTAACTCCATCACCCCAAAGTTGAGCTCCCACCCCATTATTATTCAGCAAATCAGACCGTGCTGTCAGTGTTTGAGTATCACTAATTGAAAGACTCTGGGTAGCGACAGAATTGATTAAGGTGTCGTCCTCAATAGCCAGCAGATCAGCCTGAAGAAGAGATTCATTACTAAATTCTATGTCTAGCGATTCATCTGAACTAGGAAAGCTAAGAGCATTGGTATTATTTTCAATGAATACCTCTAGGGGCACTGACTCATAAGTCAGCTGATTTAACGGATCAGAAAATGTATTCTCACTTAGCTGAGTTAAGAGCAGACCGTTGTCTTGCTGCTGGCCCATATCTGACAATCCTGCAGATTGAGGCAAAATTGACTGCTCATTAAAAATAGATTCAGGGGTCATAGGTTTTAGAATTTCCAGTGTTTGCTACTAAATAAATCCGCTGTGTCGTTTTCTCAACAACAGACGGCAGTCGGTAGACACTATGAACGTTGAAGAGAAGTGACTCTCTCCGCTCAAGCCAAAAAAACGAAAGAATTAGGTGGTTAATTTGATCTCTGACGAATGCCCATAATCACAAAAGCAAATGGCGAATTGGGCCCAATTGCTCTCAAACTCAACCTGTGACCACAGCAGATTCATCAGTACGTCTTCGTCAATCAGTTCACCTCTATCAGGTTTCAAGAATTTGGGTAGAAAATCCCGATGTCAAAAAATAAACGCTAGCCGAAAGAATTTCAATAAGAGGAACACTTAAAGTAAACAGCCATTCATAAGACGCATTGCATAAAGAACGCCAAGGAGATTAGACAACTGCCTAAGATTGCAAGCCCCTTCACGTACAATTCACAATTGTCTACATGCACAATTTACAATTGCCTAAACTACGACAGGGTAGCAACTATATTGTGCCAATCGAGAAACCGCCCTCTGATATCACACGATCGCCAAATCACTTACAGAGAGGGCATTTGATTGCTTAAATATAAGCTTTACAGGTGCTCATAAAGTCTTTGCAAAGAACTTTAAAAAGGGCTAGCAGTATGGCTAGCGAAAAAATCTGGCTGTAGCAATTTCCAAATGCTATTTGCGTTCAAACTGGCCTAACCTTCAAAAAGGATTGAACATGAAATGAAAATTTCATAAAGGTTTATTTTTTTTAATTTATTTCAGCTAGACCTACGTAGAATTCTGGATATGTATTGAGAGACATTTATCGCGTCTTGTACGTTTACAATATCTCACTTGATATTTAATACTGATTACATCATGGGTAAATAGGGGGTAGCGGAGTGAAGGTATTGCTATCAGCTTATGCTTGTGAAGCTGGTCGAGGGTCAGAACCTGGCGTTGGTTGGAATACAGCTTGGGAAGCAGCAAAGCACCATGAGGTTTGGGTATTGACCCGACCAGATGATGGTAAGGACGCTAACGATGATTTCTTAGAGAAAAATTCCAATCCAAATTTGCACTTTGTGTATTTTACGCTGCCTATCTTTGGTGGCTTTTGGAAGTTAGGTTCAATTGCTTTTGTATTACATTACTATTTATGGCAAATTCAGGCATATTTTGTAGCAAGGCGTTTGCATAATGAAATTGGATTTGACGTAGCACACCATGTTACATTTGTTCGCTACTCTAGTCCTAGTTTTATTTCTTTACTACCTATTCCGTTTGTGTGGGGCACTGTTGGTGGTGCAGAAGAAGCGCCAAAATCCTTCTTTCAAGATTTTAGTACACGAGCAAAAATTTATGAGTTTCTTCGTTGGATAGCTCATAAGGTGGGTGAACGTGACCCCTTCGCTTGTATGACTGCAAGACGATCAGCAGTTGTTCAAGTCACTACCGAGGATACTGCACGGCAAGTAAAAAAAATGGGTGCGCAAGAGGTAGCTATTGTTCCAGAGGCTAGCTTACCTCTTGAGGACATTGAAAGGCTTTCTCAATGTCCTCCTCCTGAAGGCGAGACTATTAAATTCATAAGCATGGGTCGCTTACTTCATTGGAAGGGATTTTATCTAGGCATTCGTGCTTTTGCCCAAGCTGACTTACCCAATGCTGAATATTGGATTTTAGGTGACGGTATTGAACGAGAGAATTTTGAACAATTGGCCCAGCATCTCAGTGTCAGCGATCGTGTCCATTTCTTTGGCAATTTATCCCGCACTAAAACGCTAGAGCGTCTCGGTCAGTCCCATGTGTTAGTACATCCTAGTTTGCACGACTCGGGAGGATGGGTTTGTTTAGAAGGCATGGGTGCTGCTCGACCCATTCTTTGCTTAGATCTAGGTGGGCCAGGGGTGCAAGTTGATGATGAAACAGGAATTAAGATCCCAGGACATAACCCGGAGCAAGTTGTTCAAGAGCTTGCCCTAGCTATGCGACGATTAGCTAATGATGCTGAGCTACGTCAGCGTTTAGGGGCAGCCGGACGATATAAGATGAAAACTCAGTTTAACTGGGAAGCTAAAGGTAAACAGATTTCAAGCTTGTATGAGGAATTGGGTCATCAGACTAATCCAACAAAAGAAACTGTTCTAGCCAGTTCTCCCGTTAATTGAATAAATTGAGACTGATATCCGTCTTTAAAGGGTCAACTGTGCAATAAGAGCATTAGCATCATCAGTTATTTTTACTAACTGCTAGGTCGGAGCAAGATTATGCGCGTTTTAACCATTCACAATCACTATCAGCAGCTTGGTGGCGAGGATACTATTTTTGCTACCGAATCTGATCTTTTAGAGTCCTATGGTCATGATGTTTATCGTCATACTATTCACAATGATGACCTCGAAGATATGAGTGCTATTGATTTAGCTGCTGCTACGTTATGGAATCGGAAGTCATTTCAGAAACTCAAGTCAGTCATTGAAGAGTTTCGGCCTGACGTAGCCCATTTCCACAACACATTTCCACTGATTTCACCGGCGGCCTACTATGCAGCTCAGGAATCAGGTGTTCCAGTTATTCAAACTCTTCACAACTATCGTCTACTATGCCCCAATGGTCTTTTCTTTCGTGATGGCCGTGTCTGTGAAGACTGTCTAGGTAAGCCAATGCCTTGGCCTGGTATTGTTCATGGATGTTATCGGGGAAGTCGAGTAGCTAGTGGTGCTGTTGCGACTATGGTTAACCTGCATTCACTCATGGGCACTTGGGCTAAAGCGGTTGATATTTTTATCGCTTACAGCCAGTTTGCTCTCGATAAGTTTATTGAGGGCGGTATACCCAAAGATAAATTTGAATTTAAAACCAATTTTCTCCATCCTGCGCCTGAAGTAGGTAAAGGTAAGGGCGGTTTCGGTCTTTTTGTAGGTCGTTTGTCAACAGAGAAAGGTCTTGACACACTGCTCGCAGCTTGGGAAAAATTACACACAAAAGTTCCTCTAAAGATTGTTGGTGCTGGTCCTCTCGCATCGGAGGTTGAAGCTGCTGCTAAACGCTTTGATAGTGTCGAGTACTTGGGCCGTCGTCCGCTTTCAGAAGTCTATGATTTGATGGGTGAAGCCAAGTTTTTTGTGTTTCCGTCAAAGTGGTACGAAACGTTTGGGCGAGTTGCGATTGAAGCCTATGCAAAGGGGACACCGATTTTGGCTTCACGGATTGGCGCTATTACTGAACTTGTTAAGCCCTACGAGACAGGACTTTTATTTGAACCAGGGGATGCTAACGACTTAGTAACCCAGGTAGAGTGGGTGCTCAATCATCCAGATGACTGGCAAAAAATCCGAAAACAGGCCAGGCAAGAGTTTGAAGCTTGTTATACTGCTTCGCTTAATTACAAGCGCTTGATGGAGATTTATCAAAAAGCGATCGCACTTAAGTCTCCTACTAAATCTCCTGCGGCGGCCTAAGTTTATCACAATTTTATCTATTAACTCATTAGACATTTGAGTCTAACAAGTAGGCTGAATACTATGGAAAACAATACTTTTGGGAAAACCGATATAGCAGTTACAAAACTTGGCCTAGGTTGTTCCCGATTGGGGGGTAACTTACAAGGTGGAAACCGCAAACAAGCTATTGCAACCCTAGAACAGGCTCTCGATAAGGGCATTAATTTTTACGATACTGCAGACAGCTACGGTCAAGGGCAAAGCGAACGGTTGTTGGGTAAGGCCTTTAAAGGCAAGCGAGATCGAGTCATTCTGGTCAGCAAGGCAGGGTATTGTCTGTCACCTGTAGGAGCTCTAGCGGCTAAGGTAAAGCCGATTCTTAAGCCCCTTGTGCGAATGCTTAAACCTCAAAGTGGATCGCTGGCGCAAGCTAAAGGCTCACTGTTACGCCAAGATTTTTCGAAGGACTATTTGATTAAGTCGGTAGAGGGAAGTCTACGTCGCTTACAGACTGACCACCTGGATATGTTTATGTTGCATAGTCCTCCTGCTGAAACAATTAAAACAGAGGAAGTCTTTGATACCCTCGCTATGTTAAAACAGCAAGGCAAGTTTCGTTATTATGGGATTTCCTGTGACAATCTTGAGGATGCCTTACTCAGTCTGGAAGCACCGGGTGTTTCAGCATTACAGGTAGAAATTAATTTGCTTGATCAACGGGCTGTTGTAGACCTTTTACCAGCAGCAAAAAAAGCGGGGATTGCAATCGTTGCTCGCCAGCCGTTTGCCTCAGGAAAATTGTTCATGGGTTCGGAAGATTCATCTGAACAGGCTGATATCGATCGGTTTAGAGAAATAGCTCGACAGTGCGATCTCAAGCTTTCCCATTTGGCTCTTCAGTTTGTCAACCAGCTTGAAGGTGTTTCTGTAGTACTTGCAGGTGCCAACAGCACCCAACATTTGACTGATAATATCGCCGCTCAAAAGTCTGCTCTCCTCCCTGAGCAAATGGATACTCTATTAGCAGTCAAGACCACTGCCTCCACCCTTTAAGCTAGCTGGAAAAAACCGATGCTAATTGACGCCGAAACTCTTCAAGAGAATCAGGTCCTCCAGGCTGATTTTGCCGTGGTGGGTGCTGGACCAGCAGGAATTGTATTATCTCTTGAGTTAGCTAAAGCAGGCCATTCAGTTGCTTTACTTGAAAGTGGACAATTAGACTTTGCTGAAACTAATCAAGCGTTAGGAGATGCTGACCAGTTTGATCCAAATTTTCACGCCCCCATGGACGAATGTACTCGTCGTCAGTTGGGAGGGACGTCGACTATTTGGGGCGGCAGATGTGTGCCCTATGATCCCGTCGATTTTGATCGTCGAGACTATGTTGCCAATGCTGACTGGCCGGTTACCTATGACGAGTTAACCCCTTACTTTCAACGCGCTTGTGATTATTTCTTCTGTGGCAATGCCGAATTTGATTTGCACCAGATTTCTGGGGTTGAACAAGCGTCAATCGTACCAGGTCTACCTGATGGCCATGTGCTTACGTCTGTTATAGAAAGATGGTCACTACCCACCAACTTTGGCAAGGAATATTTCAAACAGCTCCAGCAATCTGAGAAAATCAGCTTATATTACGGACTCACCTGCACCAATATTGAAACTGTTGAGGCTGGTAATCAGGTTCTCAGCCTGCAGGCCAAGACCTTAGGAGCCAAAAAACTAACTGTCAAGGCCCGTAAATATATTTTGGCAGGAGGTGCCTTGAATACAACTCGTTTGCTGATGGCTTCTGATCAGCAACATCCTGGTGGCATTGGTAACCACAGCGGGTTACTGGGAAGGTTTTACATGGGACACCTGTCCGGTGATATTGCGGCAATTCAGTTCACCACTCCACCTGATAAAACCATTTTTGGTTTTGACCGTGATGAGGCCAATATTTATTTACGGCGACGGTTCTCCTTTACACGGGAGTTTCAACACGAAAAAAATCTTACTAATGTTGTTTCTTGGTTAGGAGCGCCTCCCTTCGGCGATCCTGGCCATGGTAGTGGCGTTTTCTCTCTGGCCTTTCTGGCCTTAAGTTCCCCATTTGGCAAATACCTAGCCGCTAAAGCGATTCGAGACACGGCTATTGGTCAAGACAAAAAAGACTTTTACTGGAAACACATTCATAATGTTCTAAATGATTTATTTAAGACCATTGCCTTTGCTCCCAAATTTGGTTACCAGCGCTATATTGCCAAACGTAGAATTCCTGCCCTATTTATGTACAGCGCTTCTAACGAATACCCGCTGCACTATCATGCCGAGCAGGTGCCTAATTTTGATAGCCGAATCAGTCTTTCAGATCAAACCGACGCTCTCGGTATGCGTAAAATAAATATTGACTTACGCTACTGTGATCAAGACATCGATAGTGTTGTTCGTGCCCATCAATATTGGGATGACTATCTACGGAAACATAACTGTGGGTATCTCAAGTATTTTAATGATGATCCTGTTTCTAGCGTATGGGAACAGGCCGGTGATGGCTTTCACCAAAATGGTACTACACGCATGTCCGAGCATGCCAGAGATGGTGTAGTCGGATCTAATTGTAACGTGCATAACTTTGACGATCTTTTTGTTGCTAGCAGCTCAATTTTCGTAACGTCTGGTCAGGCAAATTCCACATTTATGATTGTGGCTTTTGCCCTAAAACTAGCTGATTTTCTAAACAGCAAACTTGTCAAATCACCTGCTTCGTCAACCGTTAGTCCGGTTACACTTAGGAGTCAAAATTAGTTTTCCTGAGAGTAAATCATGCAAAAGTCATGGATATCCAATCACAGAGCAATCAAATGAACGTATTCAATCAGGCGAAATCCTAGGTTTAGCCTGTTAAAATTGTGCTTCAGTTAGATGCAAATGCCGGTGTTAGCCACTCTCAGTGGTACCGATCAAGTCACAGGTTGGATCGATCAGTCTGGCTCAAATAATAGTCTCAGTAGTACAGGAAATCCCATACTCGTCAACAATGCAATTAGTTTTGATAAGGATGGCAATAAGCTAGAGCGTTTAGCAGACATTAGCTTACACAGTGGGAATGCCGACCGTACTATGTTTTTAGTGGCTAACTATAACAGTGTTGGTGAGGGAGGATTTACCTACGGTGCACCATCCGAAGACAAGACTTTTGGGTTACCGGGCAGTCAAGACGGTGATTTGAAGTTTAAGGCTTGGGGAAGGTCTGGAGATTCTGAAAGCGATTTTGCTGGAACTGGTCAGGGATGGTTATCTCAGTCTGTAATACTCTCAGACGGAGTGATCAACCTCTATAAAGATGGTGTGCTGCTCGATAAATGGCACGGTTGTACTTTTAGAACAACAGATTACACATACACCAAAACCCAGAATTTGTTGGCAACAATATGTTCAGTTACGTTATCGAAGATATTCAAGGAAATACGACTCAAGCAGAGGTACAGGTGGTTGTCAATAAGCAACAATCAGTAGTTAGTCTGGATGCGCGTAATATTTACGGTAAGCACCCTGCTGAATTTGGAGATGCTGTTGAAATCATTTTTCCAGATGACCCGGCTATTGTAATCAACGTTCAAGATTTCGGGGCAATAGGAGATGGTGTTGCCGATGACACTCAGGCCATCCAAAATGCAATCTATGCCGCAGATGAGTCAAATCGGGCTCTTTATTTTTCCAACGGGATCTATCGAGTTACCAAGGAAATTCGTTTTGAAACATCGGATGGTGGTCCTCTGTTTACAGGTCCCCACCTGTATGGTCAAAGTCGAGACGGAGTGATTCTTAAACTGGATGATTACGCAGCAGGATTTAACAATCCCAAAAATCCATACCAGGCGGTTATCCGCGCCATCAATGCCCCTGATGGGACAACTTTTGAAAATGTCAGTGCCGACTTTTTCAATCGCTACATGGTGAATTTCACCATTGATACTGGCAACAACCCCGGCGCTGTGGGCATAAAATTCCATAGTAACAATACAGGTACCTTGAGAAATGTACGCATTGTAGGTGATGGTGCCATTGGCCTTGATCTTAATGCGGTTGACCTAAACGGTCCTCATCTAGTTCAAAATCTAGAGGTCGAAGGGTTTGATGTGGGCGTTCGAGCTGCCGGGGCCAATAGCAGTACTTTATCCAATATCACTATTAAGGATGCTGGTTCCTACGGTCTTTACCATACATCTAAAGACTTACAGGTTGAGGGACTGACTGTTGAGAATGCTCCTGTTGCTGTATTTACATCTCCAGGAACAGCAACTTTAAGAACAACCTTAACTCTTGTTAATGGAAACTTTACAGGAAGTGATTCTACAAAGTCTGCTGTTGTTAGTGGAGACGTCTTATTTGCCCGTAACATTACTACCGATGGCTATGCCCAAGCGATTCAAGCTAATGCGGGCAGTACCGGAGATGTAGTTGGCAAAACTGTCGATGAGTACAGCTCTCATGGTGTTTCAAAAACATTTGATAGTAATGTTTCGCGTTCTCTAAATCTACCTATTCAATATCAGCCTTTAACATACGATCCTGATCTAGCTAACTGGATTAGCGTTGCTGATTATGGTGCTCTCCCCGGTGACAATATCGATGACACTAATGCTATTCAAGCGGCCATCGATGCTGCTGCTGCTAACGGCCAAACAACACTTTATTTTCCAGGGAATAGCTCTATTGAGCCTAACTGGTACACACTTGATGGTACTGTCTCAGTCCATGGTAGTATTAACCACTTTCTAGGGTTTGCTCCAGCTCGAATTTTAGGGGAAGGAAAATTTAGTCTTGTTGAAGACGCCGATGCAGCTAAAGTTGTTCAATTTCAGGGATTTAACTTTACGCGTATTGGCTATGAAAACGCATCAAGCCGAACCATGATGCTTGATACGCTTACAGGAGATGTATTTGCCACAGGACCTGGTGATGTTTTTATAAACAGCTTTGCCGGTCGCTTACAAATGAATCATCCAGATGCTAATGTCTGGGCACGTCAATTAAACACCGAAAAAGCAGATGGTCTCAACATCATCAACGACGGTGGGACACTTTTGTTGCTAGGCCATAAAACTGAAAAAGGTAGCGTCAAGGCGCAAACTATTAATGGAGGATATACCGAAATTATAGGAGCCTACATTTTCTCCTTGGGTGAGGGAGATTTTGATACAGTCTATGAGGTCATTGACTCGAATGCGAGTTTTGCAGGGGTTAGAGAACGCACTAATACTGCCAAATATGCTAATTTCTTCCGTGAGATTCGCACTGGAGATAGTCGCATTTTTACAGAAGCTGATATGCCTGTAGATAATGCATTCAATCGTGCTGCATCTCTGTACTCGGCTTCAACATTAAGTTTTCCAGATACAGCCCTGGGGATAAGTCAGACAACCGAACCAAAAGCCCCATTCGCCTCTCCCAAAAATGTCTTAGCTGATAGACTGAGCAGTGGCCTCGATTGGTAGCCTTGTTCCAATCACTCAGCCCTAGAACTTACGCAGCAGCGATCTGAATAGAACGGTTTCTAAATTGTTGAATAAGATAGTTGTCAAATAGTCTACGCTTAGATCAAGAAAGGATCTTAAAGGGTGACAAAGAAACTCAAGCCTATAGTTGGCAATAACTTGAGAAAATAAGATAGCAAAAAACAGGGGACTATGCATCCCCCACAGAAAACAAAATGTTACCTCAAGAATACCGAACGATTTGCCGTAAGCATCTGAACGAAACTATCCACTAAAGTGATTTTCTCTCATCTTTCTCACAAGGCTAGTTTACTTAGGGTTTGCTGTTAAAGTCAGGCACCCAGATTTTGCAAGGGTTTCAATCTATTGCGACGTGCTTAAGTGCACGGGAAACTAGCTAAAATGCTCACAACCCTTGCACCTACTTCGGGAAATGTACCGACAACCTTCTCCC
>JBCCQQ010000109.1:0-10317 GCA_039024555.1 Cyanobacteria bacterium P01_D01_bin.156
CAGGCGATGATCGCCCCGATCCGGTCCTCTGTAGTTTGGGTACAGTGCCCCTGACGGTGGCGGATAAACTCTGGCACTACTTTGTGGAAGGCGGTGCGGAAAACCTGGCTTACGGGCTGCAATATCTGGCTCAAACCTGTCTGGATTATTCCTATAAGGTGCCTGAGCCGCAGGCTGTGCCGCAGTGGGGGGAGTATGAATGGGAAAGGGCTACGGTGTACACACAAGTTCCGGAAACTAGCGTTCAGGGTTGCCTAACCCCCTCTAACTCCCCCTTGGTATGGGGGAGGACCAAAGTTTCCCCCCTTACCAAGGGGGGATTAAGGGGGGTAATGCAGGATTTCGATCTCTCTTCCGAGATGTGTGTACACGCTAGAGGAGAGGGAGAGAGGGGACAGCAACCCACCGTGGCGATTTTCTTCTATCGGGCTCACTATCTATCTGGCAATACCCGCGTCATTGATTCCCTTTGCGAAGCACTAAAGTCTCGTGGGCTCTCTCCACTTCCTCTGTTTTTGCCATCGCTGCGCAATCCAGAGATTCAGGCTCAGTTATTAACCGAACTGACCAAAAATCAGAGTATTGATCTCATCCTTAATACCACTGGATTCTCTCTCGCTAAGCTAAATACCGAATCTCCCCAGGTAGATTTTTGGCAATGGCTGGATGTGCCAGTAATTCAGGTAATGCTCAGCGGTGGAAGTGAAGAGCAGTGGCAACAACAATGGCGAGGATTGTCTCCCCGAGATATTGCTATGAATGTAGCGTTGCCGGAGGTGGATGGTCGTATTATTGGTCGGGCAGTATCGTTTAAAGTGGTGCAGACTGACCACCCTCAGCTAGAAACGACGGTGATGGCCTATGAGCCAAAGCCTGACCGGATTAATTTTGTTGCTGACCTGGCGGTTAATTGGGTGACGCTGCGACGTACGACAGCTGAGCAGCGCAAAGTGGCGTTAATTCTGGCCAACTATCCCAACAAAGATGGTCGTTTGGCCAATGGAGTGGGCTTAGATACTCCGGCTAGCTGTCTGGAAATTTTGCGATCGCTCCACTCAGCAGGTTACACCCTCGGCTCTATGCCCCCAGAAGAGATTCTGTCCGCTACCAGTGCGGATCTAATCAACTGGCTCACCCAGGGCATCACGAATGATCCAGAGGGGCGAGACATGCGCCCTGTCCGTCAAACCCTTTCCGCTAGGGATTACCAGGCATATTTCCAAACATTGCCTGCATCCGTACAACAGGGTGTCATCGAGCGATGGGGAGAGGTAGACCCCAATGCCGATATTCCCATTGCCGGGATGCAGCTGGGCCACATTTTTGTGGGCATTCAACCCTCCCGTGGCTATGACGATGATCCCTCGTTGAACTACCATGCCCCAGATTTAGAGCCCACCCATCGGTATCTGGCGTTTTATGCCTGGCTGCGTTTTCAGTGGGGTGCCCAGGCTGTTGTCCATGTGGGCAAACATGGCAATTTGGAATGGCTGCCGGGCAAGAGTTTGGCGCTCTCTGAAAATTGTTATCCAGAGGTAGCACTGGGGCCAATGCCTCACTTATATCCGTTTATTGTTAACGATCCGGGAGAAGGCACCCAGGCCAAACGTCGGGCCCAGGCGGTAATTTTAGATCACCTGACGCCACCCTTAACCCGTGCTGAACTGTACGGTTCGCTCCATCGATTGGAAGCGCTGATTGACGAGTATTACGATGCAGAGTCGTTGGATCCGAAGAGACTTCCTGTGATTCGCGATCGCATCTGCTCCCTAGTCATCCAAGAAAATCTACAACGGGATCTCAGTCTGTTGCCAGGTTTAGCTCCCGTTCTGCCGCAGCTGCAACTATCCCAAGATCGGCCCGGATTGCGACGAAATGATCAATCCTTAGATTCCAACATTTTCAGCGAATTTATTACCCAAACAGATGGCTACCTGTGCGATCTCAAAGAAGCCCAAATTCGGGATGGGTTGCACATTCTAGGACAGTGTCCCGATGGCAGACAGCTGCGGGATTTGATGGTGGCCATTGCGCGGCAGCCGGGGCCTGGTCGCCAGGGACTGACGTGTGCGATCGCAGAAGATTGGGGTTGGGATCTACACTTTGATCCGCTCACAGCGGATTTAGGTACCGTCATTAAAAATCTGAAAATACCAGAGACTTTGTTACAAGCTGATAAGCTATCTCCCCAAACCTTGCACACCACCGGGGACGCTGTCGCTGTACTAGAACACCAGGCAGCTTGCTGGGTAGAACAGTTACTAGCTAAGGAGCTAGGTGGAGAGAATGCTGTGAGCGATTTCAGCCCTATTTCTGGCCCAAAAACAACCACAGAACTTAGCTGGATAAGCCAGTGGTTACGGCCTAGACTGGCGCAAACCTTCGAAGAAATCACCCATCTGTTACATGGCTTAGACGGCGGCTATGTGCCCAGCGGTTCCTCCGGCGCCCCCACTCGGGGACGGGCAGATGTGCTGCCCACTGGGCGGAATTTCTACAGTGTTGATATTCGCGGATTGCCCACGGAAAGTGCCTGGGATGTGGGCCGTCGAGCGGCGGAAAATCTGGTGGAGCGCTACACCCAGGAGCAGGGAGACTATCCTAAAACCCTAGGACTCTCGATGTGGGGCACCGCCACCATGCGCACAGGTGGAGACGATATGGCTGAAGCCCTAGCGCTCCTTGGAGTGAGGCCCGTATGGGATGGTGTGGGCCGCCGGGTAGTAGACTTTGAAATCCTGCCCCTGTCGGTGCTGCAGCGCCCTCGCGTTGATGTCACATTGCGCATTTCAGGCTTCTTTCGCGATGCCTTTCCCAACTTGATCGATCTGTTTAACTCAGCGGTGGCAGCGGTTGCCGCCCTGGATGAACCCGCCGATATGAATCCCCTGGCGGCCCAAGTAAAGCAAGAATCAGACCATTGGCAGTCCCTTGGATTTACCCCTGAGGATGCAGACATTCGTGCCCAATATCGGGTGTTTGGCTCTAAGCCAGGGGCCTATGGAGCAGGTCTGCAAGGACTGATTGAGGCCCAAAACTGGACTAGCGATCGCGACCTGGTCCAGGCTTATATCAACTGGAGCTGCTATGCCTATGGGCGACCCGGCACACCTTCAAAACAGCCACAGTCGGACAAACTGCGCTCTGCCTCAGTTCCTGATGTTTTTCAACAACGGTTAGGACAGCTGCAAATTGTGTTGCATAACCAAGATAATCGAGAACACGATCTACTAGACTCTGACGACTACTATCAGTTTCAGGGAGGCTTAGTCGCTGCTGTACGTGCTACTCAGGGCAAAAATCCCACAGCCTATTTCGGCGATCACTCCCGCCCTCAACAGCCCCGCATTCGTTCCTTACCCGAGGAGATCAGCCGAGTTTATCGATCCCGTGTCGTCAATCCTAAATGGATTGCTGGTGTCATGCGCCATGGTTATAAAGGAGCTTTTGAGCTGGCTGCAACGATGGATTACCTCTTTGCCTATGATGCAACCACCCACGCGGTGTCTGATTTTATGTATGCTGGCGTTGCCGAGGCGTATATTCTAGACGACAACGTTCAACGCTTTATCCAGACCCACAATCCCTGGGCGTTACGGGATATGTCAGAACGGTTGTTAGAAGCCCATCAGCGAGGATTATGGCAGCAGGTTTCGCCCGAAATGCTAGAACAGCTGAGGGCAACTGTGTTAGACGCAGAAGCTCACATTGAGGAAACACTATGACCAACCCCACCCCAGAAGAACAGGCCCGACTTCAGAAAATAAAGGCTGCTAAAGATCAGTCCCGCGCTGACCGCGAAGGCAATGAGAAGGGCCTATACCTTTTATTTACTGGCTTAGGTAAAGGTAAAACCAGTAGCGCCATGAATCTGGTATATCGACATCTAGCTCACGATATGAGCGTGGCTGTGGTGCAGTTTATTAAAAATGACAGTGCGTTTCCCGATGGCGATCGCATCATGTTAGAAAAACTCAAGGAACGAGGATTTCCAGTGAGTGTTGCTACCCTTGGTGGAGGTTTTACTTGGGAAACTCAGAACCCAGATCAAGACCAACAGTTGGCAGAACAAGCCTGGCAAACGGCCACCAAGCTGATTGCAGATCCCGACATTTCTCTAGTTGTTCTAGATGAATTGCACATTGCCCTTAAAAAGGCTCGTCTAGATCTAGCTTCTGTGCTTACCGGTATTCAGTCCCGCCCCATTAATTGCCATGTGGCCAGTACTGGACGCTATGCTCCCCAGGAATTAATTGATATCGCTGATCTAGTAACAGAAATGACCCGTATCAAGCATCCCATCAGTGCAGGTATTCCAGCTCAAATGGGGATTGAATATTAATGCATTCACAGATGTCATAGATTTCTCATTAATTAATAACAGAGTTATTGATCAGCTGTAAGACGGACAAGGTAGATTTAGGAGTAATTGAAATGATTTCTATATGTCGTCATCTCAATCTGGTCAGGTTAATTTCAAGCAGCTGCGGGAACAGGTTGGCCTTTCTCAGGAAGCGCTAGCACGCATTGTTAAAGCCATATAGTGCGATTTTTGTACTAATTTTTCGAGCCATGTTTTGCAAATCCGCTTTAACGGTTCCCCGAACCTTTAGATGCGCCCTTATCAACGGTGATTACTCTAGGGTCAACCTATTGGGGACACCAAGTACCTCCCTGAGAAAGCGTTTGGCAGTTTTGACATCTCATTTAGCACCGAGCATAAAGTCGAGAGTATTCCCTTCGGGATCAATGGCTTGATAGAAGTACTTGCAAACGACTTTGATTTTGATGCTAGTCTGGCTGACTTCCTAGAAATCAATCATTGGCAGATTTCAGAGACGGGCGACAGCGCTGATCAATCTCTGGCCATTCTCGATGTTTGGTAAAGTTGGCGATTTTTTAAGCCAATTAGTCGCCTAGGGGGAAGACTGTACACCTGATTAAACTATATTTCCAGAAAAATCATTAATCAAAAAAAAGATACCTTCTGACATTAACTGAATTGAAATAGCTAGGATGAGAAAGCCGAGAACCTGGGTAAATGCCCTCAATCCCCTTTGACCGAGTAACTTAACTAGAGGGCCTCCTAATGTTAGGAAAAGGTACAAAAGCAAACCTAGTCCTAAAATTCCCAGCAGTGCGCCTGCATACCCGGCCGGGTGTGTGCTCTTAGCTGCGAGCCCAATCACCATGCCAATTGCTCCTGGCCCGCTGATTAAGGGAATTGCTAAAGGAATTAGCGTGATGTCATCCTGCAGACTCTCAGATACTCTTTGTGACTGTTTGGATGTTTCAGATGCGGAGATCATCATCCAAGCTGTTCGGGCTAATAACAAACCTCCTGCTATTTGTAATACTCCTAGAGAAATGCCAAAGAAGTCCAACACAAAGCGTCCCAGCACTAGGGCAATTGCCAGAACAACAATAACGTTGATAGAGACTCGACGAGCCAGACGGCCGCGACGGTGGGGTGCAATGTCAACTGTCAGGCTATGAAAAATGGGAACTGCACCTATTGGATCAGTGATAGGGAATAGTGCCAAAAAAGTGCCAGTTGCAGCAGGTATTAGGTGTTCCATAGCAGAAACGAAATTGTGTTGACATAGCCGCCTAAAAGCTCACTGGGCTATGTAGATAAATGTAAATAATTTTCAGGGTTGTATAAGGTGAGTGAGCCGTAATTCATGTGGTCGGTTTTCCGAATCACACTTTCTAAGTAATTAAAAAGATTGGCATATCAAGCCTTCTAAGGCTCTCAAGCACTAGCGGAAATTTACATTATTTAGGCGTCATACTATCTTTTCAAGGCGTATAGTGCTGGGAATGGATCCGGTCTATGGGTATTGGTGATCATCCGTGGAGACGAAATCATCCGGAGTATCAGCAACGCCGAATAAAAATTTGCTCTCGTTTTATCGATTCTGACATTTAAATGTCTTTGATCGAAAAGGCAAGAGCAAATTTTGCTTGGTAGTTCTTTTGTATTGTTGGCTTGAACAATTTGTTACTGAGTAGCAGCCTCTGGTAAAGCTAAAAATTTTTCAGATTCTGTTGTGCCAGTGAGAGCATTTATTCGGCGAGATTGCCACAGCCAAGCTCCTAGACCAACTATGCTATTAGATACGCAAGCAGCACCGAAAATACCAACAATTCCAAATAATTGGCTACCTAAATAGGCTAAGGGAACATAAAGCAGTAGCAGTCGGCATAACGACATCACCATGGCAGGAAGCGGTTTTCCCAAAGCGTTAGATGCTGAACCAGCAGTCAAAACAATACTCAGAGCACCATAGCTAATGGGCACCAGTGTTAGATAAATACTTGCGCTAGAAATAACGCCAGGATTGCTATCAAACCAGGTAATAATCTGAAATGATGATACTCCCAGTAAGATACCGACAATAGCTCCCCAGCCCAGGCAAAAACCGACGCTCAACCGCATTGCTTGTTTTACCCTGTCATATTTTTGAGCGCCCCAGTTTTGCCCAATAAAGGGACCGATGCTAGCTGAAATCGCTATAGGGACTATTAGAGCTATAGCTTCTATTCTTGAGGCTAGTCCAAAACCAGCAACGGCCTCAGCACCATAACGAGCCATCAAACCCGTGATCAGGCCAACAGACAGTGGTGAAATTAAATTAGTTGCGGCTGCAGGTACACCAATAAATAGTAGGCGATGCCAATTTTTGACCAGTGTTGCCAAACTTGGCACGGTAAATGTCAGTAAGCGCTCTCGGAAGTGGAGAAAGGCAAGCGATGCAATCAGGGTACCTGCACGTGAACATACTGTTGCTAAGGCAGCCCCTTTAATACCCAGGGCTGGTAATGGACCCCAACCAAAGATAAGTAGTGGATCGGCCACAATGTTAACAAGTGCGGCAAAGGTCATAATTAGACTAGGAACAACTGTGTTACCAGAAGCGCGAATGGCACTGTTCCCAACTAAAGGAACAACCAGGAAGGCCATTCCTAAATACCAAATGCCCATATAGTCACGAATCATTGGAAGTAGGTCAGGTCTAGCTCCCAAAGCCGTAAATAACGGTCTGATGGTCATCAGACCAAGAACGGCAAGAATCCCAACAATCAGGAAAGATAGCAGCAGACTATCTGTAGTCAGGCGCTGCACATTCCGACGGTTCCCTTTACCGATTTCTCTAGCAATAACAGAGGCTGCGCCTGTACCTAAGCCCATGGCTACGCTTGCCAAGATGGACACTACCGGAAATGTAAAACTGATAGCTGCTAGCTCATTCGTGCCCAACTGAGCAATAAAGTACGTGTCAGCTAGACTAAACGCCAATACTGCCAAGATACCCCAAACCATGGGAAGTGATAGCTTAAGGAGCTGAAGGGAAACTCGACCTGTTGTGAGAGAAGACTGCATTGTTAAGCTGGAGTGTTTGGCGGGACGTGAGCCATCAAATTGAAGTGACAAACTCAACAGATACTATGGGTGATGAGAAATTATTGCGATCTTGGAGAAGAAACTCGCTGTAGTCAGCTAAATCGTCTAAGCCTAAGCAAGTCAATGCTATTTCTGCACTTAACCAGAAAAACATTTTCAACAGTAGCTTTTGCCAATGAATTTGCATGATCCTGCATTGCTAATGAGCACTGACTTTCTTAGATAGAACTAAAAGGTTGCTAAAACAGCTTGCTAGGCCGTTAGTGGGTTAATACCCATCTTGCCAACGATGAGACGTAGGACAGCGATCTGCTGATTAAAACCAAGGGCTATGAGCTTATTCAGAACTGCCGTTGCTGGTGCAGAGAACTGATAGTCCTGTGGTACCGGAATGACATCTCCGGAGCGCATCCACTCGGCCAACTGATACCAAAATGCCAATTTGTTGTTGCTAGTCAGACATCCGTAATCGCGAGTCATCGGATTGTTAGTTCCTACGACCAAATCGCGCATGAACTGTAATTGCTCTTCATGGGATAGATTAGCCACTTGATAGATTAAAGTTCCGGCTAGCTTAATCCGATCTGTTGCACCAGATGGCGCAGGCGTCACTAAACCTCCCATGTTTTCATACAGAAACCATAAGAGACCTAATTGGTCATCAACAGATAGCCTTTGGATGGAGTTCACTGCATTGGGGACAGCGGCAAAGATATTAGAGTAAATGGGTTTGTCAGCAGCAATATTCATAAAGTGAGTTTCTAGAATCTGAAGCGTTATATTTGGTAATGTAACGTAATATAAATTTATATTGCAACTACTTGACACTGATCTTGAGTCTTCAAACTACGGATTGAGGATAAATAAACTGATATCCAGTGGCTTTAAGCTTGTAGTTGCTAACGCGGACGCTTTTGCCTGGCAGGCTGAGTCTAGACTGGTCCCAATGTACAGAGGGCAACCCGTATCGAGAGCAGATTTGCTCTAGCTGGTCTTTGATCGTCAGCTGGCTATCATCCACCAGATTGTAGATACCCTGCAGCTGATTGAGCCGAGCGAATTCAATCACGCCAACGATGTCATCCCGATGGATCCAATTGATAACGCGCTCGCCCCTACCCGGTAACGTCATGCCTGCCATTCCCCCAAGCATGCCAACCAACTCTCGACCTGGACCATAAATTCCCCCTAGTCGAAGGATGCAGATTCTTTGGTCCTCACTGTTTGCCTGAGATATGATTTGCTCTGCCTCATAGAGCATTTGGCTGCGAGGTTCGGACGGGAAAATAGCAGCATTTTCATCTACCCACTCTCCCTGACGGTCTCCATAGACAGAGCAACTGCTGAGATAAATAACCTGTTTCACACTCGGTGTTTGTTTCAACGCTTGAAGGAGATTTTTAGCCGTAGTGAGATAGGTTTGTTCGTAGGTTGCCTCATCCGCTACTTGGAATCCCGTTGGCGCGACGCTGACAACCACAGTGTCTTGAGCTTGGACCAGAGATTGAATAGCATTGGCATCATCTCCTGTTATGACAGCCACTTTGGAGAGAAGAGACTGGAGTGATGCAACCCGTTCTTGTCTGGTCGTTGTCCCTGTGACAAAGTGGCCTTGCTCTTGCCAACAGGCAGCTAATGCACTGCCAACATAGCCGCACCCTAGAATAGCGATATTCTCATAGAGCTGACGGCGCTGAGCCCGTTGGCGTAGCAACTGCTGCAGATAAGCCATATCCAGCTCAGAGCTGTTGCTATTAACAGAGTTATTCATGGTGATAATAAGGTGGATTAAAAACTGGATTGGGTAAATCTTGTTAGCTAGTCTCTCTAGCTTTACTCTTCAAAAACACAATGCTGTATGCCTCAGCTAATAAGACTTCCTGCCGAAGTAGCTAGAGGGGCCACTTGACTGTCTTGACTGACTCTGACCCAGCGACGATAATCTTGAACAAGTTGATTTTCTAACCGAGACTTTATGGTCAACAAGATACCATTGAGGAATGCTTTGCCAGTTGTCTGCAAAACTTGTTCAGGAACCAGTTTGAGAGCTGGCGGTGTTTCTACTTGCACTATTAAATCTGCTTTTCCGAGTAATTCGGTGGTTGTTTCCTGGCGATGGGGTACCAGTATGCCAGATAACTCTAAATTGAAAGACCGATTCAGGCGCTCTGCACCTCGAATCTCACAATTTAGAGATCGCAACCGAAGTGTTCCATCAGGGTTTATCCAGACTTGTAACTCAGCAATAGGCTCAAACCGCAGCATCATAAATTGCAAGGAACGAAGCCGTAAACGAAAATGAGACGAACTCAACTGCTCAATTCGACTGGAATCAGTGATCGCTTGAACCAGCCGTTGAGGCTGGTTCAGGTAGTGCTCAATCGAAATTGCTTCGTTGGACACATTCATCTTGAGCGTTTTAGTTACATGGAAATGTTGCATGACAAGACTCCAAATCTATTAACATGCTGTTTGAGAACTCATCCAAGCACTTTAGATTGGGGTAAATCTTTTCTGATATGAAACGTGTTTACTCGCACTTTTCCTCACATGTAGTTATGAGGCTTTTTCGGTAAATTCTTGCTTGGAAAATTGATTCAGCGCAATTCCAGTTGACCAAAGGAATAGCAGAAAAGTTACAAAGGTCATCAAAGGCATCGCAGCGGCCTCCATTTATTGATTTTTGTGAACAACTACGCCAGTCATTCTAATTAACCATCCTTTGGAAGATAGAGGGGGGAAACCCGTACAAAGGCATATTTCTGATGGGTATACAGATACTTCGGTTATCCGGCTTCTACGATTACGGCTCTCCACGTAGGCCAGAGTCCGAGAAATGTTTACATTAGTTAACAAATGCCGCTTAGATCTATAACCTGATCTCTGAAACGATTATGGACATCCAACAA
>JBCCQQ010000110.1:0-9866 GCA_039024555.1 Cyanobacteria bacterium P01_D01_bin.156
ACCGTCACGTAGGCATGCTGCCATACGACGGTTGGGGTAGCAGTTACCACCAGCTTGGATTAGGCCCTGGTTCTCACAGATCATGCCAGCGATAGCGTCAGACACCATGCAGCTTGCGTTGGATGCAATTGCATTTACTGCGTCTAGACGACGGTTGCCGCTTGCAACAAATGCCTTAAGTGCAGATAGGTCACCCACAGGTGCAGTGCTGGCATCAGCGGATACTACCGCTCTAGAAAAAGCGTCAAGCATTGAGCTCTCCTTACTTAGATGATGTTGTGTAAGTTCTTTACCGACCGCCACAGCAGTTCGGTCAGCAGTAGAACAAACATAGGAAACGATGGTTACCTGAGTCCCTGATATTGGCAACAAAGCAACATTCCGTTACATAAAACTCATCTAACTGAAATTGAGTGTGCAAACTAAGTGACAAACGGCAAGTCAGCCGTAAGAATGTATTGGTATAACATTTTCTACGTCCAGAACTGCAATTCTGTAGTCATGGAAGCGGCAAGTTTTAACTTGGACGTGGTTTGGAACACTAATAAATTAGAAAAATTACGGCTATGACTGGCTCTACTGATACAGCAGCTCCCGAGACAAGCATTGAAGAAATCACCGAATTGATTACTGAGTTTGAAAAGTATCGTGAGCGCTTATTAACTGAGACATTGGATGCTGCGAAGAAGGCAAAGATGTCTAAAAAGGAAACCATGGCTCGCTTGGAGCCTGAGTTAACTAAAATCGATGCTGCTTTAGCTCAGCTTAATGCCCAGCTGGCTACGTTACAGCCTGAAACTGCGGCTGAGTAGATTGGTTACGCAGCCGTAGGCTGACCGCGCTGATTAACGGATATGGTACTTTTTGAGGTTCTTTCAACGACACACTGATAGCAAATATGGGCACTGATTTAATGGATGAGACAGCGCAGCAAGCCGCAACGGACGAGCTTGTCCAGCGTGTAAATGAACAAATTGATTTACTTTCCTTTGATGAGTCAAATCAAGACACCCTGCGGCAGCTTGTGGAAAGTTTTTCAGATAAACGAGGCATGATGCGCCTTCGGATTGCTGAAACCTTAGGTCAGATCGGTGAGCCTGCAACTCCAGTGTTAGTTGAGGCTTTGGCAAATCATCCGAATGAGGTTGTTCGCCGTGCCTGTGCGAAAACCTTGACATTGATTGCGGATCCCACCGCTATTCCTACGCTAGTTAATTCTTTTCTGAACGATAGTGACACGGTTGTTCAGGGTTCATCGGTGGGAGCCTTAGCAAGAACTGGGCGGCCAGCAGCACCTGAACTGCTAAAAATCCTCGAAAATCCTAGTCACCCTGAAACCATCAAGGGGCATGCTGCTTGGGCGCTAGCGTTTATGGGCTCTGAGGCAAAGGATTTGTTATTGCAAACCTTGAACTCTGATTCAGCAGCAGTACGGGCTGCGGTGGTGGGTGCGATCGCAAAAGTTGCCCAAGAAGAAGGTAGCCAGGACAACTTTGACATTTTGATCAACGCCCTGGGCGACGAAGCAGAAATCGTCCGTTGTGAAGCCGCTGCTGTGCTTGGCAACCTAGCTCACCAACCCGCTTTGCCTACGCTACTGCCCTTGTTAAACCACAGCAGTACCGAAACCCGTAAGTCAGCGGTGCTATCCATTATGAAAATTGGTCAGACCGATAGTATTGAGGCACTAAAAACTGCTATGGATAAAGAAACTGACGACAGCCTCAAACCAATTTTTAACCTGGCCATTAGTCAAATTCAGAAAAAGTCGGCGGACGATGACTGGGATTGATGACCAAAATCCACTGCAGACAAAACTAGAAAATGAGCTCAACAGCTCAGAATGGTTACAAAAGTTTAAAGCTATTAATCAGTTGTTACATAGCCTCAAGGCTGAAATTGAGACCATGCAACACTGTGAGCTTAAATGGGATACCAGCTGCAATGGGTTAACAATTCATTGTCCTTCGGCGGAGATTGTTGAACAGTTTCAGCAGCAGCAGGCAGTTATTGTTGGCATTGCCGACTATGCCAACAACATTGTTTTAGTTGCCCCCGATGGTTCACAGGTTCTGTTGAAATCCCTGTAGAAGCACACAATGCTCCTACAGGGGTGGGCTCAGGTGCATTAGCTCTTGGCAGTAGGTGCGTTGTTACGCACTCTACGTAACTTTGGACAACCTATTTTCGGTAGTACCTTAAGGGGTTTTCAATCTACCTGGCTGTCCTTCGCTAAGCTGCAGTCTTTGCCTCCTTTAAGGCATTGTTAGCTTCTCGAATAAGAATACCGCCCGTTGTTGCCGTAACAACCGCTGCGGCAACATCTGTTCCTACATGTCCCAGGTGCAGGATCGTTGCGGTGATCGGCTCTTTAATCTTAAGCGACCTCACAAAGCACACAATATTGGGTAATGCAGAGAACACCTCATTACTAATATCGGCTCTCTTGATAGCCGGATTATCTTCTTCTACAACCGCTAGATAAGCCGAAAAAAGTATCATGTCAATGATGTTCAATATGAACCATGTTATGTTGAGTGCCGTTTCCACTCGCCTCATCCTCTCGAAACCAGAGAAAAACATGCACACTGTATCTAAGGCCAAGAGAGCCCCTCTATAGCTCCACAAGGTGATTTCTAAGCTAATCTCTGCACGCTCTCGCGTATCTTTGTCATTCCCAAGGATAGCTCCAGCATCTCGTTCAAGTTGATCCGGATAGCTAAAGCTCCAGCTTATGAGACTCAGCACAATGCTGGTGATCTCTAATCCCTGCATCAGGCCAGGACGTTTTTCTGCCTCCTTACCAAGGAAATTATCAATTTTGCTGAATTTGCGATCGCTATTAGGCTCATCAAATCCAGGCACGTCAGCTAGATCTAGGATTCCAGAAATGACATGATTAACCGTGTCTGCTAACGTCACAATGATTGTGAACGCAAGATTCTTACGCAAGTCTTCTATACTCTCAGAGTCATCCGTTTCGTCTGTGCTATCGGACGTATTAAACAAATCCGGACTTTCGGAAAGAACTTGACTCTCGGTTGTCACGCTAGCAAGTGCCAGCGTAGTCTTCCTTTGCTTCGATAAATCTAGCGGCACAGGAGTCTCATTCGCGAACAGGTTTTGGCCTGTGACTAGTTTTGCCGTCACTGTGACGGGAATAGCCAAAACTATAGTGGCCAGATTCATCACCGTTAACTTACCGACACCAACGAAGTCTAATAGGTCTGAAATAAAGGGGATTCTAATTTCAGCATTCAGCAGTTCCTGAAAGAGATCGATGGCCACTGCAACTACATCCAATAGGCCAAGGGCGACATTTTCGACGGCATCCAACGACTGAATAATTGCATCCCTGAGTGCTTCGATAATGACGATCAGGGCAACTTCTGGCTGGCGGGGGTTTTTAATCAGCGCTTGGATACTGTCCAACACGCCTTCCGAGAGCCGAAGCCCAGCACCAACGGCATCTTCAAACGCTTCCAGCATTTGTCGCACAAAGCTGGCTAACGGCGAATCCCCACTCCCAGAGTCCGATGTGGTCTCAGAATCTGAGGATTTCGATCCTCCTAGGAGCTTTGAAAGAAACCATTCCAGCGCTTCAGGAAGCTCAAATCCAGATTCCTCTACCTCCGAAGGATTACCCCCCAATTTTTTAACGAGTTGGTTCATGCCATCCTCTACGCCATCTTGCAGATCGTCCACAAAGGATTTCACATGGGATTTAGCGCCTTCTGCCAGTTGCTTAGCAGAATCTAAGCCTGCGTTAATGGTCCGTTTCAGGTATCGCTGAGTGTCTAAAATATCGTCCCAGTCGAACAAGAATTGTAGAAACTCGATGAACTGTTTGACAGATTCCACCACCGTTTCTATCACCCCTTCAACAAAGTCAGCCACCTTTTCAACGGTGTCCACCACAAAGTCAACAACCTTTTCAATGCCATCTTCAATGAATTTGACAACCGCATGCACCGTATCTTTAACCTTGCCAATCACTACCGATGTGGCTTTTTTGATAGTCTTTTTAAGCTTTTTAAACCCTCTGCCGATGCGGCCGCCAATCTTTTTGACAGAGAAGGTCTTAGTGGCACGTAACTTGACCGGACCACTGATCAAAGGTTTAGTTTCTGGACTATCCTCTGCGTCAGCAGGGGTGGCTTGATCCAGCAGCTTTTGCCACTCATCCGAGCTGACTTGTCTCTCTGTGATCAGCGGTTTGGCAACCACCAAACGTTGCCCACCCTTACCAGGTTTACCAATCACCGAACGTCGCCCATCCCTGGGAGAAGCGGGTGGATTGCCCCCAGTAGAACCTAGGGTAAGCTCCCATGGCTTTTCGATCGTGGCCCCAGAGATAGCCCGGTTGGCTGACTGAACGCGTTTTTCTGCGGTGGGGACATCTTCGCCATAGTTCACGGTGGCCATCACCCGTTTAATGGTGTTTTGTGCGCTGGCGACTTCTTCTTTAGTATGGGCCTTGCGATCAACAATTAAGTTGCCCTTAGCATCTTTGGCATTCCAAAGTGCGCCATCTTCTAGCTCAGCAATTTGTTTGTGGGCTTCTCGATTGGGGAAAATCACCACCCGCTCATTGGAGGCCATTGCGCTCGTACGGATCTTTAACCCTGGGGTATCAAGACCATCAGCCTCAGAGGTAATCATAATGCGGTTCATAGCATTTGGCTTGAGGGTAACCGAGCGGTCTTCATCGATGTCGTGGGTGATACCCTCAACTTCAATTTGGGTCAGATCGGTGGCGGAAACTTCGATTTCACCAGCGCCTGGCTCAAATCGCAAAATGGTGCGATAGGACGAAAACTCTTCTAGTTTGTCGCCCACCATGTGATAGTCCTGGCTGAGTTTGGAAGAATAAGCGCTAAACACATCCTCCGGCTCAATGGTTCTAAAGATTTTGATTGAAGAAAGCGCATCATTCCCAATCTGGCTTTCTTTTAGGTCTGGTACATTTTTGACAATATCCTCAATTTCTTCCTCTCGTTTTCCTTCTCCGACACGGTAGTTAAAGTGCTTAAACAAAGTCACCCCTGTATCGGGTCCTAATCGAATAGATGAGGTTCGATCATTGAGATTTTGAAAGTCTCCAAAGCGTGTGTGTTCACCTGATACATCCTTGGCACTATCGGACAAAATCCAGGTTTTTCCGTGATACGCGACATGCTCATATAAAGCAACTTCACCCGGTGCCAATTCTCCCACCTGGCCTTCGTTGTCGGCAATTTTTACAGCACGAACAAAAACGGTACGACCGTCTTTCCGTCTAGTCCAACTAAAGGTATTGTCTGGTCCAAGTTCTAGCCACTCGTTTTCGGTTTGATTGATAATAGAAAACTCATCTTGAAGACGTTCTGAATCATCAACAAATAGGTAGGCGGAGTCTTCGATCGGAGATAGCTTGAAAAAGGCGTTTTCTTGATCAGAGCCAGGAATCAATTGAGTCCGAGACTGTTGTAGATTGTGGTGAAATCTAAACAGTTCGCTTAATTCCTGCTGGGGCGCTGTGGTGAGACTAGACCTACCCAGGCTTAAGAACTGACCATTAGGGGCTTTGATAATCCACTTTCCGATAAAGGGCTCGCCAACGGTGGACCAAATACGGATGGATTGTGGAAAGTCCTTAAGCCGTGAGAGACGAATATCTGACAGATCGGCATAACACTTTTGGGCAATGCCTTGAAAGTCACTTTGCTGATACAGGGTAACGCCGGTATTGTTAGGGACCCGCAATTGCTTAAAGCTAGTGGAAAAGCGCGTTAGGTCGTTCACATTTTGAGTGAGTACAACGGCAGCGTTATCGCCAGCAACTAGCTCAATTTCACCTTCACGCAACGGTCGATTTACCGGTGGGACCAACGCCTTAACGCCTGTAGCATTGAGAGCCGTATGGTAAATGCGCAGGTCTTCATATTGTGCGATCGCAGTTTTTAACCCCCGAGCTCCCAGTAACAGCACAGCATCGGTCGTAATATTGGCAATGCCCGTTTTGGATGCACTTTGATCTGCAAGTTCACCATCAATATAGAGCTTCAGCTCTCGCCCCTGCCTAACAGCAGCAATATGATGCCATTTTCCATCTTTGAGCGGCCGCTTACTATCCAAAAATGCATAGTTCTTGCCACGGGTATTTTCATCAACTTCAAACGTTAATTGCCCCTGGTTCTTCATCCGCAGGGAGAAGAAATTTCCATGGCCCTTCGTTGAACGGTTACCGATAATATGGAGCACCTTCTGTCCATAGGTGCCTTGAACCTTCATTCCAAATGCCACTGTAAAATCGCTGGTACCAAACCGAGCAACATTCTGATCAAATGCAATCCGAGAATTCTTCACTCTGCCATCAAGTTTGATCGCATTACCGATACGACCATGGCCAAGCCAAGAGACGTTAGATAGCTTTGCCTGAATACCGCTTACGGTATCTACGATTGTTGTTCCTTGTCTTTCATCAAATTGCCAGTGGTATTTAGGTGAGGGGGTAGTCATTTGAGGATTCTCCTAAGGTGTGTGAGAGCGAATAGCGTGGGCTGTAAAACAACTTTTTAATCCCCCATACAAATATCGGCACGTTCAAATAGCCCTAGTGGTTAAAACCAGGGTTGTCGTTACAGATATTTTTACCGAGAGAAGCGTGTGCTAAAAAACAGGTTTATCAGGACAATAGATATCCCTAAAAGCCCCTGGAATCAGAAGCTAAACTGCTTTAAAAACAACCTGAATCTAAATCAAGTTGCTTAGTTAGCAACAGATAATAATTGTTCTACAGCAGGTGTATACGTGATAGCCTTATAGCTAGATGAACCGTTAAAGAACAGAATTGGCTGTCTGTATAGATACGAGTAATCGCGAGGTTTGGATGAGCCGACTGTGAAAATTGCCGTTCCTGATTTATAGATGAAACAATCTATAAAGCTGACCAGGGTTATAGATTTGGCAAATGAAATCATTCTGAGAATCAGCAACGCCTGAGAATTTTTCACATATTTCCGGTTAACTTTTTACTCCATTCGACGATATCTCCTCATATCAACCACATTGGCCTGGTCAACTATCAATACGAGTGACGTCTAGGTTTGGATGATTTTTTTTGAAATTATCTGAAAAGTCCTGGTTAATAAGGGATAGCGACAATAGAGCCAGTGGTTTGTGCTACTAGATTAGCGAATCACATTGCACAGACTAAAAATTAGAACGTATCGTTCTTTAAATCGCTCTAGTAACATAGCCATATTGCTAGCTGATTTTAAGCGTACTCAGGTGGCATCCCAATTTTGACTCATAGCCTCTTATCCTCTGTCAGTATTTGAGACAAGTTTTCAAACTCAGCAGCAATGACTGTTAGTTCATGCCAGTGGGAAAAAATAGCACAAACAAAAAAGTGACCTTCAGTAGCAAGCAAATCAACTCGCTCTGAAAGGTCAACTCTATATGCGCTCAGTACAAAATTCTAATAATGTCTCCTGAGACGGTGCGCCAACTCAAAGCGATGAAAGCACCGGATAAAGAACTTATTAGCTCTGCTGCTTGCGTGCCGAAAAATTCTGTACCATTTCTAGACGAGATATTGCACTGACGGCTGTTTCTTTCACATAGCCATCTACAGACTCATCCTCAGCAAGTTGCTTGAGAACTTCAGCTGCTTTTTCTCCACCAACGGATGCTAAGGCATTCACAATGGAAACCGATAATGCCAGATTGTCAGTAGTTTGCAGAGTCTCCAACAAAATATCTAGGGCAGCATCACCAATTTCACCCAAAGCCATGGCAGATGCAATGTGCACCACCGGATTTGGATCATTGAGAGATTTTTTAAGCCCTTCTAGCCCCAATTCTGGGAACGGCTCGTTAGGAAAATTGAGCGCTACTTGAGCTAAAGCCTTGGCACAGCTACCGCGCACGGTCACATTCCCACTGCTACCCAAGGCTTCAACAATGGCAGGAACAGCATCGGCACCCACTGCACCTAGGGTTTTTACCGCTGCCCGACGGTAGACCGTATCCTCTGCATCAAGGGCAGCCATTAATTTAGGGATAGTCGTATCGTCACGATTATCAAGAATCTCTACCATGGCCCGCTCACGAAGATGGGGGTTTGGGTGCTTTAACTGTTCAAAAAAGGAATCCATGGATTTTTTAAAGCGTGAGTTATCAATAAATTATTCTGACGCTGCTCAACCTCGGAATGATTTTAGTTTTCAAATCCTTCACCATGTAAGGCTTACGGATTGTCTTATCCACTAAATCAGCAACTTCAGCATTCTCTTCTTAAGTAAGAATTGTAAGGTGGACTGTGTCACTAGTCTACCAACAGGGGACATCAGACCTGAGCTATCTTTTCAGCATGATTTGCCTTGGCACGTACAGCCCAGTCATTGGTATCTAACAACAGTTTATGCTGGCTGTAATCATCAAATTTTTCTAGCGCCATCAATGATGCATACTGCAACATCCAAATTTTGCTTTGAGCACTAGTCTTCAGTGCTTCAATAGCACGTGAATCACCAAGCTCTCCTAACGCTAATGCCGCTGCCGCCCGTGATTTCATAAATTGAGGAGACGTATTATTTAAAGCTTCCAACAACAAATCATAGGCAGGCTGATGTTTTAACCACCCCATCAACTTCATCACATGGTAATGAGCACCATAGTCGTTATGGGCTTCGGCTTCATAGGTTGCAAACAGAGCCGCTGGTGCTGTTGTCGGTTGCTGTTCTATAAATGTCTGAATCGCAAGATAGGTACGACCAAAATCAGTTTGATAGAGTTCTTGTACCAAAAACTCCAGGGATGGGGGCTGATCGTATTCATGTACCAGCTCTAAGTTCTTAGGATGATCCCACAAAATTTGCTCGATCACCGGTAGTACATCTTCTAGTTTTACATCTCCTGTGGCCATACCGCTCTCAGCCAAAGCCCGCACTGCTCGCAACCGAAACATGAGCGAAATGGGACAGCGGGCAATGGCTGGAATGGCTGGATAGTATTGGGAGTTAATGAGATCTTCAAGACAGGCCCGACGGGCATTTACACTGTCACTTTGAAGAAATGCCACCACCCGATCAATTTGACTAAAGTCTCGAGCAAAACGACAAACGGTCGCGATCGCAGCGCTCGCCGTTGGTTCATCCTCAGCATCCATAAACGGACGTACCCGATCCACTGCAGCGCCATAGTCCAATTTCACCAGGGTGTGAATAATCACTCGATAGGTCTGGTCTGGTTTAGTGAGTAGCTGAGCAATCTCTTCTAAAATCTCCTCGCTCTCAGTACCAATCTCACCAATGGCCCAAACGGCAGACTCTACGGTATACCGATCGTCATCGGCCAAACACGTACGAATGGCGTCTAAACTACGCGTTGCCTTCAACTTACCCAACGTCTCCACAGATTTACGTCGAGTAATGCGATTGTCTAAAGAATCGTAAGTGTTATTGACGGCTCGAATCAGCGCATCAATGGCAGGTTCCGACGGATAGTTTGCCAACTGAGAAGCTGCAATGTAACGCTCGCTTTCGTCGGCGGTCTGTTCAGGAGGAGTATCCAGCAGCGTAATGCACTGCTCTTCTGTCAGACCAAAAATATTGGCAAAACGCTTATCCATAGGAGAATTGAATAAACAGAAATGGTACACATAATAAACCTGGAGACTCGTGAGAATCTCCAGGTTATGACTGACTAAGTCAAGCCTTTAATCAAGTAATCGGCCCTTATGAAAGAGTCCCTTTCTAGGAAAGAGTCCCTTTCTAAGAAAGGGAGTTGATTACATAGTCGATTAGAGCGTTGTACTCAGTTAGAGCCTGAGCAGACATGTCGCGAGGAGCGCAACCACGGTTACGGGCAAAGCTTAGAGC
>JBCCQQ010000111.1:0-9790 GCA_039024555.1 Cyanobacteria bacterium P01_D01_bin.156
ACCGTCACGTAGGCATGCTGCCATACGACGGTTGGGGTAGCAGTTACCACCAGCTTGGATTAGGCCCTGGTTCTCACAGATCATGCCAGCGATAGCGTCAGACACCATGCAGCTTGCGTTGGATGCAATTGCATTTACTGCATCTAGACGACGGTTGCCGCTTGCAACAAATGCCTTAAGTGCAGATAGGTCACCCACAGGTGCAGTGCTGGCATCAGCGGATACTACCGCTCTAGAAAAAGCGTCAAGCATTGAGCTCTCCTTGTTTTGTTAAAAACTTTTCGTTGGTGGCAATCCCGTTTTGTTTGGTTCAACCACCATAAAAACAATAAGAAACTGCGGTAGCTCACGTCTCATTTAATGAGGAGAAAGCAATATTCCGTTACATAAGGCACAAAAGCTCTGAAATGCTTATATATCAGTAACGGGACAAAGACGAATGTTAAACTCGCTCATCAAATCGGGTGTGGAAACTCCCATACTTGATCCAATATTGCTGCAGATCGTGGTGGGGAGTATGCAAACTTGCCTTTGCCCGATACAGGACAACACGTCGGTGCTGCCCAATCCAGATCTTTTTAACGGGGTCAACACATATTAATGTCCCCCCCAGGGCTTTTAGACAGTCTTGAAACTTTTCTACCGTTGAATACTCAACAGTTTCAAAGATAAAAAAGTTACCTGAACGAATCAGGTGGCGACTGCGGATCCAAGATTTCATCTTCTTTTGTGCCTGGGGAGGAAGCATGGAAGCCCGACTTGCTTTAAGGTCTTTGAACTCTAGATCTAGATCCGTATTGGTCTCAAATTCTTTAGACGTATCAAGTTCTTTAGAAAGGTAATTCATTCTCATAACTAACCCGCTTACGGAACCTCAAGATTCCCTCTGTCGAGCCCCACACATAGTCATCTGTTTCAATATCCATGCCCTGATCAACACTCATCCATGTGTTTTCAGTAATCTCCACATGACTAGTTAGATAGGTGATTTTGCCTTCTTTAGGAATAATGCAGGCTTTGCCTGGTTCTACGCTACCAATAAATGTGTCGCCTTCACGTTTGAACACCATTGAACATCCTTCTCGACGTTCAATGCACTCAGGGGTAATTGTTTTGAGAATATCTAAATTGTGACCAGCGCCAGCATAAAGAATTCGGTCCTTGAGACCGTAGTTTTCAATATAAATATGGTCTCCCTTATCAACGAGGCGATGCACTCCCTGACGATAGGGACTCCACAGGTCGTAGTCTTGGGTTTGCTCAGAATATAGTCCAACCCCCGAGAAAAAGTCGTAGGGCAGGGGGCGAAAAAAAATTCGAATATGGGCAAATTTTCTAGGGTCCTCAAATGCCTGGTGCTGGTTGCTAAAGTCCCCAGACATCCAGCGAGTAAGGGTTATAAAATTTTGAGAGTAAGCGACATTGGCATTGCTAGTAAGCACCATTCTTAAATTTTCTTAAACTAATTTGCGCGCGTTTTATAAAGCGTAAAACAGCGTTGTTATGTGATGACCGGTATGGCCTTCCCTCAAAAAGTTTTTGTTAACAGTTTGAAATTAGCCCTACTGTCGAATCATCGAAACAGACTTTATTTTTCTAGTGTAATCAAGCATCGGGGTTAGGCGCTAGTGGGTCTTGGTGCGATCGCACCACAAAATATCAATATTTGATGACGAGACTAGAATCATCTCAATACCTAGTTTGACCATTGCACAATTACAAAGTGAGAGCGACTGTCGTTTGATTTGCCACCCCAGCAACATCAATCACAACAGACCGTGAGCGATAGTCGGCCATGACAGAGCCACCGATAATACCTACCATAGGAGTTTCTTTTGACTAAAAGTGCTTCCATGGAAGGGTTGCCATTAAAAACGCAAGTCAGGCCGACAAAATTGTAAGTCTGTCAATCTATCTACATATTTTTTATAATCTAGCGAGAGTTTAGCTAGTGACTCCACGTCTTACCTCTGAAGAGAAGCTAGCTGTTGTAACGCCCTTGCCGCTACTTGTCTTAATCAAAGACACCCGAAATCGTAGGTTTGGTGTCGCAAACCAAATTTTTTCTTCTGCAGCGGCTCGGTCATAGGCGGTCGTCAAAATAAAGGTGCCATCGTCAGTGAGACAGTAGGTTCCCATGGCTTCCATAGTCTCTGCATACCCCTGCTCTCGAAGTAATTTACCCGTAGTGGCACTATCGGGAACGGGAATTAAAATCGTTGAGCCAGACATTACCTCATCTTCATCCCAGTCAGACTCCCCTTCCCAACTCATTTTGAATGGACTGACGATGTTCTCAAGTGAAACCTCATAGCGCTTACATAGGTCCAATACTCCTGGCTCATCAAGCTCTAAAGCTTCAATGTTGATGGTGGACCGGACTTCTTCAAAATGACCAAACGCTAGGTGATGGGCACTGCGTTGCGATCGCCATTCTCCTAGTGAGCGTTCGACAAAGGTTTCAATATCCATTGAGGTAAAACATTTTTTGCATTGGTCTCTAATTTTATCTCTTAAGGTAAAGCTAGACGCCTATGGTGTAAAAAGCAGATACCGCATGACAAAAACCTTCAGGGCAGGAGCCTATACAGCTGTGCCTGAAGGTTTTGAGCTTTTGATACCTTCAATTATCTGACTAGTCAAAGATATCCAAATCTAATAGACGCTGGCTATCTATAGACGCTGGCTTACACCTCTGAAATGCTGACGATCTTGGTGCCAGAACGCTGCATGTTTTGGATGCGATTAGAAAGCTGAGCATAGCCAACTTCAACACTATAGTTACTCTTAGTCACCCGATTTCCAAAGTTAGCTTTAGACGCCACAATACGGAAACGCTTACCAGTATTGCTATAGGCACCAGAACCAGTGGCAGGCGACTTAATCTTAGTGCCTAGGTTACTGGCAACATCGCTGATTAGCTTGGCACCTTTACCAGTGTCATTGGCAGCATAGCCACGATCTAGAGCAAACAAACGATTGAAGGCTACGTTCTTAACACCTGTTTGGCTGGTGCCACAGGCATAGGGCACAACATTCTCACCAAATGCAGCTAGATACTCATCGCTGCCTAGGTAAGAATCGATATCAGTATCATAGCCAGACTCGTTATAAGTCTGAACATGCTCAGAAATTTCGGCCTGATCCTGAGGCGCACGACCTAGCAAGTGCTTAAAGTTCAGCTCAATCGAGCGGTAAGAAGAAGAGCTATCAAAGTAGCGAGCCTTGTACATGTCAGAGGTTGCTACTGCGCGGACAAAACCACGCACAGTGATTTCACCATTTCTGAGCATGGATTCAGCACTGGTCAAACGCTGACTCTCCAAAACATGGGCATTGCCCAAAACCTGCTTGTAAACTGCACGGATCACAACCTGCAAGTCTTCTTCAGAAGCATTGGGGCGAAGCTCAACGGCTTCATTATTAATCCAGAGAGACATACCTTTTCTCCTAATAGTGATGATGCATCCGCACTCCAAGCACGGAACTTTTTTACAACACAACACCAGCAGAAACGATGGTCTCTGCTGATATCTCTGAGAGCTAAACCTAGTTGGTTTCAGTGACGCTCAGAATCTTTCCACCAGTCTTCAGAATGGACTGAATCCGCTTAGATAGCTGGCTGTAGGAAACCACGTATTGCTGCTTGCTAACGCGGCCTAGAGCGGCTGCAGAAGTGGATGTACTCGCTGTAATGCGGAATCGCTTACCAGTACTACTACGACCAGTTCCAGCCTGAGGAGCCGTAATAGTCGTCGCCAAATTAGAGCCCAGGTCACTAATCAACTGAGCTTGCTTACCGCTGTCGCTAGTGGCATCACCTCGTACTAGGGCAAATGTGCGGTTGAAGCCAACATTCTTGACGCCGGTCTGAGTTTGGTTACCGCGTACGAAAGGCACACGATTTTCGCCAAAGCTAGCGGTGTACTCATCGCTATCGATATAAGCGTTGATCTCAGCAGCATAGCCATGCTCGTTGTAAAGAGCAACGTGATTGGCGATTTCTGTTTGCTCTTGAGGAGCACGACCTAACAGATGCTTAAAATTAAGCTCAACAAAACGGTAGGCCGATGAATTCTCAAAAAATAGGGAGCGATAAAGCTCTGACTGGGCGACTGCCCGGACGAATCCTCGAACTGTGATATCGCCATCACGCAGTAGAGATTCAGCGCTAGTTAAACGCTGGCTCTCCATCACATGCTGGTTGCCTAAAACTTGCTTATATACAGCACGAATGACCGTTTGCAGGTCATCCTCAGTTGCATTGGGGCGAAGTTCAACGGGCACAGCATTGGTTACCCAAAGTGCCATGGAACAATCCTCCGAAAATAAATTGAGTTTGCTAAAAGGCTTACCGCTAGAGCTAATGCCGCGAGAAATGCTCATCAGATAACGGAAAAGGGCCAAATATTATTCGCGAAGTATCAGTTCTAGGAACTCAGACAAAGCTCCCCACAGGAAGGATGTCTAACCGGACACAAACATAGGCCACTGCTGCCTTGACGAGTCAAACTATCGGCTCAATTGACGTTGTCTATATTGAACGGACACAACTTCTAGGCAAGAGCGAACGACGGCTCCAATTTAAACTGCTAAAACTGACACTCGACATTAGGACCCTATTTAGAGAAATATCGGATTTTGAGAGCTAAATGAGAACAACTTGTTTTTTCTTAATGTTCGTGACGATATATTTTTTAATAAATAGTAATAAGGATCACAAATGAGCGATCGCACTCACGCTATTGCGATCGCTCATTGATGGCGTCCCTCAACACAGAAAACCCGCATACTTCCAAAACTAGAAGCATGCGGGCATTTAAGAGGTATTTCCAAGCTCCCTATAGGGTGACTAAATTAAATCAACCCAAACATTTTCTGAATAAGCAAATTTCCATCAGTCACCGGTTGCACCTTCAGCGGATTCTCATAGGAGAGACGCTTTTCTACTCTGGCCTTGGTAGAACCAGCCTTATCACTGGTGGAAACGCTGGTGACCAGGTCAAACATGTTGACATAGCCTAACAGGCTCTTACCGGTCTGAGTTTTGTAACCACGATAGTAAGGGACAACATTCTCGCCAAAGGCCGCCTGATATTCTTCACTATCGATATAGGCGTCAATATCCGCGTCGTAGCCATCGTTATCCACAACGGCACTGTGATACACAGTCTCGTCATAGCTCTCAGGCGCACGACCCAGAAGATGCTTAAAGTTCAGCTCATGACAGCGATAGCGGGGGGCATTGTCAATAAAGCGCGACTTATACAGATCTGACTTAGCTAAAACACGCACAAAGCCACGTACAGTTAGGTCACCATTCCGCAGCCTAGATTCAGCACTGGTCAGACGCTCGCTCTCCATTACATATGCGTTACCAAGCACCTGCTTGTAGATGGCGTTAATCACCAAGCTCACATCCTCGTCCGATGCACCAGGACTTAGTTTCACTGGGTCTGCATTGGCAATGGTCTTAAATTGGCCTTCCCAAATGGCTGTACGCTCAACAGCCGATAGGGGGCTAGTAGCATCCAGACCAAAGGAATACTCAGGACTCTTAACCGGCGGCAGGATTGGCTTTGGCTGAGGGCGTATATCGGCAACGGGTATAGTCTGCTCAGTAATGTCAGGAATCCGGCTGGACTGATTGCTGAGGATGGCGCGGTCAACGGCAGCGCCACCATACTGACTCAGCTGCTTATCGCTGCTAGAAGCACCGCGCAACAGTTGGAAGGAATGGGTGTAGCTAGCCATGCCCTTACCGGTCTGGGTTTGATAGCCCCGGAAGTAGGGGACGACATTCGCCCCAAAGGTTTGGAAATACTCATCACTATCTAAATAGGAGTCAATTTCAGCATAGAACCCTTGTTCAGCCAAAATTTGAATGTGATGGGAGATTTCTGCACCGTTCTCAGGAGCACGCCCTAACAAATGCTTGAAGTTCAGCTCAACAGTTTTTAAGTTAGTGCACCGCTCATAGAACAGGGTGCGATACCTATCTGATTTTGCCAGGGCCCGCACAAACTCTAGAACGCTTATATCACCATTGCGTAGCTGGGATTCAGCCGTGGGGAAACGCTCACTTTCCATCAGATGGGCATTGCCAAACACCTGTCTGTAGGCAGCTTCGATAACAATATCAATCTGGCTAGTACTGTCTCCGGCAACCAGTTCAACTGGCTGCTGCTCCGCAAATGAATCGGTGTAGGCAGCAATCACAGAAGCGGAGCCCACATCCTGCTTAGCCACAACAACGGGCGCACCAATGGCTTTCGCTAATTGGAACCCTTTGGGATTAAAGACGTTCTCCTTTTTAGTTTGGAAACCCTTGATCAGGTCTGTTTGTAGCTGCGATCGCTGACTGGTGCGAATTGACTCAGAAATGGTGCGATCGCTACTGGATAATCCTTTAACCAGTTCAAAGATACGATTGTAACCAGCAACATTCTTACCGGTTTGAGTGGAGTAGCTTACATAGTAAGGAACCGTATCCGTGCCAAAGTTTTCGTCATACTCTGAGCTATCAAAGTAGGAATCAATTTCAGCATCCAGACCACCTTCAGCCAGAATGCCAAGGTGCTTAGAAACTTCCTTAAAGTTGTCAGGAGCCCGACCCAGCAAGTGCTTAAAGTTCAGCTCAACAGCTCGAACATTGGAGCAACTCTCAAAGAACAGCGCCCGATACGCATCTGACTTCGCTAGCGCGCGGACAAACTCTTTAACGTTGTAGGTACCATCCTTAAACTTTGACTCGGCTGTGACCAAGCGCTGGCTTTCCATCAAGTGGACATTGCCAAACACCTGCTTGTAGGCAGAGCGAATCAGAATCTCCTTATCTTCGCCGGAGGCACCTGCATAGAACTTAACTGGCTGACTTAACCGAGCAGCAGGGAATGTGGCCGCTGCCTGCTTAGCGTTATACTGCCGTACCCACTCGCTGGGTGTGACAGGCTCTGTCAGAAACGCCGCTGACTTATAGACAGGAATATAGTCCTTCTTAGTCAGCTGTTTCTCAGGCGCTTTGTACTCCTGTGGCGGGATAACGGGCGTAGAGATGGGCAGCGTTGCTAAGGGCTTAATCTCCGTCGGCACACCACTCAACAACCCCGCCTGAATTTGAGGAGCAGTATTGTTATCAATAGATTTATCACTGCTGGAAGCTCCCTTCACTAGCTGAGAGGAGTGGGTAAAGCCAGACACCGAAAGACCTGTTTGAGTTTTATCTCCCCGGTAGTAGGGAACGATATCAGTGCCAAACGTCTGGAAATACTCATCACTGTCTAGGTAGGAGTCAATTTCAGCGTCAAACCCTCCCTCGGCCAGAGTCTGAATATGTTCAGAGATTTCTGCGTTACCCTCTGGTGCACGGCCCAGCAGATGCTTGAAATTTAATTCGACGGCGCGAATATTAGAACAATTTTCAAAGAAGATGGCTCGATAACGCTCGGACTTCGCAAGCTGCCGAACAAATTCTAAAACTGTTATTTCACCGCTGCGAAGCTTGGATTCTGCATTCACGGAACGCTCACTTTCCATCAAGTGGGCATTGCCAAATACCTGTTTGTATGCAGCACGAATAACAACATCCAAGTCTGTAACCGATGTTGTACCAACAAGCTCTACAGGCTGCGTACCTGAAAAGGGACTTAGATAATTTTTAGTAACATCAAAATCAGCTGTTTGAGGAGTTGCTGCTTTGGCTACTTCAGCTGCTTTCTTTTTCTTAAGCGCTGCCGCCAAATCGAAGCCTTCAGGATTAAATTTCTTCCTGTTAGCCTTCAATACTTCAGGGCGGAACAAAGTGTTATTGATCATGAATTTGTCGGTAATTGCCTTCGTTTACACCAGCGATGTCTTAGTTAAGCAAACATCATGTAGCAGAACCCTATGGAGCAACTCCATGCATGCTATGAGGCGCGAATCTCACTACATAATAGGACCTATGAGTACCAGGCTGGAAACAGTGGCGCATTTTGCAAAGTCCCCAGCCGAACACACTTTTAATGATTTAAAAAAAGCTACCTTGAAATACAAGGCAGCCTTTCAGAACACAGCTCACCAAAGATTAAACAATCTCAGTAATGCTAACGATTTTCGCACCAGTGCGATGAATGCGCTGAATTTGAGGCGTCATCTTATCAGCGGTAACGATGTACTCGTTCATGCTGACGCGACGGGGAGCGTCAAACTTAGCTGCGGTGGTCTTAATCTTGAAGCGCTTAGTCGTACCCGAGTTCAAGTTAGTAGCTGCAGCCTTAATCTTGTTACCCTTCTCAGCACCAGCCACCTGAGCAACCAGCTGAGCAGACTTAACAGAGCTACTCACCTGGGCAGGACCACGATCAATGGCATAGATGCGGTTGTAGCTTACTTGGGACTGACCTACCTGAGTCAAACTAGCGGTGTAGAAAGGCACTACATTCTCACCAAAGCTGGCCTGATACTCATCACTGTCGATGTAAGAGTCAATCTCAGCGTCGTAACCCTCTTCCACACAGCGACGGATGTGCTCGGAAAGCTCAGCCTGGCTCTCAGGAGCACGACCTAGGAAGTGCATGAAGTTGAGCTCTACAAAACGGTAGGGAGCGCAACTCTCGAAATAACGACTGCGGTAGAAGTCAGACTTACCCACAGCACGAACGAAATCACGAACGGAAAGAGAACCATCACAAAACTGAGATTCAGCACTAACCAAACGCTCACTCTCCATCACATGGGGGTTACCCAAAACATGACGGTATACGGCACGAATGATTGCCTGCTTATCTTCACTACTACTTACAGGCCACGACTCAAAAGCTGTCATTGAAAATCTCCTACTGTTTTTGAAATGTTCTCAACACAAAAAGTAAACATGCAGCCAGACTGAGGAATTAACCCTCAGTCTGGCTAAATTTAATCAAGCTTCTAAGAAACGAGGGTAATACTGGCGATTACACCACCCTGCTTGTGAATACGCTTGTATTCATCAGACAGCTTATCGAAGGGCACCATGTATACCTTGTTGGCACGGCGGAACTTCGATACGCGGTTGAATGCTTTGGAGCGGTAGCTAGTGACCTCAACACGGTAGATCTTGCCGTTGGCGCTAGCACCCACGCCGTGGCGAGTACGAGAGGAATCGGCAGGAGTCTGGAAGGTACCACCTGCAGACAATGGAGAGAGAACAGGCGCTGGAATCGCGTTGATCACCAACGAATTCAGACGGGGCTTTTTACCATTAACGCTACCCTTCAAGGAGCTACTGGAAGCGCCGCGAACCAACTCAAAGGTATGGGTGAACCCAACCATGTTGCTAGCTTCAGTCTTATAGCCGCGAATGTAGGGGACAAAGTCCTGACCAAATACATTCTGATACTCATCACTATCGATAAAGGAATCGATATCAGCTTCGAAACCCTCAGTATCTAAAACGGCACTGTGGAACTTCATTTCCTCGAAACTGTTGGGCGCACGACCTAACAGATGGCGAAAAGCGAGTTCAATGTAACGATAACGGGGGCAGCTCTCAAAAAAGCGTGAGCGGTACAGATCAGACTTGGCTACCGCACGAACAAAGTCCCGTACGGTTAGCTCACCACGCTTAAATTGCGACTCGGGAACTGCAAGACGCTCGCTTTCCATCACATAGGCATTTCCTAAAACCTGCCTGTAGACGGCTTTGATAATAGACTCGAGGCCCTCACTATCAAGGCCAGGAACCCACTCGACTGGAGGGGTCTCGTCGAAAAGGCTCACGCCCAATCGTGAAGCTGGTCCAAAAGCCATTAATGCTATCTCCTAGACGACA
>JBCCQQ010000112.1:0-9607 GCA_039024555.1 Cyanobacteria bacterium P01_D01_bin.156
AAAAATCATACGACTGTCTGCGTCTGTTTTTGTCCGCAATGCGATCCGTCCTGGTAGGTTAGACCGAATCAGCGGGGTGAGGACTGACGCTTCAGGTCTCTGGGTGGCCACGATGAGGTGGATGCCGGTGGAGCGGGCTTTCTGGGCAATCCGTACCATGGCTGTTTCTAACCGCTTGCTGGTGGGTAGTTCCGATTCCTCCTTTGAGACCTTGGCAGGTAGTACGCACATGCAATCTGCCAGCTCATCAAATACGGCGAGCAAGCGTGGCATGGGTTTAGCCGGATGCTTCTGGTTGTATACGTCGATATCTTTGCAGCGGGCAGCGGCCAGCACCCGATCGCGGTGGTCCATTACCTGACAGAGATGCTCAAGGGCATAGACTGCCTCAGTGGCCTCTGACACTACTGGGCCATAGAGCCAGGGGATATTCTGAAAGTCTGGAAACTCAGAGCGTTTGATGCTGATTAGTAGCACTTTGGCCAGTTCCGGGGAATAGCGCCAGAACAGGCTGTAGAGCATGGTCCGAATGATTCCGGATTTGCCGCCACCTGTGGTACTGCCCACGAGCAAATGGCAACTGTTGGCATCGGAGATATCCACTTCTCGTAGGCTGCCATCTAGACCGACGCCCAGGGTTAGGGTGATTTTTGAGGGGGGCGACGATCGCAACTCTGACTGTACATAATCCTCAAACAGGACAAACTGCCGATCTGGACGCGGTACGTCCAGGGCTACACAGCCTGACTGGGCGGAAATGATTGGTACGGTGTCTAACCCCAGATGGACTTTCAGGTCAGTGGCCAGAGCAGAGATGGCCGATACCTTCACCTCCAAGCGTGGCTTGAGTTGGTGTCGGGTGAAGGTTGGCCCTGGTACTTCTCCCAAATAATCCACCTGCACTCGAAAGGCTTTGAGCACTGAGACGATTTGACCGCCCATTCCCTCGGGTAATGGTTCTGCCTGGGAAGCTTCAGGGGCAATTCCTTGATTGGGTTCATAGGCAGGTAGGTTGAATGCTTCCTCTGCCATTAGGACATTCCAGCCGGTTTCAAATTCCTGGCGATTGCTTACTACTCCCAATGCCATCGCCACCTGAATCAGATCACGCCAGATCTGCTGCCCAGAGACGCCTTGAAATTCGTGGGCATATTCTTGGGTGTATTGGTTTGCGATCGCACAAAACTGCTTGAATCGTTGGAACTGTGCGGGGGACATGATGACTTCCTCTAAACATGGCAAAGGGCGACTACCCGGAAGCAGTCGCCTGATAATGGGGGTGTGGGCTGACCTACACCAGTGAGCCGGTGATTAGCCAGTGCAGGCCGACTGCGCCAAAGGCCCCCAGGGCAAAGCGGGTACACCAGGCGACTTTGCCATTGCCATCGCGAAAGAGATCGTTAAAGATCCACCAGGCGGTAGCCACCAGGGGCACCAGTAAGCCGGTCTTCCACATGGGGAAATAGTTGAGATTCTCTAGCAGAAGAGCGACCCAAAGGGTAAAGCTGGCCGTGGTTAGGGGCTTAGGATTAGGCCATTCGGAACAGAATTTGAGTAAAGTTGCAACAGCAACAGTCCAGCCGAAAAACACGAGATGGTCCATCCCTGGTACCAGGCGTGGGGCCAGGAAAAGGCCCGCAGTGGCCAGAAGACCGGCAAAGCCTACTGCTGCCAGTAGTTCATCCCCAGAGGATTTGCCCAGGCTGAAGTTTTTGATGCCCGGCATCGGGGTTGTGGTTCCGGCACCCTGGACTGGCGGTTGCATGGTGGAGATTAGTCGCTTTAGTTCATTAAAACTCATGGTGTTAGTCCCCCTCGGTGATAAGACCAATACACAGCACTGTGAGCACAGCGAAGAAAATGGCTAGAAACCCATTGGTGGACTCTCCTCCAGCTGTTGCTTCCACTTTGTTATCGACGGTCAGGTTGATGGTGGGTATCAGCGGCGGGGGCGGCGGCATGTTGAATTGTTGCTGGGCCAGCTGACTCAGGAGATCTTGATGGGCTTGTTGTTGGGCCAACAACATCTGTTGCAGCGTTGCCATGTGGTGGTTCATCTGCTGTGCTTGCTGTTGTTGTAGTCCCTGAAACTGGCTGATCAAGGCGCAGAGTTCCTGTTCTCGATGTTGGGCCAGCCCCTGGCAGATATCCGCCACCATCTGGGCGGTTTGGTAGGGCTGAGGGATGAGATTAAACACGTCATAGAACAGCTGTTGCCGTTCGGTGTCGAGCTGAGTGGGGTGGATGATGTCACCCGCTAGAACAGGCATGGTATTGGGACGTCTTACTAAATGTGTCATGGTTCATGTTGGAAATTGGGGCAAGGATCTGCAGGGATAGAAGAGAGTTTGAGTCTTTTGGGCTTACGGATTTGCTAACCGCTGGGGGACCTCGCCAGCGCGGTGGAGCGGGTCAGGCCTGGAGTCAGGAGATAAGTTGGCGACAATGACAACAAGGAGTAACAAGATTGCGCCCAGTGCAAATTTCATCGTTGGTAACCTTCCTGGGATGGATGGCATGGAGATTCAGGCACCTATCGAGGTGGGCAATAAGAGAGATGTCAGGACCAGAGGGGAGCTAGATGGGTGCCCGGATCCCTTGGAGGGGTGGACTGTTCTGAAAGAGTGACGGGCTGGGCAGTCGGTGTTGGGGCCACCTCAGCCATAGTATCAGCGCCGGGTTCCAGCTCCCAGGTGGCCTTCAGGTGTCGTCCGTAGCGGGTTAAGAGCACTCCCACCACTTCGGTCAGGCTGCCCAGCCGAGTGTTTTCTTTCAGGTCATTGGCAATGGTGAGATGCTCTTCCCGCAGGACAATCCGTGCTTGCGCCATGGTCTAGTCCTCCAGCAGTCCATAGAGGCTGATGAGTTGAGGGCTGGGCTGTTCAGGAATCTTGAACCGTCCATTGCTAGTTTCGGCCAGGGCAGTGGCCAGGGCAGCTGATCCACCGACAATTAGAACTTCGCCAATTTCGGCAGCCTGCTTGACCCAGGTTTCTCGCAAGGTAGCTTGGATATCTGCCAGCCAGTCCTGACGACAGCGCTCGAACAGTCCGGCAAAGCTCTGGCATGGACCAATGGTGAAGGTGCCGCTGGCAATGGCATCCATAATCAGCCCCAAATCGGGACTATATTCGGAGCGGGCCTTGAGGGCAGCGGCAATCTTATTGGCCAGGTCAAAGGTACCGGGCAGTTTTACATCAGCGGCCCGATCAATCAGACCATTGGGCAGAATCACTCGCGCCAGGGCTGTTCCTCCGCCGAGATCGAGCACAGCGTTTTTGCGGTGATAGCGAAACAGGCCCTGATTCCAGGCGTAGCGCCAGGCACTGAGGCATTCATCGACCACTTCTACCCGGTTGATCTTGGCCGCAATTTCCACACCATTGCGTTTGAACTGGTGCAGCCCCTGCAGAGCGGTTAACCGTTTTACTGCCTGCTGATCGCGGGTATCGGGGGTGGTGACGACCAGGGTGTCAATCAGGATGTGGTTGCGATCTTCCGTTGGCTCCAGGGCAGCAAGAAAAAGCTTTTGGGCTAGGTTGGCTTTGCTGTGCTGGTAGGTGGGCTTTCCCTTCAATTCTTGGGCGACCTGACCGACCACATAGCGGATGCCATTGGATTCAATAATCACGGTGTTCGAGTCTGGCAGGGCATCTTCCCAATCTTCCAGGGGTTTGATGTAGGAGGGAATGCAGCGGGGCTGATGGTCTGGGCTAACCCATTTGATGAAGCGGTTACCTCCATCAAAGGCAAAGCGGCGATAGGTGAGGACGCTATTGGGCGTTTGGATGACGGGTTGCGTGCTAGTTTCGGCACGCTCAATGGCAAGTTTCATAAAGGTCAATGCCTCCTTGAAGTGATGTGCGACCAGGCTTAACGTCTACTTATAAGGCCAAGGCCTGATTGGAAGGGCAAGTACGACATGTGGATCGCTTTGACGTACCTGCATCTAATTACATCATATTTACATCTAAAAAGATACGCAATAGGCGTAATAAAATACGAGTCGCGTCTAAAGCGATGTAAGGGGATAGACTGATGTACGAGTTGATGCAAGGGCAAAGCGTGAGCAAGCGGATTAATGTAACCCTGCCGGATGCGGTGGCTGAGCTACTAGAGAAATGGGCCGACCATGAAGGACGACCCACAGCAAATTTGGCAGCTTACATTATTGAGACGGCTGTGCGGGAGGCTGAGACGCAGGGTAAGTTTCCAAACGTAGTTGATGATAAGCAGGCTGATTCGACAAAAGGCGATCAATGAATGGCCTTATTTTTCAAGATCCCACTCACTAAAATGTTTTTTTGACGCGTCACGGTTACATAACCTTGTTGAAGGTACTACATATAGAGTTTGTCAAAAAGATTGACGCTATTTGTAGCGGTTAGTCACGCTGTAAGTAACTTTATGTAATACAAATTTTTTGCTCATTCTATTTAAACAACGAAAAGCTTACTGGATCTTTGATTTAGAACATATATCTTTGAAAGGACCTAAAGCTATGAAAATTTAGTCTTTATGAGCGAAAACTCTATGGAAACGGTTCCATTTCTAGTGAAAATTCCTGACGAAGCCGAAGGAACAAAAGGTATTTTCTCTCCAGATGCAGAAATTACTCTCCAAGAAATTCCAATTGAAAAACTGAAACAGAACTTAGAGCGGGTATGCAACGGCATGGCTGTGGCCTTAGAGGATATTAAAAAGGTTGGCAGCTTTAAGCTCAAGGAAATCACAGTTCAGGTGGAAGTAAGTGCTGAGGGCGGTGTAGAGTTTATCGGCACTGCCAGCTTAGGTGGCAAAGGGGCAATTACGCTGACCTTTTCGGAGTAAAACATGAAAAAACGTCGCGCATTATTAATCGGAGTTCCAGATTACGAAAGTGAAGCAATTGAAGACCTTACTGTTGTTCGCCATGATCTTGAAAATCTTCATTCAGCTTTAGAGCAATCTGGCTACTCAGTACGCTCTCTTGGAACTGAAGGTATTCTTCAGACGGGCCGTAGTAAGATTCTTCAAGCGGTGCGCCAGGAATGTCGCAGATCGAAAGGGGTTGATACGTTACTTTTGTATTTCTCGGGACATGGAATACACTATCGAGGACAAGACTATCTGATCCCATCAGATGCTGTGCTTGAAGATGCAGATTTTATTGAAGATTACTTAGTCTCTACGGAACTAGGGCATATTATTGATCTTGCTGAGGCCAAAACAATATTGTTCTTCATTGATGCCTGTCGTGAGGGTGTCAAGTTGGATTCCAAGAACACTTATTTAGCTAGTTGGAGTCGTGGTGAACGTAGAAAGGCAACACAGCGAAGCTTTGTAATTATTTTCTCATGTGGACCAGGCCAAGTTAGTCAGTTTGTGCCTGGAGATGAAGGATTTAGCTTGTTCTCTAAGGCGCTTTCTGAAGTTGTCGAACCAAAACATCCAGCTTGTACTTTGGAAGATGTTATACAAGCGACCCAAGATAGATTAGATTCCTTGGTTGCTGACCATGGCAAACGATCTCATGAAATCTATCATTTTTTTGAAAGCTCTGTCAAAGATGATGTACTCTCACGAGTGATTTGTGAGGGTACATTGTCTGAAACTATCACTGAAGAGGGGATTGATCCTTGGAGTAATGCTGCTTGGCAATCGCCATTATGGAATGATGATGAAGCAAAAGATAACCCACATATTACACAACTCAAACAGCAAGTTTTAGAAATTATTTCTATTTGTTGGCAACAGTGGCAGCGTGCCATTTCAAGATTACCAAACGACCCTTGGCGAGACGCAGAACTACCGATTCGCGTCCTAGAATCCCTTGACTTACTAGTTTTACGTTCTGATCCTCAAGTAAAATTATCCTCTGCTGAAACGGCATTAATAGTTACGATTCCCTTTTTAAGAGAGGCTGTTTTGGCTAGTGGAATTGTTCATGCAGCTGAAGCAAGCCCTTTGTCGCTGGATAAAAACGACATACCGTTAACTTTCCGAGATGCCCTTGATAAAACACATCAAGGACAACTCCGCTTTGTCCGAAAAGCTGAAAGACTGCAGGATAGAGGATGCCTGGATGATAAGAATGCCATATTGGCTTGGCTTATGTATCAATGCCTTTTCAAATCTCTAGAGCTTTGGCAGCCTAAGTCTGAGGGTGGATATCTTTCTGACACTTTTATTGGTAGCCTTGACCGAATTCGCTGTTGTAGTTCTCGCTTAGTCCAAGAAACGCTATCGAGAAAGAGATTACTGGAATTAGCCCAATGCGTTTTTTCTAACTTAGAACGTATTGATCGTGATGATCGTCCTAGTGGCCTACACGCTAAACTCACTGTTGGTCGATATCGAGAAGAGCAGATCATTCGAGAAAAAATGCTAGCCTACTTGCTTCACTTGGCAGGTGCTTTGGCAGTGGACTTTCGATTACTTTCAGATGTGTTAGTTGATCATATTGGATTATCTGATCCACTTACACCTGGCCAGATTCGAGAAACAGTTTGCCAGGCTCGTTGGAACCCGTCTGGACGCGGGAGAGTATTAAGAGTCACTTGTAACCATCCAGCAGTTGATTTAGCTTTGCATCAACATGTTGAGATGACAAGCTCGATTTTAACTCAGATCTTCAGGCAAGTTGGTGAAAAACGCCATGGCATGGAAGTGTTGGCAGGTTTACCTACACACTTCACGACTGATGGAATAACAGCTGAATACCATGATGGCATTCCCGCGTATCAAACTCCTCATATTAATTTTCAACTTGCTCATGATGAAGTACGAGAGTTGCTTATGGGGGAGCAACTCTATGGTGATCCAATGCTAGCGATACGAGAGCTATATCAAAACGCCTTAGATGCTTGTCGTTATAAGGCAGCTAGGTTGGCCTATCTTAAACAGACCAGTAAATATGATGGGCCAGAGGAGCATTGGACTGGATTAATTCTGTTTCGGCAAGGGATTGAAGATGGTAGAGCATATTTAGAATGTGAAGATGATGGCATTGGAATGGGCATTCAGCATTTGTATCAATGCTTTGCTCGTGCAGGACGTCGTTTCGCAGATTTACCAGAATTTATTGAAGAAAAGGCTGAGTGGTTAAAATGTGATCCGCCAATCTACCTGTATCCAAACAGTCAGTTTGGAGTAGGCGTACTCAGCTACTTTATGCTGGCTGATGAGCTAGAAGTTGAAACATGCCGATTAGATCGTAATGGTAGACCTAGTCAGCGATTGCAGGTGCATATTCCAGGTAGTAGTGGTCTCTTTCGAGTACAAGAGCTAGAAACTGGTAATCACTCAGGAACAAGAATCCGACTCTATCTCAATCGAACACATCATAAAGGCAAGCTGATCTCTTGTATTGAAACCTTACGCAAATTACTCTGGGTTGCAGAATTCAAAACAGAGGTTTTTCAATTTGGACGTCATGAAGTATGGAATCCAAATCAACTTAAACATCCTGAATATCCTCAGATGTATTGCCTCAATATAGAAGATACAAATATTTGGTGGATTCCAGAAAGTGAATATTGGTGGGTCAGAAAGGGGTGCATATTATCCGATGGTTTAATCACTTCAGAAGATCAGCCTGGTTTTGTATTTAATTTAAGAAAAGATAAGCTTCCAAAGCTTACGGTCGACCGAAAAAGAATTGTTGATTGGGATCAAACTTGGGTTCGTCAATCGTTAATTGCTCATTCTAAAGCCTTATTAGACTATGAAGACCTCGACTTGAGAATATTCTATGGAAACTTTCTCGCCAGCATCCTCCAGTGGCTTTACATATTGTTGAAATATTGGAGGAAAGAGGCTCTGATATTGAGTTAATGAGTAGAAGTACAAATAATTTAGAAGTCCCAATCGCTAAAATAGGATGTTTTGAACTTGATATTTGGCTGTGTTATTTCAGATACGGTCTTTCTGTGGAAGGTCTCGTAAATAGAGGAGTAATGCCCTGGTGGATTGTGCCTTATCGCGTTATTTTGTGGGGTAATCATGGTTTATTTAAAGTATCAGAAGATTTTATATCAAGCTTCCCAGAGTCAATCCAGCTTGACAATGATTTAAAGCCTCAGCCTGGAGACGGCATAGTCATTGAGGAGGATTTCCCACCGCAAGGATATCAATATCCTTGCATAGATGATTATGTTCCTCCTGCCCATATTATTCATGCTGCTCACAGGCTTGATGAGCCTCTCATGAAAACTGTTCAGAGATTCCAAAAATTTGCCGCTTTTGGGCTAAGAATCCCCGAAATAGATGTAACCTCGCTTAAAAAAATTGAGATTTCTGAAGAAGATATAATTGCACTCTCAAGAAGGGTTGATGAGGTAGTTGATCTTTTCGAAAAAGATAAAATTTCTTGGAGAAAACCATGGATTGAAGATGAAATATCTGCATCTCAAATCATCTTAACCTCAACACGCTTAAATGAATCAATAGCAGATTCATTGAGGCGATTTGAAAAGTTTAAATCAATAGGTTTAAAGATGGTTGACTCTTGTGACAATAAGGAGATTGCTAAAATCAAGATAAATCCTGAAGATATTATTGCGCTCTCTAGAAACTTAGATGGTGAAGAGGCTTGGCCATCCAACTATATATCACCAGCTCAAATCGCTTTTTCTGCAAAAAGATTAAATGAGTCGGTGGTTTCGACACTCCGAAGATTTGATGAGTTTAGATGCATAGGATTAACGCTGCCTAAAGTCAATCCTGAAAAGTTGGACAACTTCAAGGCTACTGAGGAGGATTTCATAGCTCTTTCTGAAGGAGATATAACCGATAGAACAGCTTGGCCAGAGAAGCAAATATCTGTTGCCCAAATTGTTCAGGCTTCATGGCGCTTGAAAGAGCCTTTGGATGAAGTCTTGAATAGACTAAAGAGGTTTATTCCATTGGGTTTATCTGTCCCAGATATAGATCTAATCACGATCAAAAATATTTCTGTTGTCCGCAATGACTCTATTCTATTTTCAGATGCCTCAACTAGTACTTACAAAGAAAGAAAGAGGACCTGGCTTGATAATACCGTTACTCCTATTCATGTGGTCGCAGGGGCAGTGAAGTTAAACGAGCCTGTGGCTGATGTTCTGAAACAATTTCAAAAATTTTCTCCATTAGGTATAAAATTTCAGCCGATGGATTTAGAAGGTTTACAAGCGCTAGTCAATTCAGAAGAAGATTTACTTATTTTTGCTAGAAATCTTACTAAGGATATCGATGGTCCACGTGACTTATTACAAGGAGAAATTCATCCAACACGTATCATTCTTGCGGCATTGGCCCTTAAAGAGCCTATAAATAAAACTTTGGAGCGTTTTCGACAACATGCTCAAATTCTTGATTTGAAGCTTCCTAAAGGAGAGCCTGATACTTGGAAAATATGTCTCGATAAAAGTACAACGAGAAATATAAATTCCTGACTTTAAGCATTTTCATGATGATGGTTTCTGAACTTTAGGGCATATAAAGAGTCTAGCTACTATATTTGTATTAGATGCCTGACCAATAATCTTAGGCTCAATCGGCGTTTCAGGGAGTTAAACAAGTAACGTAGTCAATAGGCTACCCATCAGGGCTTTCCCCCTTTTTCTGGCATTATGCACGAACTCAAAGA
>JBCCQQ010000113.1:0-9453 GCA_039024555.1 Cyanobacteria bacterium P01_D01_bin.156
CTTACCTGACTCTATATAGCCTCTTGCCCGAGGGCGACATTGGTAATATTCGTTTCTTCCAAACCCTCGGTGTTGCTTCTTTGATTGTTGCCTTCATGTGTTTCTTCATCCTAGAAGAACCCAAGGGCTCTTTTGCTGAAGCCCACGAAGGCGAAGATGCAGCAGCTGGAGACACAACTGTTCCTGATGGTTCCTACGCTAGCTAACGCGATTAGCTCGCTAGTGTGGACGACAAGTGTTTTTACTGATGATCGATATGAGGCTGTTACTGGCTCTTTAATGAACAAGTTAGCAGATTGTCATATGCGCTGATTAGTAAGGACAGCAATGTCAACTCAACAGATTGGGGGGCGATCAGCGCTCCCCTTTTCTGTGTCAAGAGTATGATTGATGGATTGTTGCTAAACCATAGAAAAATCCCGCGCCAGTCAAATTTGAACCTATACAAAACTTTTTTTGTAGATGGAGAATGACCTATGACCGATGCAGCCAAGACTCTCTGCCCCTACTGTGGTGTGGGATGTGGTCTGGAGGTGTTGCCACCCGCCCAGCCCGGTCGGCCGGTAAATCGCGACAGTCAGGGCAATCCGGTGTGGCAGGCGCGGGGCGATCGCAATCATCCGTCCAGCAAAGGTCAGGTCTGCATTAAAGGGGGGACCATTGGCGATTCCCTCGATCAGGGACGGCTGCTATACCCCATGATGCGAGACTCCCTTGCTCAGCCGCTGCAGCGAGTATCCTGGGAGCAGGCATTGACTCGCATTGTCAGCGAAATCCGTAAAACGCTGGCAGAGAAGGGGGCTGAAGCCATCGCCATGTATGGCTCAGGGCAGTTTCAAACGGAAGACTACTATACGGCTCAAAAGTTGTTGAAGGGCTGTTTAGGTACCAATAACTTTGACGCCAATTCACGGCTGTGTATGTCATCGGCAGTGGCGGGGTACATTCAGAGCTTTGGCTCCGACGGTCCACCCTGTTGCTATGACGATTTAGAACAGGCTGACTGTGCCTTTTTGATTGGAACAAACACAGCAGACTGTCATCCGATTGTGTTTAACCGGCTAAAAAAACATCAAAAAAAGAATCGCAAGGCAAAAATGATTGTGGTGGACCCCCGCCATACCGATACAGCTAAGGCAGCGGACTTACACCTGGCTATCAAACCCGGAACCGATATTGCCCTACTCAACGGCATTGCCCACCTGGTACTAAAAAACGGTTGGATCGAGCCGGGATTTATTGAAGCTTGTACCGATGGCTTTAGTGACTATGCCCAGGTAATCAAAAGCTACCCGCCGGAGCGAGTCACAGAGATTTGTGGCATTAGCCTCAGCGACCTGGCAACCGCCGCCGAATGGTGGGGAAAATCAGAGCGAGTGCTCTCCCTGTGGTCCATGGGGGTGAACCAGTCCACGGAGGGGACGGCCAAATGTCGTACCATCATCAATCTGCACCTAATGACTGGCAATGTGGGTAAACCTGGAGCCGGTCCCTTTTCACTGACGGGTCAGCCCAACGCCATGGGCGGTCGAGAAGCGGGCGGATTGGCCCATATTTTACCTGGCTATCGTCTAGTCAAAAATCCAGAGCATCGTCGGGCAGTGGAAACCGTGTGGCAGGTTCCCGAGGGGAGTATTTCGCCGAGTCCTGGTTTGGCAGCATGGGACATGATGCTGGCCCTAGAACAGGGAGATATCGATGTCTTTTGGGTGGCTGCCACCAATCCAGCGGTGAGTATGCCAGATATTAAGCGCACCCAGGCCATCCTCAGAAAGTCTCCCTTTACAATTTGTCAGGATGCCTACTATCCCACGGAGACAGCCGCGTTTGCCCATGTGGTACTGCCCGCCACCCAGTGGGGAGAAAAAGCGGGCACCATGACTAACTCTGAGCGAGTTGTGACCTACTGTCCGGCCTTTCGTAACCCAGTGGGGGAAGCCAGGGCCGACTGGGAGATTTTTGCTGAGGTGGGTCGCCGCCTGGGATTTGAAAATCAGTTTGCCCAACGCACATCGGCTGAAGTATATGCCGAATTTGTCTCCCTAACGGCGGGGCGGCTGTGTGACTCGACGGGTCTTAGCCACCAGCGGCTAGCGATCGGTCCAATTCAGTGGCCCTGCCCCGCCGGGGAATGCGACGAGGTCGCCTATGGCAAACATGATAAGCGTCTGTATACGGACTACTACTTTGCCACACCCAATCGCAAAGCCAGGTTTTGTGCATTTCATATTAGAGGGTTGGCTGAACCACCCAACGAAGCGTACCCATTTGTGCTCACCACGGGTCGACTCTACGGACACTGGCATACTCAAAGCCGAACGGGACGGATTGAGCGGATTGCCAAACGCTATCCGGAGCCGCTGCTGGAGGTGAATCCCCGCGACGCGCAGAGATTGGGAATTCAGTCAGGGGAGTGGGTGGAGGTGAAGTCTCAACGCGGCTCCGCTCAACTCAAAATCCTGGTCACTCAAAACATTACCCGAGGCACCGTTTTTATGCCCATGCACTGGGGGTTTCTCTGGGGCGACAACACCGAGGTCAATGCCCTGACACATCCAGAAGTGTGTCCGATTTCCTTGGAGCCTGAGCTTAAGGCCTGTGCGGTACAACTAACGCCGATTCCAGCTCCACACATAACTGACGAAGCCACAGTGAAATCGAGGTTTGAAGCGATCCAGAAACTGGCGGCAGTCAAATCGCTGGAAGTGCCGGTTTAACTCTTATAAACAAGTCTCCTAGCAATTGGTGGACAATAATATCTTAGCGATCGCACCGTAGGGACCTAATCTCAAATGGTCAACTTCCCCGTTTCTGTTAGATGAAAACGAGCTGCGACTTGAATGGGATCAGGAACGGCCTGAGTCATCTGGTGATAACGAATTGGTGAGTTGCCGTATCCTAGCCCCCAGTGTTTCAAGGCCAAGGCTGATGAGTCAGGTAGTAGATGCTGAAGGAGGTCCATGATGGAATGATTAGGACCTACGCAATTAAGTCAGGACTGAACCCCCTGTCCCCCAATCCTGGGGAGTTCTGAGTTCGAAGATCCCCAGAATATAGCCCGAGGGGCATTAAAAAAGGGAGATTTGGGGGGCCGATGCGTAAGTCCTAATGATTCCTCAATTCAGCGACATCCAAAAGTAGGATGTATCCGCGTCAGTCACCTTAGAGACCTATACCATCGTATTTAGCCAAGTCCTGCTTAGCCAGCATACGTCTACCATCGATGACGACAGGGGCCTCATCAAGGGATCTAAGAAGCTCTGGCAGAGCATTAAACTCAGCCCATCGTGTCATGATTAAAATCGCCTGAGAACCTTTGATCGCTGTCTCTAAAGAGTCTGCATACTCAACTTTTCCAGCGTCAAAGATCTTTTGGGCTTCGTGCTGAGCAATCGGATCATAAGCTTGAACTACAGCTCCTTTAGCCAATAGTTCTTGGATGACAGGAATGGCAGGGGATTCACGCATATCATCGGTACCAGGTTTGAAGGCCAAACCTAGAACAGTAATGCGAACATCATTCAAATCCGCAACATATTTTTGGAGCAAAGTCAGCATTTTGTAAGGCTGAGCGGCATTCACCTTTAGCACTGCTTCCAGTAGTGGCATGGGGAATAACCGTTGCTCTCCATAGGCTTTTAGAGCTTTGACGTCCTTAGGAAAACAACTGCCACCAAATCCACAGCCAGCACCCAGATAGGTAGTGAAACTAGGAATAATACGCTCACCTGTTTCCAGAATAGGTGTTAAACGCTTGTCAAGGTGAACACCTCTCATGACATCGACAACGTCTACGCTGCCAGTGGCGGCACACAGATTACCGATCTCATTAGAGAAGGAAATCATAGTGGCTAATAAAGAATTAGCCGTGTACTTAATCATTTCTGCCGTTTTGCAGTTAGTGGTGATCTGATCCACATTCGGGAAAACAGCATAGAGCTCTTCCATAACACTCAGAGCTTTCTCGTCAATACCGCCGAGCACAATCCGGTCAGGATTCATGAAGTCAACGATGGCTTCTCCTTCTTTGAGGAATTCGGGATTCATGCCGATACCAAAAGCTTCACCGGCTTTCTTCCCAGAAGCTGCTTCGACGATGGGTAGGACAACTTCATCCGAGGTGCCTGGAACAACTGTGCTTTTGACCACCACGACATGGTAGTTATCCTTATCTTTAAGCACCTCGCCGATTTGCCGCGCTACGGTCTCGATAAAGCGGAGATCGATTGTCTGACCGTCAAAGGGGGTACCCACCGCAATCAGTGATATCTGGGACTCCATCACAGCCTGGCGAAGATCGGTCGTTGCTTTGAGATTTGTTTGGATATTCTTTTTTAGTAGTTCCTCTAGCCCATCTTCATAAATGGGAGGAATTCCTTGGTTGATCTTGTCGACTTTAGCCTGGTCAATATCAACACAGGTAACTTGGTGCCCTTTCTCTGCCAGACATACACCGGAGACAAGCCCCACATAGCCAGTTCCAACGATAGAAACTTTCATTTATGCATCCTCCGCTTGAGAGTTATCTTTGTACCAAACCAATGCTCGACGCAAGCCGTCTTCAACAGAAATTGACGGGTTATAACCAATCTGAGTGCGTGCCTTTTCAATGATGGGGCAGCGTCGATTGGGATTGTCTACTAAGTAGTCCTTATCTTCGCTAACTTGCTTAACGACTTTTCCTTGATAGTCAAATAGCTCTTTAGCAACTTCAACAACGCGCTCAGCTAGATTCGCCATGGAGATTTCTGGCTTTTCAATACCAATGTTGTAGGACTCTCCAGGCTGCCCGTTGGTGAGAATCTTATAATAGCCGACAATTGCGTCTGCGATGTAGCAAAATGTGCGGGTAGGGGACCCATCAGACAGCATGATAATATCTTTTCCAGCTAAGATATCACGGGCAAAGTCTGGGAGCACTCGACGATCGGTGATCTTTAGTCCAGGGCCGTAGTTGTTAAATGGTCTGGCGATCTTGATGGGCAGATCGTATTGCTCAGCAAAGTTAACGCACAGGGTTTCACCGTAGCGTTTGGACTCATCGTAACAGGCACGGGGACCTGTACAGGAGACATTGCCACGATAGGTTTCAGGAGTTGGAATATTCTCAGGAGTTGGATCACCATAAATCTCACTGGTAGAATAGAAGAGGAAGCCTTCTACGGGAGTACCCTTGTCCTTCTGGGTACGACAGTACTCTAGGAGGGTACGCAGACCGTTTACATTGGCATCCATGGTTTCAATTGGATACTTTCTGTAGAAAATTGGAGACGCAATGGATGCTGCATGGATAATGTACTGAAAATCCCCCATGTTGTCTGGTAGAGGATGTGTGATGTCATGCTTCTGTAGTGTCAGATTGGGGTTGCTCTCTAGAGCGGTTAGCCAATCGGGGATACCACGAATATAGTTGTCGTAAACTGTAAGATCAATAATCTTATCGGCAGATACCTTTGTGTTCCAATGCAATATGGATTGGACCAGGTAATAGCCCAGGAATCCTGCGCCACCAATAATTAAAAGTCGTTTGCCAGCAATGCAGGCAAATTCTTCTTGCAGGTTGCCACAAATATAATCGAGATCAATTTGAATAACGTCTTGGGCCGTTTTCATAAATCTTAAGCTCTAAAGTTTAGGGAAAGGTTAGGATCCCAATCTAATTAGGAAACTGTTTTAATCCATTGCCTGATACAGGCAATAAGAGATAACGATGCACTCTGACAACATTTAGACGAAAGAGAATGCTTTTTCTTTGGTCTAAGGTAATGGCATTGTTGACTTGGGAGATGAAGCTTCTAGAGGTGCCACCTAGCAATATCTGACAGCTCAATTCGTTCGAGCAACAATGCCAAGGTGATTATGCCCCTATCTCACGCCTGCCAATGTCTTCTTAGGGACAAAATAGGCATCTTGCTCTGCCCGCAGCTTGTGGGCAAGGCGATCGGTGGGCAATTCTACATCGTCATAGGTGAGTGCTCTGTCTTTGGGGACATCGCGCTTTAGCTTACATCCTTCGGCTAAGCCCATGGGTAGAAGATTCTCAGTCTGAACGATGTCGCAGTTTTCACACATACCGTAGGTCATGTAGTAGCCCAGACCATCTAAGGTTTCTCCAGCTTTTAGATCAATCTTGGCAACAGCCACAACATCAACAACTTGAGGACCTTTGGGGGCAATCACCACATCATTGAACAAGACCGCTCGTGCTGCAGAAAGTGGTACTTCAAATACAGTCAGATGGTAGGGGACATAAAAGCTATAGAGCGGACCTTCTCCAAGTTTACCGTAGTTCAGATAGTGGGCCTGATGGTCATCATTACGCGCGGCATACACAAAGACACCGGGACTAGGCTGAGATCCGACAACATAATCGACAATACCACCGAGCTCCTTCATTTGGTCAATGTCGTAAAGGTCCATCATGTCATCGACATGATTTTTACTTTCGTAACCCAACATTCCCCGCTGAGCGACTTTCATGCCTGTGGCATTGGCAACAATCGCTTGTTCAAAGGAGATTTTGGTTCCATCTGCGAAACTGGTAACCATGTGGGGCGTTTGGCCCCATTTCTTGGCAAAGCTAGCCTGGGTTGTGGGATTACGATATCGATCCTGTAGACCCTTGATGTTGCCACATAGTAGAGGCTGTAAACCAATGCTCTTGACAAAGCGGTAGAGGTTTAGTTGAACACCGGGCTGGTCTCCGTCACAGCCAGTCAGAATAACTCCAGCTTCATCAGCTTTTACTTTGAGAATAGGGCCAACTGTGCCATCGAGTTCTGCATTCATCAGCACCATATGCTTCTTGTGCTGGATGGCATCTATGGTGACTTGGGCACCGTACTCCACATGACCTGTTGCTTCAATGAGAACGTCAATGTTGTCGGCCTGACAGAGCAGGGATGGGTCAGCAGTTACCGCGTACTTACCATCAGCAATGGATTGATTGAGGTCTGTTAGGGAGTTGACCTCCCTAGCATCGGTAATGCCAGCTGCACTGTAAACATCTAAGCCATTCTTTGGCGTACGATTAGCAATTGCTACTAGTTCCATACCAGGAATGTAGTTGGCAATTTGATTGGCAATCCCTCGACCCATAAAGCCCGCACCTATCATGCCTACTCGGATCGGGTTGCCTGCTTCGTGGCGTGCTTTCAGCGCATCGTCAACAATAATCATAAAGAGCCTTCCAGTATAACAGTTTGACTTTTGTGATAACTTGGCTGTCCAAATCTTGGTGTACTTCTTTTAACTCTGTATTATCAGAGCTATTGAACTACCCCCCTTAAAGCAACGGCCATGTCCTATCTTTCTCAGATACAGTACTGATGGGGATCGGCCAATTTATTGATAACTTGGGGTCATCATACCTTAGCCCTGCTTCATTGCCAGGAGCATAAAACTCACTGACCTGATATAGCGCTTCCGAACTATCTTCTTGGGTTTGGTATCCATGGGCAAATAGTTCGGGAACATAGAGTGCCCGACGATTTTCAGGAGATAATTCAATCCCAAAATGCTTTAGATAGGTAGATGAGCCAGACCGCATATCAACGATTACGTGAAAATTACGGCCACTGATACATCGAAATAGCTTGGCTTCCGTTGCGGGAGGAGTTTGATAGTGTAGTCCTCTAAGGGTGCCTTTTTTCTCTGTAAATGCCAAATTGCATTGGGCAATGATCGGGTTTAGACCATGCTCTTTAAACTCTCTCTGGCAGAAGGCGCGGGAAAAGAAGCCGCGATCATCAGAACGAGGTTCCAATTCCAGGATGAATGCCCCCTCCAAGCCAGTTTCTATAAATTTCATAGGTATAATTTGCTTGTACTAAAAGCACAATAAAACAAGCACTCAATATAAAGAAAAAGAGCTCAGAAAATTGAGATAATAAAATTCTTTACTTCTTTAAGTTGAGTGGAATCTACCATACTTTCCAAGGAGCTTCATCTGCTTGCCATAGCTTCTCTAGATACCGCTTATCTCGCAGGGTATCCATAGGCTGCCAAAAACCATCGTGCTTGTAAGCTGAAAGCTCTTCCATATGAGCCAGCTTCTGTAAAGGTTCTTTCTCCCAAGAAATGGAATCGTCGTCGATGTAGTCGATAACTTGGGGGTTGAGAACAAAAAAGCCGCCGTTGATCCAAGCACCGTCGCCCTCAGGCTTTTCTTGGAACTGAGTTATTTTTGTTTGCTCTTTTTCTAGAGAAATTGCACCAAAACGTCCAGGAGGCTGAACGGCGGTCAGTGTTCCTAGGGTTCCTTGCTGTTTGTGGAACTTGATCAGTTCAGTAACATTGACGTTGGATACACCGTCTCCGTAGGTAAAGCAAAAATCTTCACTACCAACGTGCTCTTTAACACGTTTTAGACGACCACCGGTCATGGTTGAATCACCAGTGTCTACCAGTGTGACACGCCAGGGCTCTGCTTTTCCTGCGTGAACATTCATCTGGTTGAAGCGCATGTCAAAGGTGACATCTGACATGTGAAGAAAATAGTTGGCAAAATACTCTTTGATGACATATCCCTTATAGCCACAGCAAACAATAAAATCAGTGATGCCGTGGTGAGAGTAGATCTTCATAATGTGCCAAAGAATTGGCTTACCACCGACCTCTACCATAGGCTTTGGTTTGATTGCGGTTTCTTCACTCAGACGAGTGCCTAAACCACCAGCTAAAATGACAGCTTTCATATGGTTAATAAAAAATTAACGAACACCTTTCATGTCATTAATGACCTATGGGCATAGCAAAAACCACTAGTAAATGAGCTTCTTTAAGGAAACTCCACATTCAGGAGAGTCTCCGTAAAGGAGCATTAGAAAACGGAGTGTTGGAGAACTCTTTGCTGATATTTTATTGTTTGGGGCTTCTTAAAAAAGTCTAATTGGGCTATTTATGATCTGAAATACTGAGATTAGGTTAGGTTTTTGGGCCGTTCTGATAGATTTCTGTGGGGTGGAATAGGCTGTAATCCCTCAAACCCATTAAATAACCTTGCGCTCGTGTTGATTCCACTGGCTGAAATCACTTTGTATCCAGGGTGTTGACTTTTTTTTGAAAACCTTATTTAACTCATCTTTCCCCGGGCATTCCAGAGAATCTTGCGAAGTATTACCAGTTGTTCGATATCCTTACGTTGTTATAAACTGTGATAATTTTATTGTCGATATGGGTGCCCTAGGATGATTTCATCTAGAGGACGTAACTAATTTCTGGTGAATATTAACAGATTACCCAGTTTAATCACTCTGATATCGAGAGCAGGGCTCTTTGAAAATCAGAGAATACTAACTGGGTAATGGAGGATTTGTCAGCTGTTGGATGATGGCTACGGGGCAAGGTTTTGTAGTAAGACCGTAGCTAATGCTCAAAAATATTTTGGTACTGGAGTAAATCTAGCTGAACAAATGTGGGCAGACATTTGAAGCATTCTTCGGCCAGATGCCA
>JBCCQQ010000114.1:0-9111 GCA_039024555.1 Cyanobacteria bacterium P01_D01_bin.156
AAAAATAAAATTCCAAGCAGGATTTTATTAAGCAACGTCCTCCCCTTAACAAGGGGAGGTGCCGTAGGCGGAGGGGTCTTCGGCCATTTGCGCTAGTTTTCCAGACCCCTCCCTGACGGTTCCCCTTGCCAAGGGGAACCAGGTATCGCCAAGCCTTATTAAGGTGTCTTATTTTCACGCACTTCCCTTAGCCCTATCACTTCATCAATCAGCAACAGCAATCGCAGGCACGCTGTTCAAAGAATGTCTCTAGGTGTAGGTTATGAGAGTCTTCTTTGTATTTTTATATATGACTTAATCAGATATAGCCTGCTAGTTTACTTACCTTTGGCTTAGAGTTTTCTACAATTAAGCGAGTACGGATGTAGAAAGACAACTCCAAAGTCTTTCGCTAGGCTAGGAGCCATCACTAAATAGCTATGATTTTCTAGTACTACAGCATGACTCTACTACACATATCCTTTAAGTTATCCCTAAGTCTTGTCTTACTACTAGCCACTGTGGGGATAACAGCAACGGTACCAGCTAATGCAGAAACCTTGAAGAGTACTCAAAAATCTACCCAGAGCCTAGTCGACTTTAATGAAGAAGATGGCCTAGATGAAGAAGCGATAGGCTTTCATTCTATCTATGTAGACAGAGAAGGTAATGTACTTGGTACGTTTGTGAATGTGCCAGGTGCCAAGATCAAAGTCTATGCCGATGGCCAAACCGAACTAGAATCTCGAGACTACACCACTGAAATCGATTACTATTCCGATGGTGGTATTCGCTCCATTGGTAACGCTCGGTTTAGATATTCTCGCAATGGTCGTATTCAGACCATTGGTGGCACGGATTTTAGATATAACCGTCGAGGGTTATTTCAGCGTGTTGGTGACATAGAGATTGACTATAGCAGCAGGGGGCGCCTGCAGAAAATTGAAGATGTTAGTTTTGATTATGACCGTAGTGGCATGATTGAAAGTATTGAATCTCGTGAAACCCGTAACGGCATTCGTATTGTTGTGGTGAACTAAATGTTCTCCTGATATCTTCTGTAACTTACACATCCCCAGGTTTTTCTGGAAATATGGCTACCATGTCAAGTTACAGAAGTGGGGGATAGGCATTTTCGACCAGCACTTTAAACTGTTCTGCAAACCACCATCCGGCATGGGGGGCTCCAGCCATAGCATTGGTTGAGTATTGCGGTTTGTCTCTATTGGTTGCATTTGGATCACACATGCCATCAAATCCTTTGGCCGGATCATTCGGATCGATAATGTTGGCCTCGCTAACACCATCCGATTCTCCTGGCGGTTTTACCCATACAAAAGCATCAAAGTGCTCGTAGGGTTCAGTAACCGGACGTGCACCAATACCCATGCCAATTTGGTTACACCAGCCACCACGATGAGGTCGTTTGTCGATGCGCGACTCATCGACAAAGGTATTTGCCTCTTTAGATGTGCTAACAACGGTCGGACGACTCGGGCCACCCCAGCCATTACGGCTGGTATCCACTAACATTCCAATCGTCGTCGGGAAACCTTCAGCTACAAACGCATCGTACATCGCGCTTATGTAGCCGACCTCATCAACATACTGATTCCAATCGTAGAAATCAGAGGAACGGATTAGCGGGTCACCAGCAAAGTCTTGCAGAAATGGCTCAATGACCGGGGTGGTGCCAGAGGTATTGGAAACAAAACCATCTACTGCGTTTACACCGGCCTGGGTGTCCTTAATGGTATTGGCTATCAGTGCTACCGTCGGACCAAAGGCACTATCCCAGCCCAACCAACCGGAATGCCCCAGATCAATATAGGTATAAACGTTGGGGATTGGATGCAGTTTATCCAGAGCGTACTGTATGCCTTCGACATATTCACCACTCGATTTTGCCAAAGCACAGGCAGGCGTGGAGAGGTTGGTTACCAGGTTGGGTAACGAATCCGGTTCGATTACAGACACAATACGGATAGGTGCATATTTCGGATCGCTGACAATCTCTGCGATCGCATCGATATACTCGGTTTTATAACGCTCAATGCCACCAGCAGGAATTTCTCCATTGGAGGCCAGCGCATGACAGTCACGGTTCGGTAAGTTATAGACCACCATCAAAAAGGTGATCGGTTTATTAGAGAGTTTTTGCGCCAGTGCCGCATCCAAATGTTCCCGTAGGCCCATAGCAATTTTGTTGCCATTGGCAGCTGTTCCGGTAATGGCACCAATGCGATCCATCCAGACTGCGGTTGGATAGTTGGCAGCTTGGGCCATTTGTTTACCCAGACTCCCAGAGGTTTGAACAGCCTGTTTATTGACTTTTTCTACGTAGTCCGGATTTAAATAAGCGGTGGCCCCAACAAACGGGTTGTCGACATGAGGGACTGCATAGGTGGCCGCAGCCGTTGTCAGGATGCTGAATGTCAGGATGCCGATAGTCAGCAGTCGTATAACAGATTTTAATTTTATAGACTTCATAAAGTCTTTAATACTGTAGAAATATTGGAAAAACCCTTAAACCCAATTAGCCACCTAGGACAGTATCGGGAGGCAAAGGCTAATGCGTCTCATCATTTAGAGTAGACAGCCTCCACATCATAACCGCGTAACTCTTATAAGTTAGCCTTTATGGACGCTATTTGATTGTGGCCACTTGGGTTTAAGAACCATATATCGCTGATGTGTTCCTTAAGATCTTTCGAAAGCTTAAATCTTTTAGCTGCACAACTTTGGAGACTTGTCTTTGGACAATGATTCTTTTTTGGAGTAAAGAAGTATCTTCCCAGCGACCCTTTCAAAGGGTCGCTGGGAAGATGGACGAGTACCCAAACCTAACGTCCTAGAGCACTTGACTTGCTAAAGGATTAAACAAGGCTCCAGTAAAAATTTTGTTTTGTTCAGAACTGATTGCGTCTGTCAATAGAAACAGTCACCAAACCCAAGACCATAGCTATTCCATAGGCAGTGACCCATAGGGGAAAAGCAATTTCCATGAATGGCCATGCAGGTAAATTATTGGAGCCAGTTCTTGAAGCCCCATCTATCAAAATTTGCAAATTGGAATAGCAGGGCGTACCTTGCTTTACCCCATAGCAATTGCCGGGTGATATGAGCATTGTTGTAAGTTGCAACGCTAAAACTATGCACCAAATCTGCCAAGAGATTTTCACACCCAGCATGACGGGCAGAATAGAATAGTTTTGCGTCTTTCTCAACTGGAAGGAGTTGCTGCCATGGATGGACTCAGGGAATTAGTTGTTGATAATCCTTTGGTGGCGTTTACTACGTTGTTGCTGGTCAGCTTGACTCTGCCGCCTTTGTTTGAGCGATTGCGGTTGCCCGGCTTAGTCGGCCTTTTGTTTGCCGGGGTGATACTGGGGCCTAGTGTTTTAGGACTGCTTGACCCGGTAGGCGACATCGAAAAGCTCTTTGCTGATGTGGGCAAGGTTTATCTCATGTTTGTGGCGGCCTTGGAGATTGACCTAAAGGAATTTAGTCGCAACCGCGATCGCGCCATAAAATTTGGCATCCTCACCTTTGCCATTCCCCTAGTGGGGGGCATTTTGTTGGGACGCTGGACGGGGTTTGGCTGGGTGGCGGCAGTGCTCATTGGCTCACTCATGTCGTCCCACACGCTGCTGGCCTATCCCATCGTCATGCGCCTGGGCGTCACCCGCGATGAGTCTGTCACGGTCACAGTCGGCGCGACGATTTTTACCGACATTATGGCGTTACTGGTACTGGCGGTGTGTGCCTCCCTACAGGGGGGAGATTTTTCGCCATTATCGCTGACATTACAAATGGTGGGGTTGGCAGTTTATGCCGCTGCCGTACTCTTTGGCCTGAATTGGGCGGGTCGGCTCTACTTTCGTCGTACCGGGAGTGAACAGGGCAATCAATTTTTGTTCGTGCTGCTAGCGGTATTTTTGGCGGCGGTCGGCGCACAGATGATTAACGTCGACAAGGTTGTTGGCGCATTTCTCGCGGGCCTGGCGGTCAATGGCGTAGTGGGCGATGGCCCGGTTAAAGAAAAGGTGGAATTTTTTGGCGGCGTCCTATTCATCCCATTCTTTTTTGTTTGCATGGGATTGCTGCTCGACGTACCGATATTTATCGAAGCGCTCACTGACCGTCTGGGGTTAACCGTCGGCATTGTGTTTGTACTGTTATTGACTAAGTTATTGGCAGCGGCCTTGGCTGGCCTTTGGTTTCGCTATAGCTCCATGCAAATCTTGACCATGTGGTCCCTGTCGTTGCCCCAGGTGGCTGCCACATTGGCGGCTGCTTTAGTCGGGCTACAGGTGGGGTTGATCACCGCTCCCGTATTCAACGCGGTGATTGTGTTGATGTTGGTCACGTCCTTGGTGGGTTCGACGACAACGAGCCGCTTTGCCAGCCAGTTGCCCCTCCCTATCGAGCCGTTAGTCACGGATGGCACAGATGACTGGCTTGAACCCGAGGGGACACCATCAAAGCCGTTTGTTGTGGTTGTCCCGTTGTCAAATCCTACAACGCAGCGTTATTTGCTTGAGATGGCGGCCTTCATTGCCCAACATGAAAAAGGCTATGTGGTGCCGCTGGCAATCGCTCCGGCCCATGCGCATATGGACGATCCGAAATTGCTGAACGATCTAACCCATCACCAGCAAATCCTGCAAACAGCCCAAGCCATTAGTGATACCATCGGCACCGAAGCCCGTCCGCACATGCGCATCGACGACGATCTGGCTGAGGGCATCAGCCGCACTGCCCGTGAACATAATGCGCAACTTGTGGTGATGGGACGCAGTCAGACCGAAGGGTTGCGAGCGCGTCTTTTGGGCAGCGTCATCGACAATGTGTTTTGGGCCTCGCACTGCCCGGTGGCCGTGACCCGGTTGAAGAAAGCTCCGGTTGAGCTAAAACGCATCTTGATTCCAGTTAAGATTATGACCCCGCAAACGATTCGCACTATCCGCTTTGGACAAGTGTTTGCGGCTACCCATGAGGCCTCCATTATTTTGCTGCACGTTAGCGATCGCGGCCATTCTACCCGCGACCTTCAACGCTTTAAGGGGCAACTGCGCGCAATCATGGCCGAGGGAGAGCAGGTTGAGTACGGCATCAAATGTGTACGCCATGATGACCCCGCCGCTGTCATTTTGACCGCTGCTCGCCATGTAGATCTCGTGATTTTACGCTCGATGCGTCGCCGCACTGCAGGCGGTTTAGCCGTTAGCGATGTCACTCATCGGGTGATTGATACTCTGACCTGCTCCGTCGTCCTGTTTGGTGAACCGCATTCGTAAACCTGTTGGAATGGACTATGGGCTCAAATATCAGTGTTGTTCCGCATGACTACAGAAAACCCGGTCATAGAGAAATCTCATCAGCTTTGATAGTAATCGGGTCCCTTGTTAATAAAATCTAAGGTATACGCCTGGGTGTAATCCGTATCTGGGCTAAACACACCAGCAGCAGACATTTCCTCAAAAAATGCCTTCCAGCGTTCATGGGTCATAGCACCAATTCCTTGAGACTCAGCATCTCCAGACAGAGCAATGCCATACTCTTGCATTTTTTCTAGACTGTAGGCTAACTGTTCATCAGTCATTTCCGGATTATCTTGTTTGATCAGCTCATTGCCCAGGCTCGGATCTTCAAAGTAGCTGTACCAACCCTTAATCGATGCATCCACAAAGCGTTGCACTAGATCAGGATCGCCATCAACAATCTCCTGGCGAGTTTCAATCGTTGTTGCATAGGAGGTATACCCATAGTCAGCCAACAGAAAGACAAGAGGGTCGAAGCCACCTTCTTTAGCAATGGCCAAAGGTTCAGAACTGAGATACCCCTGCTGCGCCGAAGTTTTATCTGCCAAAAATGGACCCGGATTAAAATTATAGTTACGCTTCATATCGTCGGTGAAGCCATACTTTGCAGCTAAAAAAGGCCAGTAGGTAACATTGGCCGCCTTGGAAATAAAGATAGGTTTACCTTTCAGGTCTGCCAGGTCCTTAATCCCTTGGTCTGGGTGGGCTGTAATAATTTGAGGATCTTTCTGGAAGATAGCTGCCAATGTCACTTTGGGAATGCCTTCTTCAATAGCTTTAATGGCATCAGCGGTGTAGCCCATAAAAAAGTCTACGGCTTTCCCCATAAGCAGCTGCGTACCATTCACCTGGGGGCCCCCCATCTGGATGGTGACATCCAGACCATAGTCTTTATAAATTCCGGCAGCTACGGCTTGATAAAAGCCGCCGTGTTCTGCCTGGGCGTACCAGTTAGTCCCAAAGGTAATCTTTTGTAGCTCAGCGGTTGCTGCAGATTCAGAACTAGCACTGGTTTCTGCATCAGATGTGGTTGAGGTCGTATTGCCACAGGCGGCTAGTAATCCAGTCCCAGCAGCTAGGGAACCGTACTGGATAAAGCGACGACGATTTAGCCGAGTCATAGCAAGGACCTCCATGGTTGTATCGAGCAGTATGCTATGGGTAATTTTATGGCTAATTCTCTAGTTTTGCCGTATTAAGTCAAGCAATTTGGGATGTTTTCTCTCCCAGGAGATTAGCCTATTTTCTCTTCTTTAATCCAGGTTTGCTGTACCCAGCTACCATCGGCTCCATACTCACGGGTTAACCGCAGACGTGTATTGGGATTAATCAGCCAGCCTACTTCGCAGCGAAACGCTGTGTTGCGTTGAATCGTCTGGGGACAGAGGGCAGAACCGCCGTTGGGTAAAAATAACAGCTGAGAATTTGTTTTTTCAAAAATTAGGCGTGAGCCTTGCAGCTTTGCTTGAGACTGTCCGGTGGCAGGGCCTGCTTGCCAGGTTTGAAGAACCGAATCAGAAGATTGTTGGGTAATCGTCAGTTCTGTGGACAGCGGCTGAGATACGGACCAATCCCGTCGATAGATAATGGCCTGTCCACGCCAGCTGCCCACCAGCTGATCTATGGATAAAACCGGTCGCACGATGTCAAATTGCCCCTCGCGAGTTTCTCGAATGAGAACAATATCTGCCAGTTCGCCACCGGGATTAAACAGCTGTACCAGCCGAAATCGGGCATTAGGCAGGGTTAAGCCAAACTCAGTGCCAAATTTAGAAAAGGGACTCCATTGAACTGAGCCTTTGGTAAAGGAGCCATCTTCGCAAAATAGACTGCTTTGGTTGATGCTGGCAAATTCTGTTTTGGTTTCTTGGGGGGGCTGGTCTGTGGGGTAGCGGGTTACCTGGAAGCGGGCGCTGGCATCGCCGGTACGCTCTAGAGTCAGAATGGAGGGAACATCGCTTACTTCGGTACCATCGGGGGTGAGTTTGGTAAAACTACCTTTCCAGGTGCCTTCGTTTTTGAACAGGTTATCCCATTGGGTTGCCATGGTTTTGCGTCGGGTTCAAGAAGTTGGATAAGGCGGGGTGGGCAGAGTAGGAGGCAACACTGTGCTCAGTCAATGTTGGTTATGGGACTAAGGTCCACACCGGGTTGGTTATGGGGCTGAGGTCCGCACCGGGTTCAAAACCCGGTGCTAATTGAGGGGTGTCCACTGAAGAGACATGTTGGTTGTGACGCCGGGGGTTAATGCTTTTAGCGTCGATTTCAGACATCTCTCGTGGGTTCAACTAGCTTTGTGTCTTTGGAGCCAAGGTAGGGTAAAGGTACTTTGGCAGATATAAGAGATGGGATTACTTGCAAAAGACTAGTGAGAAGTTGTTGGCAGGCATATCAATGACTTCTTTGAGGGTTAGCTGATGGGTCTTTGCTGTTGCTTCTACGGCTTCTAAATCGCGTACGCCCCACTCTGGTTTTTGTTCTTTAAGCCAGGTGTCAAAGGTTTCATTGCTGGGAGCGGTGTGCTGCCCACCCCGTTTGAAGGGACCATACAAATACAGCACTCCGTTCTCTGGCAAGATTCGTCCAGCCCCGGCCATCAGTGCCTCACAGGCTGCCCAAGGAGAGATATGGATCATGTTGATATTGACGATGGCGTCCACTGAGCGCTTGGTATCTGTTTCCACTGGCCAGAGAGTTTGGCATACGTCTAACTCGACCGGAGGCAGTAGATAGCGAGCGTTCGTTTCCTTAGCCCAGGCCTCAATACTTTTGATCATCGGGGCGCTGATATCACTGGGCCACCATCGACGTGGGGCTAGCTTGGGAGCGAAGTAGGTGGCGTGCTCTCCGGTGCCGCTAGCAACTTCTAAAACGGTGCCAGGGTTAGGTAGCACCCGGTCTAATACTTCGAGAATACAGTCTCGGTTACGTTCTGTGGCAGGGGAATAGAGGCGACCGTCGTTGGGTTTGAAGTTTGGCATGGAAGGGGGCGTCTGGGATACCTGCTTAGGATAAAGGGGAAGGGGAAAAGGGGGAAGGGTAGTTGTGTTTTCCAATGCAGGGGCGAGCGGCCGCTCGCCCCTGCATTGGAAAACATTTATGGACGACTTGCATGAGGGCATTCTGGCATCAGACTCGATTTATGCATCTGCATCCTGTCATGCGCTACAACCCAGATAAGCACCATCGTCGTTCTATCCGCCTCAAAGGCTATGACTACAGTAGCCCTGGTGGTTATTTCCTGACCCTGTGTACCCACGAAAGAAAGTGCTTATTTGGAGAAATTCAGAACGGGCGCATGATTTTGAGCGACTGGGGTGCAATTGTTGCAGAAGAATGGAAGAAATCAGCCCAAATCCGTCAGGAGATTGAATTGGATGTGTGGGTGGTAATGCCCAACCATTTCCATGGCATTGTTTTTATTACGGATGTTGGGGTGAGCGGCGACTCGTCCCAACATCCGCACCGTACTGATAAAAAAGGCATCATGCCGTTGATGAAACCTAAATCAATTTCCTCATTGATGGCTGGATTCAAAAGTGCTACCACCAAACGGATTAATCAACTGCGAAATGCATCCGTTACTCCTGTATGGCAACGCAATTATCATGACCGTATTATTCGTGATGAAGCGGCCTTGCAAACTATTCGGCAATACGTGAGAAACAACCCACAACAATGGCAAATAGACCAAATGCATCCGGAAAATCCATCAAAATGATGAGGTGTCGTGGGGTGGGGGGGGGGGGGGGGGGGGGGGGGGGGGGGGCGCGCGCCCCCCCCGCGCCCGCCAAAAAAAAAAACAAAA
>JBCCQQ010000115.1:0-9108 GCA_039024555.1 Cyanobacteria bacterium P01_D01_bin.156
AGTCAATCACCATTACTGCAACTCGATCGTTGAGACTGAAGCGAATTATTCTCGATTAGCGTAAAAGAATGGACAGCTACTGACTAGCAATTTTGAACGGTAGACGCATTTTTTAGCTGGCTTGCTGCCACAATTGCATCTGAAACGATTTAGGGTTGATACCAAATGTCTGGCGAAAGGCTAAGGCAAAATGGCTGCGATTTTTATAACCCACAGCGGCTGCGACCTCAACAACTGAAAGGTCTGACACCATCAATAGCCGCCGAGCTTGCCCCAGTCGGCAGTCACGGAGATAGCCGTAGGGAGTTGTTCCATATACCTGGCGAAAGCCCTGATTCAGTTTTAGCCGATTTGTGCCAACCTGTCGGGCCAATGCTTCGATAGTCGGGGGATGAGCGATCTGTTCTCTCAAAATAGTGGCTGCTTGGTAAATACACTCAAGATCAATCTGGTTAAGATGGGGCTGCACCATGGTTTCAATGCGAAGTGCAATCAACTTTAAAACCTGACGTTCTAAATAGATCCGACGGGTTGCACCCTGGTAAGGGCAGCTGAGTAGCCGCCCCATTACTTGCTCCATTGTGGGTGTCATAGGACTGCGGGCAGCATAGGCAAGGGCAGTCGCTTCAGTGAATAGGTTATCTGCCAGAATATTTTCTGCAAATAAGTACTGACTGGGGGAAGTCATGCCCCATAAAAGCTGGTCTAGCATACCAGCCAGGGTTAACTTTGAGCCGCCCCCCTGATGACGATACATAGCTCGAGTAATGCGCTCGGCGACATTATAAGTCTGGGACGACAGCCGCTCTAGAAATGCCTGAAGATAGGTCATCAGTGCCGGAGGCTTAAAGAAAATCTCGACTTTGAAAAACCGTTGTCGGGCTGATTTTACGGCCAGTCCCCTCAAAGCAAAATAGGGGACAAGGAAGCTGTACCCGGTCGCTTTGCCAGCAAGATGGAACGCAAATTCGAGACGATTGCTCTCATCTGGTGCATCGATTATTATATCCTGATTTAGTGTGAAATCATGGATAAAGAGAGTTACATCATCACGCAGCACGATTTCTTGGAAATAGCCTTGACCCAAGTGAGATGGGCACACCAGGATGCGATCAGATGGGTCTGCATGTAACAGGCGTGAATCATTTGAGCTGCCGGGCTCAAGCCAATCATTCCAATGATCTAAAACCAGTCGTGTTGCCATGGGAGAACTCGGCGCAAAACCTACACACTGATGAGAATAAGTTGCATTATAAGCCGTCGTTTACACTAGAAGGAAGCCTCCACGCCATAGTATTTCAGACCCTTAGCTCACTGGCTACGACACTGTCTCTGTATTGGTTTAAGACCATCAAATTACCCTTCCAAAAGAAACTGACGCAGCTGCTCTAAGATCAGCTCGGCACCAATGGGGCCATTGAGTCCATTCCACTTGTAGAAGGTGGCAAAGTAAACGCGGTTTTCTTGACTGGCGGTGAGGGACTGTGCGATCGCACTCTCTTGCCAGTCTTGTTGAATGGGTTGAACCTGATGTGTCTCAAGCAAGTCCCCCATCGTCGTATCAGCAGAGGAAGCTGGATTCTCCAACCGCCCATCACTTACATCAAAGTTATAGCCCAAAATAATGATGCTATCCGCATCATCTAACTCTGGCAAAGCTTCGATTGAAATCGGCGCATTGGCCTTTGCAACAGATGGAGAAATGAGCTGAAACCCTATACTTTCTAGCAATTCACCTAGATAACTATCAGCGTTAATGGCAAAAACACCCTCATCTAGACGACTGGCTCCCAGCAGCAATAGCTTCGGATATGTTGCAACCACATTGGCCAAGTCAGCCCGTGCATCGACAATGCGAGTCTCATACTGCTGAATCATGGCTTCTGCTTTTTCACTCTGCTCCAGGGCGATAGCTAGATCTCGCAGGCTCTCCTGCCATTGGCCTTTCGCTGTGCGATTCCGCCATAGAAGGGTAGGGGCAATTTGAGACAGCAAATCATAATTGTCAACGCGTCCTGCTTGTCCCACAATCAGGTCTGGCTTCAGCAGCGTCAGTTTTTCCAAAGAGGGCTCGCTGGCATTGCCCAAGTTCATAGGTTGGGTGGTGACGCGATCGCCCAGGTAGGGAATCTGCTGGGCTGGATTGTCAAAGATTTCTCCCTGATGGACATTGAGTGTGATCGTACTGCCCGCAGGTTGAACACCCAGTGACAACAGCAGATCGAGGGCATAGGCGTTGATCGTAACCACTTTCTGAGGCTGCCCGCAGACCTCAGTTTCGCCCAGATCATGCTCAATCACGCGACAATCAGACGCTAGTGACTCGATGGAAGTATCGGCGGTGTAACTGTCTTTCAAATCATCGCGAGTTGCCCGACCACATCCAACAATAAGACCTGTCGTTAAGAATGCTAAAACCAGCCAGCCAGCTATGCGTTTCCAAGTCAACATCGGTTAAACCCAGACATATCCTACCCTTCTATATAAATCCATGTAGAGCCTCAACGGGTTAAAACTCAATAGAAAAGGAGCCGATCAGGGTAAACCCTTCACCAGGAAAAACTGACAATCTATTGCCATTAGTACTTTCGATATAGTCAACGTCAAACAAATTGCGCATATTCAAACCAGCCCGCCAATTATCACGCCGATATGAAAGTGCTGCGTTGGTCAAGAAAGAGCTATCCAGCTCATAGGTATTAGCGTTATCACCAAAACGCTCACCCACAAAGTTAAATCCCAAGCCAAATCCTAATCCTTCTAGTGAGCCGTCCTGAATGTCATAACTAGTCCACAGATTAAAGTTATGGTTAGGTACATTGAAGCGTCGATTTCCTTCAAGGAGTCCTTGATCGTCTTCTGTAATTCTGGCGTCGATGTAGGCATAATTTGCCACCAGGTTCCATCCCGGTAGAATCTCGCCAATCACATCTAGCTCTACCCCCTGACTCCGTTCTTGCCCCGTAGCAATAAAAAACCTTGAATTATCTGGGTCCCGCGTCTGGACATTCTCCAAGGTAATATCGAAATAGGCTAGGCTGGCAGACAATCGTCCCTCCAGCAATTCCGCCTTAACCCCGACTTCAAACTGCTCACCCTCCTCTGGTTCCAGGAGGTTACCGTCAACCGTTGTTCCCGTGTTAGGGGAAAACGAGCGGCTGTAGCTGGTAAAGAGCGACACTGGTTCGATGGGCTGATAGACCAGCCCAATCCGTGGGCTAAAGGCATCTTCAGATATCCTGGCCTCAGAGCTCGTTGAGGAAAAGAACGATGGGGTAGTGGTGGTTTTCTGTTCAAAGGTTTCATAGCGCAAGCCCGCTAAGAGCTTAAGACTGTCTGAGAAGGCAATTTGATCTTGTAGATAGACGCCCAGAAGATTGAGTCGCACATCACTATCACTAAGAACGGGTAATTTATCGAAGTCTGGTCGAGGGGTCTGACCATAAACTGGATTAAAAACATTGAAGGGAGGTAGGGGATTGAAGACATCTGCTTGGAGAACACTCTCACGCTCTCGCCGAAAAAGATCGGCCCCAAACAGCAGCGTATGGTTAATTGGCCCCGTTGAAAACTCGCCCACCACGTTCGTTTGTAGCTCGTAAAAGTCTTGCAGGACATCAAAGGTTGTAAAGTTGCGAGCCAAGTTGCCAGTTGTCTCATCTAGGGGTCCCCCCAAGACATTGTTGGCTGAAAAGAATACGTTATCGTAACGAGCGTAGCTAAAGGCATTACGAAATTTCCAGTTGTCACTAAAACGATGCTCAAATTGGTAGCCCGTTCTCAGAAATTCAGAAGTGAGGAAATCTTCTGGTTCCCCAAGATTACGGTCAAATGGGACGTCTACCACTCCGTCATCAAATGCTACTAACCCAAAGTCTGCTGGTCTTTCATCTTCACTATATTCAAAGTAAAGGTTTAAATCGGTGCGATCGTTGATTTGCCAACTGATTGTCGGTGCGAAGAAAGAACGTTCAATATCGGTATCAAAGTCGTCTCGAAAGGTATCTTCAGTACGATAAAGGGCGTTCAAACGATACAGCAAACGACCATCCTCAGTCAGCGGCCCTGAAAAATCAAGGCTCGGCTCAAGTAACCCTCTATTTCCTACTCGCAAACCGAGCTCATAGAACGGTTCACTCAAGGGTTGCTCACTTACGAGGTTAATTACCCCCCCTGGCTCCACAGCGCCAAACAAAATGGAAGCAGGACCTTTTAGCACCTCAATCTGTTCAATATTTGATAATTCTTGAAAGCCAATATTCTGAGCCCCAACACTGATGCGAAATCCATCCCGCAATTGAGTAGTGTCATTGAAACCCCGTACATTAAATCGTTGCCCTCTCGGGTCATTTCCAGACGGTATTACCCCACTTACATTTCGAAGCGCATCATTGAGCCGAATCACCTGCTGGTCTTCGAGCACCTCTCGAGGAATCACCTGAATCGATTGAGGAATATCCCGCAGCGGCGTATCAGTGCGGGTGCCGGTGGTGGCAGCGGGTTCTACGTAGCGACTGCCCTCTTCACCCGTTACAACAATCCGTAGAGATTCTCCTTGTGTTTCGTCTGCTTCGTCGTCCTCTGATCCTTCAGTGTCTTCTACAGCTTCAATTGCTTGAGCCAACAGAATTTCTTCGGTATTCTGTAATAGTTCAGCCTCTTGGCCCAATGCTGTCTGTGATACCGATAGACAGCTGACCAATGCAACTATCACACCAAAATTCCAATTTAGTAACAACTTTCCCATCATCTCCTTACACCACGACTAAAGCTCCATTGGCAGCAGGATAGCTACCGCCTAGCATTGAGCTTGAAGCAAATAATTCTCAATTAGGTTACGAGACAAGTCGATTTCGTTCTAGGGATTTTGAAGCCCAAACGCAATTTTTTATTGTCAGTCTCTAACTAGCGTATTGCCAAGCCCCTATCTGAAAAGGTTTAGGATTAATCCCCATGCGCTGGCGAAAGGCTGTGGCAAAGTGACTACGACAGGTATAGCCTACTGCGGTAGCCACGCTACTAATCGACAAATCTGAGGTTATTAATAGTCGTCGAGCATGCCACAGACGGTAGTCACGCAGATAACCATAGGGCGTCGTACCAAACACTTGATGAAAACCTTGATTTAAATAGAGCCGATTTGTACTCACTTGACGAGCCAGGGTCTGTACAGTTGGCGGATTGACAAACTGTTTTCTCAAGATGGCGGCAGCTTCATAAATGCAGTGTAGGTCAATGTTACTAATATGTGGCCGCACCATGGTTTCAAAATAAAGGGAGACAAGTTCCAGCGCTTTACCCTTTAAATAGGCACGACGAACTGCCCCCTGGTAGGGGCAGCTGAGAATCTGTCCAATCACTTGCTCCATTGCAGCCGTTATCAGATGGCGAGCTGCCTTCATAAGAGAGACTGCCGCAGAATAGGAATCATTCGTCAGCAAATATTCCAAGATTTCATCAGCATCAGAACGGCTTTCACCTTTGTAAATTTGATTTAAAAATCCAGTCGTTGTTAATGTTGAACCGCCACCCCGATGACGATATATAGCCTGTAAAACGTTTGCAACATCACCATGTAGTTGAGGAGACAGACGTTCTATAAATGCTTGAAAATACTTAATAAGTGTCGACTCTCTAAAGACAATCTCAATCTCAAAAAAACGTTGTTGAGCAGGTGTGATTTCAAAATACTTCAGGCCAAATGAAGGGCTAAAGTAGCTGTACCTGGAATCAATGCTGATAATCTGAAACTCAAATTTTAGATGTTTACTCTTTCCCCGTGTATCAATCACGACATCCTGATTGAGGGTAAAGTCATGGATAACCAGATTAAAACTGTCTTCCAGCGGAATTTCCTGGATATATCCTTCTCCAAACCAAGGTGGACATACCAGGATGCGATCTGACGCATCGGCATGAAACAGCTGAGAATCACTGACGTTACCGGGTGAAAAGTAATCTTCCCACCGATTCAAGACCAACCGTTTTGCCATAGAACTTTCGGTTTCAGTGCAAGCGATTACTGAGAATAAGTTGCATTATAAAGCATTTTAGTTTGACAGCTGATGCACTGGTTAGTTTTTTGTACCCTGGATACGCACCTGTCTGTATAACACCATCATCAGTTTTTCAATTGTGTCAGCCCCTGCCACTGTTTATAGTGCCAGTAAACTATGCTAAAAAGTTAGACTAGTGAGTGGTGAACAGTTAAATGCCAACAAAACCAGCTGGAATAAACAATGCTGCAACATATCTCAGAAAAGTCCAAGCCCACAGTTTCAGACACTCTGTCTAATCCAATATTCTCTGTATCAAAGATTGGACGACGTCTCTAAGACAAAAATTGATTGTTGGGTAGCTGATGACTAAATTACGTTTGGGCTTAGAGTGGTTTTTAAATCCGGATCATGTGCCTCTGTTGGTAGGACTTGAGCAAGGATGGTTTGCGGACGTTGGTTTGGACTTAGAACTGGTTGAACCCTCAGAGCATGTGGATGCGATCGCAGAACTTCAAGCTGGCACCCTGGATATCGCAGTTACTGAGCCGGTTCATTTGGTAGAAGACCGAGGTAATGGCCATGCCGTGATGGGCTGGGCGCGCTTTTTGCATACCAACGGTGGAGTCATGTACTTTACAGGACGCGGTATCGAGCGGCCTAAGGATATGGTAGGCAAGCGCTTACAGTACCCCTGTGCTCCGTCTGCGTTGGGGCGAGCCATCGCCAAAACCATGATTGAGGCAGATAGCGGTGATTTTACTGAAGATGCTATCACTTCAGTCGATAATGGTTTTTTGCATACCGACGCCCTGATTGAGGACAAGGCCGATCTGGCAACGCTGGTGTTCTACAACTTTGAAGTAATCGAAGCTCGACAGCGCGGTTATGATGCTCAGTTTTTTGCACTCAAAGATTGGGGCGTTCCTGATTTTTGCCAACTTATTCTGATTGCAACGCCAAAATTGTTGCAACAGCGGCAACAGGACCTGCAAGCATTTTTGAAGGTACTACGACGAGGGATTGACTTTATTCACCAGCATCCTAAAGCGGCCCAAGCTATTTACGACCAGCGTACCGGAGCCTATGCAGGCGATCAGACCGGACAAGCCATCTACGATGCAACAATCTCTTGTTTTACCCACGACTTTTCCATGAGTGCAGATTACTACGATCGTCTGCAAGCCTGGATGCACGACACAAGGCAGATTCCCCAATGCTTGTCAGCTAACAACTATTGGACGAACGCACTGGCACTTTAGATACTTTTATTCAGAAACCTACTCACTGATGATAAAACGACCCACCAACATTTTCGACCAATACCACGCCCACGTTTATTTCGATGGCAGTTCTTTGGCAGAAGCCTCCTCACTATGTCAGAAGGCTGGAGAACTATTTGGAGTGAAAGTAGGTCGATTACATCAGAAGCCCGTTGGACCGCACCCTTGCCGGAGCTGTCAACTAGCATTTGATAAAACTCAATTTGCTGAGTTGATCCCATGGCTGGAAAACAACCGAGGAGATTTAACGTTGCTTGTCCATGGGCTGACAGGAAACGATCTTGACGATCATACGAAACATGCTTCCTGGCTCGGAGAGCCTGTGCCACTAAATCTATTGATCTTCGAAGATTAGAATTGGCTTAAACAAAGCTATTTAAGCGTTGGAAATTCAAACTCCAGGCAATCACCCTCACTTTGCAGATCCATCATCAAATCCTGGTTCAAGGTGTAGTCATGGATAAAAAGGACCAAATCATCTCGCAACATGATTGCTTGAAAATAGCCCTGGCCCAAATCAGGTGGACAAACCACAACACGGTCCGATGCATCTACATGCAGCAGTCGCGTATCGCTCGGACTACCGGGCAGGAGCCAATCTTTCCAAGAATTTAGAACCAGTCGCGTTGCCATGGTGACAGTAAATGCAAATAGCTGCTGTTAATGAGAATAGCTTGCATCATTATTCATTTCAACTTCACAACTAGCACACTGTTCCCAGCGAAATAGACACACTGAAAACTCAATAGAAGACAAAAGACAGCAACATTGCTCAGAAAAGAGTCTTTTATCACACGGTTGCTATTGTTGCTTTGACTATCGCTAGTATTGCGTTCAGAATCTTCTACATTTTCCTAGGCAGGCAAGCTATCACTCTCTTCAATTCGTCTTAATCGCTTAAAACCATATGCCCCTAGGGCAACTAATACACCACAAATAGCAAATAAGGCTACCTGTACTGCCATACCAGCACCAGCGCCCACTCCAAAAATGTTTCCTAGTATCTGAGCCAATGGTTCTCCAGGTTGCATGGCCGGTTCAAAAATGCCATCAGCTATGAGCCCTGAAAGCGCAGCGCCCAATGTGGTCGACAGTTGGGTAATGAGATATCGAGCAGCGAATACCCGGCCTTGTATGCCCGGCTCGACTTTAGAGCGCCAAATGGCTGAGCCACAGCTACCGGATAAGGGAGCAAATAACCCGCCAATTAAGGCCGTTCCTAAGTAAGTTTGGGTGCGTTGAGCCAGACCCAAAACAATTAAGGTAATTTTCCACAGCGTGTTTCCCATCAACACGCCATGAATGCGTCGTTTGGGACCTCCCCAGACACTTAGAATCGAGCCACCAATCAATCCGCCAATTCCAAAAAATGACGATAGCGTCCCTAAAATCGAGGTGTTGTTATCTAAGCGAGATAACACCATGGGAAACAGAATGGTGAAACAAAGACCATCGATAAAATTGCTAATAAGAAAAAAGCACAGCAAAGATTTTAGCCCAGGATGACGCCATAGATAGCGAGCCCCGAAGGTCAGTCTTTGGATAGCGGTATCGGCATCAGGTCGAGCATCAGACAGAGCAGGGTGGGGAATGGTGACCAGGCTGAGGGTGGTAATTGCGATCGCAAACGTAACTAAGTCAATAGCCAAAATCCCCCTCAGGCCAGTGGCGGCATACATCACCCCTGCGGCGGCCGGAGCTACAATAAAGCTCCCTGATGTGAGCGCCGCCTCAAAAGCAGCAGCGCGGGTATAGTGCTTCTCTGGCACCAGCAATGACACTGAGGCAGAGTACGCCAAATTCTGAATATAGCCAAACAGACCATTGAC
>JBCCQQ010000116.1:0-9093 GCA_039024555.1 Cyanobacteria bacterium P01_D01_bin.156
AAGATAGGAATCGAGGCGCTCAACGGGATTGAAATTCTCAGCGGCGTTGAGCCAGGTGAACTCGTTGTCACTGAAGGGATTAATCGGCTTATCGATGGAATGCTGGTGGACGTTGTGTCTGAAGAGGCGGTCCTATGAAGATACAGGAGATCAAAACAGAAGAGCATTTCAGCTCCATAGATACCCAGCTCGCGAGCCCTGCCCAGGCGGCATCTCCGCTAGCACGCTTCTTCTTTACTCGTCAAATCTTTGGAACACTCCTATGCTTCCTACTGCTGATGGGGGGATTTATGGGATATCTGTCCATGGTGAAAGAGGGCGATCCTGACATCAACATTGCTCGGGCAAACATTACGACTGAGTGGCCTGGAACAGATGCTGAAACGATTGAGACTCAGGTGACTGACAAGATTGAGGAAGAGATTAAAAGTCTCTCAGGTTTGAAAGATTTTACAAGTGCCACCTTTAACTCTTTCTCCATCATTAACGTTGAGTTTAAGGCTGAAGAACCGGTACCTCCCTCGATTCAAGATTTACGCTCCAAGGTAGACGATGCCGATTCAGAACTGCCGTCAGAATCCACAGGTCGTCAGGAGCCAGACTTTGAACAGCTTTCACAGCAGGATGATCCGATCTTAACAATATCGTTAACGGGTGAGGGGCTAGATATAGCGGTCCTTAGCCAGACGGCCGAGGAGCTACAGGAGCGACTGGAGGCTATTTCTAATATCCGTGAGGTGGATTTACTTGGCTGGCGAGAAGAAGTCATTCACGTCCAGATGAAGCCCAGTCGCCTGACGAGTCTGGGCATTTCCGCTACCCAGGTCAGTAATGCCATCCAAGGTAACAATGCTGATGGCTCCTGGGATCTGCTGCGAGATGAGGATATTGGAGCCCAGGTACGCCTGTATGGTCGCCCCCGCAGCCTGGAAGACCTAAGACGGGTACCGGTCGCTCGGCTGGATGAAAACCGGGTGGTCCGTTTAGACGAGGTGGCTGATGTGTACCGGGGGTTAGAACGAGAAGAGTCGAGAGCATTTGTGAGTTTGCAGGGAGAGGCGTTTGTTCCAACGGTTACTTTGGAAGTGGTGAAAGTCAATGGTAGCGATACTATTCAGGTGGTGAATGATGCCCTGGCGACAATCGAAGCCGCGCGTCAGGAGCCTGACTTTTGGCCTTTTGGTATGGACTATGGCGTCCTCACTAATGATGCTGACACCATTCAAGAAGATTTGTTTGATCTAGGCAGTAATGTTCTACAGGCCTCTATTTGTGTTTTCTTGATTCTTCTGGTGGCGCTGACTTGGCGGGAGGCATTAATTGCTGGATTGGCAATTCCAGTCACATTTGCGGGGGCTATCTTCGTGTTGTGGTTAGGTGGCTACACCCTCAATACGATGGTGATGATCGGCATGATCCTGGCGTTGGGTCTGCTGGTGGATGTCTTTATTTTGATGCTGGAGGGGATGCACGACGGTATTTTTGTGAAGGGTCTTTCCTTTCCGGATGCGGCGATCACAACCATTCAGACCTATGCGGGCTCTGCCTTTGCCGGTCAGCTGACGACGATTCTAGCCATGGCTCCCTTGATGGCAATCTCGGGAACCATGGGCAAGTTTACTCGTTTAATTCCAATTAGTGCCATTGTTTGTCTGGTGCTAAGCTATCTGCTGGCTTTATTTGCAGTGGTTCCGCTGTCAAAGTTTTTGTTGGGGCGCTCAGAAGGGACTAGCACTCAAACTTTTGTAGATCGCATCACAGAGGCGGTGTCAGAATGGTTTGCCCACTGGAGTCTGCAATCTACTGTACGGAATCGTGCGGTTGCTCGTCTTTGGACGCTAGGTGCGATCGCTCTGTTTGTCTTTTCAATGGTGTTGTTTACAACGCTACCGTTTACTCTGTTTCCCCAACAAGATGGTATCAAGCTTAGCGTCAACATTGAGCTGCCACCGACAGCAACGTTGGCTGTGTCGCAGGAGGTTGCTGATCGGGTGGGGGAATATCTGCGTGATTACCCAGATACGGATAACACATTGGTATTTGACAACGTCACTAAACTGGTCGGGCAGCGCAGCAGCCTGGTTTCTTCCAGTGAACTCAAACCCGCAACATCGGATTATTTTGTCGGCCTATCTGCGGTAATGGTCAAAAGATCGCAGCGTCAGCAAGATTCCTACGGATACGTTCGGGAGCTGCGGGAAACCATCGAAACAGAGATTTTGAGAGACTATCCTGGCGCTGTATTGGCGGTTCAATATACGAGAGCAGGAGGGAATGAGGATCCTATCCAGCTCGAAATATTTGGCGAAGATATGCGGACGCTCAGGCAGATTTCGGCCCAGGTGCAGGAGCTGCTGCGTAACGTTCCCGGAACAATGGACGTGCGAGACGATTTGGGTAATTTGCGCACCGATTATAAACTGGTACCCCGTCGCGAAGCACTAGATTTCTACGGCATCAGTCAGGATGATCTCATTCTTCAGGGGCGCTACCTGATGATTGATAATGACATCGGCGACTATCCCATCGGCAGTGGAGAAGAAGATTTAGAAATTCGCCTGAGTACTCGTTGGCCGTCTCAGCGGGGAAACATTGGTGGCCCTTCACGCTTGGATGAGTTTGCGACGATTCGCTTTATCAACGATCAGGGGGATGCGATCGCAGCCAATTCCCTGCTAGAACGAGTCGAAGGATCGGTGCCATTATCCATCACCCATCGCGATACTCTGCGAAGTGTGACAGTACTGGCAAAAACGATCCCCACTGGAGACTACTACGACACAGAGATTTTAGCTGGTCTGGCACCCGCTCTAGATGAACTTCTTTATGACCCTGCACTCAGTGATGAAGAGAACAAAGCCGCCGGACACTGGCCAAGGGGCTACCGCTATGCGTTTGGTGGTGATGCTGAAACCAGCGGTGAAACCTTTTCGTCCGCTGGACAGATGTTGATTGTGGCAGTCTTTTTGATCTTTTCGCTGCTGGTGCTGCAGTTTGGGTCTTACACCCAGCCAATCATTATTATCCTGACGATTCTCTTTGCCATGATCGGCACCTTCTTTGGTTTTTTTATGATCGGTCTGCCCTTCTCATTTCCTGCTGCCATTGGTGTAATTTCGTTAACAGGTATTGTGGTAAACGACGCCATTGTGATGGTGGACACCATGAACAGCAAGCTAAAGGAAGGCTTGGATGTGCGTCATGCCGCAGCATATGGGGCGAGCGAACGCCTCCGCCCTATTTTGACGACGAGTACTACGACAGTTGTTGGTCTGCTGCCGTTGGCCTTTAGTGAAGCTAAGTGGTTCCCTTTGTGTATGGCCATTATATTTGGCCTAATGGCGGCCACCTTTATTGCTTTGCTGGTAGTACCAGGGTTGTATTTACAGCTGACGCCTAAGACACCGGTTGTTGAGGAGTGATGACCACAGTACAGTATCTGAATTTTTAGGAGCCAAGTATGAAAAAGATGAACGTTAATCGCCTAGGTGCTAAAGAACTTACCCCTGAAGAAGTCCAGCATCTTGAAAAACTGAAGGCCGTGGTAGAAACCGCACTGGCTGACGGTGTGCTAAGTGCGGACGAGATGGATCGAATTAAATCGATTATCTGGGCTGACGGCAAAGTCACCTATGAAGAGCTTAGAACTGTTCATGAAACCATGCAGTCCATCATGGGAGATGAGTTGCCTCCCATAGAATGGCGACCCAATTAAAAAAGTCCTATCGATGTTCTCTAGACCATAGTGTGTGATGGATAATCTACTTCTCACTGTAGAGATTGACATTTTGATCTTGTTGTTGGTTGCTAGCTTTGCCGCGATCGCACTCAAACGTCTGCAATTTCCCTACACAATTGGTCTAGTGATTGTCGGTTTGCTCTTAGGCTGGCTCTCTCTCAATGTGGAGGCATTAGAAGTTTTACAAACGCTGTCTTTGTCCCACGATTTGATTCTATTTGTTTTTGTCCCACCCCTAATTTTTGAATCGGCTTTAGGTTTAGACAGTCGGTTACTACTGCGAAATCTAAAGCCGATTCTGTTGCTAGCTGCTCCTGGACTGCTTATCTCTACGGCTGTTGTTGGCGGTATTTTAAGCTGGGGAACACCGCTTTCCCTATCTCAGGCCCTGTTATTCGGTAGCTTGATTTCCGCCACTGACCCAGTGGCCGTCATCGCTCTGTTTAAGGAGTTGGGTGCTCCCAAGCAGTTGGCCATTTTAGTCGAAGGTGAGAGTCTATTTAATGATGCAACAGCGATTGTGGTGTTCACCATCATTTTGGCCTATCCATCGAGTGGCTCAGGGTTTGAGATAGCCACCCTCACCCAGGGCATCACACAGTTTTTAGCATCATTCATTGGAGGTGTTTTGGTCGGCGGTGCGGTTGGATATTTTGCCCGATATCTAATGGCTGCTGTTAAGGAAAATGTATTGATTCTGGCCATGGTTACCACCGTATTGACCTACGGGGTGTTTCTCCTGGCTGAAGAAACCGTCGAGGTTTCTGGGGTAATTGCAGTGGTCAGTGCTGGGCTGGTGGCTGGTTGGTATAAATCGAATCGCCTCCAGCCGGAATCCCAGGAGTACCTGAGTGAATTTTGGGAATATTCAGCGTTTCTGGCCAACAGTCTAATTTTCTTACTCGTAGGTTTGACTATTTCCGAATCTCCCCTGTTTGAACAGGTTTCGCAAACTGTGTCACTGCTGGCCACCCTGAGTCTAACTATTGTGGCCATCCTACTGGCTCGGGCTTTGGTCGTATTTGGTTTAATTCCTTTGCTCAACTTAATAAATACTGCTCAAATTGAGCGTCGCTATCAGCTAGTCAGCTTTTGGGGTGGATTGCGAGGCGCGGTGTGTTTAGCCTTGGCCTTAAGTTTAGAGGCCGACTTTCCTAATCGCGATCTGATTGTGGTGCTGACCCTGGGTGTTGTCTTATTTACCCTACTGGTGCCGGGAACAACGGTGGGTCGATTGATTCGCATGCTGAAGCTAGATCGCCCGGCGCTAATCGATCAGTGGGGACAGGTGATCGCCCAAGTCATCGTTAAACGTAATGCCCTAAAGCAGATTGAGCTAATCAAAGGCTTTCAGCCCCAGTTTCAGAGAGTTATCGATGGATTTGAGCAACACTATCAGCAAGAGTTGACGGATGCTGAACAGGCACTTCTTGAGTTTAGAAAACAGCTTGATCAGAGTCACGAAAATCTCCAGTCCCTGATACTGCTAACGGCATTAGCGGTGGAGCAGAAGAGCTATCGAACCCTCTATGGTCAAGGACTGATACCTGAATCGGTTCTGGACCAGTTTAGTGCCAGGATAGCGCTGCTCCAGGATGCAGTACTGGGGAGAGATTTTTCGTTTGAGCGCCCCCAATTTATTCCGTTAGAAAACCGCTGGAGTCGCTATCTTCAATCATTGGTCAAGCAGATTGCCCCAAATAATACCTGGCTGCTGCATCAGCAATCTCGGCTGGCGGTGGCCCGCTATGAGTACTGGGCAATTTTGGTTCGCGTTAGCGATATGGTCTCCTCTAAGCTTAGGGCGTTTGGAGAGCAGGATGGAGCTAGTTTTATGGAAGTTATTCAATCTTGTTTAGAACTCTATGCCCAGGAACGAGCTGAGGCTGAAAAAGAGATCGGTAAAATTGTTACAAAATTCCCCGAATCAGTGATTTCACACCAGATAAAGGTGAGCAGTCGGATCGCGCGAACGTTCCAAAATGAAGCTGTTGAAGAGCTAGCGTCTGAAGGTGCCATCAGTGCTGCTGTTGCGGCCCAACTGATTCAGCCGGTATTTTCTAAATAAACAGCCATCGCTGACTACTCTCAACAGCCGTCATCCACAGTAGCTAACCTGCAAACTTTTGATGAATTCACTAAACTCTCCAACCATTATTATTGGCGCTGGTTTTGCAGGACTCTTTACGGCACTGCACCTGACTAATCAGCGCTATCCCCATCCCGTTACGTTAATTGACTGCACCGATCGGTTCTGCTTTAAACCGCTTCTGTATGACTATATGAGCGGTGAGATGGAGTCTTATCAAATCCATCCCCTTTATGTCGAGTTACTCCACGGCCGTGATATCTCATTTGTTAAGGACGTAGTGACCCAAGTTGATTTAGTTGCTCGCCGCATCCATCTCTCCCAGGGAGCGACCCTAGACTATGAAAACTTAGTATTGGCAACGGGTAGTGTTCCAGCATTTTTTGCTGAGGGGGCCGCTGACCATGCTTTGACGTTTCAAGATAAGGCCGATGCAGATGCTCTAAAACAGCATCTTATGACACGGCTAGAAGCGGCAGCACAATGTCCATCCGAACGACAATCGTTACTGACTGTGGCAATCGTTGGCGGTGGACCAGTGGGAGTAGAGCTGGCTCTCACCCTGGGAGATTTGGTACCCCAGTGGTACGAAGCAGTGGACGGCAGTCCAGCAGACACTCGCATCGTCCTACTCAATCGGAGCGACATTCTTCAAGGGGATGTCAATAGTCGCCTGCGTAACACTGCAATGAAGGCGATGGAGAACCGTAAAGTCCAACCAGAGCTAGTACTCGGTGCCTCGGTAACAGCTGTACGTCCCAATGCGGTGGAATTTACTCACAATAATAAAAACGAATGTCTCGCAGCAGGCACGATTGTCTGGACCGCTGGGACAAAGGTTCATCCCCTGATCCAGTCGCTGCCGATTCCAGCGAGCCAGCGAGCTCAACGGGGACAGCTTTTGGTCAGGCCTACCCTGCAGCTTTTGGGACATTCTGATGTCTTTGCCGCGGGAGACTGTGCGGTTATTCAGTCGGATGCGCAGCCACTACCTGCCACAGCTCAGGTGGCCTATCAGCAGGGAGGAGCCATTGCTGCGGCCTTAATGGCAAAAGCTAAGCATCGAGACTCTTTACCCACCTGCAGCGTGAGCTTTCGGGGCACCATGATGAAGCTGGGTCTGGGGACCAGTGTTGCCAATGTGTTTGATCGCTACGAGATCGTCGGACCTGTGGGACAGACGATCCGACAGGTCATGTATCTGGGGCTAACGCCTACTCCGTCTCACAATGTCAGAACCACCCTGGATTGGATTAAAGACGATGTGTTTCGGCTTTATTCTAGCGAGTATCACGCTATTGACTACACGGCAGGCTATGAAGTAGAAGAGCTGCTTACCCTCGGTGCTGCCGTTACCTTGAGTGCCGCTGCGGTCTCTGTGGCAGAAACTGGTGCCCTGTCTGATTTTCTGGAGACAGCCGCCCTCAGGCAGGAATTGGCGGGTGCAACCAGCAAATACCCTACAAATCGGTTGATTCATGCCCTCTTTGGCCATCAGACTAAGCGTAAAATGGCGATGCATCAGGTCAACGTTGTCCGAAACTCTCCAGGTGAGCTTGTGGAACAGGCTACCGACTATATCAGCCAGGCAATCGCCCTTGCGACCCAGAAATCTACTCCAGAGGAACTGTACGACTATAAAGAGCTGCTTTATGCCTGCTGCGATCGCGTCGCTCGAGCTGCAGGAAACAAACTATTCGATAACCAACAGGTTTCTCCAGAAGAGGAAACAGTTCTGCACGGCATTAAAATTGCGCTCAATTTTGATGGTAGCTATTCCAATTTATCCAATAGAGTGCATCGGAAGACTCAATAACGTTGATTTCTGCGGCTATATGACATTAAGTTTTGGTTGTTCTTTCTAAAATGGTGACGCGTGATGGTGATGCTTCAACGTTTAGTACCTAGAAAATGTTTAAGGACCAGCCTTGGCCTAATAGGGGTAGCTGTCCTTGTTCAGGTTTCTCCTGGCCTGGCCCAGGAAAATCGTAATGTAGAAACCGAGCTGCTGCAGCGAGTTCTGCCACCAACTGATGCGGAGGGTCTAGCCGCTATCCGGGAGGCTCCACTGAGCGAGCAGTTTATCATTCCTGTTCAAGAAGGTATTGAAGTCTACGCCGTAAAAGACAAAGACTTTGATCCAAATTATGAAAATGTCGGCTTCTACAGCCTTTGGGGGAGTCTGCCTGACTATGGCATACTGCAGACATCTATATTTTACTGTTTTCGAAATTCTTCTATCGACGGTGCGGAATTGGAAAAGGTCACCCTTATGGACGATGAAGAGGTGCTCCTCACCATTGATCAGAAGTTTGTCACTACCGAAGCTGAAAGTGTTGAATTAATTCCCGAGCATTACGAAACGATTCCATATGCTGACCCATTTTACGATCCATTCTGGGGTAGGGTAGGCAATATCCCCTATGGGATTGCTCGCAATGTTTATGTCCCGGCTGTCAACTGTAGCGTTGGAGGGAGCCGATTTGATCTAATGTCTGTCAAGGATAAAATTGCCGAGCTCCCTGATACAACATTGGATGTCAGACTTCTCTTTAGTAACGGTATTGTAGAAAGCTGGAGATTAGGAAAAGGTACCGTTAGAGAGATTAAAGCTCTTCCCATTGCACCTTGAGTTTATAGGAAGACTGATGAAGAATTTAGCTAATCTCATATTCTATTATCTGGTTTTTAGCAGCCTGAGGGTGCCCGCTTACGCTCAATTAAATGAGTTAAATGAAAACTTACCGACATTATCCCCCTTACCTTCTGAGTCATTGGAAACGAGTTCAGAACAGCCAGAAATTGACAATCCTCCGGAGGATTTACCCTCCACAGAGTTGTTCCCCCAAAATTTGTTAGCCGATCCTAATCCTCTCTCACGACCTACTCTAGTAGAAGAAGTAGAGATTGAGCAGATCCAAGTCATTACCCTCGAAGAGGCCATTGAACTTGCCTACGCAAATAACCAAGACTTACAAGCAGCATTATTGGAGCTTGAACAAAGCCAAGCCATATTGGATGAAGCCGAGGCTGCGCTCTTACCTACGGTTGATACGACCGCTGACACCACATTTCGAGAAGATCAGGGGACTATCTTTGAAGACGGCAGCGGTATTGATACATCCCTAGGTAGCACAGTTGAAATCAACTACGATCTATTTACCTCTGGGACTCGTAGGGCTACTATTCGTGCTGCAGAGGCCCAAGTTAGGCTTGATACTCTCGAAGTCGAGCGAACTCAGGAAGAATTACGACTCAACACGGC
>JBCCQQ010000117.1:0-9090 GCA_039024555.1 Cyanobacteria bacterium P01_D01_bin.156
GAGATACAGCTATTTGCACAAGTGTCAACTGTTGTTACATAAGAGACTTTTATGCATCGCAACAACTTTAACAACAGAGTGGCTGTAACGTTTACACAGAAAGGCTTTTGGCGCTTAGGCAACAATTTTTAATAGCAACAACTCTTTAATAGCAAAAAAACAACAGTATTGCAACAACAGAATCGCCGGAACGTTTACACAGAAAGGCTTACAGCGTCATGACAGCAACTATTTTCACTGCATAAGAAATTCATGTTAGTGCCAACAGTTAACGCATGGGTGCAAACAAATAGAGAATCCTTATCAGTCAGTAGCGCCTATAAAATTGCCCTGGGAATTGAGAGCTCAAGTTACCGGCGGGTGCCGCGCCATGCTCGCCCGTTCCCAGGCACCTTATGGTTTCCGTCTGCCAGTGCTGACTCTAGATAGCGCCCGCCGGTGGCCGCTGAGTATCGGTGAGTGCCCGTGCTGCCTGTGCCCCGCTCGCGTCCGCTCGTAGGCCCCTACCGGCTGCGCCGCTGGGGTGATGCTTCGCTGGTGGCATTGTGGAGGTTGCGATCGCAAATTGCCGACCTCTACTCTAGCGACGCCATCGGCTGCTTTGCTGGCAGGCGTCACCATCGGATTGCCGCCAGAGCCACCGACTCTAAAGCTACCCGGCCACCAGCTCAGCTACTCCACCAGGCCCGTCAACGGCTCTATTGAGGATTGAGCCGCTATCAAAGTTGCGATCGCGGAGTGACGAATGCCTGGAAGGTGAGGACGGGGGCTACCTCAGCAGCAGCGGGAAGGGCGTAGGGAATAGAGGCCATCGCCGCAATCGCATCAGCGTTCTGTGCCAGGTCGATGGTTTGCTGTGCATAGGCTTCGCGGGCCACGGCGGTGGAGTTAATGCAGAGGCCGGTCACGGCGACGGCGGCGAATGTGGCGAACCAGAGAACAGTGGCAGTGACCTTGGCGGTGCGCTCACCGACGGTAGCAGCGGTATCGATGGCGTTGATTGTGGAAGCGATGGCGGTAAGCATGGTGTTGAGAATGTGTAGGGGATGAGCGGCGGGGGCTGTGGTGGGGTGCCCCGGTGGCTATGTCCCTACGATAACTACAACTATTTGCATTTTTCAAGGGAGAGTGTGAATAGTTGGGGTGGGGTGTACTACTATCACCCTAGGCATTGAAATGCCTAGGGTGATAGTGTCTTTTGGTCTGAGTCTGAGGGGTGTTGGTTAGTTGTCGTTGTAAAGCTTAAGGTCCACGTAACAGCCGCCCCATGGATTGAAACACGAATACACCGTATACTTCACCTGAACAGTTATATTCTCACTTGTGTAAAACCTCAGTATGTCTAGACCATCTCCTTCTGTAGAGTTAATGTCGTATCTATTTTGCCTCGTAGCATCATATAGAGCTATATCAACATCACCTAAAGTTGAAGCCTCAATACGGTAGTTGCCAGGGGCAACATCGAATCTCACCCAATTAAACTGATTTGGAGATATAGGGCCGTACAAGTTAGCTCTTGCTTCCCGCCCTGTTATTCCGACTAATAAAGTTGATATAGCAAGAGCTTGTATCGAAATCCTTTGCACGGTTTTCCAAGAAATCATATTAAAAAATACACAAACATTTACTGTTTAGCATTGCTTAACACTTCAAGCGATGTAGCATCAAGGGCCGTTGCTATACAGTAACTTTACAGTTATGAAAAATAATTGTTTACCTCAGATTTTCAAACCGCTCTAACTTCCACGTCATAGCTATTGTTAAATCTTCTTGGATTGAGTTCAGCAGCAATAATGAGGTCCGGGATTAGCCAAACGGTTGGACGGTTAAATGTGTCAGGTAAAGGTTGGTCGCTAGCACTGTGGTAATGGTTGCGAAAGTTGAGATTGCGGGGATGAGACTGTTATTACTGCCCGTAGGCTCCAAGACCGTAATAGCAGTAGGCAGCAGCACAGTTGGGCATCTCAACCACTATTGAGAAGGGGCCAGTCCATTCGGGTTGAACTTGTATGACTGGATAATCATCCCCCTGGGTATCGGAGTCGATCAAGTTATCATTTTCATCGTACAAGTGAAGATCGATATCACCACAATCTTCGTCACAAACCCCTATTAATCCATAGGAAACTCCACCTTCAAGCGTTATCCTGATACTCTCTCGCGTATTGTCTTCTAGTTTTCCTAAAAATGGATCATGAGTCAGTTGATAGCCATTTAAACCGACTTGCTGAGTGGCCGCTATCAACTGACTCCCAACTTGAGTTTTCCATGCCTGATCTGGGTCTTCTGGTTGTGAGCCTTGAGAGCCAACCGGAACATCCGTAACTATCTCATCTGGTTGTGAGCCTTGAGAACCAACCGGAACATCCGTAACTATTTCATCTGGTGGTACAGCTACAGCAGGTTGAGGCTCAGCCGTTGGAAGCTGCGGGGAATCTACTGCTTCTGAATTAGAAAATCCATGGATTAAATCAGTTAACCCAACTCCCAATAAGAGCATAAAAAGCCCCATTCCCGAAGAGATGACTCTCGGGCCAACTCCTATCTTTGGGATTGAGATATCCTTGGCTGAAACTCCCCCTCCCCAGAGGCCGATAGAAAAAAGAATTGCTCCAAAAACAAATGCTACGACATCGATACCCATACTGCATCACCCATTCTTTTCTATATGTATAAACGTCAAAGCGATAGCACCCATTTCCAGAAATAGTTTTCATTGATCAAACCAAAGCAATGGAAATTATTTCTTTATTGTTTATTTTCATTTCTCTGAATTAGGTCAGCTAGCTAAAGTCATACTTCTCAATAAAAAAACTAGTCTTTACCACTCAATTACCTCAACAATCGGCTTCTTACCCCGATCATGTTGAACACTGAAGCCGTAACCCTTATCATAATCAGCTACTTCAAGATGGGCTACAAAGTACGCCTTGATAGTGCCATGACGGGAGCCTGAGAGGTATCTAACGTTCGCCTCAGATAATCGATACATCTGGCCTAGCTCTTTACCTTCGTTGTAAGCCCGGATAGCTTTAACAGCACGTCTGATTTTTTCCTCAGCACTGCCAGGAGCCTGACTACCCTTCAGCTCAGCACTGGGCACCTGGGAGCAGTCTGTACCCGATAGATTGGGTTCTGGTTCAGGCTTAGCGGTGGCTGCTGCTTCTGACATAGCCTTAAGCTGACGTTCCAGTTCAATTACCTTAGCTTCTAGCGTCTTAGCCCGATCCGCGTCGTTCAGCAGCTGGTTGATTTTCTCTTTGTGGGTGCCGGTGCCGTAGGCGTCAAACCGTTCCTTTAGCTCACCATCGATATGGACGGTGGCCCGCTTATCGGCCTTGGGAGTACTGGGAGTCTCACCCAGTTCATGACGCTTTTGACCAGTATTAACAGTTAACTCAAGAGTGCAAACAGATAGAAAATCCTTATCAATCAGCAGCGCCTATAAAATTGCATCGAAAAATTGCGATCTCAACTGGGTTTGCCGGTCGCTCAACCGGGGCGGCATATTCGGTAGAACCTAGTCGTATGAGGGTAGTAGCTCACCAGGTAGCGGACCGGGACGTAGCCACCTCCGCCCTGGTCCGCTACCTGGCTTTAATTGAATTACATTTTCAAGCTTCAGTTCAATTGAACTGTCTGCCAGAAGTTCCTGAAGAAAAAGAGAAGGAATCACTAAGGATAGAAAAACAAAGCAAAATATAAGGTATTAACTCTTGAAGGTGGAAGCATACTACAGGAATGACTCTTGCTAGCCAAACTAAACCTCTCAGTATCAATAGAGGATTCTTTGACAAAGCTCACCCATCAGAATTGCTGGGATCTCGGCTCGGTGGATGGAGTATAAAACTTATTTACAATGCCAAGGAAAATAACCAAACCTTAAGCAACTCAGATGTAGACCAAATTAGGCAAGCGATATACCAAGAAATAATCAACAGCCTTAAAGAAGGGAAAATTGACGATCCACATGCCAAAAGCTTTGAGTACCGGCTGCTTAATTATATAGACTCTAAGTACAGTAGCCGAGACCGCGAACGCATTTATCTCAGGATTGACAGAGAAACTATCAGAGACACGCTGATTACAGTGATGTGCAGAGTCTACAAAAATGGTGATTTTTTATACATAGGTGTGGATAGCTTTGCTCTTGGCCCATTGAAGCTATGGTCGGCTGTATTACAGGCCGCTATACTCATTTTTGTAATTTTGCCACTGGGTATAACTGGCATAGGTTCACTGTTGACAGGAATTGGAATACTCTTCTCAGGAGTTGGAGCGTTTGCAAGTTTGACTACTTTAGCCACGGGACTTGCATTCTTATTCATATGCAACTTTTATATCAATTTGTGTTGGATAAATGTTATCAAAGCCCTCTTTCAAAAAGAAAGCTTTATGTCTGCCCTGAGACAGGGATTTAATCGCCCCGTAACCGACAATTCTTTTGATGTTGACGACGGCTTAATGTTTTTGAAAATGCTATGGCCTTTAGTAACCGATTCTATTACAAATGGCTTTCGTGAAAATGGCATAGAATTTAAGTCATTAGAGGACTATCTAAAAGAAATAGCGGAAAACAGTGTCAATCAAGGAATTACTGTTAACACAGGAGGTGGAGGAATCTTTGGGGCCATATTTGGAGGAAACAATAACTCTGTAGAGGCTTAATTAGTTCAAACATTCATAGTTATCAGAGGTTGGAATGAATAGACCAGGAAACAACAAAAACATAAAGATTGACATGGGTGGAGGGTCGATTTCTCAGTCAATTTTTGGTGGGGACAATAATCGCATAATAAGCAAATCCACCGATGACAGCCAAAAATCTAAAGAGAAAGAAGATGTCAGTCAAGCCATCAAGGCACTACTAGCTAGCATCAATCAGCATTCAGAAGAAATCTCCGATGAGAAAGAAGTAATTGAAGCTGTTCAACAAATTAAACAAGAAGCATTCAAAGAAAAACCCAATAAGATAACGGTTAAAAGTCTTTTGAATGGTATTAAAGCAGTAGTTGAACCTATTACAGAAGTAGTTCAGAAAATTGACATTCTGAAAGCCGCTCTCATAGCATTACTAGGTATTTAGAGGCTCCAAGTTAACCACAAACTGTAGAAAGGACTAAGCCTAAACGCTCTACCACTCTATAACCTCAGCAATCGGGACTTTGCCTCGATCATGCTGGACGCTGAAGCCATAGCCCTTGTCGTAATCAGCTACTTCAGGATGGGCCGCAAAGTACGCCTTGATGGTGCCGTGACGGGAGCCTGATAGGTACCTAACATTAGCCTCAGAGAGCCGGTACATCTGCCCTAGCTCTTTACCTTCGTTATAGGCCCGGATAGCTTCGATAGCGCGTCTGATTTTTTCCTCTGCACTGCCGGGGGCCTGACTACCCTTTAGCTCTGCACTGGGCACCTGGGACCAGTCAGTACCTGATAGCTTGGTTTCTGGTTCAGGCTTAGCGGTAGCCGCTGCCTCTGACATGGCCTTTAGCTGGCGCTCCAGTTCGATTACTTTAGCCTCTAGCGTCTTAGCCCGATCCGCATCGTTCAGCAGCTGATTGATTTTCTCTTTGTGGGTGCCAGTGCCGTAGGCGTCAAACCGTTCTTTTAGCTCACCATCAATATGCACTGTGGCCCGCTTATCAGCCTTGGGAGTGCTGGGAGTCTCACCCAGTTCATAACGCTTTTGACCATGGGGCATCTCATCACCGGACGCATCCAGGCACACGTAATCCTCATAGCTAACGGTGGCCACCACTGAGCTATGACCCATCAACCGCTCGGCAAACTTGCTCATCGATTCCCGTGGATTTCTGAACAGGATGGCCGCTGACTGGACATAGGCTGCTCTTAGGTTCTTATTGCTCAGCTTGGCTTCTCCCACCGGGGGCTTGAGCACACCCTTAAAAATGCGGCGGACAGCGGCATTCATGGAGCTGTTACGACGGCTATCAATCTGCTTATTGCTATCCCCCTCAAGGTCTCTCACATCCGCATCACGCTTCAGCCTGACCAGGGCATCCACGATATCGGCGGCATCGGTCAGGGTGTAAATGATATAGGGCTTAGCTTCTCCCTGTTTCTTTTTCAGCTGGCCAGAGAACTCAATCTCATATTTACCGGCTAACTTGAATCCGTCACCTTTTAGAACCTCAGTCGGGCGACGACCGATCAGAAACTCAACCGCGACGGCCTGCTCTAAGTAGCTGGTCGATAGTAAAGCTGCCTTAGCCGCATCAATCGCAGCGAACGGATCGAACGGTTGAGCATTGCCGCGCTGGGCATCGGTCTTAGACTTGCTCTCGTCATTGCGCTGATTGTGGATATCCTTATCCAGGTTGAGCCACTTAAGCGCGTAGTGGGTGCGGCCGTTCGCCGCATCGGTTGAACGCTTGGGGGATGGATTCTCAAAGCTATTGCGGTCGGTTAGCTCAATATCGGCCTGGAATTTACGGATTGAATTTCGGTACGCACTGACCCAGACATTCCAGGTATTCGGTTTATCAGACTTACCCTTAATCGATTCCAGCGTGTCAGCACACAGGGTTTTGATAGATTTCTCAGACTTCATAGCTGACAGCTTAGCCAGGAACACAGCGATAGATTTCTGATAGGTTTTACGTTGTCCTTCAACGTACTGAGTGAACTGGTCAACAGGAATCGCTTTAGTAGTGGTTGCCATGGGTCAGCGTGGGGTGAGGGGAAGTAAACGGCGGGATGCTCGGTGTCCGGTCTTATGCCTTGCGGTGGCCGGTCTTGGGTTTGCCCCGTTCGTTTAACTGTTTACACTATAGCATTAACTATTTGCAGTTGTCAATTCATTAGTGAAAATAGTTTAATTTAGACATTTAGCCATTTAGACGGTTAGCTGTTTATATGTTTAACCGACCAACCGGCTGATACACTCCGGTTAGTTACAAGTGAGTCCCATGATTGTGACCGTAGCCAGTTTTAAGGGGGGAGTCGGTAAGACTACAACGGCTCTACACCTGGCGGCATACCTCCAAGGTGATGCGCCGACATTGCTTGTAGATGGTGACCTGAATCGTTCAGCACTGCAGTGGGCCAGTGCTGGAAATCTCGATTTCCAAGTTTGTGATGAAGCTCAGGCTGTCAAACATTCTCGCAAGGCTGATCACATCGTCATTGATACACCGGCCCGGCCCTCCATTGAGGAGCTGGCAACCTTGGCTGGTGGTTGCGACATTTTAGTTGTGCCTACATCACCTGATGCCCTGGCTATGGGGGCAATGCTTCAGATGGTTGAACATTTAGACGCTCAGACGTTTAAGGTGTTACTAACCCTCATTCCACCTAAACCCAGCTCAAGGGGCAGTGATGCCAGAGCAGCTTTAACCGAAGCAGGGGTTCCTTTGTTTGGGTCTCAGATTAGATTTTTAGATTGCTTCAGGAAAGCCGCTGAACAGGGAACCACTGTGGACAGAGTAAAAGGGGACAGTATGAGGCGGATCGCGTGGGAGTGCTACCGCAAAGTAGGCAAGGAGTTAATGGAAGATGGCTAAGGAAAATCGGTTTAGCGGTCTCATGGGTCAGGTGAGTAAAGCCAAAAAATCTGATCAGCCGCAGACTAAATCAACGTCAACCAGTCCAGTTAAAAGTAAATCTGCCGACTATTCAAAACTGACTGTTTACATCACTAAAGCTCTGCATAAGCGTTTGAAAGTTAGTGCTGCTGAATTAGAAATGGAATTGTCAGATGTTGCTGAGGAAGCTATTGCAGCCTACCTGTCTAAACATTTAAACAGTTAAACGTTTAGACATCTAAAGCAAAGCCCTGACTAAAGCCAGGGCCGGGTTATTACTTTATCTATTAGGTACCTGCTGATTGGACGTCTTCAACCAACGATTGATGAAACTTTGATGTTCTTCCTGATTGAGCCGGTGGGCAAACCAATGATCTACAACGGCACGGTTATAGCCCTTGCGCTTCCGCCAATGAACGCCCTCTACCCATAGGAATGAGCCATCAGTCCATTTTTTAGTTCGATACTTTCGTAACGTGGATTCGCTGAGCCCCCAAAGCACTACTGCTGCTTTGGGTCGTATCCATTGGGTTTGGATTGGCTCTTCCACCCGTCTGCCTGCCATTACACTCGACAACCGCAATTGCATTTGAGTGAGAGCTACTTGAATCTTATCTAGCCTTTGAGACAACGTTTGATCAGTCATGATTTTGCTCGTTGATTACTCGGCGAATAATCTCAGCCATATCGTCTGTAGTCAATGAATCCCATCCAGCAACTTTATATGCAGCCTTTTCAACACAACCAGTGGCCTTTTCTAGCTCTGGCGTGTGGAAGCAAAGCCAACCTAGTCCTTGGAGAAAGTTGTATGGACTAACACCCATCAGCTGAGCTGTTGAGAAGGCATTTTTCATGATGTCCCATGCAATTTTTTGCTGACGATCTCGCTCCAATGCTTTTTGAGCGTCTAAATACGCTTGTGTCTCTGTAGGGAAATATTGAAGGTCTTTCGCTGTCCCCTCACACCGAGTTTTAATAATCCAACGCCAGCCAGGAAAAGAAGGATTGAATTCAATTTGAATTGATTGATTTTCAGAAAAACTACTGCTATTCATTTTCAGGAACACCTAGATTTATATGTTCTTCTTTTTCTCTGATATCAGAGGACTTTTAGCCGAAATGTATCTACAGAGCAGCCACCTTTTTTACCCTTTGAACAGACCATACGAATGCGATTTTTATTATCAACTGATTTGCCGCGTTGGGTAGTAGTTTTTGTGCCGCAGTGAGGGCAGTCCACCCCGTCGGTCAGTACCTGGTCAAGCGTGGGCTGCTGCTGGCCCATTGCTGGTCCGTCCGTTGGTGCTGGTCCAACGTGGTCGCTTTGCACAGTGCTAATTTCCTGGCTTTGGTCCACCTGGACTGCACTGGACAAAATAGGGGTTATTGGGGGTTCGCTCGGTTTCAAATTCTGGTCAGATCGGATATCAGCTACACCCTCAGCGTCGAAGTAGAACACCTCATTGGTAGAGCCGTTATAGAACAGTGCAATATATTTTTGACCAGATTCCTGACGCGCCTTAAATTCAAGCTTTAATTGTGC
>JBCCQQ010000118.1:0-8214 GCA_039024555.1 Cyanobacteria bacterium P01_D01_bin.156
AGGTATAGGCCATCTACACCGGTATACGTGAAAGTTACAGGCAAAATCTGACGCGAAAGGTATAGGCCATCTACACCGGTATACGTGAAAGTTACAGGCAAAATCTGACGCGAAAGGTACAGCTATCTATGCTGTAGATATTCAGATTTTGCTGGTTTCGAATTCTCTTTTCTATCTCCACATACGTGAAAGTTACAGGCAAAATCTGACGCGAAAGGTATAGGCCATCTACACCGATATACGTGAAAGTTACAGGCAAAATCTGACGCGAAAGGTATAGGCCATCTACACCGATATACGTGAAAGTTACAGGCAAAATCTGACGCGAAAGGTACAGACCATCTACACCGATATACGTGAAAGTTACAGGCAAAATCTGACGCGAAAGGTATAGGCCATCGCACCAAAAACATACGCGAAAGTTATAGGGTTTAAGAACTCTATAAAGCCCTCTATCATGTGGCTGATGTTTTTCAACGGTGGCACGGTTGTCGGTAACTAAGGATGCTGCAAAGGATATGGCGTTTCCTGTCGATGGACAGCTTTTGCGGGTTCTCCCAAGGGCAGGGGCCTCCTTAAGAAATCCAGATGTAAACTTGCCCACCCTCAGAACCGATGGTGAAAACTACTATCTGGAGATGCGAGTGGATGCAGATCCTGATGAAGCTAGTGAAGTAGCAGTTACCCGTCGCATTCCCATTGAAGATTTATCGGGAGAAGAGTGGGAAGAGCTCAAGGAGCAGTATGACAATCTAGATCTGGAAACCTATTTAGGAGAGGGCATTAAGGGCCTAGAAAAAATCCAAGATCGGCGGATGCAACGCTTGATTGCGGCCTTGCTTACATTTCTAAATCCTCGTCAGGTGTCCATTGTTCTCTATTTATATAGAGCTGCTGCGCAAGAGGGTAATCGACCTGGTGTGAGTTTCCGGTCCAATGACTTGCTTGAAGCCATGGGCTACAAACGAACCAAAGATGGCGGCTTTCCAGCTAAGCTTCGGTCTCAATTGCACTGTGACTTAATGGCCCTCCATCGTACGGAGTTAGTATTTGCCCAGTCTTTACCCAAGGGGGATAGTCTAGGAGCCAAAGTCACTATCAAAAATGTATTGCGCATTAAAGAATTTGAGGTGGACAATGTGCCCCGCGACTTTGATCCCGATAAGGCCGCAGACTATACCTATGAGCTTGCCGATGCTTATACGGTCTCACTAGAATTTTTTGAAGGACCTGCCCGCAACGGAGACTATGTTCTCTTTGCCAACACTCTTGATATGACTCAGCGGTTGGGGGGAAGTACCAAACATAACTATAAAACTAAGCTGCTGGTTTATTTAGCCAGTCGTTTACAGTGGGACTCACCAGAAGATGGCCAGTACTTAACCATTTCCAAGCGCTATCTCTTCAAGAATTTGGATTTATTGGGAAGCAATTCTTCTCGCAACAATCAGCTATTTTGGCGGACTGTTGAAGAATTGCGTAGTGAGGGATATCTGATTGGAGCGCAGGAACTTCCAGGTAAACGTAAAAACGCACTGATTCAGTTCCAAATCAATGCCGAGAAAATTACGAATTCCTCTAAAAAGTAGTGGTTTCAACATCTATTAGGGCAAGATTTTTGGGGGCAAAGGGATCTGCACCATGACTCTCATAAGTGACACCCTCCTACCTACCACATCTTCTGTGAACAATCATGCAGTGAGTTGGCTTCCCTAGATAAAATTGGTACAATTGACCTATGAAAATATACCAGCTCAAAGAACACGTTCTATCGCAGTGGAAATCTCTCCACAGCTGGTGTGGTCAGCTGACTACACCAGTAGAACAATTTGGCCTGGATATTCGTAAACAGTTTGGTGACCGTCGCTATAAAGCGACCTGGATTAGAGCGTTGGCCTACTATCAAGCCCAGCGTATTTATGAATCTTGTATCGATAGCACCCTATTAATTACCCATACGCTCAATTTCCGTCCGCAAGATCGTCTATACATGTATCGGAATGAGATTTTAGATGCCTTTCTTCAATATGAAGATGGTTTAGCGCTGATCAAGCAGGGGCTGGAAAATCTCTATTTCGATGGGTTTACTGCACAGGATAACGAAAGTGCCCATGGGATTCTTAAACTTCTGGAAGCAAGAGAAGGCATTGACGCAAGGTCAGGACCGCGAAGCGAACCAAGAGTCCTCTCAGCAGCTTGATCTGTTTCGAAAAGGTGAACTAGCCAATCGAGAGCGCTCCACAGGGGCAACGGTTTTTCGGAAGTTTACCGATTCGATTAAGGTGAATGGTGGTGATGCTGATGCCATCATTGATTCCATAACTGTAGAAACAGAAGAACTATTTGGCTGTAGTGTGCGAGAGCTTTATCAGGCAACGGGTGGCAAGAAGAACGATCGCAGTACGCTGCCAGAAATTGTGCAGCGCTCCTACATCGCGAATGAAGCATTGTCTTCATTTGAGCTAGAGCGATTGGAAGGAACTATAGGTGGTGACGATCAGCAAGAAACAAACGAACGTATTTCTGGAACTGTACGAGATGTGAGTAAAAAAACTCGTAAGTGGTTGCCCTGGTAGTTAAGTAAATCTAGTCCAGCAATACTGTCTGCAAACGGTGTATCGACAAGATACGTACCGAATTGATTAAGCTACTCCCATGAATCTGTGCAATTAGGTGCAGACGTCTGCACCTAATTGCACAGATTCACAATTTGTTGGTTCAAAATAGCAATACTGATGTATCCTATCCGGTGTACAGTTGTGCAGCTGGAACTATGATTATTGCAATTGCAGCAATTAAAGGAGGCGTTGGCAAAACAACCGTTACGTTCTGTCTAGCCGCCACATTGGCCCACATGGGCAAGAAAGTTTTATGTATCGACTTGGACCACCAGGGAGATCTCTCCTCAGCTATGGGCGCTGAGCGTGATGCTTCTGTGCCTGATATTGGTCAAATTCTCTATGCTCCTAAGAGAGAACAAGCGGATTTAATGGCCCAGGGCATTATCGATGTTCAGGGTTGGTGTCACCTAATTACTCCTGGGATGGATCTGGGAGGATATCAAGTAGAGATTGAGAAAGGTCTTTCCAGTGAGAACCGTTTGAGAGATGCATTAGCGCAATTTAACAGCGTTTATGAAAGCTACGATTACGTTCTACTAGATACGCCTAAAGGGGAAGGGCTTTTTACTAAAAATGCTTTAGTTGCCTGTGATGAAGTATTGGTGCCTGTGCAAACAGAGTACTTTGCTCTGAAGAATATTCCAGAACTTTTGAATTTGGTGAGCCAGATTGCAGATCGGGCAAACCCTGATCTACGAGTTTCCACATTGGTGCCAAACCGAATGAAGGCTACTAGCTTACATAAGAGCATTCACCAACAAATTATCGATTGGGATGTACGCACTCACTTGCCCCATCAGGCAGAAGAGTCTTGGACGGCTCCTCCTATTCGGGATTTAACTGTGTATTCAGAACTGTCTGCCCAAGGTGAGTCACTTTACTCATACAGCTCTGTTAAGGAAGAACACCGTGAACCGTTTGTTGCGATCGCAGAGCACCTAGAATCCTTAGGCAATCAGACAACTATTCGTGAGGTAGAGACCGTTGGCTAAAAAAAGTTTCTCTAGGGTGGCCACTGTTGCTGAAAAAGCTCCTTTACCCCGCAAGTTAGCGGTTGTTCCTAAGCGAAAGCAAGATGAAGTTGTCAATCTAGAACGAGTTGATCTCGCTGATCGTGAAAATTGGTTGAGGGCATTAGACATGTGCCAGGCCAATAATGCGCAACCTCTGAATAATCTGCTTCATGAAATTGAGACATATCAAGGCCAGATTGACCAGGCACTACAAACTGCACAAGCGCAGAGTACTATCTATGCCTACGCCATTGGTAGCCGCCTAGATGTTATTGAAGAAAAACACTTATATAAAGAGAAAGACTACGATAATCTCACAGCTTTTATTAAAGGTGGTGAAGTAAAACGACCCAATGGTAGTCCCATTACTACTCGTCAGGTGTGGGCCTATCGTCGAGTAACCCGAGGGTTAAAAGAATTTTTGCAAATTGCAGAATCAATTCGTGATGGTAAGCCCTTATCTTCTGACTTACAAGGTCAGTTAGAGGATTTGGGGCAACAGGTTAATAAAGACATTGTTGAGTCATTTTTAGACTCCTATGCCGATAGTATTGCTGGTGTTCTAGAACTAGGGGTCTCCAAATTAGAGCAGGTATATCGTCTCCCAGAATCTGTTGCGTTATCAGGACTGCTGGCAGGAAAGCTTCCTTTAGAAGAAGACATCATAGAAGTTCATGAAGTCTCCTTCTCTCAGTTGCGGAAGGCCATTAGCACCCATGAAAAACAGCGTAAATCTAACGGTACTAGTAATAAAGCTAGTAAAGTAACCAAGGCAGATCGAATGTTAGATAATCTGAATCGCTCTGTTGAAGAATTAGATAGTTTAGTTCTTTCGGATTTACAACTTCAAAGACTCAGTGCATTAAGAGATGCAATCGAACGTATTTTGTCCTAAGGAAAACTCAACTGCAAAATATCTACCAGGTTTGTGAGATTGAATTTCCAAGTGCAGACGTCTGCACTTGGAAATTTTGTTAATTTTACTGGTTCTTATTGCCAAATAAGCCAGACTTCGATGCTTGAAGTGTGGTGTAAAAACTCTCTTTTGCCTTCAGTTCTAATGCTCGTTTGGTATATCTTCCGAATACTTCCATCGACTTGATCCGCATCAATCTGCGTACAAATTCGGGATTCATTCCCTCCAGAATTAGCTGAGTGCCAAATGTATGACGCAGCTGGTGCGGATGAATTTTTTCATCTAGGTCTGCTAATTCAGCCAAATCTTTGATGCAGTTGTACACGCCTTTATAGCCCATCCGTTTCCCTCGATTCCGATTGGAAAGGCTAATAAATAAGGGCGCGTCAGCATTTGTATCAAACCCTTCCCTGAGACACCATCCTAGGTAGCTATCTAATGCTTCACAAGCTTGGGACGATAAGGGGACAACACCATCGCTACCCCATTTAGCCCCTTGAATTATGATCGACTGGTTGTCATAGTCACCTACATTTCGAGCCGCCACTTCATTTGCTCGAAGGCCATGCTTTAGCAATTCAAATATGGCTCGGTCACGGCTATACCGCTCACCTCTGAACGGCAGAACCTCTTCCAAAGTTTGGATGATAGAAACCTCTAAATCCTTAACCTGACTTGGCGTATCCGTTACTTTCTCAAGGCTTAAGGCAGGATTGTAGTGAATGAGACGTTTGGCCGTAAGCCACTTAAAGAAACTCTGAATAGAGGCCAGTGCCTGGTTGATACTGGCTGGGGATAATGTTTCGTCGAGTGAATTAGTCTTGGGTGTTGTTTTAAGGTGAGTCTTGTAGTTTGTTAAATCTTGAGCAGTTACATCTGACCATCCCCTACCTGTTAACCATTGCTGAAACTGACGTAGCTGACGGGTGTAGATTTTCTTTGTATTTGGTCGTAACTCTCGATCTTCAAGAAACCGATCCACCCAATCGGGTTCGCGAGTTAATTGATGTACTGTAGGCTTTTTAGCCTTGGGGCTGCCGTCCTGGAACTCGATAAATGTGGGTTGTGGATCAGGTTTAGCCATAGTCAACTACAGTACTGGTACAAGAGTATCATGACGTTTATGAGTGCTGTGACCTTTCCCTAGTGTGATTTTATAGCAGCTGCTAGCTTTCTTAAGGCAAGGCTGCGACATCATTTCGTAGCTGTTCAAGCAGGGGAATCGTACTTGGTGTTATGACGTAAATGATGCAGGCTATATTTTCAAAAGCCCGGGCTGTAGCGTGGTTTTAGCTTTCTATAAAAAAGCCTCCACCGTATTGGCAGAGGCTTAGGGAGAGAGTGTAGGGAGAGTCTGAGTGGAAAAAGGGTGCCCTAAAGTAATGAAGCCTTTCACAGATTACGGAGTCTGCCCCGGGCACCCAAGCTTGGGTACCCGGGGCAGCTCAGTATCTGTTAACGGACTACGGACTTAGTGCGAGCATCCAAAGCGCTCAATCGCTCAGTTTGGATATTCTCAACAGCTTTATTCTGGCTGTTTAGGTGCTCACGGCGTAGCTTGTGAACAGTGTTCTTAGTGCGTGCATCGAGAGCAGTAAGACGCTCAGCTTGAATGTTGTCTACAGCCTTGGTGCGGATATCAAGAGCGTCTAGCCGAGCTGCTTGGATATCTTCAATCGCTTTGGTTTGGTTGTCCAAGTGCTCACGACGAAGCTTGTGAACAGTGTTCTTGGTACGTGCATCCAAGGCACTTAAGCGCTCAGCCTGGATGTTGTCTACAGCCTTGGTGCGGATATCCAATGCATCTAGCCGAGTCACCTGGATATCTTTGATGGCTTTGGACTGATTGTTTAGGGGCTCAACGCGTAGCTTATGGACGGAATTCTTAGTGCGGCTATCAAGTTCTTCGAGGCGAGTGGACTGAATATTTAAGCCAGCGGGTTCGATAGCGGAAGCGACGGGTGCAACAGCAGCGGAAGCAACGAGAACAGTTAAGGCGGAAAGGATAGTGCGTTTCATGGTTAAAGCTCGTTGGGGGAATCAGTGTTTGACTTCATTGATTACAAGAATGGAGCAGCTACCTGAACGCTATCTGACCGATAACTGAGGTTTGCTTAAGGCGTTTCTGAATTTGGCTGAGGAGTGTTGGTGATGGGGGTCACAAGGGAGTTAGCGGAATTTGGTTGACTACCGATAATCTTGCTTACTGTGGGGCTCTATATAACTTCATGACCAGTAGCATCGCATAGCCACTAATTGTGGTTCTTGTATAGACCTTTAATAGTTGCTGCGAATTCAAATCATCAAGAAAGTATAGGTGAATGTAACCATGGTTATGAAAGTGTTTTCAGCGAAGTCGTATCATCCTGTCCAAGTGCTCCCGCTGGCCCTATAAGTATTTTCCGTAAAAGATAAAGTTTGGATGTAGACACCAGTAGTGTTAACTATCCAGGGTAAATTCTGCCACTTGAAGTAACTATGAGTATCGCGACAAATGAGCAGAAACAAGAAACTATTTCCTCTTCGGCAGAAAGCTTTGCTGTTAATAGGTTTTTCACTAACAAGCTTGGTAGCCTTACCAATGGCTAAAGGACAATTACCGTTACCAACCACAGAGACTAACACCTATGTTTTCTGTAATTACACTCCAGAGCCAGTCCTTATTAGCAGGCAATATGTTGACCGTGAAAGTTTTCAAACTCGCTATGAGCGCCTACTTGAAGTAACAGCTGGTAGTCGCAATAATCCAAGGTGCAATTCTATTAACTTGCCTATGCTCAACACAGGTGACGGGACTTATTATGACAACTTTGGAGTTCATCGAGCGATTCAAAACCGACAATTTAGTTATGAATCCGCCCCTCGTTTTACAAACCATTTTTACAATTGGTTTTTAGACATACATGGACCGAACGAAACAAAAGTTGCCGGACGGATGACTTATACCTGTAATGGCTGGGGTGATAATGGTTATCAAACTACTTGCTTTACTGGTCAACCGAGTGGAGAAGCAAAATAAAATCTTTTCTGTATAGGTGTCCGAGTAGTAGCGGAGTTTAACTCCGCTACTACTCGGACGCTGTTCTTGACACTAATGCAAGGTTAGGTTGAGTAGAGGGTTGCTACGCTGAGGTGAAATTAGCCCAAGTTAGGAGGCTGAAACGACTGAACTCCGTTGAAATTGGCTCTATGTTTTGGATACGTCTCTGTTATGTAGAGATTCAGCCTCTTTTAGGGAGATTCCCAATCGTTTTTGGTGATCTTCGTTTGGTTTTGTTGTGGGTTGGCTCACTCCAGCTCAATGGCCTGTTGTACCGCCTGTTGCCGTCTGGCCTGGTCCCAGCGAATGGACTCTAATGTGTTGCCCAACCCCGGAGCGTTCCAACGACCGCTATCGGGATCTAGAAAAGCACGGGTTCTCGCCCAGGTAATGCGGTCTGTTTCATCCATGGCCTGCTGTCGAGCGATGGCTAACCAGTCAATATAGCCCCGATCTAGAGCTGCGAGCGGTGCCTGATTTGCCAGGTCAATGCCATTCAGTTCCTCAGCGAGAGATAGGGTGAGCTGTTGCTGGCTAGCCTGCTGCCGTAGATTCAACGCCTGCCCATACAATCGTTTGAGCTGTTTCTCATCCGCTGCTTCAGGTGACTTAGCCCCATGCTGA
>JBCCQQ010000119.1:0-8021 GCA_039024555.1 Cyanobacteria bacterium P01_D01_bin.156
ACGTCGCAAACTCAATCAGCATCTGATGGACAGGTTTATTCGCAACTTAGACTTAGACGAGACTTTGATTAAATCACACCCCAACTATTCAAGCCTTTGTGACTACGGGGTTCTCGTCTCCTAATGCTGTCCGGAGTATTGCCATAGGTAGAAATAAAAAAATACACTCCCTAGAAAACAAATCATTTATAAGACGAAGACCAGTAAGGAGATAGTGGACTCGGTCTAGAAACGTAATAGCCTTGAACATAAGCAATGGAGCAATCTTTAGCTTGTTGCAATAGTTGAGGTGTTTCTATTCCCTTAGCCACTAGTTGCAGATGTTTGCCCTGAGTATATTGCACCCAATCCCAACAAAAGCGAACTGCATTAGTATTTTTAGTGAGTACTGATTGACTTAGCTTAAAACCATCAACGGCTAACTGCGTCATATATCCATCCAAAGTAACAGGATGAACCACTTCATCAATAACAACTTTAAAGCCGTTGCCTTTCATCCAAACAACTAAGGATTTCACTTCTAAGAGTGATGAAAGGACAACTGATTCAGCAATCTCAAAACAAATCTTTTGAGGTTGAATCTGCCCATACCAGAGTTGTGTTGTGAGAAATGTTTGAAAACTAGGATCTCTAAGACTCGCTTCAGATAGATTGATAGAATATATAGCGGTATTACAAGGCTGTTTACGTAAAGTCTCACATACTTTTTGAATCACACGACAATCTAGCGTTCTCATCAGGCCATATCGCTCTGCTGTTGGGAAAAAGGCTGCAGGAGATGCGGGCAGAATGTTAGAAGAGCTGTGGGGTAATCGCAACAGTATCTCAAACTGCTTAACGACATCACTGCCTTGAACATCTGTAAATACTACTGCTTGCTGATAGAGTTCTAACTGCCCCTGTTCAAATGCATCAGTTAACCGCTGCAACCACTGCTGATGTTCAGGTAGCTGAGCAATGTCCCAACGATTTTGGCAAAAATCATCTACAGCTTTTTTCAAGAGAAATGCTGGGCTAATTACTGTGCTTTTCAATAATGCTCGCTCACAAGCCGTCACTGTATCCAGAGTGTCTGCACTCAGTCCATTTTTAAGACAATGAAAGGCTAACCTTCTCAGGTCGTTAGCAATATATGCAGGCACTTTGAAAAAACGTCGCCAATCTTTGGTCCCCAGCCAACGAATGTAAAACCGACTGAGACCTACACATCTCAGCAAAGCAATCAAGTAATCCTGTTGCAGTCGAGCGTTTGGAATATGATGGGTAATCACCATATCGGAGTTATACCAAATCTCCCAACCTGCTTTTTGAATATGGAGTATGGCTTCTAAATCTTCACTCGCTAAGCCAGCTGATTTTCCTTTGTGATTCAAAAATAAACGAGCTGGCACTTCTTGCAGCCAGGCTTGTCTCCGCACTGCTAATCCAGCAGCAGGTGGCAAAATTTTGGACTGGGGAGTGTAGAGATGTGGGTTGTTACCCCGTTCTACAATAGCCAAAAAACAAGCAATACCGCCAAAGCCCTCCGGCAAATCCCCTTGAAAATCTCCATGGATTTGACTCCCAAAAGCCCCTGCTTGAGGATGTGTTTTAGCAAATTGATAGACATTACTTAACCAGTCTTGGGCAGGAAGATTGTCATCATCTAAAAAGGCAACAATCTCACCGCGAGCTTCAACAATTCCACGCTGTCTCGCAAATGCAGCTCCCTGCTCTGGAACAAAACAGTATCGTAGCGGAACATGAGTACGCCACAGAGCCTGATACCTTGTAATAATAGTGGCGGTGCGATCGCAGCTATTGTTATCACAAACAATTACCTCCCATGACAAATCGGAGATGCCCGACTGCTGCTCAAGTTGGGTTAGCACCCGAGGTAAACGTTCGGCACCATTATAAGTAGGAATTACTACTGTAATATCACAATAATCACAGGCTTTAATAGCAGACGGTTTCGCTGCTATGGTCGGTTGATAAGCAACCGTGTTCATAACAAAGAGTGACAAATCAGGAATATAAACACCATACAAACAAGGCCAACAAACATAGAAGAGTTTTGGCCAACTATAGAAAAGTTTTACGCTAGAGCCGTAGATATCTATACAAAACGCACCAGTGAGTATGCCCATGAGAAGGCAAACACGCTGCTAAAAAATATTGTTATGACAGTTCAGTTCTTCCTAAAACTTTTCGCCACTAAGAATAAAAGTCGGCACAATTGGCTTGAGTACCTGATTCGATCCACGGGTCTCTAACCGACTTCCACCCGTTTGGACGACCTCAATATTACGTACCTGCAATTCAGAAAAACACTCAGAAATAGCGTAGAGCGATTGAAAATTACCGGCAGTAGCCACTAAACGACCGTTGTCTGCCAATTTTTTCCACGCAGCAGCCAGTAACGGCTTCAAATCCCGTCCTCCTTCAATCAAAATCGCATTAGGTACTTGGGATAAATCATCCAAACATTTAGGAGCATTTCCTACCACTACATCAACGTTAGCTACCCCAAACCTCTGACAGTTATTTTTTATTAAAGCCGCAACATCCTCATCTCGTTCCACGGCTACTATCAGACCTTTAGGACACAACAGAGCAGCTTCAACGGTGATGGTTCCAGTACCTGCGCCAATATCCCAAAGTACTGCTTCAGGCTCCAAACGGAGGGCACTGAGTAACGCTAATCGCACCTCCCGCTGGCTCATGGGAATGCCAGGTAATTGTTCAAACAGACGATCGGGAATACCAGGGGTCACATAGGGCCAGGGGGGCACCATTAAATTCCACCTTACAAACTAGCCCGAGGATACCGCTGTTCTTGAAGTATTGCTAGGGTATTTATCAGTTTGTACAACCCGCAACGTTTGTAAGCTCACATCTGCTAAGCCAGTCACATGTGCCCCAGCAGACTGGGCAAGACTCAGCTGATGCACCGCCTCGGAAGTAATCGTCTCACCTGGCATCAAAGATGGAATACCTGGAGGATACATACAAACAGTATCGGCACTCACCTGTCCAATAGCCGCCTCCATCGAACAAATCGTTGTTGCTGAGAAAAACGCATCACGAGGTGACATGGCTGATACAGGCTTCGTCAGTTGGTATGGCAACTTCTTGATGGTTATGCTTTTTATGGGTAATTGGCTTAAACCTTGCACTAGGCTACGAACATCCTGTGAGGAGTTGCCTAAACTCACAATAAATGTGAGGAGACGCCATGTGGGCAACTCAGCCGTTACACCCCGAGCATGCAGATAGGTATCGGCTTCAAATCCTGTCATACCTTTGATCGAAACATCCACAGTCAATCGCGTCAGATCTTGTTGAAAACTATCCCTGGAGACTTGAGCAATATTCAGAACAGGAATGCCTTGCTCAGCTAATTGTCTACGAGTTTGAGTTGATAGCTCTAGAGTACGCTCCATTAAGTCATACCCGTGGTTAGCCATTTGATGGCGAGCTGCATCTAACGACCCTAAGAGAAGGTAGCTTGGACTACTTGATTGAGTGATGCGTAGAGCTTGCCGCAAACGATTTAAATCAACCCGATTTCCTTGGCTATGAAGCATTGCCGCTTGCGTAAAGGCAGACAAAACTTTATGAACGGAATGAATCACAATATCCGCACCGCTACTCAAAGCAGATGGCGGTAAATCAGGATGAAAGATTAAATGCGGGCCATGGGCCGCATCAACAATCAAAGGGAGATCATAAGCATGAACAACCGCAGCTATTGCAGCAAGATCACTACATACTCCTTCGTAGGTAGGGGACACTACTAAGACTGCTTTCACATTGGGATTTTGCTTGAGAATAGCGGCGATCGTAGCTGCTGTTACCCCTAAAAACAATTGCCACTCGGGCTCATACTCTGGAGTGATCCACACAGGCATTGCTCCAGACAAAATCAAACCAGAAAGTACAGACTGATGAGCATTACGTGGCACCAGTACCTGATCTCCTGGCCCACAGATAGCTAACAGCGCCGCCTCCACGCCACAGGTAGAACCATTGACTAAAAAACAAGTCTGGTCCGCACCAAATGCCTGAGCCGCCAAATGCTGCGCCTCCAAAATGACAGCTTCCGGTGCAAATAAATCATCTAAACCCGGTAATTCAGGCACATCTACCTGAAAAATATCGCTGCCAAAAAGAGTCTGATGCAGCGGCGAAATCCCCTGCCCACGTTTATGACCAGGAGTATAAAAAGCTGTATGACGACGACGCGTACAATCCTGTAAAGCTTTAACTAAAGGAGCATCAGACTGAGACGTCATGTCAATCACACTAGTACTCTATCAACCAACAAAAAGCACTGGAGTTGTATGACTCCAGTGCTTATCAAATCCCAAAAACCTGTAGCTTTGCTATCAATCACAGAGCTACAAACATTAAGCACACTATTAGCGACGCATATTTTTCGCCATATTGCGGAACATATCCATGCTGTTATCAGGAGTACGCTTCACAGTATCAGTAGGAGCAACAGGCTCGGAAGGAGCAGCAGGAGCAGCTGGCTTTTCAGCAGTTTCTGCTGCTATTTCAGACTCAGAAGCAGTAGGGACAGGGGCAGGAGCTGGCTCTGCTATGGGTGCGGGTGGCGCAGGAGGAACAGGAGCAGCTACAGCAGGAGTATTGAACGTCGGAGTATTAAAAGAGTTCACGCTCGAAGCCGCAGGTTGAACAGCTTCACCCACTGCTTTCATGCTGCTAGAGGAAATGCTTCTAACACTCTCCATCTCCTCTGTCTGTCCTTTCTTTTTAGCAAAGGTACGACGGACAACAACTTCTTTGCGCATATAGTCGATATCGCCATAGGTCTTAGCCTCATCTTCGCTTAAAAAGAAGGGCTCCTTTGACTGAGGAGTCTTGTTCTTATTACCACCGAAGAGTCCAAATAATCCAGCCATAGTTCTCTACTTGATGTAACGTATTGTAGCCATTAAGTTCTCTTATATTAACTTTTGCGAGCCGCTCTCAGAAACGTTATTTTCTTAAGTTTCGTAAAGCAACTGAAGAATCAAAATGTTCTAAAATAGCGCAAAGCTATTAAAACCAACACATTCAAGCTTTTAATCTAAATAGGTAAACGTCTATTTTTGAGGGACTCTTTAATTTTCCCGATGAGTAATCTCAAAGCTGGCTACGATGACGCTCTAATAAATCTAACAAATCTACCTGACACTGAATCGGCACTAGATCGCTTAGTGGTAATGAACGACGTCCTCCACCCAGCTTGACTGGAATCGCTTGCAATATTTCCACCACCCCAATTTCAGATAAGTCACTATCTGTCACCATTGGATAAAACTTTTCAGCCAATATTGTGTGTAGTGATGTATCACGTAAATACAAATGCCACTTGGCAACATCGATGTAAACCGTATCACCTATATCTGCAGCTAATGCTTCAATTACTTCTGCCGCACCAGGAAAAGCCATGGTAATTTACTCTATTTAGAGAAAAGCTGTCATGCATCTAGAGTAGAAGGTGCTCATCTGAAAATGAACTGTTCGTAAAATGCGTTAACGAAGGTTGCATTTTATAACGATAACTAGTCTGATGCGGCATCAGATGTCTGATAAGTAGCGATCATAAACACCCAAATACCATGAACCATCAACAGACTTAGCAAGACTGCCGAAAACTTTGGTAACCACATTAAAGTGCCCTGCATCAACTCATGCAGGAACCATAATATGGAGTTCACAGCAGCAAAGGCAGCAACATGCACTGCAAAATTTATACGATCTTCCAATTTTCGATAAGCCGGGTCAGCTTTATCAGGTTTTCTCGGCCATTTAGGCGGCATATAGAACGATTAAAATACTACTTCTCAACAGTATAATCGCCTGACTCACCACCAAACTTACTGATTAAACGAATACCTTCAATGTGCATGGATTTCTGCAGAGCCTTCGCCATATCATACAAGGTCAAAGCCGCCACTGAGACTGCCGTCAGCGCTTCCATCTCCACACCAGTCTGACCAGTCGTTTTCACCATTGCCTGCACCCGATAACCAGGGTGTGTGTCATCTACATCAAAATCGATTTCCACTGTTTTGATCGCCAAAGGATGGCATAAAGGAATTAAGTTAGCAGTCTGCTTTGCCGCCATAATTCCAGCAATCCGAGCAGTTCCCAATACATCTCCCTTAGGGATATTGCCCGCCTGAATTGCTTGCAATGTGCAAAGATCCATACGCAAATAGCCCTCTGCTATGGCTACCCGTTGAGTAACGGCCTTAGTCGACACGTCGACCATATGAGCATCACCATCATCATTCAAATGACTCAAGAACGATGAATGCTTTGAAAATCCATTTTTCTTCAAACCTGACATTTTTTTGAACAGCGTCTCAATAGTATGTTAGAGTTTAATTCTGTTTAGAGCCTGTAGCTCAGTGGACAGAGCACCTGGCTACGGACCAGGGTGTCGGGGGTTCGAATCCCTCCAGGCTCGTTTAGATTGATGACTTCTGTACAGCATATACGTCTTTTCCTCCTCTCAGTGAGAACCGAAGGGAATGGTTAATATCTTTGCTGGATGTGGTAACAAAGAGGACTAACCCTATAGTGGTCATTAGAGCTGCAAACCCAAAAATATCTCGATAGCTGGTTAGATCTGCAATTTGTCCCATCACAGGTCCCGCCAAAGCAATACCAATATCAAACCCAGTCAAACATAGACCAAACATCAATCCGCGTTCAGCAGGTTTAGATCGATCTGCCATCAATGCCGCCACCATTGGAATCAGCATGCCACCGCCCATACCCTGCATAGCAGCCGCTATCAGGACAGCCAATTCACCACGAGCCAACCACAACGCAACCATAGAGAGGGAATAAAATACTAATCCCAACGTGATAAATGGTCCTCGACCATAACGGTCAGATGCCTTACCTACCAAAAGCCGAATCACAAAGCTACAGATTGCCGATGCTGTGTAGATGAAACCGATATTAATCGCTAAATTCGACTCACGGGCATACAAAGGTACAAATGTTGCCAATCCGCCAAAGGCGAGTCCCACTAACATCAACATTAATGCCGGTATACGGACAGCAGGCATCCACAGCAAAGACCAAAATGCATCTTGACGAGAAGATTTGGGCGTCTCTCGAGCAGGTTCTGTAATCGTCACAGCACAAACTACCCCAACAGCTCCAAGGATTGCCATCAATATAAATACCTGAAAAAATCCTGAAGCTCCCTGCAAATAGCCACCCAATGCTGGCCCCACAGCCATACCAATCGGATTGACCAAACTCATATAGCCAATCAATTCGCCCCGCTGACTCGGAGGCGCAAGATCAGCTACTAAAGCACTGTAAGCTGTAGCAAATGCGGCAATACTTAAACCATGAAATGCTCTAAAAAGCATCATCAGAACAATCACTGACTCAATTCGCCAACGATAATCTCCGACAGTAACCTGCCAAATATATACCGGAAAAAAAGGAACTAACCAATATAGCAATGGAGCAATTGCGATCGCCAACAACCCAATCAACAAAACCGGCTTACGCCCACGTTCATCGGTCATACGAGCCATCACAGGACGCATCGTTAATAGACCAATGGCAAAACTAGCCATTACAAAACCAATTTGTTGTCCAGTTGCACCAAACTGTTCAATAAATAAAGGTAAAACAGGCAGCAAACCCGCAAGCCCCGCCCAAAAACATAAACCTGCCACAAACATCCTTGCTAAATTCCATCTCAGGGAAGACGACAAGGCCAAAAATACATTCAAAATATGACTCCTTATTGGGAAATAGCCCCATCGCCTAGCTCAGTGTCATACCTGCTACGTAACTCATGCAGAAAAAGACCAGAAATTTAGCTGATTGCAGAGTAAAAGACCTTATTTGCATGCTTCAGCAGCATGGGCAAAAACTGTATTATCTCAAAAAAAATAAGTCAGGGCAGCCTTGCCATCCCCTGTATATCAAACGAACCACTCATCCCAAGCACTGGAAAACCCTTTAAACATCACGAGTGCCTCCTCATAGCA
>JBCCQQ010000120.1:0-7959 GCA_039024555.1 Cyanobacteria bacterium P01_D01_bin.156
AGAGTTTCCATTAGTTCGACTTCAAGAGAAGTCATGAGGCTAGAGCTGCATGAACAAGGCGCGCGCAGCTATTGTTTCCATTAGTTCGACTTCAAGAGAAGTCATGAGCTTTCCCAGTGCAGAAGCTGCAGCAAAATTTGTAAAGTTTCCATTAGTTCGACTTCAAGAGAAGTCATGAGTGAGGAAATCTGGAAGGCGTATGCTGAGAACCCCAAGGTTTCCATTAGTTCGACTTCAAGAGAAGTCATGAGGTACCTCAAAATGCTACATTATGTAGTATAAAACTGAATAGTTTCCATTAGTTCGACTTCAAGAGAAGTCATGAGTCCAATACTACTGGTAGAATCTATATGAAATACGACGAGTTTCCATTAGTTCGACTTCAAGAGAAGTCATGAGGGTGCTGCTTTAGGCCAGCCCGGTATCGCTAAAACGTGTTTCCATTAGTTCGACTTCAAGAGAAGTCATGAGCAGGGCCAACCCCTTCCACAGCAGACACGCAGGTGGTTTCCATTAGTTCGACTTCAAGAGAAGTCATGAGCAGGAATTTATTATATACCAGAGAGTAGTACAGAAAGGCGTTTCCATTAGTTCGACTTCAAGAGAAGTCATGAGCCCAATTTCAAAACCTAAAGCTCAAAGTAAGGCCTAGTTTCCATTAGTTCGACTTCAAGAGAAGTCATGAGATCATGGATCAACGTGACTTACATGAGCATTGCTTGTTTCCATTAGTTCGACTTCAAGAGAAGTCATGAGATTTCTTGCTGCGATGCAAGCGGCTTATAATGCAGGTTTCCATTAGTTCGACTTCAAGAGAAGTCATGAGGTCGACTTTGTTGATTTCGCACCGCTGAAAGATGACAGTTTCCATTAGTTCGACTTCAAGAGAAGTCATGAGGTTCGTTAGCTTTGAAGTTAACTGAAAAAGCTACTAGAGTTTCCATTAGTTCGACTTCAAGAGAAGTCATGAGGGCTACCTTCCAGAAGCCCTACGGTGGCTGCATTCTAACCACCCAAATCTATGGGGGTCAAGGCTCCACCCGCTTAACCAGGAATTGTTCCCAACAAAGCCCTGTGGAAAACATCTGGAGCCTTTGTATATCAGTGCATCTATGGGGTTCAACGAAATAATAAGCATTTCAGCGATCGCCGCTACCCCCTAGATAAACAAGTAAACCATTCCAAATCCAGCAAATTTGATGCAATCTCGACCCCAAACTCTCTAGCCACACCAAAATCAAAAAAACTTTAGCCCCCTTGACTAGGCAAATCCCAATGTATACTCTTAACCTTGAGGTCTTAACCGACCGAACTCCAGAGCTCATCAATTAGCGCCACCGGCAGGTGCTACCAACACCTAACCGGCAGCTTCACCCCCAAGCTGAGTACAGCAGCCTGGGAGCGCAGGTTTATGGTACCTGTTGCCACCCCGGATTGCATACATCTACGGGGTGGCTAGTTTTTGAGTTCTGATTTCCTACCCGTAACACCATGGAGATCAGAGCTTATGCTTATCGACCCAATCCAGGGCGCAGGTGCGCCCCCAGTGCCTCCTACCAACGACGCCCTGCCCGAACACCAATACGAAGATGTGCGCATCATGCTTCTCGGCACCCTCACATCCGTACAAAACACCATCGCTACCTTGTTTAAGCTCAACTACGCCGAACCCAATGACTGGAGCCGCCCTTTGGCCACCGGTCGTCCCAATGAAGTCATGGCCATTTTGACCCGACGAGTCAGAGTAGATTAGGTGCAATAAAAAGTAGATTAGGTGCAATAAAAAATAAGAGAATGGAGGAGAGCTGTAGTATTCTCCATTCTCTATCAAGCCACTGCCTACATTTTTTGATTGATCAAGTGACGGACATTAGCGTGTTTGAATAGGACAGCAATAAAGCTAAAGTGCTTTGTTGCCTGCGGTTGGCTCTTTCTTGACACGTGATTTTGAGTAGTTCGAGGGTGTGGCATCTACTCAATTTTCTCTAGAATTTGCGATCGCAATAAGCTCATTCCTTTATCCGGTGTCAGGGTGAGATGTCAAATAAGATAACCACTGTTGTCTTTGTTCAGCCGTGAGATGAGCAAGGGAGGAAATAGAGAATTGCGATCGCAATCCACATGATTCATTTCATTTGTTTTGGCGTCATCGTCTCAGCAGAGTATTGCACCACCACGAACCCCATACAAGCCTTCAAATTCCCTAAATTCATAGCCTCTTCGTATCCAAACCTTGGCAGAAAGTCACTACATTTGATACAAATGAACTATCGTCATCCAAAGTTCCCATGGGATTTCCTATCCCAGGCGATGCCATCGAGCAGCGCCTTGACCTAAACCAGTACCTAATCAAACGCTCAGCCGCCACCTTCCTAATGCGAGTGGACAGTACCATGGCTACCCATGCCGACGTCCAGTCCGGCGATTTACTCGTTGTCGATCGCTCCCTCACCGGTCAACCCGGCACCCTAGTCGTCGCCGTCCAAGATGGCGAACTAATGGTCACCCGTTTAGATACGGACCGACCTATAGATCTCTGGGGGGTGATCACATCGCTAATCCGTCAGTTCTCGTGAGGGCAACACAATGTTGGCCCTTGTCGATTGCAATTCGTTTTTCGTTTCCTGTGAAAAAGTCTTTCGGCCAGATCTAGAAGGTAAGCCAGTAGCCGTACTCTCCAACAACGATGGCTGTGTTGTTGCTCGCTCTGCCGAAGCCAAAAAACTCGTGCCCATGCAGGCCACATTGTATTCTATTCGCCACCTGGTACAACAAAATCGTCTGCATGTCTTTTCGTCTAATCCGGTTCTTTACAAGGATATGTCTTGCCGGGTTATCGAAACCCTGCAACAGTTTAGCCCCGAGGTTGAACAATACTCCATTGACGAAGCCTTTCTTGGCCTGGGCGGTTTTACTCACCTAGACCTAACTGACTATGGTCACACCATTCGCCGCACCGTAAAGCAATGGACTAATATCCCAGTATCTGTTGGCATTGCTCCCACTAAAACCTTAGCCAAGATAGCGGCCCACATTGCCAAAAAGTCCCCACATGCGCAGGGTGTTCTGAATCTGCAAACCGTAGATGACCTAGACGGATTGCTAGCCAAGGTTGATGTGGGAGACGTCTGGGGTATTGGCCGTCGTAACAAAGCCAAGCTGCTCCAGGCAGGTATCAAGACCGCACTTCAGCTAAAACAAGCCCGAGATAGCTGGATCAAAAAACGATTTGGCATCTTTGGCCTGCGGACAGTACTGGAACTGCGGGGTACCCCCTGCTTTGCCATGGAGCCCGTGTCTCCGCCTAAGAAAATGCGCATCGTATCGCGCTCTTTTGGCCACTTGGTCACCGAACTCTCCGATCTAAAAGAAGCGATCGCCACCTACACGACCCGCTGTGCCGAAAAACTTCGCCAGGATAGTCTGCTAGCAGGTTGTTTTACCGTCATCATGCGCACCAGCTATTACCAAAAGAAAACCAATATTCAGCCGCGCGAACAGTACAGCTAGACCCACCCACCCACGATACTGGCCGATTAATTCAGATGGCCATGCAACTGGCGGAAATGGCCTATGAACCTGGCTATGCGTATCTTAAGGCCAAGGTGATTGCGACAGAATTAGCGCGAGCCGATGAAGTACAAGGCAGTCTGCTGGGTGGGCCAGTGCATGATGAAAAACGAGCCCGACTCATGGCAACGCTAGATCAGATTAACAGTAAGCTATCGACCGATGCCGTGAAGTACGGTGCAATGGGCCTGGCACCGACATGGGAGATGCGGTCTGACTATTTCTCCCAGCGCTACACCACCCATTGGGATGAGCTACCCTTGGTAACCATCGAGTAATGCGTTCTATTCTTAAGAAAAAGCATCAGCAAGGTCCGGCTATTACAGCTGTGTTTTAGATTTAAAGGTACTGATAGGAATAGGGTGAGATTGCACCCCTTAGCAGCAATCCATGTAAACCGAGGTGGCTAATCAGGACTGCTATCAATCCCGTTCCCACAAAAGAGCCTTTGTCGAGCAAGCAGAGGCTTGGAGTGTATAGGTAAGAGAGCTTAGAGAGTCAATGACACAATCCCTAGACCAGTATGATGTCGCAATTGTTGGTGCTGGAGTGTGCGGCACTGCGCTGACTTACCTATTGGCAAAGTACGCAAATCTCAAACGCATCCTTGTGTTAGAAAAATGTGGTGAGGCGGCAACCATTAACTCTCGAGTATCGAACAATAGCCAAACGCTCCACTTTGGTGATATCGAAACAAATTACACGCTTGAAAAAGCCACAAAGGTAAACCGTGCATCCTCTCTTGTTAAGCACTATTTGCTAAAGTATGACCCCTATCAGGAGATGCACAGCAAATATAACAAAATGGTGCTTGCCGTTGGTCAAGAACAGATCAGTATTTTGGAGCGCCGCTATCATGAATTCAAAACACTGTTTCCTTCTCTACGGATGATTAACCGTGCAGAGATTCAGACATTAGAGCCCAATATCCTGAAAGGACGAGATCCGGATGAGGACGTTAGCGCTTTGTTTACAGAGGAGGGATTTACCGTCAATTTCCAAAAACTGGCACAGTCTTTCCTAGAGAATGCGGCAGGTAGCCAACATACCACTGTTGATGTTCGCTTCAATTCAAAGGTTGCCAGCATTCAGAAAATGGATGACGGGTATTGTATCGATACGGTGGGTGAATCTGTGCAAGCTAAAACAGTGGTCATTGCCGCTGGCGCTTACAGTCTGTTATTTGCTAAATCTCTTAGGTATGGCAAAGACTATGCTCTCCTTAGTGTTGCTGGCAGTTTTTATCGCTCTCGCTCGGTACTGAACGGCAAAGTCTATACGATGCAAAGTAAAAAGCTACCCTTTGCGGCGATTCATGGCGATCCAGAAGTTCATGATCCCTCGATTACTCGGTTTGGCCCCACAGCGAAGGTCTTAGTGCAACTAGAACGGTATCGTAGTTCGACAGTTATTGATTATTTCAGAACAGCTGGCCTGAGCCTTGCTGCCATTTTGAGCTTTGCTACCATTCTGTTCGATTTGACAATTCTCAAATACATTGTGAGAAACTTTTTGTACGATATTCCATTCATGGGTCGACGGTTATTCATCCATGAAGTCAGGCGGATTGTGCCTGACATGAGGCTGCAAGATTTGGAATATGCCAAGGGATATGGTGGGATCCGTCCTCAAATTGTCAATATGAAGACTCGCAAACTTCAGCTTGGGGAAGCCAAGATAGTCGGAGATGGCATTCTGTTCAACATTACACCGTCTCCAGGGGCGTCCACCTGTCTACAAAATGCAGAAGACGATGCTGAACAGATTGTGGCATTTCTCGGGGATGGCTATCACTTTGATAAAGAGCGTTTCCACCAAGACCTCAGTGCAGAATCTCAGAATGTGAGCTCCAATGACAACCAACAGCCATCATTGGAGGATGACACGCTTGTGGAGACGGGGACGTAATGCTGACATCTAGTCAGAATCTTAAATGACTAGATGTTTTAATTGAGAAACAGCACGATTTGTTGTCGATTGGTTTATGTGGTGTGGATGGAGCGATCGTTTGGTGTTATCTGGAATTTGCGATCGCCATGAGCCCTTACCTTTATCCTGTGTTAGGGGGCAATCTCAAATAAGCTAGCCACTGTTGTCTTTGTTCAGCAGTAAGATGAGCAAGGGAGGATACAGCGAATTGCTTTGGCGTAGCTGCTTTGAAAAAGCTTTGCAATTCTTCCCTTATCCTCCGTGGTCCCCAATTCAATCGCTGCAGCTGCTCTACTATCTCCACAGTAATCTCTAACGACTGCTGTCGGGATTCTGACAGCTCCATATTCAACAACTCAGCACAGAGCTCAGGCGGCTGTTGCCGCAGCCATGCCAGAGCCTCTGCCATCAAAATTGGGTCGTCCAACGTCAGCCAGTAAGCCATCTGCTGCAGGTGTGCTGCCCTAGACTCCTGCTCTAGTATCTTTTCAACCTCTATAACCTCCTGAGCAGCCTGTAAATCGACAGCGACCTGAGCCTTGAATAGCCTCTCTCGGATGCGCTGAATCTCTTCTCGATGTGGATTACCACCCTCTGACTGAGACTCAACAGACTTCGGATCGCTAGAACTATTGATTTTATTGTTATTACCACCAATCTCTTGTAATAAGCTTGTGGAGCTGTGCCAGTTTGGCGCGTTAGCGTTCTCAAACTGGCACGCTTCATTTTTAATCTGTGCTAATTGCGGGGGATTGTCTTGCTTTTTCCATAGTGGATGCCACAGCTCCTTATATCGATATAAAGAGCCACCCCCAATGCCAAATTTGCGGAGTGCGTTAAATCTGGCAGTTGCTTGTTCTGGGAGTTCATTTTTATGTGAGAGTTCTTTAAGAGCAGATTGAATTTTTTCTTTAGTTTTTTGGCTCTGTTGTTGATTCCAAGAGGGTTCAGTATTTTCAGGTTCTGTCTTTTCCTTTTTGCTTTTATATTTTCCAAACTGTTCTCCGTAGTGAAAGTAATGACTCTTTTCAATGCAGCTAACCCATTCTGAAATCCGGTCTTTAATTTCATGCTGGTGGCGGCACCACAGCGCATAGCCGGGTAATGCGGTTGCTACTGTGAGAACTTCTTTGCTTAGATCGTCTCCAACTAACGGTTCCCCGCCATACATCACATGGTGAAACACATAGGTGCGCATGGTGATTCGACCTAACAGTCGATTAGTCTGCCCATGGTCGGTCCAACCCTGTTCGATTTCGGCATTGAGATCGTTTAGAAATTTATCGGCCTTTGTCGAGAGACGGTAGCTACGCCGTTTCTTTTGTCTGATGATTTGCTGCAGAGTTGCATTGTTTAGATTGTTGCGGTTTTGGCATTGTGTCCACTGATCGACAAAGGTAGTCTGGTCTGTCCAAGTGGGGTGTAAGTCGTCATTGAGTAAATAAGACCCACGCTGTAGCGGTAGTCGATGGGCATTAAATAAGTTCGGTGTACTTTCGATGGTGTACAGCCGAGCATTGGGAAAAACTTCAATCTGACCTGGAGTGACCTTAAATCCCTGGCTTTCTAACAGCAATGTGATTCCGCTGCCGACTTCCCAGGCAGTGAGTGGTTCTGAAAAGGGAAAGTAAAGGTGTAGTCCTTGGCTATCGGATGAAGTGCAAGTTACTGCTGATACCAAACCTAACGGCTCCAATGCCTCAGTCAATTTTTCAAAGGCGATGGGATCCCGTTTGGGATGGTACGCGCTACCAATGTCAATATCGAGCATGGCATACTGGGTGTCTTTTCCAAATCGCACACCATATAAATAAGTGCCCTGTTCAATTAGTCGGTCTGATAATGGATGCCGACTTTCCGTTTGCCATTGGGGACGTTTTCCAGGAACTGGATGTCGCGCGTAGATATAGTCGTGTCGCTGGGGGAATAAATTCAGGAATTCGTTATTTTCTGAAATATATTCAAAGCTTAGGGAAGTTGCTACGATACGCCACCTTCCCCCCTATTCAATCCATTAAAAATTGTCAGCTCTGGTAAATCAGTACCAGAGTTGTTAGGATTTATAGGCATAAAAAACTGACCCACTTTGTGGGGACTGTTGATAGCACCAAGCTCTTAGCGGACCGGCAAGAAAGCGAAGGGCTGGTGCTTTTGCATTGTTTGGAAAACTGATGAGTAGTTCATCTGTTTCTAAGCACCTGCGAGGTTAGCACTACTTTGTGTTGTTCTCAAGTGCTTAAAATCCCTGATACGTGAAAGTTACAGCATCTGAATACGTGAAAGTTACAGGCAAAATCTGACGCGAAAGGTATAGGCCATCTACACCGGTATACGTGAAAGTTACAGGCAAAATCTGACGCGAAAGGTATAGGCCATCTACACCGGTATACGTGAAAGTTACAGGCAAAATCTGACGCGAAAGGTATAGGCCATCTACACCGGTATACGTGAAAGTTACAG
>JBCCQQ010000121.1:0-7734 GCA_039024555.1 Cyanobacteria bacterium P01_D01_bin.156
GGTCACCCAGGCGATCGCAGAAACCGGGGGCAGCTTGGGGGATATCGATGTGGTGGAGCGATGTCGGGCCAATGTTACCCGCGATGTCAGCGTCGATGCTGCTAGCGCTGAACATGCTGAAAAAATTGTCAATGCGGTGCGGGCCCTGGACCAGGTTGAGGTGCTTGAGGTGCATGATCGCACGTTTAAGCTACACGAGGGTGGCAAAATCCGGATGGAATGTAAGGCCCCGGTGCGCAGCCAGGAAGATTTGGCGATGGCCTATACCCCCGGTGTGGGTCGGGTATGTTCTGAAATTGCGCGGCATCCGGAACGGGTATACGACCTGACGATCAAGTCCAATACGGTGGCGATTGTCACCGATGGCAGCGCCGTTTTGGGGCTGGGGAATCTGGGTCCGGCGGGTGCCCTACCGGTGATGGAGGGCAAGGCCATGCTGTTTAAGGAGTTTGCTGGGTTAGATGGCTTTCCCATTTGCCTGGATACCCAGGATACGGATGAAATTGTGGAAACGGTAAAGCGGATTGCACCGGTCTTTGGTGGAATCAATTTAGAAGATATTAGCGCTCCCCGCTGTTTTGAAATTGAGGCACGGCTGCAGCAGGAGCTGGATATTCCAATTTTCCATGACGACCAGCATGGGACGGCCATTGTCAGTCTGGCGGCCCTGGTCAATGCCCTCAAGGTGGTGGGTAAAGCGCTGGGCGACATTAAGCTGGTGATCAATGGCGCAGGGGCAGCGGGGTTGGCCATGGCTCGACTGTTTAGAAAGGCCGGGGTCAACCACATTGTCGTGTGTGACTCCAAGGGGATAATTAGCTGCGATCGCACCGACCTGAATGCGCGCAAACAGGAATTTGCCGTGGTCCCAAGCGGTACCCTAGCCGATGCCATGGTAGGCGCAGACGTGTTTATGGGGGTGAGCGCCCCCGGTGTGGTCACCGTCGATATGGTCAAGGCGATGGCCCAGGACCCCATTGTCTTTGCCATGGCTAACCCGGTCCCCGAAATCCAGCCCGAGCTGCTGGATGGCACCGTGGCGGTAATGGCCACGGGCCGCAGTGACTATGCCAACCAAATCAACAACGTGCTCGCCTTTCCCGGTCTGCTGCGCGGGGCCATCGACTGTCGCGCCGAGGCGATTACCACGGGCATGTTTTTACAGGCGGCCCATGCGATCTCCACCCTGATTCCCGACAACGAGCTGCGCCCGGACCACATTGTGCCCTCGGTATTTGACCCGCGAGTCGCCACGGCAGTTGCAGCGGCGGTACAACAGGCCGCCCGCGATGAGGGTGTTGCTAGAAACTAAACGCAGCCGACCTTAAGCTAGCTAAAAGGCTGTTACACGCTAATCAGGCAGAATATCATTCCATGTTTAGATGACATTCTGCCTGGTTAGCGCGCAGGAAATGCAATCTCTAAGATATGTCAGCATGCCTCTTTTAGTCCGATCGATTAGAGGATAAGACTAACATCCATGGAGTGAATTGTTAAAGATTTGGACGTTACTCTGATAGCTCGGCACTGGTTCCGCCTGATGAGATGATTCGGCCAGAACGCTCATAATACAAGAAATATAGCCATTTTAGGAGGGGATCGCCAAAAGCCTCCTTATACGGACACTTCAGCCATTTTTTATCACACGGAACCAGTGCCGATAGCTCCATAACTCAGAGAACAAAATTGCCACGGTTCGGGGGGAGAAAATCGGAACTGAGAAAATGCCCTCGCTATTGTTATCCACAAGGAACCTGGATGTACCCTATTGTTGATCTTTGACGAAGAATGGACGACTCCACGGAACACTAGTGTAATCTACGATGCCTGCCCTCAAGTGTAGTCATTTGGCAGACGTCTCACATTCTTCTTCTGCACACTATGTTCAGCGATCATGAAGAAAGCTATCCAATCATTCTTCATAAGACTTAATCGGAATTAAGAAGGTATAAAACTGACTTAAAGCCTTATTCGGTAGGAATTTGGATGGCTTTTCGACAGCTCCTGAAATCCTTTTATAGCTGTCGCCACTAAGGTTTGAGCAAGAACTGTAAGCCTGTAACTAGTTCAGTCAGTTGCAATGTCCGGACCTATCTGGCGACGGATATACATCAAGGGCTCTACTATGTTCCGATTAAGTCTATAGATTAATCCTAATAGACTACATTTTGTAGCTCAATCGTTTTACTAAAATTACCTAAGTATTTTCTGAACTTCATAATCAATATCTCTTTTCAAGTAAAATCGATGTGTAGTGTGCATCGATTTTGATCCTGTAGTTATTTAAATGACTAATAATCCAAAAAACTCAAAAAGTCAATTTTCGCTAGAAACACTGTGGGAATCGGTTAATACTCAATTATTCAATGTTGGAATACCTGGTATTCTACTTGGGATATCTATTAGTCACGCGAAAGAGCGTGAATGGGGACAGGCGAAAATCTTTTGCCTACTTGCCGTAACAGCTTGGCTAGCGCTGAAATTTGCAAGTGTTATTGCTCCTAAGATAGACACAATAATCCAAAAGTTGGTTGATAATACAGAAAAGTCAATTACCCAAGATCGAAACTTTTCTGAAAAAAGATACTTAGAAGCGCTCAAGATCCGTTGCCACGAACTTGAGATCGAAGGCTTCAAAGGAGACCTGCCACTATTAGCTCTTGAAGATGTTTTTATACCTCTATATATCGATGCCAATCCTATAGATAATTGGGAGAAATTTATAATTAAAGATATCTGGACATTACTCCCTAAAGTCAGTCGAAAAAGAGGAAATTTTCCATATCGATGTATTGCTATCGTGGCAGATCCTGGATATGGAAAAACAACTTTGGTTCGCTATCTCACCCTAAACTATGCAAATTTCTCTTATAAAAAGCACCGAGCTCTAGCTTTAATGCCCATCCCTATATTTTTGCGCAGTATATATTTGTACATTGAAAGCGAAAGAGAACCACGCCTTCCAGATATTATTGTTGAACAGCTGGAAAGGCTACCTCAATTTCAGCCTATGCACCTTTCCTCAGCATGGTTTGAGGAACAACTTCAATCAGGAAGGTGTTTAGTCATGTTAGACGGATTAGATGAAGTTCCAGATGAAAAAAGGCATAAGGTAAGCCAGTGGATCAGTTGGCAAATGCACGCGTATCTGAAAAGCCAATTTCTGGTTACGTCAAGACCTCATGGGTATAATTCAGAAGAATTTCAGGGGGTGCAAAAAGTTGGCATTTATAGTTTTAATCAGACTCAGATAGACAGTTTTATTGATAAGTGGTATTTTGTTGTAAATCGACAAAAATGGAGAATCTTACTCTTAGAAAATCAAGAAAGAGAGGAAGAGAGTTATCGCTTATCAAAAGAATTTGTTGATTTACAAGTAAAATCAGAAGCCGCCGCTGCCGCAGCAGACTTGAAAAAGCAGATCACACAAATTCCTACTCTGAAAAAATTAGCTGCTAATCCTCTTCTTGTAACAATTATCGCAGCTACTCACCGAGCATTCGAATCTTTGCCAAAGCGTAGAGTACAGCTCTATAGAAAGGTTTTAAATTTATTGTTAGAGGATAGACCTAATCGAAGGGATACAAGACTCACTTTTTCATACGCACGAGATAATTTAGACTTGCTTAGGCCGATAGCATACAATTTGACCATAAAAAGCAAGCTTCAATTCACAGCTCAGGATGCAGAACTCTGGATTGGTAAAAGATTAAATAATCTAAATAGCAGCTCAGAAATTACTGTTAAGAGATTTTTACATGAAATTCAAACAATTGCAGGGTTAATCACTGGAGGTGAAAGCAATTTGTATCAGTTCTCACACAAAACTTTTCAAGAATATTTAACGGCTGTTGAAATCAATAATCGAGGTGAGGGGAAAGCTCTTATAAAGCACTTCGACTCACCAGCTTTAGAGGAAATTATTTGTTTTTATGCAGCAATAACAGATGCAACACCATTTGTTAAGGCTGCCCTAATAAAAAAGACTCAGCATAGGCTTAAGCTTGCCTATCGTCTGATACGAGAAGGCAGTCGAGTTGAGCCTCAGCTTAGATTTAAGCTGATTACGGCTTTAATGGAAGCTGACTTAGACGGTGAGTTACTTTCTGAAGTTCGATTAGAGTATCGTTTCAGTTCACTACTCCCTTTAGATGAAAACACTTCCATCACAACTGGAACAATCTCATGGGGAGAGTACAAACTTTTTATGGATGAGCAAATATCCATGAGGTTCTTCTCAACTGCTAAGAATATCACTATATCTTCGAAGGAGCTACATAAACCAGCTGTTGGTATATCTCAAGGTGATGCAAGATGGTTCTGTGCATGGCTATGTACACAATCAAATTTACAGTCAAGAAGTCATGTGTATGATTTTAGACTTCCTGCTAGTAAAGAGTTTGACCAGCTCATCTCAAATGAAGAAACAACCATTTCCTCTCGCGATCATGGGTTGAGTACCGTGAATGATGGTATTTTAGTGACAAGAACAAAACTACCGCAAGAATATAAAACACTGATAACTCACTTATCTAGTGGCTACTGGAGTCAGGCTGATAAAGAAACAGATAAACTCCTGTGGGAATTGATGGGTCACACCCCTGCAGGTTGGATAAGGTCTGATCAGTTAGAAAAGTTTCCTTGGGAACACCTAAGCATGATAGATCAACTCTGGACTAAGTTTAGTGGGGGAAAGTTCGGATTCAGTGTTCAAAGAAAAATTTATTCCGAGTTAGGCGGTAAGCCAGATGGGAAATATCCTGGGCACTCTATCTGGCATGCTTTTTGTCTTAGAACAGGTTGGATGCATGAAGACAAATATATAAGTTTAGATGATATGGATTTTAGTTTATTGTCTGCACGACAGGGGCATCTTCCAGTTTGTACCGGACGATTAACAAATGTCAGTGACTATGGGGCTATGGGACCTAAAAGCCAATGGACATTCTTACTAATTATCTTTTCTAGGATAGCAGTTCATTAGTTAACTGAAAAGTAGTACACAGCTCAATAAATTCGCACTACTTCTAAGAACTTCGCTTCCATCGGAATCCCTTCTCCTGCCTTGACATAGTTGAGTTCGTCTCATGGCACCTTCATCTATTTTTCCGTCAATCTAGCAGCATGACAAAAGGCTTGCTAAGGAGACCAAAATGACCACGACTAAAAAAATCACCACACCGACCAACCATACAACGGCTTGGATCGTTCAGACCTGGCTATCGTTTGTAGTTTCTATTTCGGCGACGGCTATCGGAATTTTTTATTTACCGGCTGATGCCTGGTTAAAGGGCTACTTAGGCATGGGGCTGCTCTTTTCTGTAGGTTCAACCACAAGTCTGTCTAAAACCATCCGCGATCAAGAAGAAGCCAAACGGATGCTCAGTCGCATTGACGAAGCCAAACTAGAGCGCCTGTTAGCAGAATACGATCCGTTTAAGCAATAAAGGAGGTGCACAAAAAAGAAAATACCAGTCTCATTTGGAGGAAAGGGTAAAGGGGTAAAGCGATACAGGTGGCACTTTATTATTCTCGAGTCCACCAATGCCAAATCCCATAGGGGCAACTTTCGTGGCTGTCTCTACGGGATGCGGACTAATCTCACCATGAAGAAGCCATCCATGTCCTGTTGGTGGGGCCAGACTGTGGCCCAGCCTTGGTCGGTGACAAAGGGGGCTACAGGAGAGTCTTGCGTGGGGGGATAAATCTGCCAGTTGGGATGGTCGGTGAGAAAAGATTGGATCAAATTCTGGTTTTCGTCGGGATGCAGCGTACAGGTGGAATAGACCAGCACACCGCCGGGTTTAATCCAGCTGATGGCGGCTTCGAGCAGTTCTCGCTGCAGGGTGGTGAGTCCGGCTATGGACTCCGGTGTTTGTCGCCAGCGGGCGTCGGCGTGGCGGTGCAGGGTGCCCAGACCAGAGCAGGGCACATCTAGCAGTACCCGGTCGGCGATGCCTTTAAAGGCGGGCTGTTCGCGGCTGTCGCCCATGGCGGTTTCGATGCTGGTGAGCCGCAGCCGTTTGATGTTTTGGCGGATTTTGTTCAGTCGGGAAGAGGTGCGATCGCATCCCAACACCCGGCCTGTATCCCCCATCAGCTCAGCCAGATGCGCCGTCTTACCGCCGGGGGCGGCGCAGGCATCAATGATTGTTTCCCCCGGCTGGGGATCAACCAGGTAGCTGACCAGCTGGGCGCTGCTATCTTGGACCATCCACCAGCCCTCGTCATAGCCCGGCAGCTGCCGTACATTGCCCGTTGGCCCCACTATTCTAATGCCGTCTGGTATGCCCGGTTGGGCGCTGACCGTCAGCCCGGCCTCCGTCAGCGCTGTGGCTACCTGCTCTACGGTGGCGCGCAGCCGGTTGACCCGCAGGTCTGTCTTGGGTGTTTGGTTAAACCATTCGCAGAGGCTGGCCACCGCCTCGGTGGGTACCAGCTGCTGCCATGCCTGAATAATCCAATCAGGATAGCTGTGCAAAATCCCCAGGGCCTGGGTCGGCTCGGTGGGCAGACGGAGCGGATCGCCCTCCGCCTGCAGGCGAATGTACTGTCTGAGCATGCCATTGACCACGCCGCTGAGCTTACCCAGACGCTGCTGCTTGGCCAGCTGGACAGTTGTATCAACAACAGCATGGTCGGGCACATGGTCCAGGTAGCGCAGCTGATAAAATCCCAGGTGTAAAATCCGGCGCAGGTCAGCGGGCTGCTGGTCGGCCCGCCGTTTGCCCAGCTGATCGATCAGGGCATCCAGGGTGCGCTGACGGCGAACGGTGCCGTAGATCAGCTCCGTTGCCAGCCGCCGGTCGGCAGGCCCCAGCGCAAAATTGCCGATATTGCGCTCTAGGGCAACATCGGCAAAGGCACCTTTGTCAATATCCCGAAGGACTACAAAGGCCAGGTATCGAGCCGCCAGATGGGAACTGTTCGGCGTAGATGCGGTGGATATAGGCACTGATTAATTATTTTTGGCCCTTGCGCTTACGGACAGGGGTGCGATTATCCAGGGCTTCCTGGGCGCGCTTGCGCCGGTCTCGCCACTCAATGGCCGTCAGATAGATGACGCCCCCGGTCACAAGAAATAAAAGCAGCGCCGCCAGCGTGGCTAAAACACCATAGGCCTGGGCTTCCAATTCGCCTGTCATAGAGATATCACCCGTGTGCTAGAAACCGTTGCGACCCCAAATAACCATGGTGATGGAAAAGCTAAAGAAAGAGAGTAGTGCAATCCAGCCCAACGTCAAAATATCCATATGCCTATTTGCATCCGTTACTAAAAGCGCCGCCCAACCGGGTCTTTCTATCATACGGTAGATTAACGCCCGATAGATCGTGCCTGATTTTTGGTCTAATTTTGGGGCGACGACAAAATTGACGCAGGATAAGTCCATGCTGGCTAGAGCCCTAGACCCTGAACGAATTGAATCGGTAAAAGCTGGAATCATCGCGGCTTTGGTAGGTCTTGCGGTCGGTGTTGTCTTGGTGGGGCTGGATAGTTTTCTGGCGGGCAGTGGGGCATTGACTCAGCCATGGGTGCTGCAGGCCATTCGCCGGATCGTGGTGGGCACCGTGTGCTGCTTTTTGTTTGGGGTGACCTATCGCTATATCATTCGCCAAGATCCAAACCCCCATCTGCGCAGTGGGGCCGTTGGGGCCTTTGCGCTCACCCGCAGCCTGAGTCAGCTAGAAACTATCCAGATATCAGAGCTGACTTTGGCCAGCACTGTGACCTTA
>JBCCQQ010000122.1:0-7682 GCA_039024555.1 Cyanobacteria bacterium P01_D01_bin.156
CTAGAATTGGATAAACTGATTGCGCAGGAAGAAGAACCGGGTTTAGGCAATGGTGGTCTAGGACGGTTGGCGGCTTGCTATATGGAGTCCCTGGCTAGTTTGGAAATTCCGGCCATTGGCTATGGTATTCGCTATGAATTTGGCATTTTTGACCAGGAAATTCGAGATGGCTGGCAGGTAGAGATTACTGACAAATGGCTGCAGTACGGTAATCCTTGGGAGATTTTACAGGCTGATATTGCGGTTGAAGTTAAGTTTGGTGGCCATACTGAATTTTATACTAACGACCAGGGGCAACAGGGCGTGCGCTGGGTACCAGGTTATATCCTAAAAGGCATTCCCTACGATACGCCGATTTTGGGCTATCAAGTTAATACAGCCAATACCCTGCGACTGTGGAAGGCAGAAGCCGGTGAGTCCTTTGATTTTCAACGGTTTAACCAGGGGGATTACTATGGTGCAGTCAATGATAAGACAGCAGCAGAGAACCTGACCAAGGTTCTTTACCCCAATGACGAACAGATTCAGGGTAAAGAGCTAAGACTACAGCAACAGTATTTCTTTGTGTCCTGTTCGCTGCAGGATATGATTCGTATCCATCTAGCGGAAGGTAGCTCACTAGAAACCTTCCATGAGAAGTTTACGGCTCAGCTTAATGATACCCATCCGGCAGTGGGTGTGGCTGAGCTAATGCGTCTCCTGGTGGATGAACACAGGATGCCCTGGGATACGGCATGGACTGTAACTCAAAAAACATTCGCTTATACTAATCATACGCTGTTGCCAGAAGCCCTAGAAAAATGGTCAGTTTCGTTATTTGGTTATTTATTACCCCGACATCTAGAAATTATTTATGAGATTAATCGACGGTTTTTAGAGCAGGTCCAACAGCGGTTCCCCAATGATGGGGGCAAACTGGCCGTGCTATCGCTGATTGATGAGTCAGGAGAACGCTACGTGCGGATGGCGAACCTAGCCTCAGTGGGAGGCTATGCCATCAATGGTGTAGCTGTCTTGCACAGTGAGTTGGTGAAAAGCACGGTTCTTAAAGAGTTTCACGAGCTATGGCCGACTAAGATCACCAATGTAACTAATGGGGTCACGCCTCGCCGATGGATGGTGTTGAGCAATCCTCAGCTATCTGATCTGATTACCAGCAAAATTGGTGACGGCTGGGTACGACAGTTAGATGAGCTACGGCAGCTAGAAGCATTTGTGGATGATCCTGAATTCTTGGCGGTTTGGCAACAGGTAAAGCTATCTAATAAGCAACGACTGGCGCAGCGAATTCTTGACTTTACTGGCATCGAAGTAGATCCCAGATCAATGTTTGACATTCAAGTTAAGCGGATTCATGAGTATAAGCGACAGCATTTGAATGTTTTGCATATAATTACGCTCTATAACCGGATTAAGGAGAATCCTTCTGTAAAGATTGTTCCTCGCACGTTTATTTTTGGAGGAAAGGCTGCACCGGGATACTTTATGGCCAAGCTGATGCTTAAGTTGGTTACTTCTGTAGGCGAGGTAATTAACAATGATTCCGATGTAGCGGGTCGTCTAAAGGTGGTATTTTTGCCTGACTACAATGTCACTAATAGTCAGCCTGTGTATCCTGCAGCTGATCTGTCAGAACAGATTTCCACGGCGGGTAAAGAAGCTTCTGGTACAGGCAATATGAAGTTCTCGATGAATGGAGCCCTGACCATTGGCACGTTAGATGGGGCCAATGTAGAAATCCGTGAAGCCGTTGGTGAAGAGAACTTCTTCTTATTTGGTTTGACGGTGGAGCAGGTGATGGGATTAAAGACTCAGGGGTATCGACCTGAAGACTACTGTCAAGGCAATGCTAATTTGCAAAACATTATTCACCAGCTTTCCTCCGGTGGTTTTTCCCGAGGTGATCAAACTCTCTTTAGACCGTTAGTAGATAACTTGCTGTACCAAGATCCCTATTTATTGTTTGCCGACTATCAGGCCTATATTGATTGCCAAGATCGAGTCAGCCAAGCTTATGCAGATACTAACCATTGGACTCAGATGTCCATTCTGAATACGGCTCGCATTGGTAAGTTTTCCTCAGATCGCTCTATTCGTGACTATGCGGAGACTATTTGGCAGGTAAAGCCAGTGCCTGTAGTCCTGAAGGATTATGTTCAAGCTGATGCGGGATTACGGGTAAAGCAATCATGAGTTTAAGTATCTACTTTCTTCGCCATGGTGAAACCACCCATAGCCAGACTGGGGGCTACTGTGGTGCTCTGAATCCGGAACTGACTCCAGCAGGAATGGAGATGGCCCAGGCCTTTGCTGATGCCTATGGGGCAATGGACTGGACCGCAGTGTTTGCCAGTCCGATGAAGCGGACAATCGCAACAGCTAACCCCATCTGTGATGCCCTGGGCATAACGCCACAGCTGCGGGATGGTCTCAAAGAACTAAAGTACGGTGCCTGGGAAGACCGCAACCCGGACGAAGTTAGAGAGCTATACGGTCAAGACTACAATCGTTGGATGACTGAACCGGCTTGGAATCCACCCACAGGTGGAGAAACGTCTACCCAGATTGCCAATCGAGCAACTGCGGTGATTGCAGAGATCCAGGAGACCTATGAAGCTGGCAATGTGCTGGTTGTGTCTCACAAGGCAACGATTCGGATTATGCTCTGTAGCTTATTGGGGATAGATTTGGGGCGGTATCGCGATCGCATCGAAATGCCCGTTGCCTCCATTAGCGTGGTCAAGTTTGGCCGCTATGGCCCCATGCTGACACGTCTAGGTGAACGTCATCACCTATCTAAAGCATTGCGTAACCGGGCTGGCACATGAAATTCTTTTTTCGATGGCGCTCTTGATTCCTATCTCCTCGTTTCAGTCGTGAAGTAAACAATGGTCATTGCCAGTAAGGTAGTCTCTCCACCTCAATACAATCAGCTCTTAGTTGTAACAGTACTGAGGCTGTTGGTGATTCCCTTTGCAGATGGCGGATGGGGAGAGCTGCTAGCCTCTTTTTTGCTATTCCACATTTCATTCCTGATTATTCGATCCTATCGCCTCAGTCGATGGCTCTTTGTTCTGATGGTTGCGATCGCATCCATTGGTTTTCTCATAGATGTTCTTCTAACATTAGGCTGGCTACTCACCAGTCCCATTTTTTTATTAACTGTTCAAGCAATCTACGGTTTCTTTTTTGGCTCGGCTGTTTTACTTATCCTGCGGAATATTCTCCAGGCCTCACGGGTGACCAATGATACGGTTAAGGGGGGAGTGTGTGTCTATCTATTGTTAGGGTATTTTTGGGCACTGCTTTACAGCATTATTTACACCCTTGATGTTAATGCTTTTTCCAGCGCTCTCGCGACAGAAACCTCACGTTTAAGAGTGCTGTATTTTAGCTTTGTTACCCTGACCACCCTCGGATTTGGCGATATTACTCCAGTGAGTGAAGCCGCGTCTGTATTGACTGTTCTGGAAGCCCTTATTGGTCAGGTGTATCCGACAGTGTTTATGGCATTTTTGGTGAGTAGTTACCTCGCCCATCGAGAATTTCAAGATACATCTACCCCACCCAAACGCAAACCAGAACAGCACTGACTCTGTAATCCCATGAGCGCACAGACTACGTCCCTACAAATAAAGCCAATTCGGCAGCTCCTTCAAGCCACTGCCCTGGGGCTTTGTGCCGGGTTCATGACCACATTACCAGCAAAATCCGCAGATACTATCTATTTTGACTACGGTCTATTTGGTCGCAGCCTGCCAGTCTCATCCCTCGAAACCTTTGCAGAAGAAGATACTGTTGATGATGAACTGGCTCCTTTCTTCAATGCGATTCCCCCTGACAAGCGACAACAGTTTCAGCAAGTTCTGACAACACCTATCGATCAGCTCAATCTCAATATTCCTTTGGAGTTCACTGATCCATTTGTGCTGTCGCAATGGCTATATACACCAATAGGCGAGAGTGTGTTAGTCCGGGTAGGTGAATTGATTCAAACGGCGGGACGGTTGAATGGCCAATATGCCATCAGAGGTGCCATTATCCTCGCAGCAGCTGACCCTAACGGTCTGTCGCTACTAAACATTATTCGTGCTTACCCCACAGAAGGCATTCGCTTCAATTTGCTGAACGTCCTGACACTGATTAAGGCTATTGACACTAATCGAGAAATCACTGAAACGTTAATTACAACAGCAGCCCAAAGCTCGTCAGCGGCGGCGGCCAGTGAGCCTGACCTTGACTATGGGGTTTTGCCGGTGCTGGCACAGACGGGGGCATTATCTGTTGAGCAGCGATCGCTAATGCTTACTGATCCAAAGCGAGATCGCACCTTCCCTGTCGATCTTTTCCTACCAGCCAATCTCGATGCTGTTCAAGGCTCCATTCCAGTGGTGATTTTATCCCATGGCTATGGCGACACACGTACCAATCCAGCCGCCATTAAAGCGGCTCAAAGCATGGCCGCTAATGGATACATGGCAGTTTTACCAGAACACGTTGGCAGTAATAAACAATATCAAAGCGATTTGACGAGAGGGCTAAATCAAGACTCTTTTGAGGCGATGGAATTTATCAATCGCCCCTTGGATGTTCGGTTCCTGATAGACACGCTGGAGCAGCAGAACGCAACGAATTTTCAGGGACGTTTACAACTGGATCGAATAGGGGTGCTGGGACATTCGTTTGGCGGTTACACCGCCCTGGCGGCAGCAGGTGCCACGGTGGATATTGAGCATTTAGAAGCTCAGTGTACTTTAGAGAACAATATTACTCATGAGCAGATTAATATTGCCCTTGCACTTCAGTGTCGGGCATTGGAACTCAAAAGTTTACCCGATGCGCTGAAAAAATTGACCGACGGTAGTCTATCCGATGACCGAATTGGTTTCGTGTTTACCTTGTCCTCAGTCGCTAGCCTATTTGGAAAAGATGGGATGAACGCTATCCAAGTGCCAACTGTCATCATTGGTGGGGCGCTGGATATTGCCAGCCCTGTAGCGGTAGAACAAGTGACTGCTTTCCAAGGGCTTACCATAGCTCAAAAATACTTATATTTGGCAGAAAACCTATCCCACACTCCAGAATTGACTCGTGTCGGGTTAGAGATAACCAATCCAAATATTGAAGTCGTTGAAGGCTTTAGTAAAACCCAAGACCTATTTACTGACCTGATTATCACGCTTGCGATCGCCCATGGCAATGTGTATTTACGGAGCGATGACTCTTATATCCTCTACTTAACCTCAGCCTATGTTGAAACCGTCAGCGTTGAGCCGGTCAAATTTCATTTACTACGCTCTGTTGAGTCAGAGAGCCAGTAACGACTGACTAGCCAAAACCTAACAAGCAATGGGAATTAACTCTGACGAAAGCTAAATTCAATAGATCCAATAAAAAATCCGCAGCTAGCACAATAACTAGAGCAGCTGACCATTGCTCATCTCATCTACTGCTTGGACGAATTCCTTACGAAGAGTAGCGCAAAAAATTAGTACACGAATGGTTCCATATGACTTTCAAGGAAGCCTGAGCCAAAAAATACTTAAAACCTTGACTGTATATAGCTTTTAGCTTTAGAGGTTCAAAATGTCTGAAGCTTACTCGCTATGATGACAGAGCAGCTGATTAACGGTCAGCTCATCTAGGTCTTGACAAAAATTTGTACGAAAAATGCCGCGAAAAAATTAGTACAAAAATTAGCACAGCACTTTTCACTTACTATAAAAGCCTTGCCAGAAAAAGAACTTAGCCCTTGAGCATTTCTTTTGTAATCAGCCGGTCGTCCGTTCGAGTCGGATCACCAGCTTTTTTATATAAGCCTTATCTGAAAAGGCTTTCGCTCTTTTACATTTTAGGAAAATCTAGAGTTTTGGTGGCTATTTTTACTTGATTTTCGACATAAATTAAGCGCTGAAAGCCTTTTATATCAAAGGTTTTATTGGATTTAGTACAGGAGCTAGCACAGAAATTAGTACAGGTACAAATTCAATAAAGGGTTTTAGCCATTGTATTTAATCGAGATAAGCACAATTTGACCGGCTGACTTAAGAGCAACCGGTCAAACGATCTCTGATGAAGCAGATTTTGCTTCGCCCGGACAATCCTTGCCTACCCCTGGCAAAATAGGGACTGCATCCATCTTTGACCAGCAGAATATCAGATATATTCAATGCGATCTCAGATCACTATAGACCTCCTGAATAGAATCATCGCGTAGCTCATCCGAGGCTGTGGTCGATAGTTGAGTGTAGGTATTGGATACAGCACAGTCTTAGCTGATGGAGATGAGGGTACTGATAGGTCTTAGATGTGGTTTATGTGAGGTGGTGAAGACCTTTCTCAGTAATCCTGAAAGATGTGGCTTAATGCGGTCAGGGGTACTTGATGCTAATGCTAGTGCTCTCGACAGAGCACTAGCATCAAGTTGGGTAGTCGCTTGTGGTAGAGCTATTGAGACTATCAAAAAGATTTAAAGCTGATTCTCAAATCTTTTGTTTTTCGCCTTCGTAAACTGTCAAGAATAGAATTTGACTAAAGCCAGTTAAGTAGGTCGGGCTTGAAATCATCAGCTAAGTTTCACTTTGTAAACTAGAGCAGAGCCCTCTTTGAGCAAAGGATTTAACTGAGTTTACGTTTTGAGACATATATGAGTTTTTCTGCCCTTACCTACTTATCACCGCATTACTTTAAGGTCGTCATTCGGTCAATATTTCTTTGACAGAAGAAGACTATCATTCTTAGAAGCTAGGTAGCACAGCTACAAAGGGAGACTAACGAACTGCAGAGATATTAGGAAATCGTACGATACTACAACATGGCGTACAGCATTTTGGAAAACCTGTAGATAATAGAAAATTCTTCTGAACCCTGAAAATATTTTGCAAAAATGTTCAGCTGTAAGTACCTAACTAGCTTTGTGCCAACGTTGATAGCTCATAATCCTTGTGATGGTAACGATTCTCCTAGTTATTAGTGAGTTAGTTGTGTGCCCATCACTCATGGAATGTGTCATCTAGAGTCAAATGTACTAGCTAAGTAATAGGACCACATTACTCGTTACTGTCTCTACTGCATCGATTATGCCCGACAATAATACGCTCACTACTGCTGTGCCCATTGGTCTATTGGGACAAACACCTCAGTTGTTTGAAGAATTCGTGGGTAGCATAGACCGTAATGATTTTTATCGGTTCGAGCTGAGTGAGAACAGTGATGTAACTTTACTGCTGAGTGGCCTGAGCGAACCGGGGCAAATTAATTTGCTTGTTGACTTTGATGGAGACGGTATCGTCGATAGCAATGAGGACATTGAGTATGACACAATTGCTGATTTCTCCAACTCTATCGAAAATCGCTCCATCGTCCGTACCCTACCGGCTGGTACTTACTGGGCAAATGTCTACACCGACGATAGTGACCAAAACACAGGTTATACACTAACAGCGTCAGCAACACCGGTTGCTTCTGTAACACCTGACCCTGGTAACTCTCTGTCTGATGCTCGCGACATTGGCGTGTTGGGCAGTGAGCAAGTCTTCAGTGATGCCGTCGGCAGTTTAGATCGCAATGACCTTTATCGCTTTGAACTAGTCGAAAACAGCGAGGTCAACTTCTTGCTGAGTGATCTAAGTGAACCCGGGCAAATTAACCTACTCGTTGACTTTGATGGGGACGGTATTGTC
>JBCCQQ010000123.1:0-7379 GCA_039024555.1 Cyanobacteria bacterium P01_D01_bin.156
ATAATTGACTTGGCTGACGAGGAGATATTGGCAATAATCCAGTCGGCTGAACGGTTTACTCATGCTCTTGATATTACCGAGCGCTCAACGATTAATCCATCATTAGCTCACTTTTTTGACCTGCTTTGCGTAAGTCCTATTGATAATGAAAGCAGACATATTAAGCATCCTTTTGCTGATGGAAAGTCGTAGATGAAAAATCATCAATACTGGCATAAGCCCAGGACTAATAGAATCCCTGCACCTGAAATTCTTAGTACATACAAAATCTGATTTTCAATCGTGCCAATTAAATAATAGAACTAGACTACTGAAAAATCAGAAATAAAATAAGTTTATTACTGCACGCATATTACGTGCTATTAAAGCTAGACTAAAGCCTGATTTCTGTATCAAAAGTTACATTTATTTTTTTAGCTTTTGTGGATTAGGTTTGAATGTGAGTGGTCATAAACTCAACGCGAACACTAAGCTGCATTGCACAATGACGAATAAATTTAAATGATTTTCAAAGGTCTATAGCTGATCGCCTCTCTGCTCCGAAGCACATTAGAGTGATTTTTGATAGAAGGTTTTGGCCTTTTAGAAAATTCTCTCGCTAGTTCTTTGAAGATTTTCGTAACATAGTCATGCTTTGATAGAAATTTTATTCAAATCAAAGCGATCCCTCTTTGTGAGTCGATACGGATAGATATAGGGACTTGACGCAAAACGTTTAATTTATAGCCCTATATAATTAAGAATGGGTTCAATTACTTTTACCTTTTCTAAGTCTTGCCTGATGGGGTGATAATTTATGTAGCAGTTAAACTATAATTCTGAACTGGTTAAGAGAGTTATATGCCTTTATCTTTCCCTGGCTCAAAAAGTGGTCTTGTACATATTGAGAACCCAGAAAACCCTATTGAACTAGTAGGTCGTCAAGAGGAACTGAACACAATAGTAAAGCTTCTGAAAGATGACAGAGATATCCTAGTTACAGGAGCCCCTGGTGCCGGGCGACATCTAGTAATAAAACAGGCTGCTCAAGAAATAGGTGCCAGATTATTATCAATTGATTGTATTCGTGCAAGCGATGGAGAAAGTTTTGCCCGTTTAATTTTAGAAGCCATATATTCATCTTTTGGATCAGAAAGAAGTAATTATGTCACTGAAACGTTGATGAGCTTGAATAATGATCAAGGACAGGAAATCTTTACTTCTATTCAATTAAAAGAAGGTTTTTTTCAAGCAAGGCTTGCTACTAATCTTGATAAAAACTTAGTATGGCTAGCATTTAAAGAGGTTGTAAGTATCATACAAGGGCTTGTTGATAAGACTGGAGATCAAATTGTTGTTATATTGAGACAGTTTTCACATATAAATTCTTGGGATAGAAAAAGAGTATGGGAGCAGGAATTCAGACAAACGATATGTAGTGCTCCGGACGTCAGTTATGTCATCTTAGGCACAGTCGCAGATGAGCAATTAGACTTTACAGGAAACGATGAAGAAAAGTTTGAGTTAGTTGAACTAAAGCCTCTATCTAGAAATATTATCAATGCTTGGGTAAGACAAACCCTGAAAACATATAACTTACAATTCAACATCGTTGATGGGGCACTAGATAGTTTTCTAAATTCTGTACAGGGGCATATAGGGGAAGCGAGGACACTACTTAAACGATTAATTACTGATTGTGAGAAAGGTACACAAATTGATAGAGAACAAGTAGACAGCGCTCTGACTTACCTCTTAGAGGATTTTTCTTCTATCTTTGAGTCACTTTTATTAATGCTTCCTTATAGTCAAATTCAATTACTTGAATGCTTCGCTATTGAGCCGACCGCAAAACCTCACAGCAAAGAATACCTTTCAAAATACGGTCTTGCCAGAGGGGGTACTCTTCAGGCTGCCTTGAAGGGATTGCAACAAAAAGGACTTATTTATGGGGCTGAACGAGACCATCAAATAACACTTCCTTTATTCGCGTACTGGATAAAGAGAAATAAGTTAAACAAGCAGACTGAGACTTTCTTTTAATTTTTGCAGTGGGAACCAGCACTCTCTGATCTCACATCAGCTATGACTTTATTTAAGTTTCGCTCGTTCTCTACTAGTAGGACACAGCTAAGATATTGAGTAGTTATCTAGCTGTATTCAGCAGTTCACAAGCTTACAACTTGAACGATAGGTATCTTACCCCGATCATGCTGAACACTAAAGCCATACCCCTTATCGGCCTTTGTATAGAAATGGAGAAATTTTGGTCGTTAGGGCTGTAATTCTTACCTAGCAACGGCGCTAGATTTGAGTATTTTTACTTGTCAAAAATCGATTCTGAATCTATTGAGAGCCTGAAAGTACTAAAAACTCGTTAGTAGAGCTTGCTAACATGAGCTTACCGACCAAAAATTCTCGGCTTCTATACAAGCACCGAATGAAGCGGCCCCCTGGACCACCTAATCCCTCGATAAAGATCCTGCATACTGGATCTTTATTTCCGATAATCAATCATTATTTGACTTACACTAAGAATTACACGAACGGCTATAAGCCTTGTCCTGAGGTAGGATAGGCCATCATTGGGGCTCAGCTCTATACCCGGTGTAATCGGTGGTGTAGTAGGAAATTACGTCAGCCTGGCGGGTCGTTCCGTCTAGCATTACGCCGAGCGTGGGCTTCGGCTTTAAGAATGGGATCGTCAGAGGTCTCCCAGAGGTCTAATTGAGCGTCATAGTCGCGCTGAAGCTGGTCTAAATGATCATCGATATAAGAGCGCTGCCTTACCTTGTGAGCGTTCTGAGCGCTACTGATGGCTTGGTAAATGTGCAAGCGAAGCTGTTGAGGAACAGGGCTGTGGATTGCTGAGGGATTATTACACCCTGGTTGTTGGATGGCCTCCCTATCAATAGGCTTAGAACCGTTGATATAAGGTGTATTACATCCAATATTCCAATAAGCTTGTGAGGATTGCGTTGGGGTCTTTTGCCCCAACGTATCCCCTTGAGAAGGAGGGGGGTCTGGGGGGATTTTTAGGTCTTTGGCCGCAGCTGCGGCTGTTATAAATCGAGGATGCCACAAGTCCTTGTGCTTATACAGTGAACTGCCGCTAATGCCCTGGGTTGTTAGTTGGTCAAATCGTTCTGTAATTCTGGCAGGCCAGGTGCCTTTAGATTGCAACGTTGTAACCGATTGGGTAATGCGTTCTCTGACCTCTGTTTGTTGACGCTCATTCCAAGAGGGTCCCGCCGGTGTGATGTTGATGGGGAGCTTATCTGCCCCGTACGGGAAGTAGTGACTGGCTTCGATACATCGGACCCAGTCTTTGACTTTGGCGTCGAGGTCATTCTGGTGCCGACACCAGAGAGTAAACCCAGGCAAGCTCCGAGCCGTCTCCATAATGTGTCCAATCAGGGCGTTTCCGTTGAGCGGTTCTGAGGCCCCTAAGATATGACCAAAGATATAGGCCCGCATGGTGATGCGGCCCAAGAGTCGATTCGTTTGCCCTTGACCTGTCCACCCGATTGAGATCTCGGCGTTGAGGTCATTGAGGAATTTTTCAGCCTTGTGAGAGACCCGATAGATTTTACGCTGGGCCTGCTCGATGACGAGTTCTAGGGTGTGGCTGGTGATGTCATTGTGGGCGGTGGCCGTCTCCCAGTGATTGATGAAATGAAAGCTGCTGCTTTCGATGGGCTCTAGGCCCGTATTCAGTACATAACTGCCCTGCTGAAGGGGTAGCCGGTGGCCATTGTAGAGGGTGTCTCCGGTGGGATTGTAGGCTTTGGCATTGGGAAACACTTCTAACCATCCAGACATGACTTTAAAGCCTTTGTTCTCAAGCAGTGTTGTGATGGCAAGACCGACTTTCCAGGATGGCAGCGGTGTTTCAAAGGGGAAGTAGAGGTGGAGTCCGCCGCTGTCTGAGCTAGTCAGTGTCAGGTGCTGAAAGAGGTCTAACGGTTCGAGGGCTTCACAGATGCGAGCGATCGCCAACGGATCTCGTCTGGGGTGGTAAGGACTGCCCGAATCGATATCGAGCATGGCGTATTGGGTGAGTGAGCCAAACCGTACACCGTAGAGATAGGTGCCCTGGTTAATAAGCCTGTCAGAAAGCGGGTGTCTGGTTTCCGTTTGCCACTGGGGTTTTGTACCAGGGTCAGGATGGGGAGCGTAGAGATAGTCAAATCGATGCGGCCACAGCGCCAGGAAGCGATCATCGGGTTCCTGAACAAATGTGGGCCGCTGCAACGTGGATGCAACTGCCATTGTTTGGGTGGTTTATAAGGGGCAAAACCACCAGACAAAAAAGGGATTACTCAATCAGTTGCAGGAATGTTTAATTCCCGCTAAAATTGCACATGAAAACCCTGTCAACGTCTTAACTTGGTTACCAGCCTGTTGTTAAAACGTCGTGCCCAGTGGATAAATTAAAGAACTAGAAAGCCTTCCTCCTCGCCAAATTTGGAAGGTTTTTTAGTGTCTACAGAGATTTAGTTCATAAATACTACCTCCTTTGTAATTCAGAGATCTTACAACGTCCTGTCTGAGATCTGCCACTGATAGGCAAAAAACAAAATATTGGCTGTATTTGGGTTAGTTGAGTCACCGGTAAGGGGGCCTTACCATGGCAACCATCCCCTTGTTTTCTTGGATTGCTGCTTCACGACAGCATTGATTTTGTCGTTAACTTCTTCCTGGGTTTCCCCGCCGATTGTGCCTTCCATTCGTTCTAATTCATAGGAGGAAAGTGTTTCATTCAACATATAAGCTTGCTGAACTTCGAGCGGTAGAGTCTCGCGCCTATACCGTTTTCCGCCAGTTTCTGCATAGAGCTGTCTAACCGTGCAGTCAAAAAGCTCACTGGTTTCTGTAATGACGGCTTGCTTGTAACATTCGGAGTCCCCTCCGTTGGCCTTCATTGTGTCAGTGAACCGACGAAAGACGGTAGCACCATCAACCCGTCTACGCCGCTCTAAGGACTTCGATTGTTCTAATATTCTCGACTGTTGATCCGATAGCTCGGTTCTCTCCTGTTCGCTCTTCCAAAAGTCTAAAAAACCCATCTGCTTGTTCTCTCTGCTGATTGCTGAAATCCTTGCTAAACAAGTCCTCTAAGCCTGTCTTGATGGCTTCCAAAGCCTCTGGATACATTAGGAATTCATCGAAAATTTGGTGACGATATTCGTAGTCCCAGCGCTCAGGTTTAAAGGCAAATGTGTTAGTGAGCAACATCCAGGAGTCTAAGCAGCTCTCAATAGCGAACATAGCCTCATATCTGCACATGGCAGCTACCCAGGTCTTCTTGTACCTGCGATCTCCAAACGCTTTAACTTCCTGCTCAAATTGTCCAGGCTGAACGGTAAAGCCTGTGTGCAAAATATCCCAGGTTCGTTTAACTCGCTTTTTAAGCTCTGGTAGCTTCATCATGCTTGATGCAGTGGTGTTACTCACTAGGTTACTCCTTCTTAATCTCCAGAATCACTAAATTTAATGCCGGTTGCTGTTCTGCCTGAATACTTAACCGCAACCCATCGACCATTAGGAAGCGAATAGTAATCTTTGGTGGCATCTCTATAGGCAGGGAATCCAAATCGATCTGTTATTGATTCATACTGCTGGGGGAATTGGAGATACAGCAAAGCCTTGATTTCAGACTCATTTAAACTGCCATCAACGCTATAAGGTTGTAATCCTGGTGGTGGAGCTGCAGAAGGTTCAATCGCTTCAACTGCTGGAGGCTGGAGAATCTGATTTAAATCCTCTGGGCAATTGGTAGTTGCGATCACAATCCACAATAATCCCAAAATATTCCGCGTCATGGGTTACCCTCCCATACGTCGCTGCTTCAGATGACCATAGGTGTCCATCTCCGCCTGTAGCTCCAGCTTGTAACGCATGATGCCTCGGCGCTGGCCTGAGGCTTTAAATGATGCCAGTTCAGCGTCGGAGAAATCAGCCTCTGTCACCGCTAGCTGATCTACAAAGTCCTCCAGGTCGGCTAATTCCTCAGCAATGGATTGCTGCATCATGCCGTTCTGGGTTTGGCGTAGGGCCAGGGCACTGCTTACGCTATCGGGCATGAGTTCACCTTCAATGACGCCAGCACTTTCCCATTCGTGAGCGTAGCGGGCTTTGGCCTCGGTGACCCAGGCTTTGCGATCGCAAAGTTTCACCTCGGCAAACTCACTAAACAGAGTCCGAGCCAACTCGGTATAGCCCCGATCATCCTTCAGCAATTCAGCCGGAGCCACCTTGATCACCCAATCAAACCATCGGGTTCGCACAGTGGACTCAGCTACATTGTGCGTTTGTGCGATTTCCTGCGCGGAATAGTGTACGGACGTGTGCGACTGGATGTCCGCAACAGTGCGCGGATTTGTGCTATTCATAAATTGAATCCTATGACTACAAGGGTTTCAGAGTGTGAGCCACATGCACACCTTGTGTGCTTGGCGGTGCGAATAGGTGTGCGGCTCACGCACAAATATCTTATAGCAAAAACTCCAGACAAATCACAAGACAAATTCTGTAATAGCTATAAAACAAGAGTTATAAAGCCAGACAACAAAAAGGACATCTCGTTTCACTGCCCTTATCGATAAACTATCCCTGTTGCATTGGTTGGACGATGAGTGAACTTGATGGGCTACCGGTTGCATCCTTGATGGAGCGATATGGAGTAAACCGGTCTCAAATTTATGTAAGGCTGGATGCTATCAAGAAAATCGATCCGTCTTTGGTTCCCGTCAGACGTGGGCGCAGGTCATTTGTCAGCAGCGAACTACTAGGCCATCTAGATAGTATTGCAGCATTGCTTGAGCAGGGGTTCACAACTGAAGAAGCTGCCGAAAAAGCGTTAGGGGCAAGCTCAAAACCCACCACCCAACCAGATGTCTGGCCGGACAGTCTGGCCAGACAGGACAGTTCAGACCTATCGACTCGCGATCTGATTGGATTACTACTTGCCAATGTACAGCGGCCAGTGGTTCAACCAGATAGGTTAGCCGTCTTTAGAGACCTTCAGGCAATTGCTGATCATGATTGGCGACCAAGTACTAGCCAACTCTGCGAAATACTTGAGCTATCTAGCATTACTGGCAATGAGTTCGAACGTTACGGGTTCCGATTTACTCGACAGGGAAAAAATGGGACAGAATCAGCCTGGAAGGTGGAAAAGATTTAAATTTGTGATCGCATGCAATTCCCGGCGCTAAACAGCAAAACTGACAACGCCTGAAAGGCTATAAGGGGTAATTGTAGGGGTGCGATGTAGATAAGTCGAGTGTGACAAGGAGGCAACAGCCAAATTAAGAGTGGAGATAATCTCCCAGCAGCACCTATCCTGCTGTCCCCACGTAACAGAGTCACTGACTCCGGTCACGCTGGCGTCAGTA
>JBCCQQ010000124.1:0-7233 GCA_039024555.1 Cyanobacteria bacterium P01_D01_bin.156
AGGCATCTCACAAGAGAAATTACCAATATATTTGGGATTCTTTGAGTTCGTGCATAATGCCAGAAAAAGGGGGAAAGCCCTGATGGGTAGCCTATTGACTACGTTACTTGTTTAACTCCCTGAAACGCCGATTGAGCCAAATTAATCACTAAATAGTGTCAAAGGATAGATTGTATCGCTTACTACTAAAGTCAATATTTTGATATTTATCCTGACTATCCAAAATTAAACCTGTTAATGGTTTAAACCTCAAAATTAGCCAAAATTTATGGTGCAGAAGGTAGTCGAATTTCGAAAGTGTAAAATCATTAAATGTTTAGGTGTTGACGTCAGAACGTATTGACGTCTTATGGTGCAAAGGTTTTAATGGCTGCATATCTGTTCCCGCCTCGGTCAAAACACTCAGTAGTTGAGACGGCTTTGAAAAAACGCACTAGCAGCAAGTGCTATGAAGATATTGAGCTGTCTGTCTCTATCGGGGGGACAGGGAAAGACATCAAGTGCGCTGTTATTAGGTCGATTGCTAGCTCATCAGGACTATCGAGTGCTGATGGTGGATGCTGACCCCCAGGCGAATTTGACGTTTTATCTGGGCCATGAGGTGCAGCCGGATGCGCCCACGCTGCTGGAGGTTTTGAAGCGGCAGGTGGAAATGGCAGATGGGATTTATCCGCTGGCTTACGAGAATCTATACTTGGTACCGGCTGATGAGGGATTGCACAAGGTGCAGGAGTATCTGGCAACCAGTGGCATAGGAGCCCTGGCGTTGCGATATTGCCTGGAAACAATAGCAGCGTTGTTTGACTATTGCGTGATTGATTCACCGCCCCAGCGCACGCAGATTTGTCTGTCGGTGGTGGGAGCGTCTGACCTGGTGTTGATAGCGGCGGAGGCTTCAACGAAGGGGGTAAATTCGTTATTGTCTGCTGGAGGAGTTGCGGGCGATTCGAGCGTTTAGGGGGCAGGTGTTGGGGGTGCTGCCGTTTCGGGATAAGTGGTTTGGCCGATCGCAAGCGACGGATAGTCGGGAGGCGATCTCAGCTATGCGGCAGGTTGCCGGTCATATCCCAGTCTTACCTTCAATTTTGGAAAGTGAGCGATACAAGCAGGCGATTCGGTTGGGGCGGTTGCTATCGGAGATGGGCCATGCTGACCTGGAATATCCGCTGCACCAGATTATTGAGTTATTGAGGCAAGCATAGGTGATGAATGAGGATGCTCTGAAACGATTAATGCAGCGGCAGCGGCCCAGTGTGCCTCCTCGAACGGATGAGCTGGAGCCGAATTCAGTGGTTGTGAAGTCTGGTCAACGGGTTGCGATCGCAGATGAAACCCCAGGATATACTGACGCTGGTGTGTCTACAGGTGTTGACGTCAATATGTCTACCCAGCATGATGAGACGGACTTACCGCAATTGATACGTACTACGACGCGGTTGGAAGAACATATTGATAAGTCGCTACGCCATCTTTGTATGGATGAGAAGGTGACGAAGAAGGTCTGGTTTGAGGCGGCCTATTTGTATTTAGTGGAGCATCCGAAGGCGATGAAGGCGGTGAATGGGCTGGCGAAGCAGCGCTATCAGCGGCGGAAGCGGGCGGCGGATTTGAGGAAGTTGGAGACCATGCAAAAGCGGCTAAAAAGTTAGCTGTTTTATTTGGCCATTTGATCCACAGTATTGTGTCAGGTTATTTCACTATTTACGTATCCAATGGTCTAAGTACCCCATGTCCGCGCCCCGATTCAGCACATGAGTTGAGTGTGGACATCGTAGTTTTCACATTCTTGTTGTCTAACAGCTCTTGTAAGGTTCGAATATCATAGCCATCTTCTACCAGGTGGGTTGTAAACAAAAGCTTTTTGTTACTGCCGTTGAACCTCGCTTCGGGCCTTGATGGCCAGTTGCAAACCTGGGGGCTACGCTGTCACTCCACTACTGGAAGGGAGGGACTTTCACACTTATCAGACATCAGTTATCAGGGTTTTCGATCATGTCCTCATTTTCCAAAACTGGTTTCAGAAGAACGTGCCGTACTAAAACACTGTATATAAGTTCTGTAAATGGAGGTATTATGACCCAAAAATGACGGATAAGATTCAGAAGTAAGGATCTTATTGACCAGAAGCAAATCTCTATCTAGCTGTGCCGCTCTTGTACACCGGGGTTGCGGCTTTGCTCAATCTGTTACTTGTGTCAATCGGTTCGTTCATGAATATCAGCACTGAATTAGGGGAATCTTGTGTATGCTACCGGAAGAACGCTTATCTCAGAACTTTAGTATCAGTAACAGTCCACTATCTAATGTCCAAATCGGTGGGCAGGCTGGAGGCGATTTACAAGTTACACAATCTCAACAAATAGCCCAGGGTAATGCAACCCAGGAATTGAGTTCTAGTGATGTCTCAGAACTGCTTAGTCAATTAATAAGAATCCTTACTACTACACCCACCCTATCAGAAGGACAAAAGGAGAAGGCTATCCAACGTTTGGAAGCTACTCAAGATGAGATTAATTCAGAAGAACCTGATAAAGATTTTGCCGCTAAGAGTTTACAGAGAGCCACAAAGTTACTCAAGGATGCTGGCGAAACTGTTGAGACTGGAACAAGTTTCTGGACCAAGATAGAACCTATCATTGAAAAGCTGGCTCCTTGGTTTGGTGCGGGTTTAAGCTTCTTTATCTAGTCAATTCTAAAACTGTATGCAGATTCATTTTCCTCAATCTTGATTAGGCATCTACTACTTACGTGATGGAAAACAATCAAGCAAATCAGGTTCCTCAGAATCAATCTTCGAGCCAAAATCTACGGATTAATGATAGTGAATTAGCTGAATCGACACTTGGTGGTCAAGCTGGTGAAAATATAATACAAGTTTTAGGAAATCAGGCAGCAAGAGATTTAGTTCAGATCATTATTGGAAGTGAAGTAGTCAGGGAAGATAAAGAAAAGGTACTAGGAAAATATCTAAGTCCTGAAAGATTAAGTGAGTTAACAGAAAACTCTCAGATAGAGTTAGAAAAAGTTCAAAGAGTCTTAAGTCAAGCAAGAGAAAGAGTAAAAGATTTACGTACCCTTGTAGAGAATAAAATAAAAGAAATAAAACCGCATACAAGTAGAAATCAATTGCTCAATTTAATTCATGAGCTGCAGGAGATTCTTTATGAGAAAGATAACTTTGAAGAAATATTGAATTGTCGTCGCTATGATGCTGAAGCTGCACTTTGGTTACTAAGTCATCTTGATGCAATCGTAGATTCAACGACTGACTTTTTGTTTGCCCAGGATCCCCTTCCATCCCTAAGAGAGAATTTTTTGCGGAAGAAACTCAGTGTTATTGAATTGAAAGAACGATTTTCAAAAACCATTGCAACATATATTTCAGCCTTGTACCCATTTGTTTTAAATGGAAGAGCCAAGGTCAGCTTTAGCCAGAAAGATCGTAATTCTATATTTCTAGATTTTCCAAATCAAATTTATATTAGTTGCTTAGAACATCTGAAGCATGGCTTAATAATGTCCAATTATGAAAGTGGAGAAATATCTGCCGAAGCAGCGAATGTTGTTTATCGTTATATAAATAGATTCTTGATAGACCAAGAATTTGTATTGTAGATTAATTTATGCATCTGAGATCTTGCACCTTTCTCAATAAGCCAGGTTTTAGATAGCTGAAATACCTATTCTTCCATTGAATTCTGGCCAGTTTCTTAGTTTACATGAACTATTGCAAGATTTGAGTGCATTTGATTTACTCTAAATCTGCTAAAATTATAAGCGCATGTAATGCTGTGGCTATTAATCACTTAGGAATAAGTGATTATGAATCCAAAGTTAAATTCTTGGCTGATTTATATCTATTCAGAGAAAGTAGGCGTAAGGGACTTGCCAATAGATAAAGTGCTAGCTATACCCCTTTAACCCTTGCCCCACTCAATCCAGGGATCTTATTTTTTGGCAGATCCCTAAGCTATTTAAGTAGCTTGCAATAAGAGTAAGAGTTATAGTTTTGAATTAATTTGATTTAATTAAGTCTTAGTATGAGGAAGAGTATTGCTTTCAGTAACGAGAAAGCGATACTCATGAAAGAGAAACTGTAGATTCTTGAATTGGTTTTCGAAAGCTATCGACTTCTGAATTTTCTTGTTTGCCAAAGAAAAAATAAAGTACACCACAGATGACGAGAATAATCCCTCCGATGATAAGAATGTCCGCTCCTCCTGGATGGCGCTGCCCCGTTCCTTCGAATTTCTCTTCGGTTGTCTCACCTCTATCATTCGTATCAGGCTTTTTGGGGGACATATTATTTCGCTCCTCCAAATTCTAGTAAGATTTTCAAGAAAAAATATCGAATCCGGAAAGATCGTGATATAAAGCAAGTTCAATGAACACAAGCACTAACCCTCGAAAGAATTAGTACGTAGCGAGTAAATTCTTACGGCAGGTATAACCCCAGATACAAAAGTTCACTTCTTGTCACAGAGAAGTTCGTCTAGCCTCTCTTCTGTAGTCTTACTGCGGTCATCGGGATTTAATTTCTGACGCCAGGATGGATGATTTGTCTGATCCTCATCAACAAGCAGTCGAAATAAACCAGCAAGAATGCCCATCAAAGTACCTCTTTACTAAAGAAACAGAAGATAGACACACCATTAGTTCAAAAGTACTATATTTTGGCATTCTTAAACTAGCCAAGATAGTTTAAGGTTTTCTTTGAACTTACGAAGATCTGCCTTTTATTTAAGGGTTCCATACCCTCAGCTTGTAAATCCGGACAGTTTTTGTTGGGGATAATGCTTCTCAGTTAACCAAACTGAAAGAAAGTTTGACTGGCTCCAACGCCCCGTCTACCGTATCCAACGACCCATACAGCAACTTCACCTGGCCAATAAACCATTGCCTGCGCCAGCTCAATTGCCGCCGCCATCGTCTGGGCCGATACCCCCTCTGCCGGTAGACAACCATCAACTGACGCATTCAGACAATGCAAGATCAATGCCAGCCGTCACGTATACCCCTGCATCTTTGAATAGACCGCCTGTAAACCCTGATGCGTCTCCGTCACCCGTCGCTGATCCAACTGGTCATACCAGTCCGCATATAGCGTCTTCGCCTCAGATGTCAGCTGATAGCACCGGGGTGTCAGCTCTGCCAACTGCCGGTAGACATCATACAGTCGCTCCGAAATGTCATACCGCACCGTACTACGCGGAAACGGTGCAGACTTTAGCGGTAGTAGACACCATAGAAACCGCGCCCACTGACCACTAGCATCAGAAAAGTCTCCCATCATCCCCCGCAGAATATCCGGCTGTATCGTCCCCGTAATGCTGAGACTGGTACGCGGAATACTGATACGAAAACCGCTAGCCCGATCCACCTTCAACCCAGAGCCATCAAAGGCCGTCAGCAACGACTCCTTATCATTGCCTCGCCCATTACGATACTGGTTCTGCCCCTTGAACAGTCCCGCCAGCTCATCCGGCGTTACCAACAGCCCCCGTGTCAGCTGCTGTGACTGAATCCGCGCCAGGGCCTCTCGTGTCGCATCCGCAGTGTGATACTCCCGTGGCGTCGGTTTTCTGGGGAGATCGCAACGCTCCTCCTTCTTCGTCAGCTCCCACTCCCGTAGGTCCACCTCATATTCCGAAACCGCCCAGTCATAGTCCTGATCCGCCTCTTCCTGCAATCGCGATAACGGCTTGAGAATCTGTCGCTGGATCGGACTCTTCTTACTACCCGAGGGAGCTACCAACCCCGTAAACAGAATCGGCGGCACATAGAAACCCATCCCCGCATCAATTTCCAACTCTGTTCCTATCTGGAGAAGAGAAGCCGCCACCGGCAACAGAGTTACCAGCATGGCCGCAGGGGTAGCCCCAATCCAGTTAGCAATTTGGGTCAATGGTTCCGCCAGATCAGCATGGAGATAATCATCTAGCTGCAACTCATAGTCACCAATCTTCAGCAGCTGGCTGATTTCAGCCATGCGCTCATCTCGTTCCTCTACCTGCTCCAGTTCCGCCTGGATCGGCTTAATCAAGCTCCACAGATCCTTGGCCGAAAGACCTACCTCCCGATGCCACTGCACCACCTGCCCCGACAGCTCCAGCTCAGAAGGAGCCTGGGCCAGATAGTCTCGAATCTGGGCCTGAAATGCCGCCAAATCTAATGATTGGCTCGTCGTTGGTGGATCAGGATTTAGCTATCGCTGTTCCCCTACCGCTGCCCGAACCTGTTCCGCCGTTGCCCCATCCGTAATCCAATCCGCAATATCCAGCCCTCCATGCTTGGGTAAATTCTGCCAGCGCCAGCTATCTGGGTAGACATAACACCACTGCGCCTGGGGAAAGTCCTCATAGATCTCAGCCATGTGGGCCAGCCCTACCTGATCTTGATCAGGACACAGCACCAGACGCGCATCTTTTAGATCCGCGTTATAGTTCCCATAACTGCGATATTTTTTGGCCCCTCCCAGGGTAGTGGTCGCCGGAATGCCCACACGCCAGAGCGCATCAGCACAGCCTTCTCCTTCCACCATCCAGATGGGCTGTCCGGCTGCGATCGCACGCCGTACCTCCTGATAGCGATAAATCGGTACCTGCTGCTTCACTCTCTGGAGTCAGCTTCTTAACCCACGCTTGACCGTCCCAACGCTGCTGCACAAAGTACTTCGAGCCAGTCCCCTGATCCACACGGGTCACCTTCACTAGCGGTTGACCGTCCCGACTGGGGTAAAAATAATCCTGTTTACGTCGTGGCCGCACCGGCTTAACTGGCTGCGCCACAGCTGCGAAGTATTGCCCCCACAGACCATCGTTGGTTGCCCCCCGGTAGACATAGCCGTTTACCTGCGCATCCTGGTCAATGTGGGAGTGGCAAAAGACCACCTCCTCATTCCAGCGGCAGTCTTTGTCTTTGGTGCGATCGCAAATCGGGCAAGGGTTCGATCGGCCTGAATATTGGTACTGCGGCATGGTCAGCTCCTGATGGATAGGGAGCTGGGCCATCTATCTGAACCTGCTACAGGGCTTAACTTATGCCGAGAGGACTATACTGCCACAATTCCTTGGGCGGTTACTCCATAGCATCCGGCACACAGCAGTTTTCCGGACTGAGCCACGGAGTTAGCACTATATTCCACTGGACATTTCGATCCAGTTTGCTATAGTTGAAGAACACAAATTTAGTAGCAGGTTAATGGCCTGGAAGGTTCGGTCAAAACCATCCAAA
>JBCCQQ010000125.1:0-6395 GCA_039024555.1 Cyanobacteria bacterium P01_D01_bin.156
CCGGTCTGCCCCTCGTTTCATTTAATGATGACTCACAAGAAATTATTGAGGATGCGCTAAAGATATGCGAGATCTTAGAGGGGGCAATCAAATGACTACTCCACCCCGCAAAACCCGGCTACCATCAATGATTGAATTCCTGAAATTTGTTTTACAAGAAAGGTCTCATATAAAAAGCATTAAATTGAACCCGAGTGGGTACGTCCAAGTGCTCAAAAGACCTCCAAGCTTTGAAATAAAGCTGCAAGTCGGAACGTTAAACCAAAAACAAGCTGGTGCCCCACGACTGAAAGAGTACTGTTCAATTTTTGGCAGAAGGCCCATGATTTTTATGGGGCCAAATAAACTTTTATTTTTCTGCGTAGACCATGCTCGTGGAGGTAGCGGCCAATGGGGGCAGTCTGCTACATACTTGGTTTACTTTGGCTTTACCCCAAGATTCGCAAAAAGAGAGAGGGAGTGATTGAGCACCACTCGCTAGCCCTGTTCGTGTTTGAGATGGCAGTGGGGCGTCGGGTGGGGTAACGCTGAACCCGCTGGCTGAGATAATGCATGAGCACCCTTCACGCTCAAGCACCCATGTCCGCACTCACCTGGCCAGAACTAGAAGCACTCGATACATGCTCTATAGACCGCACTAACGGTCCTACCAATGCTCAGGCAACCCTAAGGCTATTCGGTCAGCCTGAGCCGTTGGTAACCCTGTTTCGCGATAACCATGCCTGGTGTCCCTACTGTCAAAAAGTGTGGCTGTGGCTAGAGGAAAAGCAGATTCCTTACCGCATTGAGAAGGTAACCATGTTTTGCTATGGCACCAAAGAAAAATGGTACAAAAACCTTATCCCGTCTGGGATGCTGCCCGCGCTCCAATTCGATAAAACCTTTTCCGCTAAACTGGCTCAGGTTGAAGCTTGGTACAAACGCAAGGTACCGTCCGGTATGCTGCCTGCGGTGGAGCTAGATGGCAAACTAATTACCGAGAGTGATGATATTCTGATTGCCCTGGAGCAGGCGTTTGGCCCATTGACCGTCAGTATGCAAACTGCCAAGGCCATGCCCCTACGTCGGTTAGAACGACTGCTCTTTCGTGCCTGGTGCAGTTGGCTGTGTCAGCCGATGCGGTCTGCCCGCCAGGAAGAGTTTAATCGAGAGCAGTTTGTGGCAGTGGTCGCCAAGGTGGAAGAGGCCCTAGAGGCCACGCCTGGACCCTATTTTTTAGAAGACTTTAGTGTGGTGGATCTGGTATTTACTCCCTATGTGGAACGCATGAATGCCAGTTTGTTTTACTACAAGGGCTATTCCATGCGGGAAGAGAACCCTGGTTTTGCAGCTTGGTTTGATGCCATGGAAACCCGACCGACCTATCGCGGTACCCAGAGTGATTTTCATACCCACGTTCACGATCTACCGCCCCAGATGGGTGGCTGCTGGGAAAATGGAGAACCCCAGGCTAGGACCAATCAGCAGCGGGTGGACCAAGGGCCTTGGCTAGGTCTGCCGGATGTGAGGTACGAGGAACCGAAAGATTCTCGGGTGGAAGCCCTACATCGGGTGCTTAAGCATCGGGAAAATATTATTCGGGTTAATCCTGCTGAGGATGCAGTGTTTGATGAGGCGCTGCGCTGTGCCCTAACCAATTTGATAACGGGTAACACCTGTGAGCCACCCCAGAGAAGTGACGGTGGGTTGCGCTATCTGCGCGATCGCATCAATGTGCCTCGGGATATGTCAATTTACGCAGGCAAGCGACTACGGACCGCCTTGGAAACCACAGCGGCCTTAGTCGGAGATGGCCAAGGGCCAGAAATACCAGTCCGCAATCGGTACGACCAGAACCCACTAGAATTTTCCCCAGCTCGCGCAGATAATGACGAAAAGCCATTTTCTCTAGGGTTAAATTGGCTCAAACGATAGCTATGTTTGCAATAGCTATCGTTTGAGCCCCCCATAATCCCTTGGGAAACTAAAACCAAAGCCCCCAAAAAACAATCTTGGGGGCAGCAACAAGGGCGTTAAATAACGTGTTCGTTTTTCAGGTGGTTGAATGAGCTATTGGGAAAAACGCTTCTTCCAACTATGTTGGAGAGCTAGCGACTGTAAATTCCTTTTGCTCCTTTTGGGGTGGAGCCAGAATAGACAAGCTTATACCCATCAAAACAATGCCAAAGGCACACCAGTTTAGCCAGGTGAGTTGTTCATTAAATACAGCCATCGCTAAAACAGCTGAAATGACCGGAACTGATAATAGGCATGTAGAAACTAGGGATACAGAAAATACTTCCAGACAATAGGTAAGTAACCCTTGTCCTAAGACTTGTGCCGCAACGGCCAACAATATAACGGTGACCCATCCCAATAGGGTGTGTGGAAAAGGTGACTCATGCAAACAGCATAGGATCATGAGGGTAAACACACTGCCAATCAAACTGGTGCGTAGCATAATCCATGCCGTATCAAAACGCTTGCGCAGCCTTCCCACAATCAAAATATTGGTGGAAACTAACACTGCAGAGCCTAAAGCAGCTCCGTCTCCCATAAAGCCACCGGCCAGTTGTAAATCTTCTGTGCCAATAATGATTACCCCTAGAATGGCAACACCCAGACCTAACAAAAATTGAGAACTAAACGTTTCTTGAAAGAGTATCCAGGCTCCCAAGGTTGTAAATAGGGGCACCATATTATCGAGGAGGGTGGCGTTGGCAACACTTGTTTGGGTTAAAGACCAGGCCCAAAGGATTAAAGACCCCGCAAAGGCTAACCCAGATATTGTTAACAGCGTCATATCTAACAGACCCAAGGCAGCGATGGCTGGTTTATTTGACTTAGTAGAGTCTGTTTTGAGGAACTGTTGACAGCTATTCCACAATAGGAAAATGACAGTTCCAATAATTAACCGATTAAAAATAGTGGCATAGGGGCTAATTTCCTGTTCTGCCATGACAATTAATATCGGCGCACAGCCTAGACCGATAAGTGCACAGATAAGGGCACTTACCTTCATCAGTAGTGAGTTATTGGACATGGTGGTACTAGAAAGTAAGTGTATAGTGGGGCGTGTTTATTGGATGCATAGCCTCTAGCTAGGCGGCTACCATAACTGGAAAGGCTTCTTGCACAGCTGGATGAACAATGTTGCCGTTGGCCACATTGAGTCCCTGGGCCAGGGCGGGATCTTTTACTAAAGCGTCTTGTCCATGCTCGGCTAGTGTGAGCACATAGGGTAAGGTGCTGTTATTTAATGCCTGGGTAGCTGTCCAAGGGGCGGCTCCTGGCATGTTGGGAACGCCAAAATGAACAACCCCGGACTCTATATAAGTCGGCTGAGTGTGGGATGTGGGACGTAAGGTTTCGATGCAGCCGCCCTGATCAACAGCCACGTCGATGATGACTGAACCAGACCGCATGTTGGCAACCAGTGCTTTGTTGACCAATGTGGGTGCTTTACGTCCCGGCATCAGCACGGCACCAATGAGTAAATCAGCGTCGGGAACAACTCTTTCAATCTGAGCTGAGGTACTGTAAAGCAGTTCAACACGGGAGCCAAAGAGGGTTTCTAAATAAGAAAGACGATCCAGATTGATGTCTAAAATCTGTACCTGCGCCCCCATGCCCACTGCCATGCGCGCGGCTTCGGTTCCGACAATGCCACCTCCTAGGATGACGACACGCCCCGGTTGTACACCGGGAACACCCCCAAGGAGAACACCCCGCCCACCCTGCTGTTTTTCTAGATAGCGAGCACCAAACTGCACGGATAACCGACCGGCAATGATGCTCATGGGGGTTAGCAGGGGGAGTTTACCATCGGCGGTCATTACGGTTTCATATGCGATCGCACTGATCCCACTTGCCATCAACGCTTTAGTCAGCTCAGGTTCTGCCGCTAAATGCAAATAGGTAAACAGCAGTAAGTCATCACGAAAGTACTTATATTCTGAGGGCTGAGGTTCTTTTACCTTAACCACCATATCCTGGGACCATGGCAGCACCGGGTCTGACACTAGCGTGGCCCCGGCAGCCGCATAATCTGCATTGGTAAACCCAGAACCATGGCCCGCATTCTCTTCAACAACGACCTGATGACCTCTTTGGCAAAGGGCCTGTACACTGGCCGGCGTTAACCCAACTCGAAACTCTTGATCCTTGATCTCTTTTGGCAATCCAATTCTCATGATAAATTAACCCCCTATTAGCTAGGATGTGGCTTGAAATTATTGTTGCAATACTCTTTGAGATACGAGGTGGGGATGTGGGGAAAACCACCTGTTCTCATCAAATGTTGTACCTTGAACGGTAACATTATTTCTGATGATCGATCAATAGAGTTTGTAGTCTGTTGATAACAAACAGACTGCGGCAAAAAGACCTGGCTATACAGCCTAAGATCTAGGCCATAGGTGCTTTAGAGAGAATGAACAAACTGAAAATCCACGTCAGGTTGCTTCCCAGAAATGATGTCTGCAATGGCTTTGCCGGAGCCGCAAGAATGAGTCCAGCCCAACGTACCATGGCCGGTGTTGACAAATAAATTGGCGTAACGAGTCTTGCCAATATAGGGCAGGTTAGACGGCGTTGATGGTCGTAAGCCCGTCCAAAACTCCGCCATTTTCGGGTTTGTAACCCCTGGAAATAGCTCCATCACTCGCTCCACAATGGCGTCACAGCGAACAGTATTCAACGCTAATCCATACCCATTTAATTCTGCCGTGCCAGCAACGCGCAATCGATTACCCAATCGAGAAAAGACCAGCTTGTACTCATCATCCGTGAGACTAGTCGTATAGGCCTGTTCTTCGCGTTCAATCGGAAATGTCGCCGAATATCCTTTAACAGGATAGATGTGCAAATTAATCCCTAGCGGCTTAACTAACTGTGGACTGTAGCTCCCTAAACACACTACATAGGCATCTGGCTTTAGGGTTTCACGGTGGCCATCCGCTTGAGAAATTTGTAGACCATCTACCTTATTATTAGCGGCCTCCAGCATGTGAATTCGAGTATTCCATAAAAACCTCACCCCAGCTTTTTGACAAAGCTCTGCCAAGTTTTGAGTAAATTGGTGGGCATCACCCGACTCATCAGCAGAGGTATAGGTAGCACCGACAATTTTGTTTTGAATCGTTTTAAGGGCGGGTTCGATATGAACCGCTTCTTCGGCTGTAATGACTTGGCGAATACAGCCGAAGTCTTGCATCAGGTGCGTTGTCTGGATAGCCGCCTGATATTCTTTTTGACTAGTATAAAAGTGTAAAATCCCTCGTGTCAGGCAGTCATAGGCAATGTCTGTTTCTGCCCGCAGGGCCTGCAGCGTACTGCGGCTGAATGTCCCTAAGTTGAGAAGCTGAATTAAATTGTGACGAGCTCGATTGGGCATACATTCTTGCAAGAAACGCAGGCCCCAGCACCACTGGCTGATATCTCCTTGCAGCCGAAATAATAAAGGCGCATCTTCACGATTTATCCATTTCAAAATCTTCTCAGGCGTATTCGGATTCGCCCAAGGCTCAGCATGGGACACTGAAATCTGACCGCCGTTGGCAAAACTTGTTTCTAGGCCAGCCCCCGGCTGCCGATCAATTAACGTAACCTCAAACCCGGCTTTTTGAAGGAACCACGCTGTGGTGACGCCAACAACACCCGCACCCAGGACACAAACTTGCATAATAACCTCTCAGGAAAGTCACTACAGAAGGAAAATTATCAGTAACGGTTCCCTCTGTCCTTTTACCTGAGAGATTCATAGACTAAGGCTACACGCCTTAACTACTTGCCCCTTCGGTGGCTGTCTACTACAGCGCTCTCCAGATTTAATCATCCCATCAGTAACTTAACCTGAGCGTTTTTGGGAATGCGCCTTCGGTGCCGAACGGTTAGAAATAATTCTTCCGAGGACTCTCCTGACAGGATCGAGCTTTTAACTTAGATTATCTACTTAAACTAATTAAATAATCCAAGTATTTGTACTTGTACCAAAAACTAACGTTGCCAAATACTAAAAAACTGTAGCCTTAAACACTTTTTGAAATTTATTTTCAAAAGTTTACTTCCAGAAACCCTCATCTTTTTAGGTGTGATGAGACTCTATTTCGGGTGGGTCTCTTTGGAGAATCCCATTCTTGTGTCACGTTAGCCTTCTCTGAATTGGCAGAGCTGCCAAAAAAATGCACAAGGCCATGGTTCTAATTGTTAAAACGCCCTAAGGAAAGTGCGTGAAAATAAGACACCCTAATAAGGCTTGGCGATACCTGGTTCCCCTTGCCAAGGGGAACCGTCAGGGAGGGGTCTGGAAAACTAGCGCAAATGGCCGAAGACCCCTCCGCCTACGGCACCTCCCCTTGTTAAGGGGAGGACGTTGCTTAATAAAATCCTGCTTGGAATTTTATTTTTGTGCAATC
>JBCCQQ010000126.1:0-6175 GCA_039024555.1 Cyanobacteria bacterium P01_D01_bin.156
AATTTCAGAAAACAGGTGTCGATGGTCAGCATGTTTGGGAGCACTTTGTGATCAACCTCAAAGCCGACATTTGCCAGAAAAAAAGCTAAGCCCTATCGGTTGCCTCTTGAACTCCATCAGAAAACGGCAAGTACCAATGCTATCCTTCAAACCTTGCGCTCTTCTTTAGCCATTTACGGTCTTTCAGACCTATACGATTTCCATTTCAAAACGGACTCATAGAGTCTGATAAATACTAGTGCTTTATATTCATGAGTCGATTGCCTGTAAGCCTTTCTAGAAGTGAAATCCTCACGTATACGTAGCCCTCTCAGCCTTTTCCGTGTCGTTGTTTCAAGGAATTCATCGCCCTCTACATTCATCAATGTTTGGGCAAAGAGCTGTAACTTACATTGTCTGTAATCTGGCAATACCGACCCTTCATTATTTAAAGCAGTTAACCAAATGGCAGCCTGGAAACAAGCTCTAAATTTCCATAGGCAGTCACTGCAATGAGCACCTCGTAAACCTTAGGGAGTTGCGCTTAAAAACATCTCACCGACCCTGCTACCCATCCACCCTGCCACAGTCTTGTCCGGGTACTTTATTTTCAAGCCGATCCCTTATCCCTTTTCCAGGCAAACGGTTCGGACTGCCAAACTTTATTACTCCTTGCTCTAACTCAGTTTAAAGAATGTTGTAAATTCATTCGGCTACTGAGTTAATGCTAAGCTTGTGGCACTAGAGATAGAAAACCACAACATTTAAGGATTAAATGATAAATGGTTAAAGGTTTTAAGATGAAAAAGGTGTCGGCCTTTGGCGGATTTGACTTCTTTAAGGGCAAGATTAAATTACCAAATATTCAAAAAAACCAATCATTGAATGGTTCTCAAATAAGTTCAGCTAACTATACCAAGGAAGAGAATCGATATGATAATCAAATAAGCAAATCATTGGATGACCTTCAAATAAGTTCAGCTAACTATACTAGGGCATTTTCTGATACGGCTCTGGTCGAATTAATTTCCGATGCAACTGAACAGAAAGACTTGGTTATTGCAACTGCTTACAAGCAAGTGTTTGGCAATGCACATCTCATGGAAAGTGAACGGGTCCTAGAAGCAGAGTCTCAACTTCGGAGTGACCAAATCACTGTGATGGAATTTATCCGTCAATTGGCTAGGTCAGAGCGTTATCGAACTCTAGTGCTTGAGAAGAATTCAAATTTACGTGCGGTCGAACTCAATTTCAAGCATCTGTTGGGTCGGGCACCTGCCAGCTACGCAGAAGTCTCTGAACACATTGCTCTTATGGCAAGCGAAGGATTTGATGCGGAGATTGATTCTTACATCAATAGTGACGAGTACTTCGAGTTTTTTGGAACCAATATTGTCCCTTACTACCGAGGGTATCAAACGCAAGCCGGTGGAAACCTTTCAGGGTACACAAATTCGTTCCAACTTGTCCGCGATAGGGCGAGTAGTGATAAGTCAATGCCTTCATCGTCCTATATAAAGCTGGACAAAAGCCTCCTCAATAGTGGTCCTAGTGCCATCACAACGTTGCTCAACGATATGGACATATCGAGAGTAATACAAAAAATCCCTCAACCGCCCCGTGACCAGCAACCTGCTGTTAGTAAGTACGGATCGGCATCAGAATCCCCTTCGTCGAATGTTTACTCTACTGAGGAAATCATTCGACGAGCCGTAAAGAATAAATATCGGGTTCTTTAGATCAAATAAGCTGGGCAAAATCTGTGCCTGACAGCCATCTGTAATCCGGAACCTTTGTTGCCAGAATCACTGAAGTCAAGGTCACACTAAAAGCTGACTCTAATTTCAATGGTCGATTACTGGAGTTATTTCTCCTTAAGTATTATGGCTTCGTTAGCAAAGCTGTCCGGACATTGCTCTCTAATTGAGTTGTGATTAGCCACGAGGGCTAATTTACAAAAGCGCTCTTGAAAAGTATCTTTGCCAATCATGGCAATACTTTCAACCCTTTACTATCGCTTTACCCCATCATGGCAAAAGCTTATCATCGCTGATTCTAGCCTAGGCGGCAAATTGCTTCTGGCCATTGTCAAAATGTGAACTTGTGTAAGTACTTGCCTCTAAGCCACGCTGGTTTTTAGAGAAGTTGGGCGTTTAGCACTCATAACGCTCTGCCAGATAAGTAGATGCGCATAATTAAACGTAGTCCTAATTCTTGGGAAACCTGGTCATACCCTTGTCAGGATAGTGGATAGTTCAGAACACCTACTTATCTCTTCAAGCTCAGCAATTTCCCAACCCTCTACAGGGAAAGTGCTGTTACTACAATTCTATTATTTCAGCTTATAAAATCTGCTGTGACTACCCCCTGCCAGTATGGATAATCAACTCTCCTTGAATACCTTAGAAAAAGCCTTGGCCGCAAAAAGCTCTGGCATGAGTTTAGGCCGACAGGATTTTTACCAATTCAATTTTAGTGATTTAGACCTTAATGCAGTAGTGCTGAGTCAATCGATTTTGGTTCGGGCTTGCTTTAGAGCCGCTCAGTTAAAGGACGCTGATTTAAGTGGGGCCGATTTAAGGGCCTCAGATTTATCGCAGGCCCTTTTAGTGGGCGCTAACTTGCGGGGGGCCTGCCTCTATCGTGCTGATTTAAGCGGGGCTGATTTAAGCGAGGCTGATCTGACTGATGCTCAGCTAGAAGGAGCTCACTACGATAGCCGAACGGTCTTTCCGAAAGGGTTTACTTATAAATCTTCAGGGGCAATCGGCCCAGGGGCCAATTTAAATGGTGCGGCTCTTAATACTGCGAATTTACGTAATGCTGATTTACAGGGAGCCAATTTATTGGGAGCTTATCTTGGGGGCGCAGACCTCAAGGGTGCCAATCTCAAAGGGGCGCGACTGGTGCAAGCTGATTTGCGTCGAGCCATTTTGACTGGCGCTTGTTTACGAGATGCCCGCTTAAATGGCGTTAATTTAATGGGGGTTGATCTACGGGCAGCTGATTTAACAAACGCTGCTTTTCAAGAATTTGAAAGTGTTGCAGGAGCAGACTTCACTCAGGTCCAAGGGTTGACGGAGCCGATGAAGGCCGTGATCTTCTCTCAAACTGCTGAACAGTTGGATATGATGCATCCCTTGACCCGAAAAACGACCCGAGAAAGTTTAGAGCCATCAAGTTAACAGATTGTTTTCGGGTGATTGACCAACCCTTTACGTCATAACTGGCGATCTCCATTCAAAAGATTGCCGTTTCCTAAGTTTTGCCTGTCTACTAAAACAACGAGTATTTGACGGCTTAAGTCTCGATACCGATCCCCCACCCAGCGGGAAGCCGCTGGGTGGGCTAATGTTACGCAAACTTACGCCGAGCGGTACTAGCCTGACTAGAGTTGACCTATCCGTTGCGTTTGAATGTCTCTCCTTACTGAAGCGATCCTGCTTTAGCAAAGCTCCGCAGCAAGCAAAGACTCGATAGATTCAATCGCCACCTGGCGAAATATCTAGCTTGAGCTGGCTAAGCCAACGTCCCAAACAAAGGCAAGTTACTACACTCTTGTTTCAAGGTACTGACCGATCATGACCTCTTCGCCAGCGCGAGAAATGATGGTCTGGCGCGTGCGGTATTGCTGGCCGATGATCTTAACCTCTTCTTCAAATACATTGCCACTATATTCAGTCCGCAGGCACATGGTTTCGGTATCGCGCATCGAGAACTGAGCAATGATTGGTTTTGAGCTTGAAAAACCGCGATCGCGATATAGCTGATTTCCTTTCACTCCAAAGACAGTTGAACCACTAGTCTGCTTTGCTCCAGGACCAATGTAGTTGCTGTCCCAGGTGGTCAAAACACCACAGACAAGCGCTGCTTCGTCAGTTAAGTCATGCTTACGAGCTAATTGCCGCAGTTCGTCGCTCCCTTGGGCGAGTGGTTCAACCGTTAAAAGGCTCAAGACTTCCTGCGTATCACCACTTTTGAGCGTATAGTAGCGGCGCTGCGATCGCCAGCTTCCTGCCGAAGCCTTAAAAAAAGCATTTGCAAGAGTTTCTAAGTTCAGCTCAGAGATCTGGGTCGTCATTTTCATATCTGCCACGTTACGAGGAAGCACTCTCAACAAACAGTAAGCCCATAAACACAAGCTTATTTAACATTTTGTCATAATTCAGAGGGTTTAAGTGTATGTCAGGCGACCTGATGGAGAGTTTCATTCAAAAATTCTTATCAGGTCGCCTCCTCTGATGCCCATGACGAGATTATGACTTCACAGTCGTCCAGTCTTGCTTGAGTAAAGCCATAAACGTGGCGAGGCCTTTGGAAAATCCATCAGGGTCAGGCTTGACATAGTCGGGAAATTCTTCATAGCACCGCCAGGGTTCCGAGGGATTATGGCGTAAGTGGAGAACCCGATCATCCCCGACGAGTTTCCACAACATTTCACCACCTTTAGGAATTTCAGCCATGACAGCCTCCTTAAATTCAAATCAATCGTGCTGGTTGCAACTGCCCCCGAGATTTAGTCTATTGTGGCAGGAGAAAAGCGAATTTATGTAACGAAACACACTTGAAGTCTAGACAATTTTACCATTACTACGTAGTCGTATTATCCCTTGAGCGCCGATACGAAAGGACCGCTTGTAAAACTCACCTGAGAGCAGAGCATCAGATATGGTCGGACATTACATTAGGGGGATTTTCAGGGGGATGATGGCGCAACTATTCTTCTAGTAAGGGTTCCATTGCGGCACCGATGACGGTGTGATCCGGATCTGCCCTTAGTACAGCTAACGCGGCTTTGGCAGATGGGTCGTTGAAGTGCTTCAGCGAAGAAGCTGTACGGGCTCGCACATGGGTAGTTTCTGAATCCGCTAATTTCAGCAAATATTTTAAGGTCACATCCTGATAGTCAGAGCCTGCAAGTGAACCTAAGGCATTGATTGCAGCTTCTTGAACCGGTCTGTCGTCACCCGCGATCGCAATTTGACAGGTCTCAATAAGGACTTCAGGACAGTTCATTTCCACGAGCGCTGCCAAAATGCTAGTGCGGACTAACCAGTGGGTATCTCTGACAAAGCTTTGTAGCAGATGAGGAGCGGCAATTTGACCAAACAACGACAGAGAGTTGGCGGCCTCTGCCCGTACGTTGGGAGTGTTATCAAACATAATCAGCTCCAGCAAACCGGAAAAGGCATCAGCTGCTTTCTGATAACCAAGTTCTCTCGCTACAAAGGTTCGAACTAAAAATTCTTCATCCAAAATATGCTTCGTCAAAAAGGGCATAGCAATCTCTGGGGGATACTCTCGCAGGGCTGAGATTGCTTTGAGACGATATTGATAATCTGCATTTTGCAAATTTTGTTCGATCTCTGGCAATTCCATGGCAGCTAAAATGTGTAAAACATTATGGATAACCAACTAATTCTAAGGTCTAAGACTCTCTTTAAGGGGACATGTAGCTATTAGGTAAATTTAAGTCGAATAGCTATATCAGTTTGATAAGAGATGTCTTGGAAGAGGTTTCAGTATAAAAGTCTTAATATTTCAATTCTTTTCTTCTCATGAATGGGAAAATTCACTTGTCGAAATTAGTAGCGATATCTGGCAATTTTTATGTCCAAAGCGCCCTTAAATGAGAAAATCCGAGAGTTGATTCAGAAGTCTCGGATTGTTAGCTTTACAACATGGGATGAAACTTATCCAGCAGACTTGATTCAACTTTTCCAAACGGCGGACGATGAAAGGCGCTATCTCAGTGATGAAGACTTACAGCAGATACAGGAGTTGGCACCAGAAACTGAAGCTTTGCTTTTGATGGCTCAGTCACTACGTGATCAAGTTGTGTTCATTGTGGATGAAGCTCGCGAGTCTGTTTTGAGCACTTTTCCAAACATCACTCAACCGGGTGGAGGACTGTATCCGCAAGAACGAGCTGATGCCTGCTGGCGAGATTTTTGGCACTTTTTACGCTGCATTACTTACGGTATTTCAGGGCGTCGCACAGATTACACAAGTCCCGATGGCTTGCATCACATGCAAGTCCTGTACCAAGAACTGCAGGTGCCCCTGGATGCCATGGTGGTAGGACTAGAGGGGATTAAGCAGGCGAGTTTAAAGCGCTTGGGAACTACTTCAGTTCTTGGTACAGGGCTTGCATTTGATGCAAGCCATCGGGACTTGTGTAATCTGTGCGACGCCC
>JBCCQQ010000127.1:0-5864 GCA_039024555.1 Cyanobacteria bacterium P01_D01_bin.156
ATCTTTATCCCGTTTCGCACTAGCTTTTTTCGTAACCTAGCGGTGGCCATGTTTATCGGTCTCCATCTAGGCTTTGGGTTGACCTTGAATCTAGGTATTTTTCCGTGGTTGAGTACCTTTACCTGGTTGGCGTTTATCCCCTCTGCCACCTGGGAAGGGTGGACAAAGCGGGTGTTTGGCCCGCCACAGCGGGGGCTGACGATTTACTACGATGTGGACTGCGGCTTTTGTAAAAAGGTGGTGCACCTAATCCGCACTTTGCTGGTGTTGCCCCACAAGCCGTTGCTAACGGCCCAAAGCGATCCATCCATCTGTGCCGATATGGAGGCAAAAAACTCTTGGGTAGTAGAGGATTGGCAAGGGCAGCGTCATTTCAAATTTGAAGCGATCGCCTATGTGGTCAGTCTCTCTCCGGTGCTTTGGTGGCTTGAACCTGTGCTGCGCTGGAAGCCCTTGATGGAACGAGGCACTCACTTTTACGAGTGGATCGCCAATAACCGCCGAACTGCGGGCCGTTTCACTAAACCCTTCAAGTTCAAAGAATATGGGGTGAAAACGCCGATTTGGGCTAATGGTGTAGTGGGGATTTTACTGCTGCTAACCCTGGTGTGGAACTTCCGCAGTTTTACTAGCCACCGCAACTTTGTAGACAGCAACAATCCGGCAGTCAAAGCCCTGCGTCGGGTCACGAACAGCCGCAGTTTGCAAAAGCTAGATGGCCTGAGCCGCGTTACCCGGCTCGATCAGTCCTGGAGTATTTTTGCCCCAGCGCCCCCCCGCGATGATGGTTGGCATGTGGTGGTGGGCACGCTGGAGGATGGCAGCCAAGTGGATTTGCTGCGTCGGGGTGCGCCGGTCAGTTTTGATAAACCCACCTTGGGCGATCGCAGTCGGGTCTACGGCAACATGCAGTGGCGCACGATGTTTATCAACCTCAATCGGGGGATTGGGGAACAGCTCCAACCCCACTATGTCGATTATCTGTGTCGTCAATGGAATCGCAGCCACGCTCAAGGGAAGCAATTGACAGCAGTGGAGATTTTCTTCATGGATGAGCGCACGGTACCGCCAGGCAAAGAACAATCTGTCGAACAAACCATGATCTACCAGAATGGTTGCGTCGCAGAATAATAGGCGACCCTTTATTACGGGTGCTTTGGATGGCATTTCTGGCTCTCATAAGGTACAAACTTGAGGCTTGAACTCTTATGCAGCAAAACTATTGCTCTTCAGTGACTCTAGAAAATTTAAACGTATTTGCGTTGTTTCAGCCCACGAAAAATCAAGCTTTAAATCTAGTTAAAATGAAGAACGCTATAGCAGTCTCACATCATTTGTGAGCACGTAGTCGAAGCAAAGTCAGAACCAGAGCCCATGGTCGTCTCATAATGTAGATCAAATTTCTATATGTGCATCTCGTTCGGTAGAAAAATGCTATGAAACAGATGTGTTAATGAGACAATAGTTAAGTCAATAAACCTAAAAATATTAAAGCTTGACGATATGGAATATATCCAAAGCTTAGACTTTAGCTTTCTGGCATGATGCGAGGCGTGATGTTATGGAGCATACACGTCTTCGAACCTGGTAAAGCCTTAGTAAAATCCCACTTGTGATGTAATAAAGGCACAAAGGTTTGCTATAAGATCTGACTCATAACTTATCTTCCTATGCACTCTGTTTCTACTTTGTAGATATGACACAGTGTTGATTGTATTGATACGTTTAATTTCTCAACCCAACTCAAAGTCTAATATGTGTAAGTCTTGTAAATATGAAAAGCCTTTCAGAGAACATTTCTACCGCCCAGGACAGCTTCTTGGACAGATATCGTATTGCAGTAATGATTCCCTGTCATAACGAAGAGCTAACGATTGTACAAGTCGTTGAAGCTTTTCGAACTGAACTACCTGCCGCTAAAGTCTATGTCTATGACAATCGTTCAGCAGACGATACGGTAATCCGAGCAAAGGCTGTTGGTGCAATTATTGGTTCTGAACCTCGACCTGGCAAGGGGAATGTTGTTCGCCGCATGTTTGCAGACATAGATGCAGACATTTACATAGTGGTAGACGGCGACCATACTTATGAAGCGGGTGCAGTTCGGCGACTAATTAGTCGGCTTCTCGTCGAACAATTGGATATGGTTGTTGGTACCAGACAACAAACGAAAAATAACCCAGTTGCTTATCGTCCAGGACACAAGAGCGGAAATCTCTTTTTGACCAGTGTTGTTCAGTATTTGTTTGGCAGACAGATTAAGGATATGCTGTCAGGCTATCGAGTAATGTCACGACGATTTGTAAAATCTTTTCCTGCTTTATCCAATGGCTTTGAAACAGAAACTGAGCTGACTATTCATGCCTTAGAATTAAACATTCCTTTCGTAGAGGAGCCAACACTATTTGTTTCCAGACCTGATGGCTCAGAAAGCAAGCTCAAAACTTTCTCTGATGGCTGGCGTATTTTGGGCACTGCTCTGTTGCTGTTCAAAGAAGTCCGACCGTTTTTATTTTTTAGCATTCATTTTATTCTCTTAGCTACTGTTTCGTTAATGCTAGGAATCCCCATTGTTAAAGTCTACTGGGATACAGGTTTTGTCCCTCGTTTTCCCACGGCTTTCTTGGCAGCTTCAATTATGCTGCTGGCGTTTCTGAGTTTGACTTGTGGCCTGATTCTGGATTCAGTTGCTCGTGGTCGGCGGGAATTAAAGCGCATGCACTATCTGAGCTACCCTGCCCCAAACACAGATGGAGTCATTTCCCTAAAGGACTGAGAAATAAAATGGCAGACGATCTCTCCGTTACAAATCTTGAACTCACCAGCATCTGTTGAGAAACGAAAATATGCTTAAAGTCAGCAATTTAATGATTCCCTGTAGAAGACCAGCTCCCAATATGTCCTCCAAGATATGAATAAATTGAATTAGGTTTGATTTAAAGACTGTCTTTTTGCTCAGAGAGAATCATGACTTTGGATGTCCACAAGTTTCAATTATTTGATGCCCACAGTTTAATTTTTGAGTTAGTAGCTCTAAATATATTTATCGTAGGTGTTTTATGAAAGTTCTTATAAGGATCTTGCTCATAGCATTTCTATGGCTCATCGTTGTCAATTCAGGTGAACTAGGAACCTTAGATACTGATTTAAGACTGCAAATGGCCCATGCCTGGTGGACAGGAACTGAAGAGGTTCAGATTACACCTGATATGGAACCGAAAGTAAGAGGCGATATTCGATTCGGTGTCATCGGGGTAGATGGAGATCGCTACATTGGCTATGAAACTGGACAATCATTTTTGATGTTACCAGCGGATTGGCTGGGAAGTCAATTACACCAGCTATTATCTGCAGTGCCCGAAGACACTTTGAGACGATGGTCAGTAAATTTATTTAATTTTATTCCCATTAACCTTGCCGTTGTAATGGCGACTTTTTGGATGCTAAAGCTATTTCATTTTGAAGAGCGGATCGCGGGGTTAGCGAGTTTGACCTTACTATTGGGAACCACAGTTTTGCATTATACGCAAGTGCATCAGCATAACAATCAGCTACTGCTGCTGACGATATTGGGGTATGCAACTGCAATTGCCTATGTACAGAGCAAAAGATCCGCCTGGCTTTTATTCGGAGGAGCAGCCCTCGGAATGGCAGTTTTTATTCGTGTAACCAGCATGATTCATGTGCTAACAGTGGTTCTTTTTCTAGTGGGAATTGTTGCCTACAAGAATCGTCAGATGACGGCAGTTGTGCAGAGTTTTGGCTTTTGGATAATGGGATTTTTCCCAGTATTTCTTCTGAGTCGCTATGTTGACTTTTTGAGGTATGGCAGTTTCTTCTCATCTGGCAAGAGTGTGGAAAAACTACAACTTGCGACTGACCCAATTTGGGAAGGTTTACCTCAACTTCCTGAGGGTTATCCCTTAATCAATAGTCCCCATATTGGTATCCTGGGGCCATTATTCTCACCGGCTAAAAGTATTTTCTTATATGATCCATTGTTACTTCCTTGCCTGATATTAAGCATTCTGTGCTGGCAGAGGCTCTCTCCTTGGATTCGCTGGTATCTTGTGACATGTACCTTGAACTTGGGACTGCACCTAGCTGCATACAGCCGGTTTGTCTTTTGGCATGGAGACTCAGCTTGGGGAGCGAGATATCATGTAACTTCAGTACACCTTCTACTGATTCCGTTACTGGCCATCTTCATCCAGCAATTACTTGCAGCTAGCAAAGCTCAACGACTACTGCTGAAAGGAATTTTAATTGTTGCTCTGATAACTCAATTAGCATCTGTTGCAATGCCTATGAACATCGAAATTTTTCAGAAGCAAGTGGGTATGCCAGGTACACGTTTAGATCTACGTTTGCCTCGAAGATTTGCCAATATAGCATGCTACATCCGCCCAGATTTATCAAAGTTGTGTATCGATCGAAATCCTAATAAGAAGGAGTATCTTGAGCATCTCAATCATTTAACCTTCTTCCCGTTTATATTTAGTCACAAGAAATCTGAGTCAGGCAAAACAAGCGTCATCCAAATCTTACTCTTCTTAATATGGGGATTGGCACTGATAGCTGCAATTCTAGTTAGCTTGAATACTTGGCTATTGAGTGGTATTTAAAGAATGACTCGCGTCCATCACGAGCAATGTTTAGACTATATATGTAGGAGAAATTCGCACGCATGACAAACCCTTCCATGCTTCCAGTTCTTGTCTTGATGTCAGTCATTTTGAATACTACTGGTCAAAGTTTATTGAAACTTGGTTCAGGCCAGAATCCTTTAAATATTTATTTGTTTGGTGGTCTTTTCGCCTACGGAATCAGCACTATTTTCTATGTTGCTGTACTTGGCAAGCTTAATGTATCGGTTGTCTATCCAGTAGTGATTGGTCTCACGATCGTCTCAACAACCTTTGCCGGCGCATTTCTACTAAAAGAGCAAGTATCGACCTTACAGTGGTTAGGAATTGGCCTAATGCTGAGCGGCATTTCAGCTGTTGCTCTAGGTAAGATAGTAACGTTCTAGTGAGCAGTCCATGTGCTGATGCATCTCCAAGGTGAAAGAAACTAGAGAAGACTTCAAGAAGACTGTTAAAGCAGTGGGCACACGAAGACATTGTCCGGTCGACCTATCTCGATGAGAGGGGTTTTGAACGCATCATTCTTCCCATGATGCACTGGCAAGCCCAGAAGGCTCAGCAGCACCTTGAAGCAACCGGGTAAATCAAGGTCATTATTCGAGATAGTGCTTCCTTTCGTCGTAGTCATGAGACTTGAAAACATTGGGCAAGTTGGCAGGCACAGGGGTTGTTTCTCTTCTTCTTGCCACCCTAATCGCCCTAGATTTATCTACTGCCAGAGTCATTGAAGAGCGATATCTCTTCAACACCAATAACATGTGGCCTGCATTTCAAACTCAGATATTGGTGCCCCTAGACCAGCCAATCGAGACGCCAACAATCTTAATGAGCGAACTCCCGACCATATGGCTGTACCGACTTGATGTCTCGGCAATGCTTAAAATAACTGCTACCCTTTCGTCGGCGATCGCTACCTGGATTCAACCTGTCCTAATTTAGCGGTTACTAAATAATCATCCCATCAGGTAGCACGGCATTCTTCAACACCACAACGATGCCGCTACGGATATAAAACCCGAGGTCTTCCCGTTCGGCTTCCTCAATGTTTTCTTTGTTGACGATTTGCACATTGCGGCCGACACGAGCATTCTTGTCAATGATGGCGCGGCGGACGACAGAGCCTTCTCCTACACCAATGGGAACTTTGCCTCGAGTTAAGTGCTGACTGCTTTCAGACAGCGGTTCGTAATAGTCGGCCCCCATCAGCATTGAATCTTC
>JBCCQQ010000128.1:0-5758 GCA_039024555.1 Cyanobacteria bacterium P01_D01_bin.156
GCTAAATGGCCCACTTTTTGGAGTAGACCCGGTATCATGCAAATCATAGCTATTCAGGTGGGTTTGTCTGTTAACAAAACCTTAGAGCCTGAATAGCTTTTCTGGCTAGTTCTCTCGCTTTTCTGTCCGGACTATTGCTATGGGAAACCTTAAAGTGAGGAGACTCTAGTCTTTTGATTTAGGTTGCCCTGTTCTGTCTAGTAGTGATCAGACAATGACGTTCGATTTCACCCTTGCTATTCCTACGTATAATGGGGCTTGCCGATTGCCAGAGCTGTTGGATAGTCTTCTTGGTCAATGTCTGCCTGAAGATTTCAGATGGCAAGTCATTGTTGTTGATAATAATAGTACTGACCAGACGGCTGCTCTTGTTCGAGAATATCAAGCTCGGTGGCAAGGTAGAGATGGGTTAGTATACGTTCTTGAACAAGAGCAAGGGGCTGCTTTTGCTAGGCAGAAAGCTATGGATGTTGCCCAAAGTGAACTTGTGGGTTTTCTAGATGACGATGTGATACCAGCACGCGATTGGGTAATGTCTGCATATCGATTTGGTTTAGAGAATCCAAACATAGGTGCATATGGGGGTAAAATTTCAGGACGTTTTGAAGTGCCGCCACCGGAAGAGTTTGTCCGTATTCAGTCATTTCTGGCTCTGCGTAATCGTGGTTCATGCCCTCACCGTTATAATCCTAAATTTTTGAGCATGCCTCCTTCTGCTGCTTTGGTTGTGCGACGTAAGCCATGGCTGGAAAATGTTCCGCCCAAACCGTCTTTGGGAGGACGTACCCGTCACTCAATGATGCAAGGAGATGATTATGAGCCCTTAATCTATATCTATAAGGCAGGTTGGGAGATTTGGTATAACCCTGAAATGCATGTGGAGCATAAAATTCCTGCTAGCAGACTTGAAAAAAATTATCTGCTTGCTTTAAGTCGAGGCTGTGGAATTTGTGTTTGTCATTTGAGAATGATGGCTGCTCAAGGACGATGGGAACAGACTACAACATTTACAAGAGTGACTGCTGGTAACTTAAAAAGATTGGTGTCGCATCTACTGGAGTATCGAATCGGTATTTTGGACAATCTGATTACTCAGTGTGAATTTGAATTTTTTCTGAGTAGTTTTCTCAGCTCATTTGCTTACTTGCGATATCGGCTGATTGTCAAGAGGTAGTTATTGTGGTGTTGCTGTCACTCTTGACCATAGTTGTCTGAAAATATTGATCTCTTGCCAGATGATGGCTTTATCGTTTCCAGGGGAGATAGCTTATCGCCTAGCTGCGAACGACTGGTCCATCAAACGTTGCCAGCGATGCTCGCACCAGGTCAGAACTCGATCAAGCCAGCGTAAGATGCGTTCTAGAGGATGTTCCAGATATCTGACATTGTTAACATTCGCTTCGAAAGCGTGGGGCGCTCTACTGGATAGACGTCGGTGGGTGTTGCTTGCAGTTGAAGTGGTTTGTAATTTACGGGCTTTTGCCCTGACTGTATTGAAAGATGTGGACTGGGGATAAAAAACGCGAAAGCGGGGTTTAGATGCATCATTGCTTATATCAGGCAATGTAACGTCTGAAGCATTTGATAATATCTGATTCCAGGCTTTTCGAAATTCTGCGGGAAGTGCGGTTACAAAGACTGCCCCAATGGCGAGCAATGTGTTGTTTGACAGTCGTTTAGTTTGCCGATGTGCAATGGTATGCGTCTGGCGATACGCATACATAATTCGATCGATGTAATGCTGTAGGTCCGCTTGCTGTTCGGGGGTGAAAATATCGAAAACTTCGTTTTTAAGATTAATAAGTACAAGCTGTCGAGTTTCTAGTGATGAAGCCAGTGTTGTTCCTTGTTGTAATAAGTTTGAGCTAGCCTGACGCTCGAGAGAGCTGTGGTGTTTTACTAGCCTTTCTATTTTTTCAGATCTCTTTTGAGTCGTTGTAATATTCCCTGAGTGCCATTGGGTAAGAGTGCTTTTCCCGTCGTGTTCACATGTTTGCTTTCTAAATGGAAATTGTTGCTGAATCTTTTCCACTAGGCTGGGGAGAAAGCGTAGTTTTTTTCGCGTAGCTTTCCTCGTGGAACGAATACTTAACTGAGTAGTTTGCTGTTTGGATAATTTCTGTTGGGTGTAGGTCAGAATTGCTGTTAGAGAGTGAGCAATATCTGTTATGTTCTCGGTGCTCTTAGTAATGTTGATATCGTGTTGAAATGATTGAGATGACCCACTGTTAAGGGTTAAATTGGCGCGCTTAACTGCACGTATGATTGCGTAGATGGGCAAAATTGCCACTTGAGCACCGAGTGTTGCCGTGCTTTGTATCTGTCGAAAGGCTATATCCTGCCTTTGCCAGCCCTGTTGCCACTGTCGCAGCACAAACCTGAGTAATTTGCTTTGGTAAGGGCGAGATGACGATGGCATAGTGTATGGCAGGCGTAACCGGCAAATATGCTGATTGCGATGCGATAAGTTCCACCCCGATTTTAGCGGAAGTATGAATGTCTCTACCCCCTTTCTGACCAATCTGATTCAAGAGTTGCGGGCATATAGTCAGCAAGATGTGCAGAGTCAGTGGCAAGGTCTATTGGAGGACTTGGGGGGTAGTTTAGCCGCGGCTACGCAACCGTGTTTGTGGGATGTGCAAGCTTTGAATGACCGTCAGCACATTGCCTGGCAGCGGGGACGTGTGTTGTGGCTCTATCAGCGATTTACTGTGCCTAAAGCTTTGAATGGATACCCTACAGAAGGTTTAACGCTACGTTTAGCCTTGGCATGGTGGGCTGAAGATGCTCAGCTTTATGTAGATGGTGTATTGGTGCAGTCAGGGGATTTATTCGACTTTTTTACACGGCTTTGTTTGGGTGAATCGGTGGTGCCAGGGCAGGTTTTTGATGTAGCCCTGCGATTGGAGAGTCCAAAGCACGATGCAGGGGCCTTGGTGCGATCGCATCTAATTTATGAAGCAATTAATCATTCCATCAGCCCCGAGCCAGGCTTTGTCGCTGATGAGTTAGCAGTTCTGCAGTACTATTTGAAGGCATTGGCACCTGATAAGTTGGCAAATGTGGAAACCCTAGTTACTCAAGCGTGGCAGGCTAATGAGGGTGGACTCCACCATCGATTAGCGGGTTTGCGTCAAGTACTGAAGCCCTATGGTGACTGGGTGAAGCAGCGCCAGGTTCACTGCGTGGGCCATGCCCATTTAGATTTGGCTTGGCTCTGGCCAGTGGCTGATACCTGGCGTGCAGCGGAGCGTACCTTTGAGTCAGTGCTAGGGCTACAGCAGGACTTTCCTGAACTGACCTATACTCATTCCAGTCCGGCGTTATTTGCTTGGTTAGAGCAGCACCGGCCTGAGTTATTTAATCAAATTCAGCAGCAGGTGGTAAGTGGGCGATGGTCCATTGACGCTGGTCTGTGGGTTGAGCCAGAGCTGAATATCGTGAGTGGAGAAGCGATCACACGACAAATTCTCTATGGCCAGCATTATTGTCAGGAGAAATTCGGAGCTTGCAGTGTAATTGCCTGGTTGCCCGATACCTTTGGGTTTTGTGCACAGCTTCCCCAGCTACTGTTGCTAGGAGGGGTGCAGGTCTTTGCTACCCAAAAGCTACGTTGGAACGATACCACCCAATTTCCCCATGAACTGTTTCGTTGGCAGTCGCTGGATGGTAGTGAGATTTTAGGCTGGACTTTACCGCCTATTGGTACTGATTTTGATCCGATCAAAATCGCAGAGTACAGCGCGCGGTGGGAAGAAAAAACAGGGATTACCCACACGTGTTGGCTACCAGGTGTGGGCGATCACGGTGGTGGTCCCACACGTGACATGCTGATAAAGGCGCAACGTTGGCAAAAGTCGCCGTTTTTTCCTCAGGTGAGATTTTCCACACCCCAAGAATTTTTAACCGAGGCGATAGGGAATGTAGACTCTATCGATGCTCAGCAAATCAACCAATTACCCTTATGGTCTGATGAGCTTTATTTAGAGCTGCATCGGGGGTGCTATACATCCCACAGCGATCAAAAACAACAAAATCGTAGGGCTGAGGATCTTTTATATCAAGCGGAGGTGTGGGCGGCGGTGGCTCAGCTGGTTGCCGATCAGCCCTATCCCAAGGAGAAACTGGAAGCTGCTTGGAAAGGACTATTGTTTAATCAGTTCCATGACATTTTACCTGGGTCGTCTATTCCTGAGGTGTTTAAGGATGCTAACAAGGAATGGGCTAATGTCTTTGCCCTAGGTCATGATGTTTTAGAGACAGCTTTAGAAACAGTTGCAAGCAATGAAACAGAGTCAGCAGCTCAAGGTGAGCCTTTTCTCGTGTTTAATAGCCACAGTTGGCCACGCACAGATGTGGTGACATTAAATGTGTTGCCTGGACAATGGCAGATTTTAGATGGAGAAACCAAGCAGTGTATAGATACTGTACAAATACAGCCCTTTGTCTTTGGCTCTGAAAAAGTTCAACATCAGCTCAAGTTTGTTTCCCAGGATGTGCCTGCGATAGGCTATCGTTCTTATCTTCTGGTTAAAAAAGAAATTGAAGGCCAATCCATAGAACAACAGGAGAACTATCCAACTCAGTTTCTTCTCGAAAATGAACATCTACGTATTCGAATCTCTTCTGAGACAGGTGAGATTCGTTCCTGTCGTCATTTAAAGACGGATCGAGAGATATTTAGTACACCTGTGAATCAGCTCCAGTGTTTTCAAGATAGTGGCCAATATTGGGATGCATGGAATATCGACCCTGATTATGAAAGTAAGCCATGCTCACCAGCACAGCTAATATCGATTGAGTGGATTTCTCACAGTAATGTTGAGCAGCGATTGCGAGTTACTCGTCAGCTTAATAAATCGACCATTATTCAGGACTATCTTTTAGAGGCGAACTCTCCTCTACTCAAGCTGGAAACTTGGGTGGATTGGCAAGAGACGCAAGTGGTTTTGAAAGTGAATTTTTCTGTAACTGTGACTGCTGAGTATGCAACCTATGAAGTACCCTTTGGCGCTATTGAGCGACCTACGCAGCCAACAATAGACCATGAAAAAGCAAAGTGGGAGGTACCTGCTCTACGCTGGGCTGATTTGAGTGACGATACTTTTGGGCTGAGTATTTTGACGGACTGCAAACATGGGTTTGATGCTCAACCAGGGCAGCTGCGATTAACTTTACTGAAGGCCCCACTGTGGCCCGATCCAGGGTGCGATCGCGGATATCACTATTTCACCTATGCCATTTATCCCCATGAGGGTAACTGGCAAGCTGCTCGCACCCCCCACTACGCTCAAGCACTCAATATTCCACTACGAGGATATTTTCCTCAGACAGCAGCCTCTTCCAATGGATTAGTTAAGCGCACCTTTTTCCAGCTGAATGCCTACCACCTACTATTAGCTGCCCTGAAACCCAGTGAAATAGACGCTAATCAGTTTATTGCTCGATATTACGATGCTTATGGTCTTGCCGATGACGATGATGGAGAACCCATCACTAATAGCTTGGGCCTGACTCCCGGAGAAGAATTAAACCTTTTGGAGGAACCGATCACGGCCTGGTCCGCCCAACCGTATCAAATTCAAACGCGGTTGTTGAAACTGGAACCTGACTCATAATAACAATAGTCCGGACAGAAAAGCGAGAGAACTAGCCAGAAAAGCTATTCAGGCTCTAAGGTTTTGTTAACAGACAAACCCACCTGAATAGCTATGATTTGCATGATACCGGGTCTACTCCAAAAAGTGGGCCATTTAGC
>JBCCQQ010000129.1:0-5715 GCA_039024555.1 Cyanobacteria bacterium P01_D01_bin.156
GGCGATGACTGCGCTGCTATTCCCGATGGCGATCGCCATCTCCTCCTTGCCGCCGAAGGTCTCTGGCCCCAGCTGGTTACCCAAGATCCGTGGTTTGCCGGGTGGTGCGCCATCATGGTCAACGTATCCGACATCGCTGCTATGGGCGGTACTCCCATCGCTGTTGTCGACACCCTCTGGAGTCAGTCTGTTATCGCCAGTGCCCCCCTATGGCAGGGCATGCAGGCCGCCGCCCAGGCTTATGATGTGCCTATTGTCGGTGGTCACACCAACTGTCACAGCCCCTACGATGGTCTCGCCGTCGCGATTCTAGGACGAGCACAGCGGTTAATCACTAGCTTTGACGCTCAGCCCAGCGATGATTTGGTCATGGTGGTGAATATGGCCGGTAGCTACTACGGTGACTATCCGTTTTGGAATGCTGCCACAACCGCTGAGCCAGCCCTCTTACGACAGCACATCGATCTTCTGCCCCAATTGGCTGAACTTGGTCTTTGCAATGCGGGTAAAGACATCAGCATGGGCGGCATTGCCGGTACCCTGCTTATGCTGGCCGAAGCATCAGGCTGTGGCGCAGTTTTGAATCTTGATCTGATTCCTCGTCCGTTGGATGCAACCTGGCAAAAGTGGCTTACGAGCTTTCCTAGCTTTGGTTTTCTCCTCAGCGTTCCCCCGGAAAATCTGGGACAGGTGCAAGATTTGTTTCGGCCCCATGGGTTAACGTGCAAACCGATTGGTAAGGTGACAAAGGGCTCTCAGATTTTTTTTCAGCAGGGAGGAGAGCAGCAGCTGTTTTGGAATTTAAGTCAATCCTTAACAGGATTTGGAAAATGAGTGCCTATTCGCATTGCCCTTCTCACCTACTCCACTAAGCCCCGTGGCAGCGTCATCCACACCCTGGAGCTTGCCCTGGCCCTGGCTGACCTTGGCCATCAGCCCTGTGTTTTCGCCCTGGATAAGGACGGTCAGGGGTTTCATCGACCAACGCCGTTTAGTACCTGCCCTGTACCGGCGGCTCCCTGCGAGGGAGGGATCGATCAGCTAATCCAGCAGCGCATTGGTGAGTTTGTTAGTTTCTTTCAAAATCATCTAGAACAATATGACATTTACCACGCCCAGGACTGCCTCAGCGCCAATGCCCTGGCCATCCTCAAAGACCAGGGACGGATTCCCCACTTTGTCCGCACCGTTCACCACATTGAAGATTTTCAAAGTCCCTACCTGCAAAACTGTCAGGAGAAATCAATTTACCAGCCCGATCGCTGTCTCTGTGTAAGCGATATCTGGCAGCAGGCACTCGCCAAAGACTATGGCATTCAGGCCCATCGTGTTATCAACGGTGTGGGCAGTCGTTTTTCGGCCCAGCCCAGTGGCTTGGAATCTGCCTTGGCTAACGCCTATGGCATTGGGCCTGGGCCAGTATACCTGACGGTGGGTGGCATTGAGCCCCGTAAGAATTCAATCAACCTGCTCAAAGCATTTCACAAGGTGAGGCAACAGCAGCCCCAGGCGCAGTTAGTCATTGCCGGTGGGGCAACGCTGTTTGACTATCGGGCTTACCGGCAAGAGTTTATAAAACTGGTGGAAGCCTACGAGCTGGCCGATAGTTTGATTTTGCCAGGAGTTGTGCCTGATGCGGATTTACCTGGGCTCTATCGTTTGGCAGATGTCTTTGTGTTTCCCTCTGTGCAAGAAGGCTGGGGGCTGGTGGTGCTAGAAGCGATCGCATCTGGACTGCCGGTATTAACCTCTAACCAAGCGCCGTTTACGGAATTTTTGTCGGAGCGGTAGGCAATGTTAATAGAGCCTGGGGATGTGGGTGCGATCGCAACCGCCATGATCATTCTCCTCAATCCAGATATCGCCCAGCGCCTTGTTAACCACAGTCAATCTGTTATCAGCCGCTACAGCTGGGGACACTCTGCCCAGATGCATCTAGCACTTTATACCAAGCTGATATAGTCCCTTCTCAAGCAGGGATTGCCCAGGGGCAACTAGTAAAGGTGACCTAAAACAAGCTGTTGATGATCAGCCTCAGTTCTATAGTCATGACTGGGGTGCAAATACCTGTTCAACACCTTTAAAACTCGTTTTTCTTTAATGGGTTTACCCAAAAATCCTGACGCTCCTACAATCTTAGCGCGCACCCGATCGGCAATGCTGTTGTTGTTTGTCACAATAACGATGGGGGTTTCCTTAAAAGCAGAAATGCGTCGAATCTGAGCACACAGCTCATAGCCATTGGCCACCGGCATAACTAAATCTAGAAAGATAAGCTGAGGTTTGAACTCTAACAGCTGCGGTAACGTATGCAGCGAATCAGCAATATTTTTATAGCGGTAGCCTGCTGTCTCAATAATTTCAGCCATTATCTGACTATCTGCTGCATTATCTTCAACATAAACAACCATTGGCGCATTGGGTAGAGCCGTTTTAGATTCAGAGGTAGGAGAATTAACTGTCTGCTCTAAAGGTAAACTCTCTTGCTTTTGAGTATTCTTTGATCTGGAAAGTGGCTGTTCCGGGATACGCTGTAGGTAGGGTGCAGCCTCGGTTTTACCCGTATCACCCGTATCCATTGGGGTAGATGGTACAAGGGTATGTCCCAATAGCCGATCGGCCTTACCCAAAAGATGATTTAGGGCAACAGGCTTTAAGCAGTAGTCATCACAGCCAGACTCTAGCGCCATCTGCCACTCGTTCTGTTGGGTAGGCGATATCAGAGCAATGATGGGAATGTCACAAGTAACCGTAGATGCTTTGAGAATATTGATTGATTGCCAACCATTGATTACCGGCAAATCCGCACCGATCAGAATTAGATCTGGAGACTTGGTAACGGCAAATAAAATTCCTTGTTCACCCCCCTCAAGGGCCACAATCACATCATATCCGCACTGGCTAAGCTGTTTTTGTAAAATCTCACAGCTTAGCTCGTTGTCAACTACGAGGACCTTCGGCATAATAAAGCGAATATAAAATTATATATTTTTTTATATTTTCAGATCTGCCAAGTAGGCTAACTCGGCACATATCTAATGAGTAGCGGTAGATACTGGACTATATCCTAGCTATGCTTATGATTGATGTGGCTACCGTGCAATGAATTGTTACTTTTTAATTAAGAATGTTACTGCTACAGGTTTCTCTAACTAATGCTAGCCAATGCTTGAATGGGTCCTAGGGGCACAGAAATATGAATAGTCTTCCTGATTAAATTCGTAGACAGTTACTTCACGGTAATCAAAGGGCAGTAAACTTTATTCAAAATGGTTACTGATACTAAATTGTTATAAAGTTTCTGATATCTAGAATATTGTTGTAGTGTGGCAACCCTATCCGGCCGTCGTCGATACAGAAGACTCTCTAATGTCTGCGCACCCATAGTTTTTCCAATATCTTAAACTATCCATGCCTGAAATACGGTTTCATATCCAGTGGCCCGATGGACAACAGGAGAGCTGTTATTCGCCATCGCTAATAGTGAAAGACTATTTTCAGATCGGTGAGTCCTATACTATTACTGATTTTCTTCAGCGCTCCCGGACATCCCTCGGAATTGCCAGCGAACGAGTTAAGGCCAAGTATGGTTTTCCCTGTGGTCTAGCCCTCGGACAGTTACAAAAAATTGAGGATATTGCTCAGCAGTATCTAAATCAGCCCGATGGCAGGGTCACAATATTAAGGTTTGAATAGTACCGGGAATCGTCAGCTGACCTGGTTAGTAACCTCTCAGGTAGAGGATCTGCTCAATAAAAAAGCTGGCTCATAGAGAGCCAGCTTAAACACTGCGCGGGAACGCGTATGGGAAGCAGTAGTAGCGGTTCCGCTACTGAAGTACCAGCTTCACATTTGCATTCTGCAAACCAGGGCGCTTCACCTCTGCTAAAGTCCGATTAACCGCATACTTCTGATTGATGGAGTTAATTAGCTCGGTCTGATTATGCTTTTTAGCAACACCCCAAAGATCAGCGATCAGATCAAAAGAGCCATCGGTATTACGAGACCAGCCCAGATCGTACTCACCGTCTAGAACAGCTACGATGTCAGCACGAACACGCTGGCCATTGTAACCACGGACGTCAGCTTCAGTTTTAACTGAAATGCCAAGGTCTTTTAGGGAAGAGGTAAGAATTTCAGCTTCGGTGATCTTAGTACGTAGAGTGCTAAAGTGAGACATTGTGTTTCCTCCAGTAGGGAAATGAGAGAGATAGAACTAGAAAACGCAAAGCCAATAGATTAACAAATCGATAGTAGTAATTTGCTAAGCCATTGCCTCAAAACTGCTAACCCTAAGGTTAGCCCTCTGCTAGGGAAGAGTCCCCTAACAAAAGCCTGTTAAAACTCCATCCGCTGATACTCAGCGACGGATGAAGCCGCGGGGCGAGCACGCTGCCGTGCCCAGTCGCGAAGCGCCGTTACCTGTTCGCTCATTGTCTTAGACAACGGTAACGTAGCCCGAATGGCCGCGATAATATCGAGCTGATTAAACTCGCGACCTTGGGCAAACGCCTCATACATTGCCGAGATTAAACCCTGTTCAATCTCAGCCCCCGAAAACCCTTCACAAACCTTGGTGAGCTGATCAAAATCAAATCGCTCGATATCACGTCGCCGCTTACCAAGGTGAATTTTGAATATCTCTTTACGCTCTTCTTCATTGGGAAGATCGACAAAGAAAATCTCGTCAAACCGGCCCTTGCGTAAAAACTCGCTGGGTAACTTCTCAACCCGGTTGGCGGTTGCCATTACAAATACAGGTGACTTTTTCTCCTGCATCCAAGTTAGAAAGCTACCAAAGATACGGCTGGAAGTACCTCCGTCAGAGTCGGCAGAACCGGTACCGCCTGCAAAGGCTTTATCAATTTCATCAATAAAGAGAATCGCTGGTGAGATGGACTCGGCTGTGCGCAGAGCGCTGCGAAGATTGGCCTCAGAACGGCCCACCATGGAACCGTCATACACTCGGCCAATGTCTAACCGTAGCAGAGGTAATCCCCAAAGACGGGCCGTGGTTTTAGCAATAAGTGACTTTCCACAACCGGGCACACCCAATATTAGCATACCCTTCGGCTGGGGCAAACCGTATTCTCGAGCCCGCTCACTAAAGGCATTGGAGCGCTGTCTCAGCCAGCGTTTAAGCTCCTCTAGACCCCCGATGGAATCAAGCGTCTCGTCCTCTTCTATATATTCGAGAATACCATTGCGGCGAATCAGCTGCTTTTTCTCAGAGAGAACAATATCTACCTCAGATTCGCTTAGTTTGCCTGCAACAACTCTAGATTTACGAAAGACCTTTTCTGCTTCGTCTTCGGTTAAACCCAGTGCGGCCTTCAGCAACTTCTCGCGTACATCGGTGGTGATATTAGCACCATGGGCCTTAGCTAGCTCAGCCGTAAGTACCTGGTTTAGCTCTCCCATGGTAGGCATGGAAAAGTCTAAAACTACGACTTCTTTTTCTAACTCCACCGGAATCTCTTGGACCGGTGACATGAGAACAATGGTCTTATGGGTACCCTTAAAGCTTGCGATCGCATCCCTCAAACATCGCGTCACCGCTGGCGAATCCATAAAGGGATGAAGATCCTTAAAGACATAAATCCCCGCATCTTTCTGCCGAATTGCCCAATCGATGGCAGCTTCAGGAGAAACTGTATTGCTGTTTTGGGAATTACGGGGCTGTCCATATTCCACAACACCGTGGGTAACGGTCCA
>JBCCQQ010000130.1:0-5626 GCA_039024555.1 Cyanobacteria bacterium P01_D01_bin.156
ATGGCGTTCAACCTGAACGGATTCAACTTCAACCAGTCCATCATCGACTCTCAGGGTCGTGTAGTTAGCACTTGGGCTGACGTAATCAACCGCGCCAACCTAGGTATGGAAGTAATGCACGAGCGTAACGCTCACAACTTCCCTCTAGACTTGGCTGCTGGTGAAGCTGCACCTGTTGCTATGGTTGCTCCTTCCATCAACGCGTAGTCGCTGGTTGTGTAATCTAGTCTAATCAAAGGGCCTTCTCCTACGGGAGAGGGCCTTTTGATTTTTAAAGACTTAAAATTTAGGCTCAGCTCGGATGCATGCGGCCAGCTCGTGACTTTGAGCTGGGACATCAAGCGAGTAAACCGCCTGATGTCCCAGCTCAGGCTTTGTGCTCAAGTGAAGCGTAAATTGAAGGCGACTACTGATTCTGATCATTCATATACAAGCAAGGCTAATAGCCACTAGCCTGCGTCAAAAGGATAAATTTCAGTATCCTTGTTGTCCTCTTCTAATACAGGATTTGAAGGAGACTCTACACTCTTTGTCAGAGCTGCTGGGGAGTCTTGATAAAACTGGTATAACGCTAAACTATATTCAAAATCTTTAGCTTCTGCTAGGCCATAAATTAGTCCCTTCTGCAGAAGCCATTTACCTACCAATAACGCCCCCGTATGACTATAATCCCGCCGCTGCTTTAACCAATCCACCGCCGCTGCCCCAGTAAAACAAGACTGCGAACCGTCCGATTGATCCGGACTTACCTGTAGCTCAATGCCCTGATCTCCTTGCATTGCCTCGGCCAACGCTTCCACATCCAGACTAGCAAGCAGATCCGGTAGTTGAGGGGTCTGTTCCGATGTTTGTTCAACTAGCGTCTCCACAGGGGGAGCAGGTATCTCCGGCTGTATCGCTGTTTTCAAAAAAGGACTGGTAACAGGCTGCTGTTGGAGTAACGTAATAATCTTTTCCAGCTGAGGCGATTCTAAATGCACATCCTGCTGTACAAACGGTACTTCAATGCCGTTATGGCGCAGACTAGCCTCAATGGCATAGTTCAAATCACTCTTGACCCGAAACTGTTTTCGCGGGTCGCCTGTCCACACCATAATCTCAAAGTTTAGGGCGCTATCGCCAAAGCTTTGAAACCAAATTTCTGGCTCAGGCCGCAATAGCACCTCAGGGTGACGCTTGACCGCTTCTAGTAATGTAGCCTTTACATAGGGAATATCAGAGCCATAGGCAACACTCACCGGTACCCTAAGCCGAGAGATTGAATCACCATGGCTCCAGTTGATCACCTCACTTTCTAAAAAGCGAGAATTTGGCACAATAATTGTCACCTTATCCAAGGTATTAATCTCAGTACTGCGGGCACCCACACGTTTAACAATGCCCACGAGATCACCGATTTTGATAAAGTCTCCCACCTGGATGGGACGCTCCAGGGTAATAATAAACCCGCTGATAAAGTTGTTGGCAATATTCTGCACACCAAAACCAATCCCCACACCCAGTAAGCTGGCTAAAATTGTTAGGGAACTGGCATTGATGCCAAAGGCTTGCAGCAGAACAATTACCCCTAAAAACAGCAAAATATACTGGGCAAAAAAGCTTAAAATATCCTGCAGACGGGGTTCTACCTGGGCTCGTTTGAGAATATAAACACGCAGCAGCTGAGCTAGAAAACGGGCTGCAAACCATAGCCCTACGGTAAGGGCTAACAGTAGTAACAAGCCTAGGGCAGAGTAGGTTTGGTCCCCTAAAACAATGCTGTCAGCAGTGATAAAGTAAACCAGGGTGTAACGCCAGCTGCGCAGCTGCGGAAACAGGTTGGTGATTTCGAGAAACGTAATCAGCCACAAACCGATTTTGAGACCGAATAACCCCAGCTGCCAAAAGAATTTTATGGGTCTTTCCCATAGAGCTAAAGGTCCCGATGACCAACGGGCTAAATAGCGTCTGCTGCGACTGTTAATAAAACTGAGGAGTAGGTGGATTGCGATCGCAGCCGCAACCACCGCCAAACTAAATAGTACCGCCCGTTGCACATAGTCAGGGTTTCGCTCTTCCTGGGCTCGGTGAATAGCATTTTGGAGTGTGGTAGCCCAGTCTTGGGCCTGCCGCTCCAAAGGGTAACCGGGCTCAATCACATCCGCTTCGGTAACCGTGACCAAAGGATTTTCACTGGAGCCAGTCCTTAGGTAAACTAACCCCGTTTCTTCAGTGGCCACCTCCACCGTAAGCGTTTCCGATTGGTTTACTGCCTGCCTCAGTCGCTGATTAATGCTGCTGGCTCGTTTCGTCGCTGTAAAGTTTTCAATGCCCCGCACCGTAAAGATCTCACGGCCATCAATGACCACAGGGGCTTCCAACAGTTGCCCATTATCTAATTTAGTCTGCGAGTAACCTGGCTGGCTCCAGATTCCCCACAGTAAAATAGACAGCATTAAACCTAACCAGATGTATCGGAGAAAGCGCTTGGCTAAGGGCGATCCGCTGTCCATCCAATGATTCCTCGGGTTAACCATTCACCACCCGCAGTTCTAAAAAAGACTGAGACGAAGCAGGTTCAGCGGTTGGTCGGGCGCGATTTAATAACGTTTGAGCACCAAACCATAGACCAATGCCCAACACCAGTAGCACACTGCCACCCACAATCCAGCCCAATAGGGCGTTAGGTTCAGTTCCTGCATCCGCTGTAGCTTTAGCAACGTGGCTATACTCCCGATTAAGTTCCGTGGAGTTGGCATCTGCCGAATTAACCACCGTCGCTGTAATCTTAAACGGACCAATGCGGATTGTATCTTTGGTCGTAAATATCTGCCCTGTTTGCTGAATCAACCGACCATTGATAAAAGTACCATTCGCGCTTTTATCCGTGATAAATAGCTGGCGATTCACCACAGAAATAACCGCATGACAGCGGGATACTTGCTTATCTTCCAACTCCAAATGAGACACCGGTAGCTGCTCCAGCTGTGTCGGCATTCTGTCAGCTTCTCGTCCAATGGCTACGGGGAGCTGACGGGAGGCATATTGGGAGTTGCCCGTAACCGGATCTTCCCAGTTAAGTTGCACGATGACCGGTTCCGCTAACATAGAAGTAACTATGGATAGATGATAAATTCGAGGATATCTTACTCCAATCACTCATTTATCAAGTACTAAGGTATTTTTTCGAAAAGACTATACCAGGGTCCCAACACAAAGCGGGATGATTTCCTCAGAAATCTAGAGTTCGGAATTTGGAGTACTCTGCGAGAAGAGCAAAACTCTACGGAATGCCCTCCCTTTCTGAATTCCGAATTCTCTATCTTTGCAGTGGGCGAGCATTGTCTCCCAATAACTTATGCAATACATCAATCTGTTGAGATGATGCCTCAATTGGGTTGACCATTATTAGCCAAGTAACCTCCTCAGAACAGGGAGGTGTAGTCAGAGAACCCTGGTAGCACACTAGGGTTTTTGCAGCAGGCAAAAGGTTGTTTGGATCAATGCTATCTACTGTTTGAATACGATCTCCAGGTTGTTGTGGTAGCTGTTGCTCCAGGATTGTCAGTTCTGATTGTTCTACGCCCGGCTTTATCCACACACCCACTACCGCCAGCGCTCCCGTTTCTGGCTGGCGATGCACTAAATGTAGTTCCATGGGATAGTGGCGACCGTTACAGGTGTGTTCACTGGGTGTGTGCAGATGAAATTGAATTAGGTTGTAGGTTTGGTTGTCTAAGGTAAGGGTACAGGGCCGATCAACTGTTTCCTGAATAGTACGGCCATTGTTGAGCAGGTTAATGGGAATAGGGCGATAGTGAAAACTCACTGGGGCATCAATGGCTTGGGTGATGTCGATATTGATGGGAGATTGTTGCCTACCGTCGCTGCAGGTGTGGTAATCGGCAGATAGGGTGCCCCACTGATTGGGACCGTTGTTGCCGTTGTAGTCCCACAAAAAACTGGTAAAAGCGAGTTGTAAAAACACACGACGTTGCAGCAGAACATGGAGCATAAATGGAACAGATTTTTAGGGATGAGAGAATTAACGTAAAACCGTAGGGACGCACGTATCCATAAGCCGTAGGGGTAGTCGGCCGATTGTTCCTACGGTTTATGGATATGCCACATTTGGGGTCCACCGTCTTTCAAGCTATCAAAAACAATCAATACTCTATAGGCGGTGGCTGTTTCTTCTAAAACGGTGATGCCTTCTGGTTTTCCATAAGATCCATCATCTCCCATGGGAGAAACGATCTCGTCTAACTGCACAACTTCAGGTGGCATGGGCATGGGTCGATCTGTTCCGTACACCATGTCTGACCCATTCCAAAAATAAATGCCATAGGGGCATGGAGCATCTCCCATCGGACCACCAATAATTAGAAAACCATCCTCCACGGCGGTCATATCTCGAATGGCGACGCCGTTTAATCGCACAAAGCGAATCTCGTACTCTGTTATCTCAGTTTCAAATGCGGTGCAGGGAATCACCATCACCGGTACATAGTTTCCCCGCAAAATTGGACCGCGAAAGCCGAGAAATAGCTGATTATCACGAAATGCTAGACCTTCAATATCAATGCCATTTTCCTTGCTCGGAATTTCTATAAATCGCTTTAGGTAGGCATCCTTAGCAAAGACTGTTTTTAGATTATCTATCCGCTCGATGGACTTTACTTTGCCACTTTTAGGTTTTAGAAAGACCTGAAAAATTTGGTTGCGATCGCTCTCCAGTGAAATTTCTGTCAGCCGATCACGATTTTCTGCCGCTGTTTTTTCAGCAACCTTGACCGTGCTTCGTTTCTGAGAGTGGGAACCCATCACGTAAAGACAGGTGGCATCTGGGTCAAATGCAATACTTTCAATGTCGATTTCTAAGGCATCGTCAGCGGTAGGTAGTTCAACTTCTAGGTCTTTATCGACTTCGTAGGTGTGCCCGGAGGAATTTTTGAGGAGCTGTACCCGCTTTTTGCTTTCATCTGAGCCGATGGCTAGGTATGGAGTGCTATTGATAGTGAAGTGTGCGATCGCGCTTAGATCCTCATCTTTGTGAATTTTGCCCTTAAACGTCACAGATTGAGAGATAACCGGCATAATGCACCTCCGATAAGCTTTTGCAGCACTGTCCTGTGTGTACCGTCATAAAAGTGTAGGCCGTTCTTGAAATACCGGTTCATAAAGAAAAGGTACGCTCAGGGCTTGCCCCCCTGAAACCCCCTTATTCGTGGGGACCTCAACTTCCCCACACCCCTCGCATAAGAGGTTTTGGTTAACTGCTAGAGCATTTGGGTCGATCGGTTGTGTAGGTTACGCTGCTCCGCATTCGCTCCACACCGTAAAAGAAAAGTTATCCCTTTCACAAAAGACATTCATTCCAACCAAAGGAATTTGTCTGTGAAGACACCAGATCTTGATTTAGAGCAAGTCAAACATTGATGGAACAACCCTTTTTAGAATTTTGCGCGACCGAGCGTAAAATTCTAAACTGCCTTACCGATCACCCCCCAGCTCAATTAGCTATTTATCAAAGCCCTCTAGTCCGTGTCCCTATGGTGGATAGTGTGATGCTTTCCAAAACAGCGTCTTGACCCGTAGCTTGCAGTTACTAGACCTAAGCTCAGAGGTAGCCCTCATGAAAACCACC
>JBCCQQ010000131.1:0-5427 GCA_039024555.1 Cyanobacteria bacterium P01_D01_bin.156
CAGAGAGTGCTAAAGTCTTTCATTGCAGAGCTAAACGAGCTGACTATGGCGAAACTGGTACTATTTGATGAAAAGTCCCGCCAGGCTTTAGAACAAGGCGTCAATGCCCTGGCCGATGCGGTCAAAATCACGCTGGGACCAAAAGGTCGCAACGTTGTCCTGGAAAAGAAATTCGGCGCACCTCAGATTGTCAATGATGGCATCACCATTGCCAAAGAAATTGAGCTATCGGATCCCTATGAAAATACGGGTGCCCGGCTGATTCAAGAAGTTGCCTCTAAGACTAAGGACCTCGCCGGTGATGGCACCACTACGGCCACCGTATTGGCCCAGGCCATTATCCGTGAAGGATTGAAAAACGTAGCCGCTGGAGCCAACCCGGTCAGCCTACGTCGCGGCATTGAGAAGGCCGTTGCCAAGCTGGTGGATGAAATCGCCGCTGCGGCTAAGCCCGTTGAAGGCAAAGAAATCGCCCAGGTGGCCACCGTGTCCGCCGGTAGCGACGAAACCGTCGGCAGCATGATTGCCGAAGCCATGGATAAGGTTACCAAAGACGGCGTTATCACCGTTGAGGAATCCAAGTCCCTCAACACTGAGCTAGATGTCGTTGAAGGGATGCAGATTGACCGAGGCTATCTGTCTCCTTACTTTGTGACCGACCAGGAGCGGATGATTGCCGACCTAGAGGGGGCCCTTGTACTGATCACCGATAAAAAGATCAGCTCCATGCAGGATCTAGTCGGCGTTCTAGAAAACATTGCCCGCGCTGGTAAACCCCTCGTCATCATCGCTGAAGATGTAGACGGTGAAGCTTTGGCTACGCTGGTTGTCAACAAAGCCCGGGGCGTGCTCAATGTGGCTGCTGTCAAAGCCCCAGGATTTGGCGAGCGTCGCAAGGCTATGCTGCAGGACATCGCTGTCCTCACAGGTGGCCAGGTAATTTCAGAGGAAGTTGGCCTCAGCCTGGAGATGGCTACCTTTGAGATGCTAGGCACCGCCGATAAGATCACAATTACGAAGGACACCACCACCATCGTGTCCGAAAGCGGCAATAAGCCCGACATCGAGCAGCGCGTTGCTCAAATCCGCAAGCAGCTTGATGTCACCGACTCCGAATACGATAAGGAAAAGCTGTCTGAGCGCCTGGCAAAACTCGCCGGTGGTGTAGCGGTGATCAAGGTCGGTGCAGCCACTGAAACTGAGCTGAAGGATCGCAAGCTGCGTATTGAAGACGCCCTGAGCGCAACCAAAGCCGCTGTGGCAGAGGGAATTGTACCCGGTGGTGGCATCACCCTGTTGCACCTGGCCAAAAAGCTAGAAGCCATCAAAGCAGACCTGGCCCCAGAAGAGCAAACGGGTGTTGATATCGTGATGCGGGCGGCAGAAGCTCCCCTCCGTCAGATTGCTGACAACGCCGGTGATGAAGGATTTGTGGTCGTTGAAAGAGTACGGACTATGTCCTTTGGCGAAGGCTACAACGCCCTCAACGGTGCCTATGAAGATCTGATGACGGCCGGTATTGTGGACCCCGCTAAGGTGGTTCGCTCTGCCCTGCAGGACGCGGCTTCGATCGCAGGCATGGTCCTGACTACCGAGGCCCTGGTTGTTGAGAAGCCTGAACCTGAACCTGCCGGTGGCGGTGCCGATCCCATGGGTGGCATGGGCGGCATGGGCGGTATGGGTGGCATGGGCGGTATGGGCGGCATGGGCATGCCCGGCATGATGTAGACCGTCTGCCCCTGTTATCTAATGACCAATCTTCGGTAGGGGCGTTCCATGGAACGCCCCTACCGTTGTTTTTTAAAGGGACTGATTTTTCTGTAAGGATTAATTGACGCTGCGCTATCAATCAGCGATATTTTAGATAGTACATATTTACTTGACCAGTAGTTGGAATAAGCCAGTGATTCCAGTGTCTGACCTAGCCAAGCTCCACGAGGTAGAACTCAGCCAGCGGATTTTAGAAATGGCAACGGCAGGGGTGTATCGAGAGTCGCTATTTGACACGTTTAGCGGGGTGGCCAGCAAACGCCAGGTTCGAGCTGCGATCGCAACCGCCAAACAGTTTGGTCTCCGCTCCAATCCCACCCTGCGTGACACCGATCTGGGCACCTACTACCAAATCGATCCGCAGCAGTATGCGAGCTTTCGCACCCTGCTGGAGTCGGCCATTTCCCCCATATCCACCGACGATGTGGCCACGCGCTTGCGTAAGCTTACTGAAGCAGTGCAGATTTTGGTACGGGTATCGGGGGGAGTTGCGATCGCGTTACTCATCAGCGGCAGCCTCTGCGTCCTCAACGGACAGCTCACCCTAGCCGCTATCACCTGGAGCGCATCCCTAGCCGTTAGCTTGGTTTGGATGCTGCAAAAACTATTGGTCGGGTCGCTGCTATAGCAACTAGCAAAGTCATTCTACACAGCTCTAAGCATAGGATAGTGATGCTCTTTCTCTCCGTTATCCTGCCATAGCTGTATTACCTGCGCTATGTCGTAGGGAAAAGGCGGCTTTAAAGAACGATAACCCGATTCATGTAAAGACATTTTGTGTTCAGGCCCATGATAAACAGCATCGTTTATTGCCCAACAAGGAGTAGAACCTAGGTTAATGAAGCCGTATGGGATACCAGACGAAATTGTTAGGGCATTAGAGTTCTGTGTTTCTAGAAAAATGTAGTCATATTTTTTATTTTGTAGTGTCACCACCACTAAACCACCTGTCACAGCAAGTATTCGATTTGTCTGAAACTGGTGTACACCCAAGTCCCCAACAACTCCTGCACCAATCTTCAACAACACGGTATTGTCACTTTGCGGCAGTTCACATAGCTGGAAGCGATCTGATTTTTTTAAGGGCAAGGAATGAATCGTAACCTGACCAATTTGACCCATAACACTATGCCTCTCAACACTACTATAAATACACAAAAAATAGATTGGTGGAAGATCCTAAAAAAGAACTCTACAGTTAATGTTTTAGCAGACCATTAGAAAGTGACTAGTAACAAATGCTTTTGGATTCAGCTTTTAGCCAGTGTAGATCTCATTAGACACTTATTTTTCAGGGTTTGTCTGAATGCAAGGCACATAACTCAAGGAAATAAGAATCCTGTTTGCCATCACGGTTTGCCAACTTTGAAAGATTGGCCAAAAGATTTGAGAGATTACCTATAAGTTCCAAGTTTGGTTGATAGTAGTGACTAAGCTTGGCAGATGAATTGTCAATATGCAGTATGGGGATATCACCATCGGGGTTCCAATATTGAGGGGCACACTCGACAGCATCACAGCCGACCGTAATAACGAGGTCAGCCCAATCAAAGCCATAACGACTATGGGTCTGGGGAGAGTTTATAGTCCCTAAAAACAATGGATGAGAATCAGGAATACTTCCCTTAGCCATTAGCGTATTAGCAATCGGAATCCTCAACCGTGTAGCAAAGTCCATTAGTTCATCTCTGACTCTCGTTTGAGTAACGCCATCACCAGCCAAAATTACAGGAGTGTTAACCCAGCTAATCCGCCTAGCTGCCTGCTTAAGGAGCTGGGAAGCCAAATTTTTGTTTCTATCTATCTCTTGAGCAAACGTTTTTTTATCCACCGACATTACTGGCGTCATTTCTCGTAGACGTCGATGATGGGACAGAGAAAGATATTTTGTATCCTCCACATCTCTCAGCAGAGAAACTGGTGCACATTGGACTTGGCTTTTATAAGACATGTTATATTCTCCAAGCAGTTAAAAAATTTTAAAGTCAACAATGATGCAATGCGGTGCAATGTTGTGCACCATTACATTAGGAAGATTTGACAAGCGTCAAAAACCGATCTCTGTCAATGGCCTCTTCAATCGGATGAACATCTGCTGTTTCATTACCAACCTGAACCCAATAACGCCAGACAGTTTTGGCCAGCTCTTTGAATGTATGAGCCTCTGATTTCCAAGAACTCTGAGATTTGATCTGTTTTAAGGAGCGAGTAATATTCTGAAGTATAGCTCCCATTCCTTGATTAAACTGGATGCGTTCGCCCTCATCGCTCAGGACAGCAAAGTCATCGCCAACCTCGCCCTCAATATAGCGAGATGCTTGATAGAGACCATAAAGTGCATCTGCCATCAGGCGATCTGTGAAGTGAGTATCCATAAAAAGTTTCAGTGCTCTGAGAAAAAACAGATGAGCCTGTTCAGGGTCTTCTTTAACAAGTAATCGTTCACCCTCAGCTAAGTGCGTAATGGCCGCAATCAAAATTTTAAATTTTGAATCATACTCTAGTTCTTCTTGATTATTCTGATGAACTGAATCCGCAGCCACTTGGGCAATTTGAGAGAGACGCTCAGAGCTATCTAAATCTCCTAAACGACAATAAACCCGACTAGCATGGGTCAACCAGTAGGTTGCTCGTCTGACATAACCAATTCGTTGCGAATAATGTGCTGCCCACAGCAGGTATTTTGCTGCCTGCTGTAAGAAAGCAGCGTCTTTCTCTTCTGCCATATATAACTCTAAAAGGCCTGCCGTACCAAACATCTGAGAGGCGCAAGAAAATGCATCAAAGTTAAGAGAACCTACCACTTTGAGATATTTGCCTAGTTTTTTAAGCCCTTCGTCTAATTTGTATCGAGGGCGATATCGCCACAGCTTTCCAGAGAGAAACTCCCTATCCCCTGCATAAAAGTTATATAGCATGACACATTCAGATGCTTGTAGGAAAAGGATATGCCGATAGGCATTTTCATTAGACTCCTCACTAATCTTAGATAAAGTAGCATTTTCGTAATGAGAAAGATACTCTTTAGTCTCATCAATAGTTTGATTAGCTTTACCGATCTCAGAGTTTTTCAGGGCCAAACGCATACGCGTTAAATTAGTTCTGACCAGTCTATTTTTTACCGCCTGATGCTGAGTTCGATAGTAAGGCCGAGAGAGCTGCTCTGAAGATAACGCCTGATCAATATCGGAAAGTTGGGCCTTAATAGCATCAAACGTAGTATCGTCATCTGAACTTTCAGGATTTTCAAAATATCCATTGGCATTTCGGAAAAAGTACTCCTGAACATTTTCACGAATTAGATAAAGCGCATTGTCAATGTCCCCCAATTTACTGCAAATATCAAAATATTCAGATAAGTCAGCTCTTTGACTAGAAAGCCAATCCTTAGTAGCAATTACATTGGCCACTAAAATAGCCGTAACTGCGTTCGAATCTACCCACCACCCTTGGTAAACTCTGCTGATTTTACCTGCCTCATCACACTCAGCTAACCCGACGGAAACACGAACCAAACTTTTTGAAGTAGTTCCTGTTGCCTGTATGGAAAACCCTGTCATATCCAAGGAGTGGCCTAACCCAAACTTAAGGGCAGATAGCATGTTTTCAAAATGGGTTCCCGTGGAGCTATATCGCCAAACAACAGGCTTTTCTCCA
>JBCCQQ010000132.1:0-5378 GCA_039024555.1 Cyanobacteria bacterium P01_D01_bin.156
ATCCAAAGGGGATGACGCGTACCTCTGGCTTTGCGGTAATCGGGAATCGTTTGTAACGCTTCTATCAGAGTCATCACTCAACAGTCGAGATAAGATAGCTCTATTCTGCTTTTTATCCCGTCACATTGAATCAACCCTGGTCTGATAAGTATTTAGCCTTTCGAGTAAGGACTCATTAACTTCGATAGCTTCAGCAGGTGAATTAAACTTCGCAAGCAACAATTTATCAACTTCAGATCGTAAAGCTGAGATAGAGTCCTCTAGGGCATTAAAATCAAAGTCTAACCATTCAAACTCTAAATAGTTCTGCCAGAAAGCAAATAAGCGGGCATTCTCATTTACTATTCTGTCTATATTCCTTAATGCTCTCTCTGAAAATTTTTCTCCATATTCACGTCTTTTATCTTGAACTTCCTTCTTAAGTGCTTTATAGGCTTCTCTAAAAAGAAGTCTGAAGTTTTCTACTAAGAGACTTTCGGTGATGCGTTGTCCACAGAAAGGACATCCTTCATTTCTTATGTAGCTTAACCCCTGAAAAATCCAAGACTCTCCACTTTCATCCATGCAGTTTGAAATATGCTCGTAAATATTACGAACTGCTATATCTGAAATGTCATCAATACTCTTTTTGAGAAAAGTATCTAAAGACTGGAGATTAAAATCTGGAATATCAACCAACCTCAATTTATCTTTAGAAACAATTTCATGTGCTTGCTCCAGAGATTTTACCTTATTGACCTGCGATTCGATGATATTTTCAACATTATCAAGTTGATGAAGATGTAAGAAATCGTCAGTAGATACTTCACCAAAAATAGATGCTCTTAAAGTCTTCTCATATTGTTTAAGAGTTATATTTATCTCTTTAGTTCTAGTGTCAATTTCAATTAATCTTCGTGCTAATGAGACACCATGCTCACCAAGTATAAATTGATAAAGATTACGTCTATGATTGAGATCTATTGAGGAGCCCTTGAAGACATTTTCATGAATGAATTTCGAGTCAAAAATTTCTATGTCTGGAAATGAGGTTTGCCAGGAGCCATTGTTAAAGATATGGTTACTGTTGTCAGGACAACGGATTTTGACATATGGCTCACCATTGCTATAAACAGATTTTTCCCCAAGAATATGCTTAGCTTCATTAGTACACAGAGATCTAAAGATGGCTGATAGTGTGGTTTTACCACTGCCATTTTGGGCATAGTAAATATTTAATTTTGCTAGCTCTGTATTACCTCCAGTTGGCCTAACATCGACTAGTTTTCCAACGTTCTTGATAGAGAGAATCTGTCTAAGCATAAAGTAAGTATCTAGTAGCTCGATTGCCAGGCTAAAATCAGATGCTCTGTCTTACAGAGGATGTACCGTAAGACTGAGATTGAAAATAAATTATTAAATTACACTTTACGGACAGATTATTTCCTTATGTAGCACTGTGCCGAGCTTAGCCTCAAAGATATTTCTTTTATTTAGAAATTAATTTTTTCTAAAGCTTTTGTTGTCTCCAAAACGATCTTGCCCGTAGGTTCTCATGTTTGTTTCAATACTAGCGAAACACATTGACTCTCTCGGTACTGACTTATACAGCTGTTTGATTCAACTAATGCCGTAAGGTCTCAAGCCTTATGCTTCAGTGACTCTGGGCGATAGCTGGTAAGATAGGCCACTAACGCTCTATCGCAAAGCTTCTCCAAAACATGGTTTACAGTTCTGAATCCGGGTTTATAAACTCCTTCAAGCAAATGGACACCGTATCATCATAGTTACTGAGGCAGGCAAAGTCATTGACTCCGCCGTCTAACCCTACGCAGGAGCGGACGGAGTGAGTGATCTCGGGTTAATGCAAAAATACTCGCTGCTGCCGCTCAGCTCAATCGTTAGGCATCAAAACCAGAATATGAATATTGAATTTAGAGAGTTAGGCACAGTCGAAATATCGGATTTAGTCGAACTAATGAACAACCCATTAGTTCGTAGACACATGCCACTATCAAACGATAACTTTGGCGTTCGTGAATGTGAGTCTTTTCTGTCCACAAAAGAAGCTTTATGGACAGAATACGGATATGGTCCTTGGGCTTTCTTTATTGATGATGAATTCGCAGGCTGGGGTGGCTTACAACCTGAAGATGGATATCCTGATCTCGCCTTAGTCCTACACCCCAATCATTGAGGTGTAGGCAACATACTCTATGAAAATGCTTTTTCCTCACATGTAGTATAGTCTCTCTGACACTGTGAGGATTGCATTCTGTTCAGAGCTGCCGCAGTATTAGACGTACTTGATCCAGAAAACTATCAGCTACTGAGATAGCTCGTTGGGCTTCATCAGATGTGACTCGACGAGATTCACCATAGTCTCCAATTTGGCGGAGTTCAGCTAACCACTTTAAATTTTTGCCATAGCTTTTGTCTAAGCGGCCTGTTTTAACAAAATTGAGGCTAATTGCTCGCAACACCCCGCTGTGGCTATTGAAGCTTAGATTTTCTGAAAGCAGTAATGCTGAAGCGGCATGAAATACTGCATAGTAAGCTCTCGAAGCGGCATCATCTAGAAAATTAGTATCAATCAAGAGGCGAGCGGCTTGAAGGGATGAATCAGCTCTATCTAGATTCACTTGAATTTCGTCTGGTCTGTTCACAGCAGGTGAATACCTTCTTTTTGAATATTTCTGTATAGCTGTGTGCTGCCAGCTTCGAACTCATCCTGGGCAGCAGGTTTGATAGAAATCCAATGGGTTGCTTCTAATTCGAGGGGATAGATTAAATCAACCAGCGTGCTTAGTTCCTGGGCATGGTTTAACGTTGATGGCAATACGGCAAGTAAATCAATGTCACTTGCATCAGTCATTTCTTGTCTAGCTGCAGAACCAAACAGAATAAGCCCCTTTAGACGCTGCCCATAATGACTAACCAATATGGTTTTACAGGCCTCTAAGGTGTTACTGATAGGTAGTTGGGATAGGGACTGCAGCGATTTCATATTTTCAATGTCTATTGACACTGCAGACTAATACTAACTGATATTCAAAAATGTCTGTGGATCGCCTAATTAGCACGATAAGCTTTTGGTGTGATACCTGTCAGTTGCCGAAATTTACGGCCAAAATGACTGTGGCTATTGAAACCACACTCCAGAGCAATCTCCGCAACAGGATTGTCTGTTTGCTTCAACAGTTGTTTTGCCCTTTCTACTCTTTGCTGTAGTAGATATTGATAAGGCGATAGACTCAGGGATTGTTTAAACAGACGACCAAAGTGAAATTGGCTCATGCCGACTAATTGCGCTAGATCAGCTAGGGTGATTTCGTCGCCTAAATGAGCATCGACATAGTCTAAAACCTGTAAAAGCTGATGCTGGGGGAGTCCACCTTCGTAGGTCGGCAGCTCAGGTCGTGTGGTGGTGTGGTGCCGTAGCAAATGGACAGCCAGTACGTTGGCGAGGGATTCAATATACAAGTGGCTGCCAAACGATTCACCCTGGAGTTCGGCTAGGAGCATCGTAGCGATCGCTTCAATTTGAGGATCATGGGTTTGAAAGGCCGGGACGAGCGTGATGCGATCGCAATCCTGTCCCAGGGTTTCCTCCGCTACCTGACCCATAAATGTAGCTTGCAGCCGCATTTGCACAATATGGACATCTCCCTCGGCCTGGGTTGTCAACGGCGTACCCGCTGGGGTAACCAGCAAATCCCCCTTGCTGTAGAGTCCGGCATGGGTGCGACCATCTTGCCTATGGGAAAATTTGAATGGGCGTGGCGACAGAAACAGCCCTAGGGTGTGTTCATCCGGATAGCTCCAAGCATCTGCGGTGCCATCGTTGTGGCAACGATGGCGAGCATGGCGAATCGCTAACGGCCCCCATTGTTGGGTTCGGTGCCATTCTGCTGGCTCAGACCCTTTTGATGAGGATGCTAATGGGGCTTGGGGCATGGCGGGCAAGCGTGAGTAAACTGGCGGTGTTCCAGTCTGAGGCCTACCCCCCAAGTCTAGCGTTCTAGAAAAAAAAGATAGCAAGAATGTGCTAAGTCAGCGGGAATTAGGCAGCGAGGTTGTCATGCTTTCCCTAAATTGAGGGCAGATGAGTTAACGATGCAGACACCATGATGAAATCAAGCGCAAAAAACATAGATCTAGAACACAAATCCTTGCTCTCAACGTTATGGGTGTTTGTTCTTGTGAATATGATCTATGCCGATATTTTAGGAATGTTACGGCCTGGATACCTAGACTTTTTAGACCAGATCAGTCAGCAGCTCACAGGAAGTACGGTGTTGCTTTTTGCTGTATTTATGGAGGTTGCGATCGCAATGATTTTCCTTTCTCGTGTTTTAACTTACAAAGCTAATCGTTGGGCACAATTTATCGCTATTCCACTGACTATTTTGTGGGTTGTTGTGCCTGTCTTCATGCCATCGTTAGGAGAGACAACACCGCTCTCCTATGTGTTTTTTGCCTCAGTAGAAGTGGTAACGATGGCGTTTATGTTTGGGTACGTTTGGCAATGGAAGAGAGGGGCATGATGAAGGCGATTGTTTTATCCCGCTATGGATCTCCGGAGCAGCTTGAACTGAAAGATATTGAACATCCTGTGCCCAAAGAGGGTGAGGTCTTAGTCAACGTCCATGCTACGACACTCAAAGACTTGGATTGGTGTCTTGTCAGGGGCACCCCCTTTTATATTCGGTTGCTCTGTGGCTGGCGCAAACCCAACATCCCAGTCCCCGGTGCAGAAGTGGCCGGACGTGTGGAAACGGTGGGTCAAAACGTCACCCAGTTTCAAGTGGGAGATGCGGTCTATGGCGACATTTCTGAATGTGGGTTTGGGGGCTTTGCGGAGTACGTGTGTGTGCCGGAAACCGCCCTGGCCTCAATGCCTGAGACTATGACCTTTACAGAGGCAGCGGCGATTCCCCATGCCGCGATGTTGGCCGTGCAGGGGTTGATTGGGCAACTGCAGCCAGGTCAAAAACTCCTGATCAATGGGGCCGGTGGCGGTGTGGGTACCTTGGGAGTGCAAATTGCCCATGCAATCGGAGCTAAAGATGTGACTGGTGTTGATCGCGCCAGTAAGTTTGCCCTGATGCGTTCAGTTGGGTTTACCCACACCATCGATTACACCCAAACCGATTTCACGGCAGGTCAAGAACGATACGACCTGATTTTGGATACCAAGACAAATCGTTCTCCCTTCAAATATTTATCCGTGCTCAAACCTGGCGGTACTTACGTGACCGTTGGCGGTCTAACGCCACGCCTGTTCCAAGTGCTGTTATTCGGCCCAATTATTCGCTGGTTGACCCAGAAGACTGTGCGTTTGGTTGGTCTACAACCGAATAAAGATTTGGCCTATGTGAACAAACTGCTGGCAACGG
>JBCCQQ010000133.1:0-4549 GCA_039024555.1 Cyanobacteria bacterium P01_D01_bin.156
AAGCCCATAATAGATTTCGAGTCTACCGCATTCAACCACTCTGCCACCTCTCCAGGTGCCTATTCAACTAAACGGCCCACGTTTTGGGCTTGTATATTCTACACCGAGGTGCACGCTCTGGACCTAGACCATCCGATTTCGCTTTGCTAGCCAAATGGTGATCGCACCGTAGATGCCATAAATTAGCACTACGAGCCAAACCGATATATTTCCGACTGTTAATTGATTTCCTGGCAATTGATTAAAGAAACTGACTAAGCCCATTAAAAGCTGTACTGGAATGATTAAGAGCCATGCGATCGCACTTCCCATTAACGGCCATATCAAACTGGCTATCCCACTGATAAAGCCCCCTAAGCTGATGACTGTGACCAATGGTGTAGCAATGGTATTCAAAATAATGCTGTAGGACGGCACTACACCAAAGTAATACAGCTGTAGCGGTAAAGTCCAAATATAAGCAGCGATAGGGACAGAAAGTAAAAGTGAGATCGCACTTGGCATCCAAGCTAAACGTTTGGTCAGAGCTGTTGCCATTATCATTAGCCCTAATGTTGCCGCTATACTTAGCTGAAAGCCAATGTCCCAAATCCAGCGGGGATTCCATAGTAGTAAAAGAAATACTGCCAATCCCAAACAAGTCAACGGCTTCACCTTACGCTCTAGAGCCAAACCCATCATCGCCCCAGCACCCATTAACGCTGCACGCATAACGCTAGGCTGGAGACCCGTTAACCCAACATAGACAAGCAAAGCAACAAAACCGCCAATAGCTTGGTTACGTGCCGGTTGCCATTTCAATATCGCGAGAACAAGTCCCAGCACAAGAGCCACATGAAACCCAGATGCTGCAACGGTATGGGCTAAGCCAGCTTCAATAAAGGCATCTTGCATCTGGTAAGGCAGATCGACTGCCCGTCTTCCCAGGACCATGGCACTAACCAGGGCTCCTTTTTCATCCAGCCATCGCTTCTGAGCGTTGACAATCCGCTGTCTTACCTGCCATAGACCGACTTGGGGGCGATCGCTATTGGGAAGGTTATCTATGTACTTAGCACTGAGTACAGCAAAGCTTCCCTGGCTTGCTAGATAGGCATTAAAGTCAAACTCTCCCGGTGTCTGAGCTTTACTGGGTTCATACAGCTGACCCGTTACTTTAATAGTCTGGCCTGGATAGAGGTTAGTGGTTTGTTTTAGTGGAGCAGTGACATATAACTTGCCACTGGCTGGACGGCGGCTAATAAATGCTGCATCCTTAGCGCGATTTTGAATGCCGTGGGTTTTAAGCCAAAACTTACCTTTTCCACTACGGTTTTCTCGGGGTAAGGCAACCACCTCTCCATAGGCACTGTAGTAACCGGGAGCATATTGGCTAACATCATTCGTCGTTGGTGCAGGGATACGCCATAGGCAATAGGCTGCTGCCAATAAACTGATCAATCCAGCGATTAACCATTGGTGTCGAGTTGGGCCAAGTCGCCAGTATTTAGGCAGCCAAAGGCTGCACCCTAGGGCAATAAATATGAGTCCGTAGCTGGCAATGGGCTGGTTCCCCAGCAAAATGCCCGTAGAAAATAGACCCAAAATGTAGCCAAGACCAACAACAATCAGCCCCCATGGTGTCATGACAAATGCAAACCCTAAAAAAGCACGAACGCTGCCCCTGAGCAGGAGCAGCGTTCGTGCTTATAGTTCCCAAGTTTGCCTTGAGCAAAGGGTGCTAAATCGATAATCCCAATTTCAATCCTAGGGCTGCATGAACCACCATCAGGGCAACAGCAGCTGTGCCAATGTAGGCATGGGCATCTCTAAGGGAATCTTTACCACCTCCAAATTTACTCATGGAGATTGCGCCATTTAATCCTAAAAGTCCAAGCACAGCTGAGCCTGTCCAAAAGTGAGGACTCTCTAGAATGGGCTGCCCCTGCATGACTAGAGACAGCAACCCGCCCGAATACCCCATGGCGATAAAGGTGGTCATCCAGAGGGCAAGTTTCTTATGAAATTTGCGTACGGGCATAGAGCCCATAGTGGCCTCAGGTTCACCGGTACGAATTTTCCAACCAGCAATGGCGGCACTGCTACCCATAGCAAAAACGACAATGCCCATCATCAATGGGTGTCCCCAATGGGTAATGGGTTCAGGTAGACCAAACTGGGCAAACCAACTGGCAATCGGTTCTAAATACGCTCTTAAACTAGAAGCCACAATAAATAAAGATCCCTAACGCATCACTTTCTGCACCCATTCTAGAAGTGGGGGCAAAGTGTAGCAATAGGTAGCTGTTTGGTAGATCCATAACTTGGACGAGATTCAGTCAGGAGAATATGACTTTATTGATGTATCAAGTGGCAACAGACAAAATAGGCTCACATGCTATCTCCTAGCGGTAATCAAAAAAATACTAAGCAGCAGGCTATTGCAGCCCTCAATCGTTTTCAAACGTCTGATGTGGTTGGAGTCTGGCTCTATCTTAAAAAGGAGCAAATCATTCGAGAAATGAGGTCTCGACTCCACAATCCTTTCAATGTTAATCAGGGACAGCAGCCCTTTTGTGGTCCTGCGTCTATACTATTTGAGCTGATTCGTAAGTTTCCGTTGCGCTATGTAGAACTCTGTCAAAATCTGTTTGAAACGGGTGGATTTCAGGCCCAAACTCGCCGGATACAGACATCTGAGGCTTTACGGGAAGCTAGCCAGGGCAACCTGCGTATGGGGCCTGCCGATTGGATGGTACTAGCAACGTTACGGGAAGCTGAAAATCTCATTTTTCCAGTGGAGCCCAATGCCCCTGAAATTGTACGGAATTTGGCTGGCATGACCAAATCCTGGGAGATGAAAGGATGGGTTCGAGACATTTTAGGCTATGCCAATGTTCATTACATGCATACCTATGTCTTGCGAGATCTGAGTGCTGTGCGCAAAGCCCAAAAAATAATTGACCAGGGTGGTGTGGCGTTTGGATTGATTACGGCGAATGCGCTGCTGGGAAATAAGCCGCCGAAAATCACAGTTCCCGATCATTGGATCACTATTGTGGGCGATGTGAATATTCAAAAGGGCACCTTTGGCAAACATGACAGTGGCCATGTCAGCTTTGACGTATTCACCTGGGCCAAGCGAGTCACCATCGATGAAGACGAGGGACCGTTTGAAGATGCCTTTTGGGGTGTGGTTCTGGGTTGGTAAGCCTAAGCTGGTGCAGCAGCTTCTTTCGCAGATGTCTTTTCCCCAACCGGTTCACTTGCTAGCAATGGAAAGCCCAGTTTTTCACGTTGTTCGTAGTAAAGCTGAGCGACTTTACGAGCCAGTGAACGAACCTGTCGAATATAGCGAGTGCGCTCAGTAACAGAGATGACGCCACGGGCATCTAATAAATTAAATGTATGGGAGCACTTGAGGACAAAGTCATAGGCGGGCAAGACTAGCTCACGCTCCATCAGCTGTTCGGCTTCTTGCTTATATAGGTTAAACAGGTTAAATAGTAGCTCTGGGTTGGAGGCTTCAAAATTATAGGTGGAGCATTCAATTTCTCCCTGCATATGGACGTCGCCATAGGTAACGGTGTCATTCCATTGAATTTTTGCGATCGCATCCACTTCCTGCAGATACATGGTCAATCGCTCTAACCCGTAAGTAATCTCAATGGATACCGGCTTACAATCTAGGCCGCCACATTGTTGAAAATAAGTAAACTGAGTAACCTCCATTCCATCTAGCCAAACTTCCCAACCCACACCCCAGGCACCAACTGCGGCATCTTCCCAGTTATCCTCAACAAACCGAATATCATGGTCTTCTGGTTTGATTCCCAGTGCTCGCAAAGACTCTAAATATAAGTCCTGAATGTTGCTAGGAGACGGCTTAATCAGTACTTGGTACTGATAGTAATGCTGATAACGATTAGGATTTTCTCCATAGCGACCATCGGCAGGACGGCGGCACGGCTCAGCATAAGCAACAGACCAAGGCTCCGGTCCAATTGCCCTTAGAAATGTATGTGGGCTCTTAGTGCCTGCACCCTTTTCAGTGTCATAGGGTTGAACAATCAAGCATCCCTGCGCCGACCAAAAATCATGCAGCGTAGCAATGACAGACTGAAAATTCACCGTGCTTTCCTCAATACATGCTTAACCGTCATATTCTCCTTCGAAGTGAGGAAAAAGCCTAGTCATTCCCACAAATTCTTTCAAAGCCTATGAGCTAGTTTCAAGAACCCTATCAATGCATTCGAACAAACCGTGCTCCCCGTGAGCCAACCCAAACATTAGGGTGATTTTGTATAAAAAAAGACCAAAAAAATGTAGCCTTGGCCGAATGAAAATAATCGAAAAACAGCTTAAACCCTTACCATAAAAGGAACTCAGGCTCAAAAAATAAAATTCGAGCAAGTGTTGACTTAGGGTTACCTGCTCGCTATATTAGTAAAGCGCTCAACGGGGGGTCGAGATTTTCGGTCTTCTGAGGCGCTAAGAACCTAGACAAAGCAATAGTTTGAGATTCTAGACGAAAATCCTGTTTAATTTCTTTTAGTTTGAAATTGGTTAT
>JBCCQQ010000134.1:0-4459 GCA_039024555.1 Cyanobacteria bacterium P01_D01_bin.156
AATAAATGGGCTGCTACGGTCAGACGACAATATCTGAGATATCGAAAGGGCGTGGTGCCATACACCTGATGAAAGCCCTGGTTGAGTTTAAAGCGATTGAGCCCGACCTGCCGTGCTAAGGTCTTGACCGACGGCGGATTGTTTAGATTGCGGGCTACAATCTTTCCAGCCTGGTAAATGCGGTCTAGATCGTCACCCACTAGCGGATATGAAATGGCATTTAAGTGATTCATTCCCCGCAGCATCAAGGCGACTAGTTCGAGGGCTTTATCTTCTAGATACGCCCGCCGCATCTGTCCGCCATGGGAACAGCGAAGGATCTGCTTAACCACCTGACGCATCTCTGATGTCATCGATCGCCAAAAACGACCAAACGCACAAAAATCCAAGCTTTCAAATGGATCTTTTGCACAAAATACCTGAGGTGAGGCAATGGCCCCACTGAGAATATGGTCGAATGCGGCCTGAGGGGATTTAGCATTGTATCCATGCTGAGAACGATACACCCAGCTAGCCCAGTCATAGAGCATGGCTCGGTCCTGGGGAGGGAAATACTCAACCACGGTATGGGCGCAAGTCTCAAACATGGGAGCACTAAAAAGCACCTCCACCTTAAGCTGACGAGGTTGCGCTGAGCGAATGCCAAAGCTATTCTGCGCCTGAACCAGGTGCGGCATAAACATACTCTGGCCTGCCGCTGGTCCTTCTAGCTGAAATTCAAACTCCAAAAATGGGCTGCGTCGTGGGTTCTTGTATATGAAGGTGCTATGGATTGAATAATCCATAATGACAAGACACAGTCCTTCCCGTAAAGGAATCATCTGTGTGTACCCCTGACCCACCCGAGGTGACCACAGATGAATCTGGTCAGACGAATCGGCATGAAATAGCCTGGGATCCTCGGGGCTACCGCAGTGAAGATAGTCAGATTTTTGCTCAAAGAACCGGATCGCCATGTCGCTATCAAAGCGCAAACTGTAGCAGTTGGCTTAATGAAAATTATTTTCATTATTATGCCATAGCGGGTTTCACGGGGACGGCTCTCCCAACCTCCCCAGTGAACCTCTTAGCTTAAAAATATCGCTCTGACAGACCGCTAACTTCTGTTATCGGTTAAGAAAAACTGCCGTAGCTGCTCTAGAATCAGCTCTGCGCTGATGGGGCCATTGAGTCCATTCCATTTGTAAAAAGTGGCAAAGTAAACGCGGTTTTCTTGACTGGCGGTGAGAGATTGGGCAATGTTATTAGCTTGCCAATTTTGTCGAATCGCTTGCACCTGATGTGACTCAACTCGCTGAGTGGCTGACGCATCAGCAGATAGGTCTAACTCTTCTAGTCCCTCACCGACACTGGCATTCCAGCCCAGAACAATAATGGTATCAGCATCATTCAGGGTGGGCAATGCTTCAATGGACATTAGCGGATTAGCCGAATCAAGGGCAGCGGGCGGGGGTGGAACAAGCTGAAATCCTATTTCACTGAGCAATTCCCCTAAATAACTATCAGGATTAACCACTAAAAAGCCCTCGCCTAGGCTGTTAGCGCCCAATAGCAATAGTTTTGGATGCGTGGTGACCACATCAGCAAAGTCAGTTTTTACATCAGCGATGCGGGTCTCGTATTGCTGAACTACAGCTTCTGCTTTGTCACTCTTCCCTAGGGCCGCTGCCAGATCTCGCAGACTCTCTTGCCACTTACCTTTATTGGTGCGATCGCGCCATAGAAGCGTAGGGGCGATCTGAGCCAGCAGCTCATAATCATCAGCACTACGACCAGCTTCACCGATGATCAAATCTGGCTTGAGGGCAGCGAGTGTTTCTAGGGAAGGCGTATGGTCACTCCCCAGGTTTACAGGCTGAGTCGTAATGCGATCGCCCAAGTAGGGAATTTGCTGCGCCGGGTTATCAAAGACGTCTCCACGATGCAAATTTAGCGTCATTGTGGAAGCAACAGGTTGATTGTCTAGCGACAGCAGTAAATCGAGCATATGCAGACTCAGTGTTACTACTTTCTGAGGTTCTCCACACACCTCAGTTTCGCCGAGATCGTGCTCAATCAAGCGACAATCAGACACCAATGACTGGGTTGTTGTGCCCTCAATGGTGGCATCTCCTGACTCGTTATGGTTGGTGGCCAGACCACATCCGATAACGAGACCTGCTGTCAGGAGACTCAACACCAGCCAGCTAGTCATTCGCTTCCATGTCAACATAAACAATCAACCCCACAGCACGTTCAAAACTCAATCGAGAATGATCCAATGACGGTAAACCCTTCACCCGGATCAATTCTTGAGTTCCTGTTATTTCCAGTGCTCTGAATATAATCTACGTCAAATAAATTGCGAAAGTTTAGACCCGCTTGCCAGTTGTTGCGACGATAAGAGACAGCTGCATTAGTGAGGAAGTAATCATCTACGGTAAAGCTATTTGTATTGTCGCCAAATCGCTCACTGATATAGTTCAAGCCGAGACCAAACCCTAATCCTTCCAATGGGCCAGCCTGGATATCGTAGGTGGTCCACAGATTAACGTTGTGTTCAGGCACACTATACAGGCGATTGGCCTCTAATCCACTATTATCCTCTGTAATTCTGGCATCGGTATAGGCGTAGTTTGTCACCAGATTCCATCCTGGCAAAATCTCACCAATCAGGTCAAATTCAACACCCTGACTGCGCTGCTTGCCCGTAGCAACAGAAAATCGAGGAAAGTCTGGATCGGGTGTGGCCACATTCTGCAGCGTGATATCGAAGTAGGCCAGGCTAGCTGCCAATCGACCGTCTAGAAGTTCGGCCTTAGCCCCGATTTCAAACTGCTCACCTCGCTCCGGTTCTAGGATATCGCCAGCGACCGTAGTTGCCGTGTTTGGGGAAAACGAGCGACTATAGCTAGTAAATAAGGATACTTCCTCGACAGGTTGATATACTACTCCAACTCTTGGGCTAAAGCCATCATCTGAGCGGGTAGATTCGGATGCTGTTGGCGCAAAGAATGATGGATTATTAGTGGTGTCTTGCTCGAAAGTGTCATAGCGAATTCCGAGCAGAAGGTTAAGATTATCTGACAGGGCTACCTGGTTTTGCAGGTAAACACCAAGGGCGTCTGTCTGGCTTGTACTGTCAAACGTGATCGGAAAATTGACTGGGTCCTCATCGGCAGCATTACCGTAAACAGGGTCAAAGATATTAAGAGAAACAGGTGAGAATACATTAGCTCGTAGCAAACTGCCATCATTCTGTCGGAATAGGTCAACACCTGCCAGTACAGTATGTTCAATATCTCCTGTGTTGAATTCGGCAACGAGATTTGTCTGTAAGTCAAAGGTTTCTGTTGGAGGATCACCATCTCCTAAAAAGACGGTTGCTCTAGATAATTTTCCGGTCGACTCGTTAAACCCTAAAAAGCCAAAGGCAGAGGTGCTTAGGGAGTCAAAGTCAACGTTGTAGTAGCTAAAAGCATTTCGCAATGTCAAGCTGTCGTTAAAGCGATGCTCAAAGGTATATCCTGCTCGCAGTGTTTCATTCTCGGAAAAATCGTCGGGTTCTCCCAATGCTCGGTCGAGGGGGATATCGGCCACTTCATCGCCGATGGCGATGAGACCAAAATCAGCAGGGCGCTCTTCGTTTAGATATTCCAGGTAGAGGCTGAGATCAGTGCGATCGCTAATCTGCGCGCTCACAACAGGTGCAATAAAAACGCGCTCAATATCTGTATCAAAGTCTCGAAAGTAGTCTTCGGTTCTGTAGGAAGCATTTAAGCGATAAAGCAAGCGACCATCTTCTGTGAGCGGTCCAGAAATATCGATACCAGGCTCAAGAAAACCTCGATTGCCCGCCCTAAGACCAAGTTCATAAAACGGTTCACTCAATGGCTGTTCGGTAACCAGGTTAACCACACCACCTGGCTCAGTCACCCCAAACAAGATCGCAGCAGGGCCTTTAAGCACCTCAATCTGCTCAATGTTGGATAGATCTTGAGAACTAATCGCCCCACTGCCGCCAAAGGTAAGACGAAAGCCATCTCGCAACACGGAAGCATTCTCAAACCCTCGCACGTTCAGTCGCAGCCCGGTCCCATCATTACCACTTCTAGAAGGAGTTACACCACTGACGTTCCGCAGGGCATCGTCCAACTCTGTCACCTGCTGATCTTCTAGCAATTCACGAGGAATCACCTGAATCGATTGGGGAATATCTCGCAGCGGTGTATCCGTGCGGGTACCGGTGGTGGCAGTGGGTCTCACGTAGCGACTGCCCTCTTCTCCCGTCACAATAATCCGTAAAGAGTCTCCCTCTGTTTCATCCGCCTCTTCGTCTTCTGGCTCTTCTTCCATCTCGTCTACTGTTTGCACCAATACCTCAGTCTGTTCGGATACTTGACCCAATGCTTTATATGGTATTGCCAGATAAGCGGCCACCACAGCCAAAATCACCCAAAGATTCCAATTTAGTAACAAC
>JBCCQQ010000135.1:0-4204 GCA_039024555.1 Cyanobacteria bacterium P01_D01_bin.156
AAAGTTCACCGTAAATTATTACGCAAGTACTGACTAATCATCCATAAGGAGCTGATCAGTGGTAATGGAGCTAAAGACGGCAATAAAGTATGACGAAACCTTTGTATCAAGCCAAAGGGAGCCCACTGTTGTCTTGCAGAACCTCCTGCGAGCAGGTATTTTTTCTAAGTATGTGATGTATGAACAAAAAAATGAGGTTCGCATTGCTGGAAATGAGCTGGCTAAGGTATCAGTGGGCCAGGATACCGTTTCGCTCATGAGTGTAGATAAGTTTTACTCCGAGCCAGTTAGCGATCCCTTTAAGCAAGTTGGAGAGTTACTCGGATCTTTACCCATTGAGAATTGGACAGCCTATGGCTATGTTGGGTTTGACGTAGCTGGGTTTTATTCTTCATACTCCAAAGCAATCCAGCAAGAGTTACTCTATTTTTTGATTCCAGAGACTGAACTACGCTTCACACAAGAAGGCGTTTATATCAGAAGTGCGAGGTCTTTAGACCAAATCCGCAGCCTTTTGTTGAAAGATAGTCAGCTGCCACATTATGTGTCAACTCCTGTGGAGGTTGATTTTGCTGATCGCGAAAAGTATCAGAACCGCATCAAGACTTTAATTGAAGCAATCCAAAAAGGTGAATTGCATAAGGCAATTATTTCCCGTCCTTTTAGACTCTCTGGCGACTTAGATCTATTGGGAACCTATGTGGTTGGGGCAAAAGTCAATAATGCAGCTCGCTCCTACTGTCTAGACTTCGGAGATGTCCGTACAGTGGGGTTTAGTCCCGAAACTCTTGTGGAAGTATACCAAGATCGTTCTGTTGTGACTAATCCGCTAGCAGGAACCAGACCTCGTGATGAAAAGCAACAAGAGGATAAGCGCTTAAGGGGTGAACTGTTTACTGATGCTAAAGAGGTCAAAGAACATGCGCTTTCCGTTTTATCGGCACAAAGCGAGGTTGACTCAATTTGTTTACCAGGAACCGTTCAGGTTTTTAACTTCATGGAGGTCAAGAAATATCGGACTGTCCAACATCTATCTTCAAGGGTTGGGGGGGTTCTTAAGCCGGGCAATACCGCTTGGGATGCTTTGAAAGCATTGTTCCCAGGGATTACTGTTTCTGGCATTGATAAGCAACAAGCTTTAGAGTGGATCGATCGCCTCGAAGCGGAACCGAGGGGGATGTATGCTGGCTGTATTGGTTGGGTAGACAGCAACGGTACAGCAGATTTGGCAATCTCCCTTCGCTCTGTATATCAATACGGCAATGATGTCTATCTCAATGCTGGTGCTGGGATCGTTGCTGAATCTGTGCCTCAAAAAGAATATATGGAGTCAGTTAATAAGATGAACACGATGTTGACCAATCTAGTTTTGAAGTCATAAGCACGATAGGCAGTATGTTGAGTATGAAGGCTAAATATTTAGACGTTAATGATGACCCCTCTCAGGATTTACTCAGTTCTAGGTCTGATTATCCGGGGGTTATCGGTCATGGCATTGACATCGTCGAAACAAAAGGTGTCCAAAAACTCATAGCGCAATTAAGTGAGTCTCCAGAAATGGGATGTTTCACCGCTAATGAACGCAACGTCTGTGAATTGGATGCTAAGCGTATCGAATACTTCGCGGGTCGTTTGGCTGCGAAGCAAGCGGTGTTCAAAGCATTGAATAAAGCGCTGCTTAATGAAAACGCTTCTTGGCTCGATATTGAAATTAAACGGTTGTCTACAGGTGAGCCTTCTGTTGTGCTCCATGACAACTTTCTAAAGATTGCTATGGATTTAGGAGTTACGAAATGGCTCCTGAGCATTAGCCATGAATCCTCTTACGCTGCTGCGAGTGCGATCGCTCTGGGGCGGTGTAGTCAAAAATCCTGATGACTCCCGTTCAGGTGACCACCTCCTTCAGTTCTCTTGCTGCCATCCAGCTTACCTCGATGCCTATCACTGTGAAAAGGAATTTTGCTATGAGCAATTGTCATGTAGGTATTCGCTCACTTGCAATTAGTTTTCCTAGGCAAATTCGAACCAATGATTATTGGTCTCAAAAATATCCAAATTTGGTAAAGCAGAGTAAACCAAAGCGCGTTAGAGTCTCTAAACCGCTTAACTATACAGCTGATAACTCTGGATTAGATATTTGGTCACAAGCAGTGGCTCCTTATCTGTCAGATCCATTCCATGGGTCTGTTGAGCGGCGGGTGCTGGGTGTAGATGAATCAGCGCTGACGCTGGAGTGCCAGGCGGCACGAGATGCCCTTGAAGCCGCGAAACTGTCTTCTGAAGAAATTGGTTTAGCCATCGTTGCATCGCTCTTCTCTGAGCAAATCGGGCCTGGGAATGCCGCTTACCTGGCTCGTCAACTTGAACTGCAATGCCCTGCCTGGAGCCTAGAATCTACCTGCTCAAGTGCCTTAATTGCACTTCAGAATGCCCGAGCATTGGTGCAGGCTGGAGAGTATCGCAATGTACTGGTAATTGTCTCGCACATTGGATCTAATTCCACAGATGATGAAGACACGCTCTCCTGGTCGGTGGGTGATGCGGCAGGAGCCTTTGTGGTGGATTCGCTTCAACCCAATCAAGGAATCCTGGGCAGCAAAGTAGTTCCGACTACCGCTACCTGTGGTGCTTACGCTCACGAATTGGTGACAGATGTGCAGGGCACGCCTCGGATACGAACTCGAACAGGAGACAATGCGAGTATGCTGGCTGAAACGGCTGTAGATTTCGCGCGTACTTGCTGCGAGGGGGCGATCGCGAGTGCGGGTGTTACCCTCTATCAAATTGACTTTTTTGCATTCAGTACTCCGACTGCCTGGTATGCGAGTGTTTGTACGCGGGCTCTGGGCATTGATCCAGAGCGCACCCTCAATCTCTACCCTCGATACACTAATATTGGGCCTGTATCTGCGATCTCCTCCCTGTACCATGCTGCTCAATCGGGGCGGCTTCGGAAAAACGACTTGGTTCTGGTTTACACTAACGGTGCTTCTGCAACCGCTGCCGCTACAGTCATGCGCTGGGGCGATGTGGCGTTGGGGCCCGTTCCTGTACCTCCAATCAGTGTGACTCCAGAGCAAGAAAAGATCCAGATCCCAGAAGAAGGGGCAACAGAAAAGAGCCCAACTGCAGAAACAATATCAAGAGAACAGATCCTGGCGTCTGAACCAATAGAACGGCAGCCAATGCTAGAAACCTATCTGTTGAAATGTTTAGCAGGGTTACTACAGTGCCCTTCAGTAAACCTCGATGCTCAGGAACCCCTTGCTCCATTGCTGGACTCATTGCTCGCCATGATGCTCAAAAGCCGGATTGAAACCGATTTACAGGTGCGAATGCCCATCGGAAACTTTTTTGAGAAGGGTACAGTGGCTGAATTAGCTGCTCTTTTGCTCAATCAATTGCTATTGGCGAACCTGGTTTCATCAGAGGTTGTTTCTGATGCTGATGTTGGTGAAGCTGAAGAACGGGAAAAGTTAAGTCTTTAACTTGTCTGGAAGATCATCTGATTAAATTAAGAAAATAAGTTTTAAGATACAACGAAACTAAGCAATTTTCATGCATGTCCACTCCAGTTTCGCACTGGCTGAGTTAAGGAGCAAGAGGTTACCAGAACCAGGATTTAACGAGTATTTTGACCACGACATAGAATATTTGGCGGTGACGATCAAGAGATAGGTTGGTGGCAAAGAAATACAATTATCTGTCTAGAAATCATGAATTTGCATTTACTACTGGATAATCTTGCTCACAAAGGTGTAAAGCTTTCTACTAATAAAGGTTTACTATTCGTTGATGCCCCTAAAGGGGTGATGACGCCAGAGCTGCAGGAGTCGTTAGCCGAACATAAAGCAGAGATTCTCATGTTGTTGCACCAGAACAACATGAGTGCCAGTGATACTGCTCTACCCGCCATCGTGCCTGCACCAGAGTCGCGCTATGAGCCTTTTCCCCTGACGGATATGCAGCATGCCTTCTGGGTGGGGCGCAGCGGGGTATTAGAGTTAGGAACTGTGGCTAATCATGGTTATTACGAGATTGAAGGACAGGATTTAGATCTGGGACAACTCAATTGGGCGCTGCAGAAAGTAATTGAGCGTCACGATATGTTGAGGGCTGTGGTGTTACCGGATGGCCAGCAGCAGGTTCTCAAACAGGTGCCGCTTTATCAAATTGAAGTTTTAGATCTGAGAGGACGAGAAGA
>JBCCQQ010000136.1:0-4143 GCA_039024555.1 Cyanobacteria bacterium P01_D01_bin.156
GAGGCCATAATTTGAGCTTCGATGCGATGAACGATACGACACACGGTCGATTCCGATACCCCCTTGTCTATGGCAATGTGGAAATAAGTGCGGTACTCCCGCCAGTATTCTAGGGTCACCAAAATCTGATCTTCTATCGATAGCTTGGGTGGACGCCCTGGATGGGGCAATTCGGGGATTTGGGCTTTAACGCCTTTGACCATGCGATTGAAGGTGGCGCGTTGGACACCAAATCGGCGCTTAAACTTTTGGCCACTAAGGGTTTGGGTTGCTTCGTAGTTCATCTGCCTGACATGGAAACAGTGAACTACAGCCTCCTAGGCTACCATGAAATCTATTATGCAAGAGGTCTACTCTGTAGGTTTCCAAGCTTACCTTTCAACACCCCCGAAAGCTCTCTCTTAAGAAAACAAGGAAAGGTTTTCCTCCATCCTCAAAAAATACTAACTATTAGATAAAAGTTAGTATTTTCCCCAAACCGGCAAACCCCAGGCATACTCTGCCGTTCAGCGCCATTTCACGACAGAAATCCCAAACCAACCAATTGCAAAATACTAACTAACCTGCTATTTAAGCTGTTACTTAGTATTTTTTTCAGGCCCCCGTGAGCAACCCCAACCACCCTAAAAAAGGCACTTCCATCAGGGTTGAACCCATCCGCACCAAAGCGGCGATCGATCGCATCAAGGGCGCGTTGCTTCACTACCTGCTTACATAAGGCAGGTGTTAGCATTGTGCTAACGCCAAACGTTTAGCACCCTTTTTAATTTGACATTCTTGGTTACAGAGCCCACGAGGAATCGCAGACTACGCGAAAACCAAAGCCGTCGTTCTTGACGTCGCGCATGTACCTGTAACGAAGGGCTGAGCAGCAGTTATCTGGCTCAATAAGCACGAAACCGCCTCGCAGCAGTCGTGATTTATTGCTATCAGATGATAGCCATGCACTCCCATCCGTTGGGGCTCCCTCATAGTTCTCATGCCAGTGGTCTAAACACCATTCCCAAACATTTCCATGCATGTCGTATAGGCCAAAGGCATTTGCAGGGAAGCTTCCTACATCTGCGGTCGGCCCTGTGTCGTAATTGGGTAAATCTAATGTCAGGCTCTCACCAAAATAAAAAGAGGTCTTCGTGCCTGCTCGACATGCGTATTCCCACTCAGCTTCACTAGGAAGACGATATTCTCGACCTGTTTTCTTAGACAGGCGCTTACAGAACTCCACCGCATCATCCCAGGTCACACACTCAACTGGGCGATTATCTCCCTTATACCTTGACGGATCAGCCGTCAGGACACGGTTAACCTCGGGCAGAGTTGCAACTGCTTTCCACTGAGCCTGGGTTACTACGTATTTCCCCATCAGGAAGGATTTCACTGTCACCTCATGCTGGGGCCTCTCATTATCCTTCCCCTGCCCATCTGGCGAACCCATCATAAATGAGCCACCTGGAATCAGTACCAGATCTAAATTAATCTCTTTGCCGAGATCTTCTTGGCAATGTTCAACACCTCGATGATCGCGCAAGGGTACATTGCCCTTCGCGATGACCGCCTTCTTAATAGCTGTCACGACTTCTAGGAAGCCCTCATGCTGATTGGAAAATTTAGAAATCGGTGTGCCATTAGTGGGTACAGCCTGAAGTTTACTAAAAGGAGTATTCTGCCAATCGCAAGGCTCGATAATAACAGGAATGACTCGTGCCTCTCCTTCCTCATGCCGCTCTATGGCACGCCTCATTTCAAGTTCATAGCAATAATCGGAAGCAATGAAATAAGGACTGATAAGCAAAAGGATTATGTCGGCATCATTTAAGTTACGATCAATTTCCCTAGCCCATTCATCTCCTACCAGAATTCGGCGATCGTGCCAACTTTCAATGAGGCCTTGCCGCTTTAGAGCAGACAGATGCATTTCCAGCTCATCCCGCATAACCTCATCACGGTGGGAATAGGAGAAGAAAACCGTGGCCATTTTTTTACAGCGTATATTCAGTATCAGTATATATGAACTTAATTTTAGGAGCAGAAATTAATGGGCACCTCTATTAATTGCCTTGATGTGAAAAACAATGCCTGAAACCATTGAGACCTCGTCTGTTATTCTCAATAGAATGAGTCTTTACTCAGCACTGCTGCACAGGCTTCCTTAACGGTGATGGTCTCATCCTGAAGCATGGTTCGAACCTGTTTAATTTTCTCCAGTGTAAGGACAGCAGGATCTTATATCTATCAGGTGTCTTGAGGACTCTTGGAATTTTCTAAAGGCATTCAACATGAATTGGATAACCTTAGCATACGCTTTGCTCCTCTTCAGGAAAGTCAAGATCGCGAGCTAATCTTGCCAATGCCCAATTTGCATGCCTTTTCGCATAAAACTCCCCGTTTTTTGCTACCTTCCGAAGAGCCTGTACAACATATCGCGCATCATGGTCACTATCTAGGCCAATACGCCCCAAAGTGTCTGCTGCAACAGCTTGAACGGTCCAATTCTCGTCTTTCAATGCCTGGACCAAAGCAGGAACAGCTCGTCGGGCAAGTGAACCCAGATCTTTCAGCGTATTAGCAGCTTGGATACGCACACGGGCAGAGCTATCATCCAATGCAGTAATTAATTCATGAATCTTGGCTGAGTCAGGATTAACTACAGAAAGGATACGACTGATTTCTTCGTTCCAATTCTCATAGAGTTTCACCTGCTGGATGGATCGAAAGGTCTCCCCACCTCCAATACTACGGTTGGGGACTTCACATTGATCGAGCAGTACTGGAATAAACCATGCCTGATTAGTTGGCCGCTGTCGTAATTCATCGATAGCCAGAGTAAGTTCTTCGTTCATATAAGACTTTATTCGCTCGTTGTAGGCATTTGAGAAGCAGGCAATAAAAAACGCTCCTTCACTGATTGCCTCCCGAATCGCATCCGCCCATCGATAGCCAGGCTTGAGCTGATCTTTATCGAGCCAAACTTCAACGTCATATGCCTGAAGAGCATCGCGTAAACGCTTTACAGTTTGGATTTCCTCACGCACATACGAGATAAATACATGTGGCATAATGAGTATTTTTACTAAACACAAGGTATAGCGCTTTAGCTGAGAAATAGTCCTTTGTTTAGTAATATGAATCCGGATATTCTGAGAGCTGTACCCCAAAATAGTCGGGTTCTGTTGGCATTGCTGCACAGTGACTGAGAGTCTACATAGAACGGTAGTTTCGCTAACTTCTCACGAAAAGATAGCGAAACGATATCCTTGCTGGACACTTGAAGCTAATCAGTTTATCGGTTCTCTTGTCGATAATCCCAGGGATATTGATGCTCAGTAGCCCAAACCCCCACTTTCGCTTCCTGGCCAATAGCCTCTGCTCGTTTCAAGGCCTCGTCACTGGGACAACCTGAAACGTATTGAGGATATACAAAGGCCATACCGGCCATCAGCATTTCAGCGTTGATGCTGATTTCTTCATCAGGGCGGTTGTCCGGCTGTAAAAATAGTTCGGCCACCGTGCGTCCATATTGATCTTCTTCCAGTGGCACCACAATGATTCGGCCTTCTTGATTCAGGGCCAGTAAGGATTCCAGATAAGCACGGCTCTCATTGCCAAGCGGCTGAGATATTTCGGGTGCATCAATCCCACAAATCCTCAGCTTCTTGATCTCTCCATCGAGGCCCACCCGTAGAGTATCGCCGTCACTGACATCCATCACAAGCCAATGCTCGCTATTAGGGACGCCCGATCCAGAATCAAATGCCTGAATACTGGCCTGTAGCCCTTCAATGGCATCGAACCTGGCTACTATTGCTGCGATCGCAAGCAAACCGAGCAGTAGCAAACCCTGACGTTTTGAAAATTTCATGCTTGTCCGAGGAAATTATGCCAATCTCAGAGTGCCCTTTCAAACAGGACTTGCTTGCCCTGTACAGCATTGGCTCAGGACATTGGGAGCAACATCAATCATCTTGGTCACGAATCAGCCCAAGATAACTGCCATTGCCCATTACACCTAAAGATGCTTGATTATCTGGTCAAACTGATTAGCCTCTCCTTCTAAATCGAGAGAGCCACATGATTGCAAATTTGAGCATCACTGAAATTACTGCCCTTCTAATGGTGGTGTTTACCTTTGTCATTGTGATCGCC
>JBCCQQ010000137.1:0-4116 GCA_039024555.1 Cyanobacteria bacterium P01_D01_bin.156
CCCAGTTCTGGTCATGCATGGTCAAGCTGACCAAACGATTCCCATTAAGCACGGGAAAACGCTTTATGAAGCGGCCCCAGCCCCTAAACTGTCCCTCTGGGTGGCAGAGGCGGGACACAATGATTTTACTTGGGTCGCTGGCGATCGCCACCGTCAGGCGCTGCTGTCCTTTCAGCAGCTTATTGAGGCTCATCAACTCTAAGCACGGCAGGAGAGGCAATCAGGGCAATAAGCAGTGGATTTAGCTTGGCTGCAATCATGACACCGATAAAGTAGCGAGATTTAATATCGGCGATCTCCCTCTCAACACCTTGAGATTCAGATTTAATATCAGGAAAATGGATCACTATGGTCAGAAAAAATTTCCCGTCCTAAGTTTGGCTTACGTCAGCGCAGAATGACGCGCTGAAATTCCTGATTGGCCATTCGCTCTATCGACTCCTTGTTGTATCAATAAGGTTGTTATCACCTGTTAGGTAACTCTCTGGCCAAGTAACGCTTGTATCAGCGATGCTCGAAAGTGTAACGAATGTTTCATCCCTCTACATGGGCTGGTTAGCCCGCGCTCGTTTTGTAGCTCATTAGTACGCGGAGGTCAGAACGGGGGCCAAGTTTCCTCTCGCGGTCCATCAACTCTATGTGTCCCGGTGATATGTCGGTTGGACTTGCCACCTGAAGGCCTGACGGAGGTAGAACGGATACTTTCCGAAACATAGATAGCGTCACCGCTGAGATGCCGCGACCCTCCGCCATTTGCAGACTGTCTGGATGAGGCCTGGTCCAAGACCCTTGTGACCATGGTTCAGGAGAACTTCCACCTCCTTTAGGTGAGCGAGATCATCCACTATCTAAACCGGAGCAAAGCCGACTACCTTGCTCGAATGACCCGTGGCCACCCACATATGCCTCATCGCTAAGCACAGAAGAAGGTCCCCTCAGGCGTCACTTGCTAAAGTCCTTCAACCGTGAGACCTAGATTCCCTGTCCACTCCTATAAGTAGGACGGCGGCTCGCCGCTCGATGTCCGGCAAGAGCAACGAGTCCCGCGCTGACGCTGAACGAATATCAAATGAATTTCCCATCTCTTCGCCTAGCTAACAGCTTAAATCAGTTGCGGCAGGAGCCTTTTCAACCCTACAAATAACTTTTCTCCGTCTGCTGCGTTGGGCTTGTTACAGAGGATTTTCAGCAGTTATATTCCGGCAAATCCAACTCATCACGCATTAATTGATCTGTGCTTACGTTAAAAGTATCTGCCACTTTAAGGATCATCTCAGCATTAGGAAGCTTCCTTCCCCTCTCTAATTGTGATACAAAAGTATTATGGACTCCTAGCAATCCACCTAATTCCGCTAGTGTCAAGCCCTGTTGAGTCCTTAACTGATGGAGTTTTGCCCCAAAACGTTTCATAAATTTGGTTGACCCATCAACATGAAAACGTTATTCTTTCATAGCAATAGCTATGAAACTGATCCCGTATCCATATGGCACTCGAGTAACATGCCCTTTCCGATGATAAAAAACAAGACTGTAGCGAATGTTAGAGAGACTGAAGGAGATTACTCTAGTCTTACTTGTGCAGAGTATTTTGCTGGGATTGGTTTGGTTAGACTAGGGCTTGAGCAGGCGGGGTGGGATATTGTTTTCTCAAATGACTGGTCACACAGCAAGTTCGAGATGTATTCTGCTCATTTCGAGAACTCAAACAAACATTACAAAATCCAAGATATCTTTTCTATCTGTCCTTCCGATATTCCTAGTACTTTGCTGGCGACAGCTTCGTTCCCTTGTATTGATTTGTCCTTAGCAGGTAATTTGAAAGGGCTTGATGGAGAACACTCTAGTGCTTTTTGGGGCTTCACCAAAATTCTTGATGAACAACCCACAAGGCCTAAGCTTGTTATGCTTGAAAATGTAACTGGTTGGCTCACTTCAAATAGTGGTCAGGATTTCCGAATTGTAATTCAAGAGCTTAATCGACTAGGTTACTCTTGTGATGTATTTGCAGTTGATGCATCTCGTTTTGTGCCTCAAAGCAGACCCAGGATCTTTGTGATTGGTGTTCAAAGACAGAGTGCTAATCAAGATATATTCGTCTTTTCGAAACGCTCTTCCTGCCTAAAGACTCAACCTTTAGAAAAGGCAGTGTTAGCTAATCTTGACCTAAGCTGGCATTTCTTAGAAATTCCACCTCTACCAAACAAAATTAGAGCAGACCTAAGCTCTGTTATAGAGAACTTAGCAGAAGAAGATGAACGTTGGTGGTCTGATGAGGAAGTTGAACGTCACTTAAAGATGATGTCACCTGTTAATCTCGTCTATCTCAAAGAATTACGAGTCTTGCCATCTTACTCATACTGTGCAATGTATAGACGGGTTCGCCAAGGTAAACAAAGAGCAGAACTCAGAAAAGATGGTCTTGCAGGTTGCTTGAGAACTGCAAGAGGCGGTAGTAGTCGGCAAATGCTAGTTAGGGTGGGGAAGAAATCTATTCGAATGAGGCTAATGACCCCCCGCGAGTATGCCAGGTTGCAAGGTGTGCCAGATAATTACCCTATCCCATCGCAGGTGAATCAAGCCTTAACAGGGTTTGGTGATGCTGTTTGTGTACCTGCTATTACTTGGATCGCTGGAAATATCTTGAATCCTCTAACTAAATCGTTTCGAGAAAATAGCTTAATTCTCCAGAACTGATTTTTAGTAGCAAAGTTCCCTGATTCTTAACAAATCCGTAAGTTACGGAGCGGCGAAACCTTTGACGTCCAGCAGTCTCATAATTTTGAATAAGCTCCGGCAACCATTTATCAAATACAGGGACAATCTTGGCTCGCTCAACTAACCAGATATCAACATCTAGATAGTCTCTACTTCTTGCCACAAAAATATGGTCCACATCTCTATCATCAGTGAGCTTATCCAATCCGTGATTCCGATGATACTGATACTCAAAACTACTTCCAGTGGTAGCAGATTTGACTTCGTAGTGCTCTAAATCTGCCCCGTCTCCTATTCTTGCTCTGTCATTTAACAAAATTGCAGCAAATACTTCCCAATCTTTTGAACCGATACTTCCTTGCAAAGAAAAGCCGTATTGCTCGTATACTTTTGCTTTATTTTGGCTATACTCGAGGATATATTTCCTGTAAAAAGAGTAAGCTTCGTGAATTTGAAGCTTTGACACTGAATTATTCTCATACCACTACACATAAAGGAAGATTATACGTAAAATGTATCTTTTTGTATAAGCCTGTCTATTGTGACTACATGGTGAAAAAGAAAATATTCCACATGACATCCCTATTTAGGTGTCTAGGTGGAAATTTTGTAGCTTAATCACTCCAATAATGAGGATTAAGTAGACCAGTTTAGTATAGCCATCTCTCTGGCAAGTAGCTGGAACTTATTGGAGGAGGGCGGCTGTACGACCCTGAGACGATGCCCGACTAGAAATTGTCGCCTGTGACCCCGGAGTTTTGACCGCGATCGCGGGCGGTACGCTACGAATTCCGTCGTCGAAAAGCGCTTCAAGACAAGACTGATGCTCTGGATGCAGAAGTCATCTCTTGGCTGTTGTCAGCCACTTTTGCCTTCGCCGCTTCTGTAAATGCTTAGGGGATCAAAAGACCGTCGGGGAGTTGACCTAGCTGGCTGCTGTGGCATTGACGCCAGGGCTGAAAAACTCCTGACTATTTTGGAGTTCTGTGAAATCGCAAGAGCATAGATAAAAACACCGGCAATTGAGTGTAGAGCACTGCCTATTCCGATTTAGATAAGCAAACCCCTCTGAATGTGAGGAACGCGCTATGGTGATTAAATCTAAGGCAAAATATCTGCTGCAAACCTTCCCCAAGATAAAACTCCACAGTTTTTACCTTCCGAGATGGGCCATGAATTGCCTATGAAAGGTGGCAGTTCTCAGCAGCGGGCCGGGCTTTAATCTGTAGGTGCGAGCAGTCAGTGCCACGACGCATCAGCTTAGCGGAATTATTAATGAATGTATGATTCTGAAAATTCGTTTAGTTCCGTAGACTTTTGCCAGCTACTTGACAAGTAAAGATCAAAACAATGGTTATTTATAAGGTTTTAAAGTAAGCAATTGCGGCCTTGAAAACCCCA
>JBCCQQ010000138.1:0-4047 GCA_039024555.1 Cyanobacteria bacterium P01_D01_bin.156
CGCCTGGGGATGAGTAGGGGGATAAAAACGGTTTAGCCTTGTCCACAACGAGTCAAAACTTCTTAAAGCTCGCCCCCGTGCTCTAGGCCAAGTCATTTGGGGAACTGTTAATCAGGCCGAGGAAATCCGCTCCTCTGATCTGGAATCAGGTTTATTGGGCGTCCCAACTGCGAAGCTGGAGTTCTGAAATCAGTTGGTCAACGGCCGCATAATCCGCAGCAGACACAAAACTTTCAAGGTTGGCAGCCTCTAAGGCTGGACTATCCGGTGGCATATTCAACAGTGCCTGTTTGACTGATTCAACTAGCGCTGGTGGTGCGCTGCCGGTAGCGGCGACAGGCCAGGTGGGATAGAGGCGTGTCGTGTGCTCGTAGATGAATCCGTCCTCTTGCTTTGGCTCAAGTACCCGAACCTGACTGGCATCAGCAAGCAGACCACTGTTCACCATGGTCTCGATCTGCCCAGTGCGCACAAAGCCAAAATCAATCTCACCGTTGATAACGCTTAGAACAATGTTGTTTTGGGATGAAATTTCCAGTAGGCTGCCAAAATCTAGAAACGGATTGACATCATTTTGCTGGACATGCAGTGTTTGAAACAGACAACCCGCCGCTGCGGTTTCTAAAGAGACACAGGCTCCATTTCTACCTTTCAAGTCTTGAATGCTACTGATATCGCTATCGCTTTTGACAATAATTTGACCGGCAAGTTGTGTCCCAGTATTGGGTTGTGACTGGGTTACAATCAGCTCTGTGCCATAGAGTCGGCGCATTTGCACCGACGCCAGGGGGTTGCTAATAATAAAGTCAAGCCTACCCCCTTCAACCTCTAAGAACTGACTTTCTTGTGCCACTGGAACCAGCACAAAGGGACGTCCGACCTGCTCAGACAGATAATCTAATATCGGGCCATACTGCTCGCGTGCAAATTCAATGTCGCGAATCACCAGCACACCAACTTGAACGGCATCATCAGGACCGCGATCAGCCGCATCTGACGCGGAAGCTGAGTCTGAAGCATTGTTGTTTGAGCTACAGCTTGCCAGTGGCACCATCAGCACAGTGAATAGCCCCATCAAAATCGCAATTTGGTGAAATCGACGAGTGGAGAGAGTCTTCATGGGTTCAATCTGACCTTTCAGTTAAGAACTTATTGTCAATCTTGTGCACCCCAATTCGAAGGAAGTTCATGCTAAGAAGCTTCCGACTATATAGTATTTAGAACAGTTTAAATAGCCTTAATTAAACATGATCTATATCTAAGTCTATGGTTTCCGATTAAGCTAAAATGTCAGATCTTTAGGATATGCTTTGTTGAACTTAAGATCGGAGTCAGTAGGTAGCCTTATGAGCTTTTGCCGCGCATTACTTTTATCGTGTTATGGGTTGATCTGCCATTGTCATTGCATTCAAAACTGCTTCGCCGTTTAAGATCCAGTGATCTTTGCTAGTGTCTCCTTGCCAATAGCCCCCTAGAAACGGTCTGATCGTTTCAGGTATTTCCAAATTAGTAATCGCCTGGATCAGCTCTGGCTCACAAATAGCCATGTCGCTCACCTGATTGACCACGAGTCCTAGCACCGACGCTTTGACTTGAGAGGGGCTTTGCTCCGACTGACCTTTAAGCACGACTACCGTATGCTTTGACACGTAGTTCTTTTGCTGATACCAAGGTGAAAACCCAACCAAATGATTGAGGTCAACGACCCACAAGATATCTCCTCGCCAGTTGTAGACACCTATCACCCATGGAGGCATTTGAAACATCGGCACAACTTGGCTGGTTGAAATTGTTAGGATCTCAAACAGATTAAGAACCGATAGCAATATTGGCGTTTCAACCTCAAGCGCAAGTTGTATAAACTGCCGATCAGGCGATATGACTGGAATTTCGTTATCGGTAGTCTCCGTGGGCACATTGCTATTGCTTAGTAAAGCGTCAGATGTCATGACTAACTCTAGTTTCTAGGGGGCTAACTTCTAGGCGATCCCAGGAGCTTGTTAATGGTTTCATTGAAATCATCTTGATCGAGGGGTTTGGTTAGATAGGCATCAGCGCCCTGCTTCATACCCCAAAACTTATCAATCTCAGTGCCCTTTGTAGAGCAAATGACAATCGGAGTTTTTGAGCCACCCTCATCTTTAAGATCACGACAGATCTCAAAACCACTGCGATCGGGAAGGACGACATCAAGAATGATCAGATCAAACTGATTGTTTTTAACTTTGTCAAAGGCTTCTGCAGCATTCTGGGCGACGATAAAGTTAATCCCGTTGCACTGCAAAAGGCCAGTGATGATCTCCTTATCAGTCATACTATCTTCGACGACAAGAGCAGTAGTCATTGCAACCTCCAAGTAGATAAAGTAAATAGAATTCGTTACCTTGAAACACCAGTCATCTGATCGGGAAAATGGATCAACTAAAGCGGGTAGCTTTATTGATTGATAGCTGCTGGAACAGCTAAGTGCTGATGAATTTTACTTAAGATGATCTCTGCATCAACTGGCTTACTTACAAAGTCAGTTGCGCCCATCAGTCGGGCTCTTACCTGATCGACAACGCCGTCATTGCCGCTTAGGATAATAATTGGGGTACTGCTAAATTTAGAGACTTTACGCAATTGGCTACAGATTTCATATCCGTTTGTGTATGGCATGACAAGATCTAAAAAGATAATGTCTGGTTTTTTTGACAAGAGATTTGACATAGCTCTCAAGGGTTCTTGTACTGCCAAAAACCGATAGCCTTCCGATTGAACAATTTGTTCCATAAACCGACAGACTAAAGGACTGTCATCGACACAGGCAATCAATGCCCAGTCATTTTTGAGTTCTGGAGAAAAAGGAGCTTTAGCCTCAGGGACCTCCGTTGAGGGTGTGCAGTCTGAAATGTCATTTAGGTCAATCCATCCCAACTGGATAAAGGTTTTCAGCGCCTGGGTAATTTGGATGACATCCCGACCCATTTTGACGGCGATATCTCGCAAAGTATTTCGGCCATTGAGTAGGGTGACGAGTACCTCATAAAGTTGCCGATTGGTTTTTTCTTGAATCCTCTCAGGTTGTCTAATCACTGGAGCCTGGTCTGGAAAATGACCGTCCAGATTTAATTTTTGCCAATCTTCCCAGAAGCAATATGCGCTTTGAACAACACTTTCCTCGTTGATGAAGATAGGGTTCTGCGTCACAGGAAGAGACTTGCCTTCGATGACGGTATAGGTTGCGTTCTTAGCCAGAAAGAGATCGAATAAAACTTCTTCTAGGATTCTCCTGGTGATACCAACGACCTCGCTTTGGTCAAGTTCACCGTTTTGTAGGTAGTCACGTATTTGTGCATACTCTTGGTGAGCGAGTCGCTCCAAGTTAGTCTCGTGTGAGAGATCAAGACCCAATGCCGATAAGTTGATCTCAAGCTCAGTGACATGCGGCTGTAGCGTTCTTTGCCAGCGCCTCAGGGGATGCTTCCCGCCAGTGGCATATAAAAGACGTCCTGTATCAAAGAAGAATACCCATTGGTTGTCTGAATTATCTTTCCAAATAATTTCGCCTGAAAATTTAATGCTGGTCAGTGCCTTAAATAGGCTAATTTTTTTGGTTGCGGAGATGCTTGGTGATTGGGCTGGATAAAGAGAGACTGATTGCATATGACTGAATCCTTGAAATGAAGATGGCTTTGGTATCTAAAGCGCTACGGAACCAGCTACTTTAAAGTCTGCACGATTAAGACATAGGGATTTCAGCATTGCTACTCGAAGCCGTACTGGTAACCCTGATTATTTAAGTAAGGTTATCTCGCTGACAGTAGTCAGCTTTACCTACCAGATTGAATCATTCAAGATGACCATTAAAGTTAAGCTGGCTAGACATTCAGGAATTCTGAGTTGGGAGAAATTACGTGTATCTACAGGGAAGACGTGTTGAGTCATTTTGCTTACTTTACTTTACTATTCAAAAACAGCTAATTTTAGCTGCCTATTTATCGCTTGAGTGATCCCCAGTGAGCTGAAATTCTTGGTATTAAATCGGCTCTGGGCTACCCTTAATAA
>JBCCQQ010000139.1:0-3871 GCA_039024555.1 Cyanobacteria bacterium P01_D01_bin.156
AACCCACCTCAGCCTGGGGGCGACTCCGGATCAGGCCATTGCCAGCTACCGTCGCGAGGCGATCAAAGCCGGCTTGATTCCCACGGTGAACTCAATGATGGTGGTCGGACTGGTGACACTCCCTGGCATTATCACCGGCCAATTGCTCAGCGGTATCGACCCGCTGAATGCGGCCCTGTATCAAATGCTAATTATGTTTATGCTGGCCTTCTCAACCCTGGTGACGGCGTTACTGGTTACCCACGGCATCCAGCGTCAGTTTTTTAACGCCGCCGCTCAGCTAGTAGAGCCAAAACGGTAAGGCCGCTACTCATCTTTCCTTTGCTACAGTACAGCTATGACAGTCCACCTAATTCCAATCAGGTGCTATGGTTCAAGCGACGCCACAGTTGATTACCGTTGCCGATTTCATTGCCCGTTTTGGCGATGATAGTCGTTATGAACTCATTGATGGGGAACTGATCGATATGGAACCCACAGGACCCCATGAGGAAGTCGCTGCTTTCGTCGGGCGCAAGCTGAATGTGCAAATCGACCAGCAAGATGTGCCCTATTTTATTCCCTATCGATGCTTGATTCGAGCCTTAGGGACTCAGACGGCTTTCCGACCAGATGTGGTGGTGCTAGACAAACCGCAGCTAGTGCATGAGCCCCTCTGGCAGCAAGAACCCGTCATTACTTTAGGGGCTTCTATAAAACTGGTGGTCGAGGTGGTCAGTACCAATTGGCAAAATGACTACGCCCGCAAAAGTGAGGATTACGCTCTGTTAGGGGTGCCTGAGTACTGGATTGTTGATTATTTGGGCCTGGGAGGCAGAGACTTCATTGGTAAGCCTAAGCAACCTACCATCACGCTTTGTACCCTGGTCGATGATGAGTATGAAAAGCAGTGTCTACGCAGGGATGATCTGCTCAAATCCAAAATTTTTCCCCAGCTCTCGCTTTCGGCCAATCGGATTTTTCAGGCTGCTTACCAGTAGGAAGAAGTGCCTCAAAAATACCGACTTAAGGATTATCATGACTTTTTACGTGAAGGATGGAGAAATGTGGAATCCATTTAAGAGCAGAGCAGTTGAGGATTATGGCAAATACCTGCCTGATGAAGAGGCGGTATTAGAAGAGGAATCTCACTATATTTGGGCTCGGAGTAAACCTAAGGCAAAACAGCGCTGTGAGGAAATTGCCAGCGAATATGACGGCATAGACCCGGAAGTTGAGTCGATTGGGCCTAGCGAGTTTGACTGCCGGTTTGGCGTTTGGAGGAAGTCCAAATGAGGCAAGATATCCGTTTGGGTTGGGAAGGGTGTCCGCCGCGCATAGAATACTTAGCCCAGCCTTTTCCAGGGGCACCCCATTTGCCTTTAACCGGCAGCGGCAGCACCGACATGCCCTTAGATAAATTTCTGGGCAAATTGGAGCAAAGCCTTACTTCGAGAAGTGCAGCACGCGGGAATCGATATCACCAGTATGTGTGGGGACACCACGGCTCAGACGATGAAGCAGATATTTATGAGTTAACCTGCTGGGAGGTTTGTCGGCCCGACAGCGGTGTCTATGAAGCTGTGGTTATTCTCTATTATTCACCGATGAATACCCTGGCTACACTAAGCAAGCATATGCCTGAGTTTGTGGATGAATACCTGGCAGAGCAGGCACAGAAAGAGGCTCTGGAACGTTTGGTCGAGGAAGTGGGTTAGGCTACATCGAAAATGCCGACTGAAAATTACGATAGTTTTTTACTTGAAGAACTGCGAGACACTGAAACAGCGGCTGAGTATCTGTCTGCATCCATTGAAAGTGGTTTGATAGATGAGTTTTTAGTCGCACTCCGCAATGTGGCAAGTGCCTATAGAAGTCTTGGGTTACCTGGTTGTCTGACACATCTCCTGAAACACTTGTAAGCTCCTAGGTTGTGGTTGAGTCACGTAGCTTGCTTACTGCAGGGTAATCCAATAGCTTTCTTGAAAGCTAGGCGCGTGGAGTGACTCTGCGATAAGGCATAGCCTATGCAGGCTCAACACCAATCTACCACGAGCAAAAATATCGGCTGGAGAATAAGATGTGTCAGACACTCAGCCTTAAAGCCATGCAATATTTTAGAAAATGTCTGATTAGGGTGGGCTTTCGAAGAAAAATCAGCAATCATGATGGTTCCGCTAGATGACGCGCAGGCGTATGTTTGAAAAATTTACAGAAAAAGGCATCAAGGTCATCATGTTGGCCCAGGAAGAAGCCCGGCGGCTAGGGCATAACTTTGTAGGCACAGAACAAATGCTTTTGGGGATTATCGGCGAAGAGACAAGCGAGGCTGCTAAAGTTTTGGCTGCTTTGAACATCAATCTTAGAAACGCAAGAATTGAAGTTGAAACACTTACTGGTCGTGGTTCGGGGCCTGTACCAGTTGAAATCCCATTTACTCCCCGCGCGAAACGCACCTTGGAACTAGCCTTTGAAGCAGCAAAAAAACTCGATAATAACTACATAAATCCCAACCATTTACTGTTAGCCCTAGTCCTGGAAGGAGAAGGGCTTGCATCTAAGGTCATCAAGAATTTAGGGGCCAATTTGGAAGATATTCAATCTCTCCTATATTCTCAAGATAAGCAATTTAGTAGCCAGGAACAATCAGACAGGGTTCAGGTCAAAATTTTTCTTGCCCACGCCAGTGAAGATAAGCCACAAGTATCCAAAATCTATGCTTCATTAAAAGAACAGGGATACCAGCCCTGGTTGGATAAAATAGATCTTATGCCGGGTCAAAATTGGCGCTCAGAAATACCCAAAGCAATTAGAAATAGCGACGTATTTCTTGCCTGTTTATCCAGTCGATCTGTCAGTAAAAGAAGCTATATCCAAAAGGAATTTAGACTTGCTTTAAATCAGTATGCCGAACTGCCACCTGATTCAATCTATTTGATTCCGCTTCGGCTAGATGAATGTGCTATTCCAGATTTGCGTCAAGAAGAATATGGGGTCAATCTCAGGGATATTCACTGGTTAGACTATTGGGAAGAAGATGGCTTTGAGACGTTGATCAAAGTCATTGAACATGTTCGACAATCCAAACTGGGATGATACTTTTTTGGGGCCTCCTAGATTTCATCGACCATCCAAATCAGTTAGTAGGTTGCGGATGAGGAACGGATACTATTGGCGCAATTCATGTTTAGCAACATCGGCGCAAAATATTTCACCAACAGGGCCAGGAACGAACCCCAACGTCCATAACGCCATTTGTTTTTGTTCACAAGAGGAATAAGCGTTACAAAAATAATCGCTCTACATCGCAAGCGAACTCCGGTAGCAGAGGTGAGGTCAAAGTATCGCCTGGAAATAGAGTCACCAACAACTGCAAAAGCCCTGACTGACGACGATACACTTCAATCTGCTTTAAGCGCCAATCCACAATCCAATAATCTTGCACCCCCCGACGGGTGTAGAGTTTCAGCTTGGTTTCACGGTCTCGTCGCTCGTTGTCTACCCCTGGGGAGAGCACTTCGACAATCAGCTCTGGTGCAGCTGTCAGATGTCCAGCATCGTCTAAAGACGTAGCCAGCCGAGCATTACTGATCCAAACCACATCCGGAATGACATTATCTGCCTCTGTGAAGATCACACCGGGGGTTGTGACGGTCTCACCCAGCCCCGTCGAATATGACCAGTCTCGAAGTTCAGCAGCTGTATTGGTAATTGCTTTCTGATGCCCCCAGTGAGGTGCTCTGGTCACAAGCAAGTCTCCGTCGATGATTTCGTAGCGATTGCTGCTTTCAGGCAGCAGCTCGAGGTCGGCGGCCGTCCATCGCACCCGTGGCTCAGTACCTTGGGACATGACTCATCTGTGATAGGGAGCAGATTTATTGTATCGCACCCC
>JBCCQQ010000140.1:0-3857 GCA_039024555.1 Cyanobacteria bacterium P01_D01_bin.156
CATTGCCAAACCCAAAAGTGCCGGCACTAATCTGGCTACCTTCTTGTAGCGACAACACTCCGGTTGTGACGTTAAGGTTGCCACCATTGCCCGTCGCTGCATTCACGGATCCTGGATCAGTAGGACCAGTCGGGATTCCTGCGCCTACAGTAGTAAATAGCCCTGTGGGACCAGCTGGTCGGCTGCCGCTAGCAGTAATACTTTCGGTAGCTGTGACATTCAAATCACGAGCATTGCCGCTACCAAAAGTGGCAGCAGCAATTTCGCTACCACCATCCAGACTCAACCGCGAGACATTGATATCAATTTGACTACCACTGCCAGCAGCGCCGTTATCAACGCTTCCGATGATGCGACTGGGCATCACAACTAAGTCGGCAAACTCGGCCGGTACCCCTATCGGGACAAATGAAGAAGTGCCAGACAACGATAGGGTATCAGCCTCGATTTGAATAGAACCACCCTGGCCAGAGCCCAATGTGTCTGCCAAAATGGCTGAACCATCAGTAACAGTAATGTTCTGGCCTCGTAATCGAACCTGCCCAGCACTGGTGCCACTGACATCGATCGCGGCGGCATCTCGCAGAGCAATATCCCCAAACCTATCGACGGCATCGTAGCTGAGCTGAAAGCCATTGTCAGCATCAATGCCGACAAACCCATTGCTAACACTACCTACTTCCACTCGTCCTCCAGGGGCGGTCATTCCTCCAGAGGCAGAAACCACAGCGGCGTCAAAGATGACCGAGTTGCCAACGAGGCCGATAGTGTTTTGGTTAATTTGTAGATCGGGAGTGAGAAAAGCCCGATTCGTGGACAGATTGGAATTAATGAAAAGGTTGTTGCCAGAACCATTAACCATAATGCTGCCAGCATCTGCACCAACTTGTAAGCCAATAGGAGCATTGACCGTAAGTAATGAAGTAGTCGCACTACTATCAGTCAGACCAAATGCACCCTCATTAAACTGAATGCTATTAGCAGTGCTAGCGAAAAAAGAACCGCCAAGTTGTAAGCTGGCGCCGTCCCCAAACGTAATGCCATTGGGATTGAGTAGAAAGAGATTTGCATTGCCCCCATTGACAGCTAACAGCCCATCAATAATTGAGGGAACATTTCCCGTGACTCGAGTAATAATGTTTTGTACGCCAGGATCAGTAAACTCTACAGTTGCTCCAGGATCTACTCCAAAGCGAGTAAAACTGTGAAACAGGTTACCACCAGCTGTGGTGCCCCCGGTAATCGTGCAGTTGCCCGTACAAGTCGCACCTCCATTGACCTGGGTCGTTGGTGTCGTTCCATCAATAGAAATCGTTTGTGACCAGCCTGGTAATGCGGAAGTTAGCGTCAGGCCGATTACCGTAGCGATATTTAGGCGCCATTCAAAGGGCAATGAGCGTTGTTCCTTTTGTCGAAATAATTGGTACATGATGATACAGGATAATAGTTGATGCCCCAGCCCTCCTTCTTAGGGTAAGGATGCCCGGTCTCAGAAATTTTTCTCTATGGTTAGTGCATCTTCTCAAGATGATTGTGAAACGGAGAGAATTCATTTTGGGGTTCAAAAATAGCTGTCAACTATTTTTTGTTAGGTCAAGCGAATAAAGTCTCTGAGCTTTTTATCTAGTTAAAGTGTTACTATTGCTCTCCTCTCTTTGACTAGATAAACTTAATATAACTCTGCTAGATTTCCTGGAAATCTTGAGGACATGGCTGACAAAAAATCTGTAGCAGCTTGTATATTTAAAGGCCGAGAAAAATAATATCCTTGCATATATTGAAAACCAATTGAATGAAGCTTTTCGATATCTTTTTGTGTTTCAACTCCCTCAACAATAGCGTTCAAATGAAGCTTCTGAGAAAGTGCCAATATGACCTCACATATTTCCCAGTTTTTATTGGTGACAAATGTTCGATCAACTTTTAGGGTGTCAATTGGTAAAGCTGATAAGCGAGACAATGCTGAGTAACCTGTCCCAAAGTCATCTAGGTGTAGCTTGACGCCTAGCAATCGTAAGCGTTGCAGTACTAAAGTGACGATTTGGCTATTTTCGACCAGAGCACTTTCTGTAATTTCCAGCTTCAAACTCTGAGGATTAATTTGTGTTTCTTCCAGTACTTGAGACACATGATCAGCTAACTCTAGATGAGAGAGTTGCAATGCTGATAAATTTACACTCATCGTTAGAGATCGCTGATGAGGAAAAGATTGCTGCCACTGCTGTAACTGCTGGCATGCTTCAGTGATGAGTTGTTGTCCCATTAAGTGGATAAGACCGCTTTCTTCAGCCATGGGAATAAAGATTGTCGGCGCGATCGCTCCATAAATCGGATGTTCCCAGCGGGCAAGCGCTTCAAAGCCAACAACTGTTTGCGTTTGACTACAAACAATGGGCTGATAGTTTAGGTAAATATCACGCTGCTCGATTGCTGCTGGCAAATCATGCTTTAGCTTGAACAAGCGGATTTGGTCTGGAGAAAGTACTGAGCTCAATGCTGCTGGCTCTTCTTCGACCGCGATCGCGAGTCGAGTTAAACGATCTAGGTTCATCATTGCTGAGTGAAGAATCTGACTACCCTCTTGAGAAAGCTTGCCAAATCGCCCCGTACTGAGTAAGCGGATAGCTCCCTGCAAGCCGTGTAGGGGATTGTGCAACTCATGTTGTATGAAGGCTGGTAAATCGGCCAAGTAATTGCTGTCAGAGGGAATTGGGTATGTCATGGTAATCAGATAAACGCTAAATATAGAGATTTCAGCTGCGTATTTGCTCAATATTTCTGAGTCAGGTAATCAAGACATCGTTGGCAACCCTCAATTGCCTGACTCACACTCTAGGGCGACTAGACAAACGTGGCGCTTTGGTCAAGATTGAGATTGGTAATTCCCTTAAATTGGGCAACTAAATCTGCGTTGTAGTAAAGGTGTAAGAAGTTGCTTTGGGTGACTTGCGAGTACTGGGTTGCGGAACCATGCAGCTGCAGCTGGTCGATACTAGCGTTGAAGTCAGTAATAACGGCATAGTCAAGGTGGCTGCCTGTGCTGTAATAAGCAGTTTGAGCATCCCCCAGAATAAATAAGTCAGCCCCAACCCCGCCAGTCAAGTTATCTATTTCCAGAGCACCTGCATGAGCCGCATCTGTACCGTTGAGCGTATCATCGCCAAGTTCACCGAATAGGGTGTCATTGCCTTCACCACCGGTAAGCGTGTCATTGCCCGCCTCGCCCTGGATCGATGATGTAGTTGTGAGCGCTTCAAACACTATATTGGCGCTGTTGATAGGGTTTGTAGGCAGTTGGGCAATTTCAGTGCTATTCAGCTGCTGATCATAGAGACGAACATCTTGAAGCGTGCCAGAAAAATAGTTTTGGAGGCTATCGGCAACAAGATTACCGCTGTGAGTTTGCTCAGCCCCCAAAACAATCGGTTCACGATTGCCGCTACCGCCAGCGCTAGTCCCTAACCCGCCGGTATAGGTATTCATATCGACTAGAACGCCATCTAGCCAGAGTTCTAGGCCGCGATCGCCAAATGTAATTGCCACATCGTAGTCTTGCCCTGACGTAACTAAGGCTTGAACAGAGTAAGTCTGATTTGTGCTCTGGAAACGAGCGTTCAGTATTCCTGACTGGAGAGATACGGTGACATGACCACCATCGTCGTAATACATCGAGTCTTTGGAGAATAGTCCTTGCTCATTCCAGACGTTATCAGCCTGGAAGCTAAAGCCCAATGTGCCGTTGTTTAACAGCATGTTGTCAGCGTGAGCAATGGTGGTGGCATCATCCCCATCAAAGGTGCCAACCGCAGCGGCTGAGGCTAGAGAGTCTGCCCGGTCAACATCGACCACTAGTCGGG
>JBCCQQ010000141.1:0-3725 GCA_039024555.1 Cyanobacteria bacterium P01_D01_bin.156
GGCTATGGCTTAGATCAAACCGTTTGGGGGGGAGAATTTCTGTGGATTACGGAGCAGGGCTTTGAACGGGTCGCTCACTTGTTGCCCTTTCCCCTGCCGGGAGGAGATGCATGCAGCCGAGAACCCCGACGGTCAGCCCTCGGCCTGCTTTACCGCTGTTATGGTCAAGCCGCTTTTGAGATGACGGATTTGGCTCCTGTTCAGGCCTTTACAGCGACCCAGCGCCTTGTCTTGCAACAAATGCTCAGCGGCGGGATCAACACGCCAATGAGTTCTAGCATGGGGCGGCTATTTGATGGCATTGCCGCGCTGCTTAATTTGCATCAGTTGGTCAGCTTTGAAGGCCAAGCGGCAATGGCGCTAGAGTTTGCGATCGCCGAAACGACCATTGAACAGGGCTATCCGTTTACGATTACTGGAATTCAGCCTTACCTGATTGACTGGCGACCGATGGTGCAAGCTATCGTATGTGACCATCGCCAGGGAATACAAACAGCCGCCATCTCGGCTAAGTTTCATCGCACCTTGTTAAACATCATGCTTGCGATCGCCCAACGCATCAACATTCCTCAAATTGTACTGACTGGCGGCTGTTTCCAAAACCGACACCTTAGCGAGCAGGCGATTCAACACCTCGGTGTCGAAGGCTTTATCCCCTACTGGCACCAGCGGATCCCTCCCAATGACGGCGGTATTGCCGTGGGGCAAGTGCTTGCTGCTTTACGCCATCTTACTCACACCTAGGAGCTAAACCATGTGCCTTGCGGTACCGGGAAAAATCATCAGTATTGAAGGAAAAGACTTGGCGTTTAGAGGCCGAGTCAGCTTCGGTGGTGTGGTTAAAGAAGTCAGTCTGGCCTATGTGCCGGAAGCTCGGGTAGATGATTATGTTGTGGTTCATGTGGGCTTTGCGATTAGCAAGCTCGACACCGATGAGGCGGAACAGACACTTCATTACCTCGAACAGATTGTGAATAACATTGACTCAACAGAGCGTCATAGTAGAGTCGCAGCCCGCTCTGCTAGTTTAGAGCGCTCCCCTTTGAGCAAGGTCATATGACCGCCTAAGGGGTCTGCTTTAAATCGTTCGACGACATAGGTCAGCCCATTACTGGCAGCATCCAGATAGGGGCTATCAATCTGGTCTATATCCCCAGTTAGCACAATCTTTGTTCCCTCTCCAGCCCGCGTCAGGATTGTCTTGACCTCATGGGGGGTTAGGTTTTGGGCTTCATCGATGATCAAAAATTGGTTGGGAATACTGCGCCCGCGAATATAGGTCAGGGGTTCAATTTAGAGTAATCCCATTTCTAGTAGTTCTTCGTGTCCCCACCCACCATTTCGGGCTGTTTCTTGAACCGATCGAGTTCTTCAACCACCGTGATGGGCAGAACCACGTCGTTATCTTCAAATCGCAGCATGGCCTGGGGGTCATGCAGCAACACATTCGTATCTAAGATAAAGATCTTTTTCATGTATGTTTCGACCGTTGCTCTATTCTCGACGCAGAGGATTTCGTGGCTTTGTTAAGCAATAACGGTAGCAGCGCGGCAACAACAATCACCAGGTAGTCCATTCCTTTGAGGGGTTCTGTCGCAAACAGCAGGTAAAGCTGTAGCAATCCCATAATATATTTCAGATGTTACGCTGCTAGGTCAAAGATGCGATGAATGAAAGAGAGCTGCCCTGCCCTGCGATGTCGTTACGCTTGACATCTTGGAGCTGACCTTTATGAATCATGGCCATCGCCTCATCCGCCTTGAAGGGTACGCCTAGCTCTGTGGAATGAGCCAAAGCCTAACCCTGACTTGACTGAGCGTTTGATGTTGCGATGGTCTTGCTCCGCAAGATTGTTGAGATGTTTGTTTTGTCGGAATTCAGTTGCCACGAGCAATTCTCCCTCGCACTTGAGTTCCTCGACTACGGCGGGATAAGCGGCATGTTTATTGACATTGATTACACGCGGGTGCCATGCCAACGGGCGAAGAGGGGTACTTTGCTGGGCTGTACTGATAAGTCCCCCTTACCATATAGCCCCACATAAGGCTGCCCATCTTGAAGCTGCTGCATGCAAATGGGACGGAAAGCTATTGTGTGGTCATTGCTGTAGTTAACGTCGCATTCCCCCGGCGGATGCGCGAATTGTGCCACTCGAATGTTGTCCCAGTGGTGAGTTTGGTCAGTTGGGCTTGGGGAATGGGGTGAGCTGATTGGACGGGTTGCTGGCATTGTGTCAAGTCTATGCAGACTAATCCGATTCTAGTCACGTCGTACTGGGCGATTCAAAGCTCTGCCACATTCCGAAATCTTTCTGATATGACACTTACAATTAGATGATGCTCACTTTTCATTTGGGGGATGGTTATACTGAATTTTTCTACCTAACTACCCATATAACATTAGGCTGATAATTTTCTACCTAATCACCTCTAGAAGGGTATTAGGTTGTAGTTAGACAGCTTTCGTTAGAGATGTAACAGCTCTGGAATTTTGAGTCAGTGTATTTATCCAGTTAAAATATTTGTTCCTGGAGAATATCCCAGCTTAGGAAATGGTTGCACTTAATTTATAGGCTAACATGAAAAAACCAAGTCATCAAATCTTAATCACACGCTTTTTATGGATTATTTCAGGTTTTCTTGCCCTTGGCACATTCCTCGACGCAGTTGCTAATGCTATCAGCTTAATTACACTTCCCATTGCATTATTTGGAACAGCTCTTATTGTAGTTTCGTTATTTTCTGTACAGTTTTATTTGAGCCGAAACCCTTTAAGCTGGGTAGCGAACGGGTCATCTGTCAAAATTTCTAAACTGAATTTAGGCTTAGTATTACCTTGCCTGGGAATGCTTGTGTTGCTTTGGATTCCTCCGATATTTAATGATGGTTCCAAATCTCAATCGACACAACTTTCTGTTCCATGTGTAAATGGGAGTGGCTCAGGCGGATGGATGTATGAGGACTTGCCTACTCACTATTTCCCTTTGGGCTTAATTACTGTCAACGAGTGGCCATTACGCTCGATCCCAGATCACCCAATGTATGATACAAATGCTTCATGGAGTACCTATGGAACTTGTATCATTATTCCGGCTAAATACCCATAATCTGTTGTAGGCATCCAATATCAACCTTTAAAGCTAGCAAGTGGTGTAAAAAATGACCTTTCAGGTTCTTCTAGCAGCAGCCAAAATTCTTAGCACGATCGCTTTCGTTGAGTAGAGTAAGTCGCACCGATCAATTCAAATATTCCAAAATATTGCAAACATTTCCAGTCCAGTTCCACCACCCTTATCTAATAGATAAACACCATTTTTAACAGATTTATGCAAGTGCGAATCCATATTTTAGCACTCTGCATTAAGTTACTTTACAGTTGCTATTAAGGCTGTGGTTTAGAGTTGATAGTTAAGGTAACTAAAACCCAGAATGCTTACTCTTATTCATCGTCGAGTTGAAGAAGCACGACAGGGAATTAATCCAACTGTAATTTGTCGGGTTCAATCGGGTTGGATTGTGCTCGGTGACGTTCAGTTCTTGCAGGGTTACTCACTTCTGTTACCTGATCCCGTTGTGCCAGATTTAAACGCTTTGACAATGGAGGGACGTATAACCTTCCTACAAGACATGACGATTTTGGGTGATGCTTTGCTGGAGATCACTGGTGCAGTTCGTATCAACTACGAAATCCTGGGTAATCGTGAAGCAGCATTACATGCCCATGTA
>JBCCQQ010000142.1:0-3715 GCA_039024555.1 Cyanobacteria bacterium P01_D01_bin.156
GAACAAGCATTCAAGTGTTATTGTGATATCTGAATAAGTGTTCAGAGATTTGTTCCATTCTACCGTTTTAGGAGACTGCTATGACGACTGTTACCCAAATGAAATGTGCCTGTGATTCTTGCCTGTGCATTGTTGACACCAATGATGCTCTTGAAAAAGAAGGGCAGTATTACTGCAGCGAAGCCTGTGCTAACAGCCATCCTGAGGGATCATCTGGTTGTGGTCACACGGGCTGTACTTGTCACAGCTAAGTTCTGGGCAGGCAGTAGTGGTTATGCTTGCCTTTCTCGCATCCAGAAACCCGGTCTCTGGCATGAAAGCAGTAGCCATCTGCTGTTTTTCTTTCTATAGAGACCTGGTTTCTCCTTAGCTATGGAAATATCCTGTTTATGCGATCGCACGCCAGGATTGCGACAAGACCGTTCCAGCAGAACGGGCGAACACTACAGTCAGTAGCAAACCCACCAATAAATCTGGCATGGGGGATTGGGTCAGCAAGACCAGCACTGCTGCTAGCAAAACCGATGTATTGGCAATAATGTCATTGCGGGAACAGAGCCAGACGGACGACATGTTCAAGTTGTCTTGGCGATGGCGAGTGAGCAGCAACAGGCATATCAGGTTGGCCACCAGCGCCAGCAAGCCTACAAATCCCATAATTTCTGCCGTGGGTGCAGCCCCTGCCACAAATTGATAGACCGCACGGGCGAACACTGCGATCGCAAAGCCAAACATAATCACGCCTTTCAATAGGGCAGTTCCAGCCTGGGCTTTGCTGCTGCGATGAATCACAGAGAGGCTGGTGCCATAGACCAAAGCGTCTCCCAACATATCGAGAGAATCCCCGGTCAGCGAGAGAGAATCTGCCCGTAACCCCGCCCCAAACTCAACGACAAACATTGCCAGGTTGATCGCCAAAACTATCCAAAGCACTCTAGCTTGCCGTTGTTTCAGCTTCACCAGAGCTGCTTCTTTGTGCTGACAGCAGTGATCGGCCATTGCTTTCACCCAAACGTTCAAATGAATATTTGAATAAAGGATAAATCATTATGATGTTCATTTGAACGTTTTTATGAGATCTAGCGAGGTTTGGTTATGGTGAGGGGAGATTGGCGCTGCTGGATTGATACTTGTCTTGAAGGCTGCGATCGCTGACCTGATCCAGCAACGCCAGACGGCTCGGCAACAACTCAATTTTGCAACCGCAGATGATATTCTCGACCAACTAGCAGCAGTGGGGATTAGAGCTTGCATGGGTAGACTACCTGAAAAGAGATGATGAATAGACTCTAAACAGTTTCAGCTTGTAATCGAAGGGATGACTATACTGAATTGTTAAACCTATAGCGGTGTGCATTTTGATTCAGTACACGTACAATCCTTAAGAATCTTGCTGCGTCTGCGTCTGCTGTGCTTGATTAGCCTGCACACCGCTATATTTGCCCGTATAGAGCCCATTTGAGATCTTTTGAGACATAGGCGAGCATGGAGGCGGCGTCTATTCTAAGTACCATGGCCTATTCAAGCAGTCTGACTGATTCCGAATGGGAAATCCTTGAGCCTCTGTTATCCGAGGTACTGCCCCCCAAGAAACAGACCCGTCCCCTGGAATGGAGTTATCGAGCCATCATTGATGGCATTCTCTATCGCCTCAAGAATGGCTTCAATTGGGAAGACTTGCCCAAAGACTTGCCCCCCTACTCCACTGTCTATTGGTACTACAAGCAGTGGCGACAGGCAGGCACGATTGAGCATCTGATGCAGGTTTTGCATGAACGGGTGCGCACTCAGGTAAAAAAAGCCTAAATGGACGACGTTAATCATCATTGACTCGCAGGCTGTGAAGAATACGTGCAATGCCAGTGTGGCCTCAAAAGGGTTCTGCTTCTACAAAGCCACAAATGGCATCAAACGGCATCTAGCCCTCGATAAACTGGGGTTTCCCTTTTTTACCCGTTGTACACCCACGAACTGGTCCGATGATGCTGGCTTGATTGAACTGCTCACGCAAAACATCGATTATTTCCGCTCCAAGCCAGTGAATATTCCGAAGATTACTGTGCTGTTAGACCATGGCCATCATCCAGAAACGTTGAAGCAGGCGCTCAAACAGGTGTACCCCACAATTATGCGGAAAATCAAATTCCAATTATCACCCAAACCCTCCAAAGCAGAGAAGGCTGCAGTCGGTAAAACGGGATTCGTGCCCGTGGTCGCTCGATGGGTTGTCGAGCGCTCTAATGCTTGGATGGAAAGGTGCAAGAGCTTAGTCAAGAACTTTGAGAGAACTTTGGCACATGCTACAACTCAGCTCAATTTATGCTTTGTTAGACTAATGCTCAAGCGGCTTACAGCCGCTGCTTAGAGATCTCAAATGGGTTCTATAAAGATTTCGTGCTTTGTTTTCGTGATGATTGCTGCCGCTCACTTTTGCCGTTAGGCTGCAATAAGGTGGTTAAGAGAAAATATATTTCGTTTACTGTATATTTCAAATTGAGCCATAAGTTATGTTTACACCTTTTTTTCTGGTCGTTAACGACATTGAAATCTGTTTCCATGGGATGGCACGTAGTGGCAATCATGCAGTTATTGATTGGATTATCAACATGAGTCCCAATCCAGTAGATTACTGGAATAATGTGGCCAAGTGCCCTAGAAAATTATTCTTTCGACAAAAAAAGATTTTATTGCGTAGTCATGAAAATAGGTCTCTTGCTGAGATAAATGATAACTTTCTAGAGAAAAACCATGATAATTATTTTGGCAGATCTCGTAAGCGTTTCAATATTCTACTTATAAGAGATCCGTTTAATCTATTCGCAAGTCGATTAAAACAGGTGAGGAACCAAGGCTTTAAGGAATCCACAACTGGATTCCTCATGGGACACCCAAAATATAAGTACGGACAAAGCAAACCTTCTGAGTTTGTCGGGGTTTGGAAAGAACATGCACGTGAATTTTTAGGTATTACATCTTACTTGAACCACCCCAAGGTTTTGGTTAACTATAATAAGTGGGTAACTGATCGAAATCATCGAATGAAGTGTGCGTCAGATTTGAATTTACCTTATCAAGAAAAAACTATTAGTAGAGTTGTAGGTCAAGATGGTGCAGGTGCAGGAAGCTCGTTTGACAAATATGATTTCTCTGGCAGAGCATCTGACATGAAAGTCTTTGAGCGATGGAAAGCTATGCGTAACGATCCGTATTATCGTACCTTATTCGAAGATTTTGAGGTTTGGGATTTGTCTAAGAAGATCTTTGGAGATATTGAAGGTACTGAGTGTCTTTACCCTAATTAAAAACTGGCTTTAGGGCACTTCGATCAATTCAAGATTATTGAGAACAAGTCCACATTATTAGAGAATACATAATTCTTGGCTTCAAATTTTAAGGTCTTTAATGGGATCTATAGTTTTGATTTATTTCCTAGATTCCAGAAGACGCAAGTTTTACAGCTAGTCACTACCTAACTAGTCTGTTGCAGCAGATTGACTTAAGTGAACAGCAGAAAGTTCGAAGCTGCCTACAACCGCTGAACAGAATCATTAGACAGACTAACCAGCGAACATGACTATAAAGCCCTAACATGATGATGCTAAGTCTTCACTTTCCCTAGTTCAATGAACATAGATTGTGAGAACAAACTTAAATTTCACATGCCAGGAAATCTTGCCCAGTGACTTTCCAAAGTAGTTGATATAGCTCTTCTCAC
>JBCCQQ010000143.1:0-3428 GCA_039024555.1 Cyanobacteria bacterium P01_D01_bin.156
CCATCGCTTTGGCTCGACTGGCATCGGTGCGGATGATGCGTTGCAGATAGGGGAAGAAGACGGTTTTATACAGATGCGATCGCAGCCATTGAGACAATTTCTGCGATCGCTGTCGGCCTGCGGCTGCAGAGGAGACAGCGGGTTCAAGTCGTTGCTTGAGGTTAGGGTCTTGCAGGAGCGATCGCACACAGTCTGCCGACACCTGATGAAACGCGGTGCCGATGCCCATGCCCTCAGAGGGGGATCGAAATACGGTTTTACCCCCTTCGTGGTGCCCCAAATAAAATAGCCGGGGACACTCTAGGGCAAGACGCACATTAGTTACATTTAGCGCGAGTAGAGACATAGGTGTTAAGCAGGGAAACGGTGAAAAGGGCGTTTCCCTGGCAAAGGCACAACCATCCGATAGCCTAACACCCTCCAGAGGAAGAGATAGCAATCAAGCTCTCGCTAATCATCTCAATAAGAGATGTCAGGCAGATTAGGACAATAAAAATTAGATTAAATACAAGTTAGGGCGTGATATCAATCCAAAAATGAGGGGAAGTCAATGATAGAAGAAATCCCGCTCAATGAAATAAGAAAATGTACACAGTATTTTCCAGACCCTCAACTGGCAATGATTCTCGCTTTTATTGCTGAGTGAAACACTAAAATCTGAGATTGAATGGATGTGGCCATCACGAGAAAAGTTTTGTGAAAATGGCTTCGGTTATGTTGCATTACTAGGGGAAAGCATTATTTTCTGGTGTACCGCAGAATATGTCAGCGCAAAAAAATGCGGTATTGGCATTGAGACACTTCAGACTTATCAAAATCAAGTGATTGGCACTGCTACAGCAGTTCATTTTGTGAATTATTGTTTGAGTCACAACATTACTCCCTATTGGGAATGCGACAGTCAAAATATTGGTTCAATCCGAGTCGCTAAAAAAATTGGCTTTGACAGAATACAGGAAGCTATAGTTCGGGGTGGGAAATTTGCATCGTGATTTATGTGATCATTGCAACGCTAATGACATTTAAATTTAACGGCCGTACAATGGCTAACTGAACCCTGATCCTGAAACACTGTCTCTAAAGTTGCTCCTGTGACACGCTTAAACTCTGTATCATTTAAGTCGATCGCCATGATGCTAGGTCTTCTAGGTGCCCTAGTTGCTATCAAAACTGTTGACCAGTCGCAGGTACCGTTATCCAAGCGCCTTAACTTTGAGGATATTAGAGACGGTAAGAGGATACCCGGAACCGACTATATCTATAGCTTTCGTGAATATGAGCGAGTTTTTCCCGGTGGAACCCCCCATAGAGCGGCAGAGGTATATCTCTTAAACGAAGAAACAGACAGCCTTCTTCCGGTGCCGATTGATCCTGATGAATCTCTTACAAAGCCAAAAGAATTCGTTTGTGAATCTTGCGTCACTACCATTCACCTTCAAGATCGAATCTACCTGGTTACAGCAGTTCACAATGGGGGTTCTGGAGGGTTTTATGGTAACACTGTCTTAGAGATTGTGGATGATCAGATAATCGAAAGAGAACGATATGGTAGTTGCGACAATGTCTACTTATTAAACCAGACGTTAATCTTTCCTAGGCATGAATATGATTGCCCAGAATCGGTTTTAAGCCAAACGTTCATAGGCTGGGAACACCACTTTTTTGATCTAGTGGAGCAATAAAGGTTAATTGGTTAATGGTTAATTCAGCTTAGACCTATTTGGCTCAATATCAGGTTGATTTACATCCATCGCTGTTTGAGATAATTTCTTTAGGGTAGAGACTACCCCAGCTAAATTATCCAGTATGTTATGAGTCAATACCTAATCCTAAAAAATCCGGTATGTTGTGAGTCAAAAACTAATCCTACAGGGACAAGTTGTTAGCAGTGCGCCGCTTTCACTAGCGCATCAGGAGTAAGCTCGGTGAAAGTTTAGAGGCCATGCAGGTGATCAGCTTGGGACAGGAAACCGGGACAGATAACCCAAAAATACAAAAATAGATGATAGCCTCGCAAAAGCCTATGCAAAGCGCTAATGCGAGCTGAGCAAAAGCTATCAGTTGTTGGTAAAGGCTTGAGTTATACAGCAAAGGCAGTGAGTCATATGTCGATACAAATGGCCGAACTTCATTACCTGGCACCACCGTCATATGACGCTGCGTCGATCGCCGAGCGTGCCGAATCGCTTATCGAATCCGGCATCGAGTTCCCAGCTCCCAAAGAACAAAGCGATACGCTTCTCTTTTTCCACAAGCGACATCCTGTTCAATACAAGGATCGCTCAGCCCCTGCACAAACTGCGATTCTCTCAACAAACCAACAGAGCGATCCAGCAAACTATGCCGATGCAATTCAGCAATCATGGGCATGTGAAGACGCCAAGAACCGGATTCAGGCCTGCACTACATGCCGCCTTGTCACGGAAATGATGGCACGTCTGCTTGAACCCGCTGATCGTCTTACACTATTTCATGGTGTGCTTCAGGCTTTTGTTGAAATAAGCAAACCGCATGCGATCGTATTTAATCATTCGCAACAAATCATTGCGCCGGACGCGTACCTCGCCGCGTGTAACGAAACCCCTATTCATCGGCCTGGTAGTCTCAATGTACGGTTTTTCCGCATCACTAATTCCGATAACGATGACATGATCATGGATACTCGTGGCCTTAATGAAATCGGTCTGCACGATCTGCAATGCCACTTCCGCAACCTTGACCCGAACGATGTTAGCAGTGTGCTTTATAGTACGGCCATTTACATCGCCCAGAATGGAGCTGTGATCGAATCGGGCCACACGATCGCTGGCACGACACCTGAATCCAAATGGCAATGCCAGCTTGAGAATTCCTTGTTGGATCCGAAACGCGAATTGCTCGACCTAAATCCGGGGTCGCCATATGCAGCCGGAAACCGATAATACTGCATAATATCCGTTGCACCGGAGCCGCGGGCTGCGCGGGTTCTGAAATCAATGTCGTTTGCTGCGGCCCGATGAACGGGAGTGGTAGCCTGCATCGTAAAACTCTGCAATTCGTTATAAACGGAATATGAATGAAGGAATCTGATCTCTATCTACCCCTGAAGCGATTTCTTGAATCTCAAAATTATGCGGTGAAAGGAGAAGTTCAAGATTGTGATGTGCTGGCAGTACGGGACGATGAACCCCCTGTTGTTGTAGAACTCAAACGGTCTCTCAATCTCGATGTCGTCCTTCAGGCGGTGGAAAGGCTGGCGCTGACGCCGACTGTGTACATCGGTATTCCTAAACAGTGTAAAGTTCTGGGCAAACGACGGCGGCGTGTTCTCAAGCTACTCAAGATGCTAGGACTAGGGTTAGTCGTGATTGATCCGAACTCGACTCACGGCAGCGTAGAGGTACTGGTTGATCCTGGCGAATATAAACCTCGAATCTCGAAGCGTCGTC
>JBCCQQ010000144.1:0-3384 GCA_039024555.1 Cyanobacteria bacterium P01_D01_bin.156
AAATGGGCAAATCCAATAGCCCGTCTGTCGGCAGGCGTTGCGCTGTAGATGTGGGGATCTTCACCCGCTTCTATAAGACAGGTTACGTCCACGGTATCTTGAGCGATTTGCTCAGTGAGGTTGCATAGGACGCTATAGCTCGCCACTACTCTAGGAGTGATTTGGCTGTGGGCAGACTGATGGCCCAGAAGCAACGTGGAGGCTCCGCCAATGGCAGCAAGCGCAGTCAATAGGCGAAAAGAAAGTTTCATGGGCTATCGTTTCGCAGATGGCTAGAGTAGGGTGAATATAGAATGATAATCATTATCGTATTAGGCTGCCACACTTGATCATCGTGGAGCTTAGTGAACATAACGGCAACACCGCAGGGACCACCACATCCCCCAACAGCGCCATCCGCTGCACAATCAGGTGCCCACATCGGACACAAATGCCCATAAGCACACCTGCCATCAGCGCCTGCCGCATAAACTGATAATTCAAGGGGTTTAGCAGCTAGTCCATGGAGTCGCTGAGGGGATAGTGTTATCAGCATCTTATCTATCGCTCCAGCAGACGGGGCATCAACTCCACTAGGTTGCAGGGCCGATGGCGAGCATCCAGCTGGTCGTTAATCAGGGTATTCCAGCCGGTGCGGCAAGCCCCTGATGACCCTGGCAAGCAAGAAAAAAAATATAGGTGCCGTTGGCTACTTCCGCCAGAGCGCGGGACTGCACCGTGGATGTTTGAATCTCCTGGTAAGAACCCATCCGAAAGATTTCTCCAAAGCTGGGGAGTTCTTTATGATCAAGAGGTCAATAGCTTCAGGGGGCCATCCCGTCCGATTACACTTGTGCTACTAGTGCTTATGATGGCCTGTACCCCAGCATCAGTAATCCAGCGGGAGACCACCGCTCGAATTTGGTAAATGTTGTCAGATACTACTAAATTGCTGTTTCAGTTGCTGACAGTCTACTCCGCACTCTCGTAGGACGCGCATAGCCATCCCACCACCCGTCTCGCCTTCTTGTAAAATGCCGAGCAGTAGATGTTGGGGGGTTATCTGTTTGTGACCTTGCTGTTTTGCTTGTTCAGCAGTGAGCTCCAGCACCCGGTAAGCACGGGGCGTAAACGGAATTTCTGCCGGAATTTTTGCAGCAGAAACGGTACATTTGACCAACCAGTTGCGGAAGAGGTTTTGCGTAATGGTGAAGTCCACACCCTGGTTGTTCAGCGCTTGTGCGGCGGCGGATGTTTTTACAGCTAGGAGCCCTAACAGCAGTCCTTCCGTGCCGAACCAGTTTAGGTACAGCTCCCGCATACATTCTTGGCCTTGAACTAATACTTGACGGGCTTGTGAGGTAAAGCGCTCCAACGAAACCCCGATCATTTCTTCTCGAACTGACAATAGCGCCACTGCCTTGAGAATATAGTCCAGCGTGGAGGCATCTAATGTGCCCCAGCTCGCGGCTTCAGCGCCTTCTTTCTGATAGATCTGCGTAAGCGCTTCATAGAGTTTCAGGTCACCACCGACAAATGACACGATGCCGTCACGCCACTGCCATGCCAGCTGCTGTACCTCTGGATCGTTGAGGTCATGACCTTTGTTGATATGCGATCGCACCTGCTCCAGAAAATCGGGCCACTGGGTATGCTCCTCATTCAATCGAGCTTCGAGCAAATCGTTTTGTTCTTGGGTCAAATATTGTTGAGTCATGGTGAGGTTCTCTATTATCTGTAGGAGATCGTCAGCTGAAGCGGCTTGGGAGGTTTGGAGTTGTTGGGCTAGGGTGTTGAGCTTGGTAAAAAGTGACTGAGACATAGCCATCTGCTCTTGGAGTCGTGCCAAATGTAGGTTGATGACATTCGGTAGGGAGAAGGCAGGATTTTCCAGACATTCGCGAATTTCTTTGAGTGCAAACCCTAACTGTCGCAATGACAAAATTTGTTGAAGTCTTGCGATATCTGCTTCGCTATACAGTCGATACTCTGCTTCAGTGCGGTGCGAGGGCACCAGTAAACCAATCTCGTCGTAGTACCTTAAGGTTCGAATGGATATTCCGGTCTGTTTGGCTAATTCCCCGACTTGTAACAGTTTTGGCATAGGTTGCCTCGACTCCAATTTCCCGAAAAATTACGCTTGATAACTGAATGCTAAAGGGTGACGTAACGTAAGACTCAAGGGGTAGAGTATAAAGATTTGCTTTTCGAATTTCAATTGCGACTAAACCGCATCCAAGTTGAAACCTGTCGTTCTTACCCGCTGGAAAAACTCTAGTTCTGGGCGTGGCCAAGGTTTATACGTAGCCATCCCACCCCTCAATCTATCTACTGTTCAAGCTGTAGGCTCCTGTTCGCACAAGTTGACAGTCTCCTTGCCTGTGATTACAGTGTAATTACATTTTGTGTTCTTAAGTATCTAACCATGGGCACAGTTATCAGAACTCGGATTGTTAAAATTGGCAATTCTCAGGGTATTCGTATTCCCAAGCTCCTTTTGGAGCAAAGTGGTATTCATGAAGACGTTGAGATTGAAGTCCAGGGTGATTGTTTGACTATTCGTACAGCATCAAGTTGTCGTTCTGGATGGGATAAGGCTTTTGCCGCCATGGCGAAAAACCAAGATGATGTACTTCTAGACGACGTCAACATTACTGACTGGGATCAATCAGAATGGGATTGGTAGTCAAGCGTTTCGATGTTTTTCTGGTTAACTTAGATCCCACTATTGGTAGTGAAATTCAGAAAACGCGCCCCTGTGTTGTGATCTCGCCAGATGAGATGAACCGTTATATTTCCACGGTTATCATTGCTCCAATGACGACAAAAGGGAAGCCATATCCCACTCGTGTGATCTCTCAATTTCAAGACAAGAATGGACAAATTGTTTTGGATCAGATTCGTACGGTAGATAAAAAACGATTGGTCAAAAAACTTGGTCGTATCAGTCCAGATGAGCAAAAAATGCTTCTTGACATTCTAGCTGAGATGTTTGCTGAATAATTTGCTTACAGGAGAAACGACGTCTGCAATGCAAGTCTGAGCTGAAGTGGAGTGAATCTGAGTTGGGGATGAAGGGTGGCAGAGATTCAGTCCCCGACTGGACCGGTCAAACCCATCAGAGTTTAAATAGGGCAGGGGGTAAGCTATATCTAAAATCTATCCCTTTCCCCGATTCCGGGTGAATTTTCACAGCTGTAAATCAATAAAATGAAATACTAGACAATGTCAATGCTTGATGACTTTAAGAAACCAATCAACATCGCTAGTGCATCGTCAAGACTTAATCTTGGGATAGACAGACGCTAATTTGTAGCGTGCATCGTCAATTTTCATCTGCCAATCGACACCTCTCTGAGTGCTGTTGATGTCACTCGCCCAAGCCGCTGTTTCAGCTCGTAGCGT
>JBCCQQ010000145.1:0-3357 GCA_039024555.1 Cyanobacteria bacterium P01_D01_bin.156
CAGTCTTTCGAAGAAACCGTATCTGTATAGTTAGGGGCGGACTCATCCATAGCAGCTAGCCTACCAGAGGCTGACTAGGGTGGAAATCATTTTCCTGTTCCTACCCCCTGAACGGTTACGATATTTCAGGAATTCAATCCTATGCTTAATATAATGAATCTGAAGCCTCCCTGTTGCTAGGGTCACAATAGTTACTCCATGATTCATTAACTTGGCAACGGTGCTCTACTACAGAAGCTCCCTCTGAGTGAAGGCTGAAGGCGTAAAATCTGTGAGAAATAGGCGTTTAATTGGACTATCGATTTTAAGCTTGGCTCTGAGCTGCTTCCCACTTCAGCTCAGAACAAGGCGTATGGCAACCTTTCATAGCTTTAATAATGCCTATGCTCAAGCCGTTAATCCAGACCTGAGTGGTGTGGTCTACGTCTCTCAAGATCAGAAATGGCGAGAAGCCACTATTCAGGGTGCAAGTGGTCAATCCTCAGGGGGGCCATGGATCTGGCACTATGACGTGCAGTTTTTAGATGGCATGGGTGAAACGGAGCAGGACGTCCCAGCAGTTCGCATTCGCACAATAGAACAAGCCTTAGCAGAGGAGCTCACGACTAACACTTACAATCTTTCAACTCAAGCAGGTATCGATCAAGCACTTGAAGCCCATAATCTCGACAGAAGGACATTGAATCTTCCAGAACTATCCTGGTCAGCAGACCTAGCCAATAGCGCCCAAAGTTGGGCAGAGGCATTGCTACAAAGAAATGGATTAGAACATAGCCCTGCTGAACAGCGCAACAATGGAACAATAGGAGAAAACTTAGCCAGTCTTCAGAGCAGTGCTCCGGGCGGAGCCTATAGCACTCCCGGACGGGCAATTGGCAGATGGCTAGATGAGCGCGACTTCTATGACTATGCCTCTAATACCTGTCTTGCAGATCAACCATGCAAGCACTATACCCAGATTATTTGGGCTGATACAACAGATGTTGGCTGTGGCGTAGCACGGACACAGGATGCTGCCAAAGAAATCTGGGTCTGCCAATATTCCCCTGGTGGAAACATCATTGGCCAACGCCCTTATTAAGGGCTATTTCTTAACTACCACGGTAACCAAGGCCGACTCTTTTTAGAAGTTTCCCTGACAATATTGACAATCTGGCCATTCACTTCATCCTGCGTTTCGCCAGATAGACCACCTACAGACCGCTCTAACTCATTAGCCGAGATTGACTCATTGACGATGTAAGCCTCCTGTACTGCCTGAGGCAACGTTTCTCGCTTACCCCGTTTCGCGCCGGTCGCCTGATACAACTCCCGCACGCCACAGCCGAACATTTCTTCCGTCTCAGCAATGACGGAATCCCGATGCGCGATCGCATCCCCACCATTATCCTGAATTGCCTTCGAAAACCGCTTGTAGACCGTCGCCCCATCTACTCGCTTACGCTGCGGGGGTAAGTCCTGCGATTTCCCGAGCAAATCCATCTGTGAAGCGGTTTCCTCCTGCTCGTCCTGATTCTCCCGCCACCAGGGAATAAAAGCCATGTGCCTGTCCTCTTTCTTCGGGGGTAAAGTCGGATGAAAAAAGCTGCTCTAACCCTTCTCGAATCAGCTCTAAGCCGTCCGGGTAGGTCAGAAACTCGTCTAGAATTTCGTAGCGATATTCATAGTCCCAGCGCTCGGGGGTGAAGTTGAAATTAATCAAAATCAACGCCCAGGCGTCCAGGCAGCTTTCATAGGTTGCGATCGCTTCGAATCGGGCCAAAGCCCGAATCCAGGTTTGCTTATAGCGGCGATCGCCAAAGCCTTTGACCTCAGTGACAAAGCTGTCCGGTGGGCTGGTTAGCTCACCCTTCCAGCTGTTTAAGGTCTTCCAGGTATTCCAGACTCGCTGTTTGAGTGCCGGTAGTTTCATCGTGTCAGGAGACGCTCTAGCCATAAGCATACCGCTACTATTGTGAACCGCTAAATCGATAGCCAGTTGCAGTTGCACCGTTGTAATCAATCGCAACCCAATGCCCGTTGGGCAGTTGATAGTAGTCCGATGCAGCATCCCGATAGGCGGGGAAGCCAAATCGTGACTGCATCGCCCCATAGCTTTGAGGAAATTGTAGATACAACAATGCTTGAATTTCAGACTCAACCAGCTGACCGTCTAACCCGTAAGGTTCTAGCCCCGCTGGCGGCACCGCTGACAGCGCTGTCGCCTCGGCGGGCTGCCCCAGCAGCTCTGACAGCTCCGCTTGGGAGCAGCCAATCAGCAGCAACAACCCAAGCCCTTGGGTTAGTCGAAATGCCCGTGAAATTGAAATCTGGCGCATAGCTGCCTCCAGATGTCTGAATCATGAGATTGATCATAACCCAAGTAAATCACAATGAACCAACTAGAACCAGAAAAAGTTTTGTGAATAGATCGCAGTAAGCTGAAAACGTTGTGGATAGTTGATGGAGCTGTGGCAGACCGAATCAGCGTCGATATAGAAGGTATGCGGGACGAAATTTTGGAAGCGTACGCTGATAACCCGCTTTGGTCAGAATTATCTCTATCGCAAAAAATTCGACGGCTGCTGCGCGAACGGCTTGATCTTCTCAAGCAAGAATGCGATCGCGCCGATGCATCTGCTCAGGATCCCAAATCGGAATAGTTGGCTCAACTTGTTGATCTGCCCTAAGGCTGTGCTTCGCATCTCTTCCTGGTAAAGCTTATTCAATAATGGATGAGGCCAGACAGAGCTTATTTAGAGCTGCGCCTTAGAGTAAGACCATCTTTTTTCACCTTCAGCGAGAAAGTTTTACCATTCCGCTGGATTATTTTTGGTGATTTGGGTGTGATTGATAAATTCCGAAGCTTCTCAAAAAAGCAATGAATTCGCATGCTGGGAAAGGCTTTTGGGGCTTTTGCGACTGTCAAGATCCTGAAAGCACGTTGGGCATTTTTAGGCCGGTTGAGACAGATATTGGTAGGGTAATTGGGTAAGCGCATACGACGAAGCAAACCGCTCATTCTCCTTGAGGGCTTTTTCGTATATGTCATAAAGTCCTTGCTGGGAACTAGCCGCCGGGATAGGTATAGTAAAGGACTGCAATAAGCGCCTACAGCTCATTTCGTGACGGAAAGCGGCAATACATTTCCTTTTTGCATTCAATTTAGGCTAAATTCACAGTTAAGGACTGTAAACAAATTGATTTGATAGTTAAAGTCTATGGCAATGTGTCTATAGGCGATACCTGTCTAAGTGTTATTTAGTCACGGGATAAAAGTTTTTTGGTTGAGACATGGGGATGTTTTGGGTCAGCCCCTTGTGGTGGTTTCTTTTTCTTCTTTTTTCTGGGCTGTTTGAGAAATCGCTTGAGATCGAC
>JBCCQQ010000146.1:0-3095 GCA_039024555.1 Cyanobacteria bacterium P01_D01_bin.156
ATTGACTATAAAGTCAGGGGCTCGGGTCTTTAGCTCAGGGCTTTTTTGGCAGTCTCCTCTAATTGTTTAGCCGCTGCGGCTTTACGCTCACTGTGGCGATCGGTGAGTTCATCCACTTTGTCGCGGAGCAACAGGGTAAATCGGTAGAGTTCTTCCATCACATCGACTACGCGATCGCGATAGGCCGATTCCTTCATGGTGCCGTCCTCGTTAAACTCTTGGTAAGCTTTTGCCACCGACGACTGGTTGGGGATGGTAAACATACGCATCCACCGTCCCAGAATCCGTAAGGTATTGACGGCGTTAAAGGACTGGGATCCACCGGATACTTGCATCACCGCCAGGGTACGCCCCTGGGTAGGACGAACGGCCCCCATGCTAAGGGGAATCCAGTCAATTTGGGTTTTCATCAACCCCGAAACATTGCCGTGGAGTTCAGGGCTAGACCATACCTGCCCTTCGGACCACAGAGAGAGTTCTCGCAGCTCTTGCACCTTTGGATGGGTATCCGGTTCAGCGCCGTGGAGTGGCAGCCCTCTGGGGTTAAAAAATTTTACCTCAGCCCCAAAGTCTTCAATAATACGGGCGGCTTCTTCCGCCAGCAGACGGCTGTAGGAACGCTCCCGGAGAGAACCATAGAGAAATAAAATTCGGGGTTTGTGATCAAATGCCATGGGAGATTATCGAACTATAAACTGGACAGTGAAACTTAAAAACAATTACTCAAACAGCCATGCAGTTTCAAGCTCTTAGCAACAAATTAATACTTAAAACCATTAGTAACAGTAGTATAAGCCGTTTGTAGAGCAGTGAACTGAGACGCTGACGAATACGAGTCCCCAGACGAATACCCAGGGCGACAAACAGAGTGCCCCCCGCCGCAACCTTGAGTAAAGAGACTGAAATTAGGCCAAATCGGCCCAATCCAATCAACATAAAAATGCTGGAAAAGGTAAATGATAGATTAATCGCGGTAATAAAAATATCCCGCTTGAGGTCTAGGGCCAACAGATAGGGCAAAACAGGCATGACCTGGGAACCCGTGATACCGTTGATGACGCCGGTGCGACGGCAGTGCGCAAATGTCCTGCCCCCTGAATTACCAAGAGGTTGCTGCACAGGGAGGGGACAATCACTAGCGGAATAGTGACGGTGGGATCTAGCCTGAGGGCCAGCATGGGCAAACATAGGGTGGAAAATCCCAACCCTGTCACTCCTTTACTCAAGGCTGCCAGGAAGAACGCCATGAAAACATAGGTCACTGAACCTGCATCCATCACTAACCGGCGGCGAGGGAGCTAGCCATGATGGAACACTGGTAGCTGAGTTGTTGATCGCACTGTTGAAGCAGCTCTAGGATGGCATCTTCTCCCAGGGTAGCTAGTTGGGGGGTAATGCTGTAGTAGCGCTGCAGGTACTCTCGATAGATAGCTTTATGTTCATCTTCAGTAAGATCTGGCTGGACCGGAACCACAAAATCATATAGGACTTACGCATTGACAGAATAGCAAAGATATGGGGTGATACGAATAGTCTTAGTGCTCTAGCCCCTGTCAAGTGATGCGTCAGCTATCCAAACCGTCTACCGCCCAATGTAACTGCAGCCTCTACACCTTATTCCTTATGGCAGAGCCCAAATATGTCAGTTGCGTTCGATTAGCGGAAATATTGGAAAGTGTGAGTCACGATAGTGTGAACCGTTTTTTATTACGAGAGCGTTACACACCCGAAGATTTATTTAACGACGTCAAAGAGGAGGTGACTCTAGTTGGGGGCACATTGAGTGTCGACGACAGTGTTGAAGATAAACCGTATCGAGACCTGAACAAGAGTGCCTTTATTGGATACTTTTGGTCGGGCAAACATAAACGGACGGTCAAAGGGATTAATCTCATCACCTTGTACTACACTGATCTATCCGGTCATTCATATCCCGTTAACTTTCGCATTTACGATAAACGGGAAGGTAAAACCAAGAACGACTATTTCAGAGAGATGGCACTCGAAGTCAAGCAGTGGGGTATTAAACCAACCTGGGTGACAGGAGATAGTTGGTATTCAAGTCTTGAGAATCTGAAGTTTCTCAGAAACGAGAAAGTGGGTTTTCTATTCGGGATTGCCGATAATCGAAAGGTCTCTTTGGAACGTGGCAAGCTAGTTCAGGTCAAGAGTTTAGAGATCCCAGAATCGGGATTATTGGTGTATCTCAAGGAGTTTGGTTGGGTCAAGGTGTTTTGTCAGTTGTTCAAGAACGAACCACGTTATTACATCATGTATCAGCCTACCCTAGAGCGATTGAATCACCTGACTCGGGCTGAATTCAAGCAAGTCCATGATGAGCATTGGCAAATCGAGTATTTTCATCGAGTAATCAAACAAGTGTGCAACATTGAGAGATTCTATGTTCGGAATGCACAGGCTATTCGCAATCATTTCTACTGTGCGTTACGGGCATTTGGGAAGTTACAAACTTTGTGTATTCAGGGCGTGATTGGAAACTGTTACGAGATATCGAGACAGTTATTTGTACCCGTCATCCGTCAGTTCATTCTGGACCATGCCACAGAAGCCACCTTTGCTTGATACTAGTGATCAACTTTTGTCAATGCGTAACTCCTAAATCAGTGGTTTGGGGATGATTTGAATCGGGAGAATCTGATGGATAGCAACGATTAACTGAGCGGTTAAAGCATTTATGAAAAAGCCTGCGTCCATAGAGAATGGACGCAGGCTGATCATGGCCTAGAGAAGCATAGGATCATTTCCATAGATTCAGATCTAGCTTGACTGCAGCCTTAGCCTTTCTCAGGCATATCAAATAACAAAAATTCAGCATCTTCTGTTTGCCCTGTGATGATGAGCTTTTCAGAGGCTGTTATGGCAGCTCCATCACCGGCCCCTAAATCGTGGTGCCCTATCCGCAAATCTCCACGTACAGATTGAATCCAGACAGCGCGATTCTCTGGCACGGTATAGCTGATCTGCTCACCAGAGTTCAGCTGGGCTGCATACAGATTCAAATCCTGGTGAATGGTGATAGAACCATCACGTCCGTCTCGAGATCCTACCAGGCGTAGGTTTCCTTGTCTCTCCTC
>JBCCQQ010000147.1:0-3084 GCA_039024555.1 Cyanobacteria bacterium P01_D01_bin.156
AATTTATTTTTTATAAATTAATGTCTTCTATGGAATAGTTTATCTTTATAAAAAACTTACCTATATTGACCGGGTAGATTATTGGGTTTCTACTGACTTTGAGTAATTGCATAGAACCTATGTGATTACCTTCATAGTTAAAGAATTTAGGTTAAGACTATCCTGATTAACAATATTTTCTCTGTAATTGCAGGGCTGTATTTATCAATTCCAATTTTAAGAACAAAGGTGCTCATCCTCGGACTGATTTCATCAGCACAGTATGGCATTATGAAAACCTTGGTTGAGCATTTTCTTACTTAAATCAGCAACGATAAAAAATAACCCCGACATCACTGCCGGGGTGGATTACACATAAGGTGTTTTTATAGAGTGTGTTGTAAGAACAGGTCTAATGTAACTAATTCTGAGATTGCTAAATATAAACCCAGGATAAAACTCGTTAAAGACAGTCTAAAGGAATTTGATTAGTTAGATGCTCCCTTCGTTTGAGCATGAGGGTAAGCAATGGAGATAGAAACCTTTATAAGGCTCTATCTCCCGATACTCTAATTAGTTGCTCTAACCAAATGTGCGACCATTCCAGCCCCACATTGCTCCATCAGCATCAGCAAATTCAATATAAGTGCGATCTGGTGGGACTCCCAAGGCAGCCTGTACCTGGGCACAAAATTCCTGGCTCATTGTTTTAGTTTTGCTACCCATGGTGCCAACACTTTTAATCTCGATATAGCAAGTAGGATCGGTACTGCCTCCAAAGGTCATGGGTGTACTAGGCTGAAACGCTGTCATCACGTAGGATTCAGGTTTGCCAATGTGCTTAGCCAAGCTGGCTGACAGCTGTTTGAGCATGTCTTCTACGGCACCCTTCGACGGAGCATCGACCGATGTCTGAACTTTGATTAGCGGCATAGGTTATTTCATGGGTAAACAACTACTTTGATTTTCTAAACTCGTGGGGATATCTGCCAATGGACGATATCCCTACATCAGGCAACATCTTGCAAGACCGGTATTTAACGGTTAGCCACCGTAGTTCCATCCAGTGGTGGACAGTAACAGTGCATCTCCTTCACGATGGATGCCTGCACCGATTACTTCACCAACGAATACGGTATGGTCACCCTGTTCAACGGCGCTGATAACCTTGCACTCGACATAGCCCAGGGTGTCTTTAATAATGGGACAACCAGTTTCGGGACCAGGATAAAATTCGATCTCTTCAAATTTGTTGCCGACACGACGCAGAGGCTTAAAAAAGTTTTGGGCCATATCCTTTTGACCATCTTCTAAAACGCTAAGAGCAAAAACGCCACTCGCTTTAATCATGGCGTGGGAAGTCGAATCTGCCTTAACACAGTTGACGACAAGCGGTGGAGTAAACGATGCCTGCATAACCCAGCTAGCGGTAAAACCGTTGGCCTCTTCCCCGTCTTTGACGCCGCAAATGTAAAGCGCATGGGGAATCTTGCGCAACATTGTCTTTTTGGCCTGTTCGTCCAGCATCGCTGCTACCTTCTTGTCTACAAGGCTCTAGTGTAAAGCAAAAGCTTCTACCATTAGGCTAGGAGCTTAGAAGAGTGTGTGTAAGGAGAGACTACGCTTTGGTGAGAAGCTGTGCACAGGCGACGGGGTCTGTAGCGGATGCCTATACTAGGATCTGGTAATAAAAAAGTAATCCGCTAGTGGATAGACTTAGGATGTGTCTCCAATGCATTTAAGCGTGCAGTCTGGATGTTCTCAACAGTTTTAGTCTGATGATTGAACTAGTCAATGTGTAGTTTATGAACACTGTTCTTAGTGCGGATATCAAGAGCGCTGAGGCGTTTAGCCTGGGTGTTCTCAGCAGTGTCAGACTGGTTGTTATTTAGATGGTCGATACGTACTTATGAATACTGTTCTTGGTGCGTGTGTCCAGCCGAGTTTCCTAGATATCTTCAATAGCTTTGGGCTGATTGTTTAGGAGCTCAAGGTATAAAGGAGTCTGCGTTGCATCGCTAAAGCTCCTTTGTGAATTGGTGCAGTGGTTGAATTACTTCATTGATGACAAGAATTCTGGGGGTACCTGAACGCTATCCGACCGATCAATGCAACTGCGTAAGGGCTCTCTGACATAAGTTGAGGAAATTGAGTGATGACAGCCACAGAGGTAGGTGCGATCGCACCTTCTATCAGTTACATCGATACAGATAACAATCCAATCAGCATCGTAACCCGTATCTACCTAAGGAGTCCTATATAAAAGCACATGAATAGATTGCGATTGCTATCCGTAGCTGCTGCCCCATTGTTGCTACAGGCTTGTGCTCAGTCCCCCGATGCCCGCATGGGCACACTCGAACTACGGGCCAACGGGGAAGACTTTGTGCGGCAAGGATTTACTAGTAAAGATGGTTGGCAAATCGAGTTTGACCATGTCTATGCTCATGTTCAGGATGTTGTTGCCTACCAAACATCCGCTTCGTTTAATCCAGATACGGATGTAGAAGTAACGGCTGAAACCGAGGCTGTTCTGACAATAGCTGCCAAAGTCGACTTAGCTGAGGGAGAAGCAGACGCTACTCCTATCCTTGTGGAACAAATCGAGGCCCCAGCCGGTCGCTACAATGCCCTAGTTTGGAAACTCACCTCTGAAACTGAACCGTCTTTGGCCCTGAGCGGTACAGCAACCCGTGATGGCGAAACAATCCCATTTGAGATTTCCATGAATCCATCTTTGGAGTTTCTCTGTGGTGATTTTGTGGGTGATGAGCGCAAAGGCATTGTAGAGCCTGATCAAACAGCAGATGTGGAAGCCACATTTCACTTTGATCATCTATTTGGTGATATGAATGTATCCGCAGATGAGGTCTTAAATCGAGGTGCCTTAGGTTTCGATCCCTTTGCAGCCCTAGCACAGAATGGCGTTGTTAATTTGACTCCGGCTGATTTAGAAGCAAAGTTAACTAAGGAATAGGGATTTAATAACTTCCAGTTTTATATTTGTTGTGGTTGAGCAACATAATTCCATTGAGGTAGATAGTCATCGAAGCGAATGGGCATCTGAGCCTTAAACTCATCGGTAGCTTTACGTCCGGTCTCATA
>JBCCQQ010000148.1:0-3049 GCA_039024555.1 Cyanobacteria bacterium P01_D01_bin.156
CGACCGCCTCAATGAAGAAATTCAAGCTGTCCAGGCCGCAGGCTTTCGGGGCGTGGCTTTCTTTTGCTGGGAAACCACCCTATGGGTGTTTAAAGGGGGAAGTGCGCAGGAGGTGTGGCAAACCCTGGTGGATCGGTTTTCTTAATCGGATATCTGATTAAAGTCTTGTTCCTAATCAGGTATTAAGTTTCATCGTATTGTAGTGCCTGCATGACTTGTCTAATGAATCAAAGCCAGGTTACGACTTGTCAGCACTCACCTCTGAAGCAACTTCACTAATCGTATCCCTCAACCATTGGTGTGTTCTATCGTTATTATCTCTTTTATGCCATAAGAGTGTCTCCCGGTAAGGTGCGAAATCCAGCGGCAAGGGTAGTACCTTTACCCCTACCCAATTGTGAAGCCGTGCGATTCGTTCGGAGAGTGTGACAATACAGTTAGTATTTGCCACGATACTGGGGGCTGCCAGGTGATATGGGAAGCTTGCAACCACTTTTCGCTTTAATCCTTGATCATCTAACATTCGATCAATCACGCCCTTCAAATCAGCTGTGTAAGTGATCAAAATATGTGGATTAGCAATGTATTGCTCAAGCGATAGATGATTGTGAATTTCGGGATGATTTTGGGCCACCAGGCATACATACCGCTCTTCAAAGAGGGGTATGTTTTGAATCCAAGGTGGAGCATCTAGCAAAACTGTAATCGCTAAATCGATTTTTCCAGCATCCAGAGCCTCTGCAATCTCAGTCCGATGAAGTACCCGGACAATGAGTGATATAGCAGGTGCAGCAGTCTGTAATCGCTGAATCAGTGCAGGAATTAGAACAGCAGCAATCAAATCTGTTGTAGCAATTCGGAAGATTCTTGTTGTCTGAGCGGGTTGAAAAGATAGATAGTTGCCTAGGGCGGATTCTATCTGTCTAAGAGCCACTTGAATGGGGTCTGCCAAATCCATTACTCGCTCTGTCGGCTGCATACCACCTGCAGTTCGGACAAGAATGTCATCACGTAAAACTTTACGAAGTTTGGCAAGCCGCTTACTCATGGCTGGCTGGGTTAAACCAAGTCGTAAAGCTGCTTCACTAACAGAGCGCTCGTTTATCAGTGCGTCAAGTGCGACTAATAAATTGAGATCAATATCAGAAAGCTTAACCGTTGGCTCTTCTATATGCCTTTCATTCATATCTCCATAACTAATATGAGCTTGAAGAATACTACCACGGACTTTTACAATCTCTGCATATAAATGCTGCTTGGGGAGGTGAGGATGAGAATGCGACTTGTGAGTCAGAAGCTGCTTCTGACCCTGGTTAGCTTAATGGTGGTATTCGGGTTAAGCTTCCAAGTCAGCCAGGTTTCAATGGCTCAAACTGAAGCGACGCCTCAAGGTCGTTATCTGCTTGCTCTTTCTGACGTTGATATGGTGGCAACGGCTTACGAGGATGGCAACCTGGGCGCAGTTGTACCAGACACAGAAGATACGCTGGCAATCGCAAAACTCCCATTTGGCAATCATGACAAACCAGATGCAACGATTACGGCCTCCAACTCAGTATTTAGTCCGCCTGCTGTAATGGATGTTACACCCAATGGTCAGCTAGCAATGGTGATCGAAACCTGGCAGCCGCGATCGCCCGGAGCTACAAAGCTGAGTGATTTGACACAGGGGAACAAACTGAGAGCTTTTGATCTCACGAATCCTGATCAACCTCAGCTAGTAAGCGAAGTTGACATTCCTAAACAGTCTCAAGCTATGCAAGTGAGTCCGGCGGGCGATCTAATCGCTGTCACTGGATTTGACCTGACCAACGGGTTAACCTTTGTGTCTATCCGTAACAATCAATTGGGGACACCCCAGACCTTTCAGTTTCCAGAACTCACTCCGCGTCCTGACCTACCGCTCGATGGGGCAATATTTGTCCAATGGCATCCCTCCGGACGTTACGTTGCGGTCAACTTCAACATTCGTTCTCAAGTTATTTTTTACGAAGTCGTGAGAGCCTCTGATGGCATTGTTTCAGAATTAAGACAGTGGGGAAACATCGTTCGAGTCAATAAGTTTCCTATGTCAGGCCGATTTACACCTGATGGTCATTACTACATCACCAGTGACCTCCAATGGGGACCTGACGTCCCAGGTTTCTTTAACGTTAATCAGGGGGTTCTCACCACGGTTCGGGTCGCAGCGTCTGATGCTCCTGCCGAACAGGCTCAGCATTTTACAGTTGCAGTTGCTGAGGGGGGCTTGGCTTCAGAAACAATTGCCATTAGTCCAAATGGTCAGTTTTTGGTCGTCAGTAGTATGCGAAATACTGGAAAACTCAGAGCTGATCCAAGCTACGATCCAGAAGCTTCGCTAGGACTTTACCGGATTAATCCTGAGACTGGAGTGCTCAGTAGAATTGGAGAGTGGAGGTATGAAGCGACGCTGCCACAAGGATTAGCATTTGATACATCTGGAAATTTTGTGTTTGTAGGTGTGAATGCCTATAACAACGATAATCCAATGCAAGGCGGTGTTGAAATCTGGCGACTCCAGCAGGGTGAAGACGTCAGACTGGAACGATTAAATACAGTTATGCGACTCCCAAGAGGAGTGCATATGCTCTCTCTAATTGACTGAAAGAATTGACTGAAAGCCCTTGAATTGTCTTAGATTCCTATCGATTAATCTCTTTGAGAAGCTGCCTCCAGTGCCGAGGTCATCGCCGTCGAAACAAAATTAGGCACCGCCGCCGTGGGAGTTATCTCCCCAATGGCTTTAGCCGCCTCCGCCCGTTCCTCAGGTCGTTCCCCCGATTGCAGCTCATCCATCAACAGCACCCGCGTCACCACAGGTTCGATATTGTTGAGAGCGTGGTTGCTGGCAGCTCTAACCTCGGCATCGCCGTTGCGGAGTTGTTTTATCAGCTCTGGGATAGATGCGATCGCACCCTGCCCAATCTCGCCCAGCACATAGGCCGCACTGGCCTGTACCACCGGATCATCGTCCTTAAGCAAATCCGTGAGCCCCTTGATCGCGGGTACTCCGAGTTTGCTCAGTTCC
>JBCCQQ010000149.1:0-2329 GCA_039024555.1 Cyanobacteria bacterium P01_D01_bin.156
ATTCCTAACAGACTGGCTTCATCAACAATCCACAACTGTGGCCCGAGACGAGCCTTTTCTGTATTCAGCAAGTGAGCAACAGTGGCTGTTTCAATCTGGAGGGACTCCCCCAAGACATTTGCAGCTTCAGCGCTAGGAGCATATCCCTTGGCCTGATATCCCGACTGCTCGGCTAAGGTCTTAGTAATCGCTAGGGCATAGGTTTTACCTGCACCAGCGACGCCTTGCCAAGCGATGATCTGGTCTTTACTGGTTGCCGAGAGATGAATCGCAGATAACTGTCCTGCTGTCAGGGTTTTATCAGCAGTAGCTGTCTGAATCTGTCTGGAATGAGCCAGAGGCAAAACTTGTCCTTTGCCCTGGTGCATCGTGCGAATAGTATTGAGTTCCAGCTGTACAGCTGCCTTGGTTGTGCAAGAGCTGGCCTGTTCTTGCCTCGGCTCTACCCTGATCAATTCTGTAGACTCGTTGAGGGCTGTTTCGAGTTGATTGAATGGCTGTTGGCCCAGATGATGTTCTAGGGCAAACCGCTCTATCTTTTCACGGTTGAAAACGGTGCGACGTTCTTCGCAGTGCTCAATGCCTTTATGAATGATTTCCGGGGCGGTTGATTGGGCAGGAAACTTATTCGATGCATCGGGAAGAGTTGGTAAGGTAAAGCCTTCCGCTTCAATATGTTGCTGCCAGGCTTTGATCAAGTCTTCTCGGGCAATGTCATGACATTTATTTTTGCGCGATCGCAGGTTGGCAGCTTCACGACGGGCGGCAGTGTTCTTTATTGGTTTCCCGCTGCCATCTACTAACGGATCATGTTCGGTTGACCATTTTTCCATTAATGCTTTGATTTGCTGCCGTCGTTGGGAGAAGCTTTGCAGCAGTTCTTCGTTGTATCCCTTGAGTTCAAACTGACCGTCGATAGTGGGCTCAATTTGGTAGCCACTTTGCTGAAGCTGGTGGGCCAATTCGTTCTGGTAAATCTCGCCCAACAGCTTTTGATTACGGATGACATTTTCATTGGAAAAACTGAACCACCGACCATCAGGTGCTTGGGTCGCATTAATGGTGACGCAGTGGGTGTGGAGTTGAGGGTCAAATTCGCGGCTGGTTTGATGGGTAAACATAGCGCTGATGATGTTGCCAGTAAAGACCCGTTGGCGATTACCGGGACTGACAGTAATACGAGACTCCACATAGCGAGACTCTATGACAGAAAGTGCTACTCGAACGGCATAATGGTGCGCAGCCAAGACGCGCTCATCTTGCTGCACTAAGGCGGCAATGCTAACGCTTTTGGGAGCGCTCAGGGTATAGTCGGTGCCGCCCCGCCGTTTGTTGGAATCTACTTGCCGCTGAAATAGCGGCTTACCATCAGGTGCGTAGCCGTTTAGCAATCCCTTAAAGTCTGCGGCTTTAATCTCACCAGAGAGATTTAGGGCAGCAGCTCCTTTGCCTGACCACTGAGGGCGAAATCCAGACAGGTTAGATTTTTCATTTGTGTAATAATCGTCTGCTTGGTAGTAAGTCTCAGCCTGTTTGGCCTTGAGATTTGAGAGCGATAGCACGGTTCAAAGATGTGTAGCGATACTCCAATTGTGAATCCTTTTTCGGCAATTGTTTATTAATTCGAGAAATGCTTATTTATCAATATGTTTCGCTGTTTTGTCAAAAAATTGGCGTAATGTGTGAAAGACTTCCCAATCGGCCTTTCCAGCTACTAGTCTCTGTCTACTCTGAGCTGCCACGCAGTGGCGTTACGACTCTGGGTAACCTGCTAAGTAGGAATTATTTAGCTAAAGGGAAAGCATTGTCATTTTCGATATTTTGTCAATGAATATAAGAGGATTACTAGGAGTATCATTCCTTCTGGTCATGAAATAGTCATCGTTTGGTTGTAAACCTGTCGTCATTCAAAAAATCTACTAATCAAAAAAACTCTTTCAGTTCTCTGAGACAATCATTTTTAGATATTGAAATTGTTAATTCAGTAGTCAAATGCTGTTATCACTAGAGCAGTCACGGAGAGAGTCACCTTTTGGGTTGTCAGAGATTGTCATCTTAAAAGTCACCTTGATTCTCTTAGAGAGTTACTTCCCTGGTCAGCTTAGTCTTCAACTGATAGACAGATTCTTATAGTTCTCAGGACAATCTATCTTAACTGTTATTTATGTATCCATCTAGAACGTAACTTGTGAACAACCTTAGGAATGACTATCTTTTGAGGAATAGAGGTAATCACCGTGGAGCTAATACTTCTAGTCACTCGCGATCGCTACCTCAAACGAGGATTTTATAGTCACTACAGCCAGTCAAATCTTTTGATGAATAAAAT